>DASVVO010000082.1:0-18531 GCA_036386515.1 Pyrinomonadaceae bacterium
GCGGCGTGCGCGGTTCTCCTAAAGACCATGCGCACATTCTATCAATCTCAGCTATCTTGCGCGCGGGCATCGAACCCCCGCGCAAGATGGTTCATCCATCCCCGCCGCAAGCGGCGGGGCATTAAGAACCTTTTTCGTAAAACGGATGCGCTTTGTTTTTTTCTTGCGCTTCGCTGTACTCAGAAAGCGACTTAATAATTGCGGCAGAGCCGGTCGCGCCCATTCCTAGCAGGATAGCGGGTATGACACCGAAGTAAGTACCAGCAAGTATCCCCGTTGCCGTTGCGACTGCCGATCCGAGTGAAAGAATTTTGTTTTTCTTCGCCGCCGCGCTGGCCTCTGACTCCAAGCTTCGTATTTGCGGTAAAACTTCCCGATCAATTTTTGCTTTGAGTTCTTCAGGCGCGTCTACCCCTTCATTCATGGCCTGAGACACTATTTCGGATAATCTTCCTCGGAAATCCTCGAAGGCGGTAGGACTTTCTTCTCGCAAATCCTGAAGGCGTTCAGGCACAACCCCTCGTAAATACGGGAGTGTCAAGTTCAAGACTGCGACACTTAAGTTCTGTTTATTAATATTAGAAACCGATGCCGCGTGAGATAGTATCAAGCTGTCTGCCTCTCTATCGAAAAGAGCCGCCGCACCTATTTGGCGAGCGTGTTCAAGTGAAATGATTGATCGTTGAATTTCATTCGGGTAAAGGAGCTGCGACATTTTGAAAGGATCATCTTTTAATATTTCTGCAAGTCTTTGAGGCTCTATCGGTGGCAGTTTTTCACCAACCCTGATATTTGGTGATTGACCAGACACAACCAAGTTATTGAAACCAAATACGGTTCCACTATCTAAATCCATTTGAAAAAGTCCCACAGGATTCCCGTTGCTATCTGGCCGTTCTGTATATCCGAAGTAAGTAGCCCTTTTTAAAGCGCCTTGGATTGCGGGATTGTTCTGTAATAATTTTGCTGCCTCTGTTGGCTCGTCATTTTGGAGGTTGAAAAGTGACGAATTGAACAAAAGGTACCCTTGCTCTATCGAACTTCGGAAGACAGAAAGACCTTGCAGTAGGTTGCGGAGTTTAATTTTTTGCTCCTCTAGCTTATTTGAAGATGAGGCTAGCTGCACAGCCACGGGGTCTCGAATGATTAGTTCGTCATAGAACCAAACAACTTGCGATGCGAGACGTAAGACTCGCTCATTGTACGGAATATGAACTCTAAATCTATTAGGATTATTTACCAGATACCGGGCTAGCGCGCTGTCTCTTAGCTTCGCCCATTCCATATATCGGCTCTTGAATGATAAATAGGCCGAGTCCTCAAACGGCTGTTGCTCCCCTGGTGATAAGGGGATGCCGAACTCTTCCGCCAACGCAAAGATGTTCCCGCTCTGTTCAGGTCTCATGAGAATTACCGATAAAGAAGAGTGTGAATTATAGACCCACTTCTGACCGCGCTTGTTCTTACTCGCATTTGAAGTCTCAGCTTCCCCCTTCGGCGGCCTGCTTATCTTCGGCTTTCAAATCACGAAGCAATCTATCAAATAATCTCTGATAGGAGTCATGATCTTTCCAGCGCGTGAAGTCTCGAATGTGGTGTTCCCTGATCGCTGCAAAAAACTAAATCATGAGAGTGACACATCGCGTCGTTGCTTTCATAATTGTACTCGCCGGGGACTATTCCTGTTCGATATCCTCCGCCTTCAGTCGTGCGAAATCATCCGGAGTGTCCACGTCCACTTCGCCGCGCCGGAAGGGTAGGAAGTGGGCTTCGGAAGCGTATCTCTTGATGATGTCCTTTGCGCCTGATGAGCCGCCCTCGAATCGCGTTAGCTCGGGGAAGAGCGTTTTGCCGAATAAGGCCGGGACGCCGAAGCTCCCGCCGTAGGTGGAGGCGACGACGGGGCTTCGGGTGGCGCGGTGCGCCGCGACGAGAGCGGAGATGATTCTGGCCGTGACGTGGGGCTGGTCGCATAACATAAGGACAGCGGCGGCGGCGTTCGGGTTCGCAACGACCAGACCTTCGACGCCCGCACGGATCGACGACGCCATCCCGGTCGCCCAAAGCGGATTCGACACCTCCCGCACGGTAAGCCCGTTCAACTCTCGTCTCGACAACTCGGCGTTTGCGCCCGTGACGACGACGACGGGGCTGCACCCCGCGCTCAGTGCGGCGAGGGCGGCGCGCCGGAGCAGGCTCTCGCCCTGGTATCGAAGAGCCTGCTTCGGGCTGCCCATGCGCGAGGATGACCCCGCCGCCAAGATCACCGCACCGACGCATGCCGTGCCATTTTCGACCACGCGTGAATCAACCTCCCCGTAGACGGGAATTGCCCGGAGCGAGCGGTTTCACCAGAGCTTCCACCATTTTTTCGTCGGGGGCGCAGGGGTTTGACCGGCGTCGTTCCCGGCTGAGGGCGGAGTGGACTGTCCTTGTCTGTTTGAAGGTCGGGCGGCGGGGCGGGGAGTGAATTTCGCCGGTTGCCAGTCGTACTTCTCGACGATCGCGCGCACGCGCTGTTGTAGTTCCGCGCCCTTCTCCGGATTCACCATGTAGACGAAATTCGCGAAACCCTGAATCGAAGCGATCACGTCTTGAGAGTGTCCCCAGCTTTTTCCTGCGGGGCCGTCTTTTTCGATTTGATAGAGCGTGGCGCGGAAACGCCGCAACTCCTGCCGGGAGACGTTCGCTCTGCTGTTGACGACGATGCCGGTCACCTCCTGCTGCCGGGAACGACGCAGCACTCTCGTCTTCTCCGGATGCACCGCGAAGCCTTCATGCTCGACGATCGACTTCACTCCTGCGAGCACGCCGCTGAGATGGCGCAGGTTTTCGCCCGAGGCGGAAAACGTCAGGTCGTCGGCGTAGCGCGTGTAGGTGAAGCCGAGTTCGCCGGCCAGTTTGAGCAGGCGTCGATCCAGGCGACGGCACAAGGCGTTGGTGACGGCGGGGCTGGTCGGCGCGCCTTGCGGCAGATGGCGCGCGCCCGTGGCGACGAAATATTTCCGCCCGTCCAATTCGACTTCTTCGGTCGCCGGTTCCGTGCATAAGAGGCCGAGGATGGTGGCCGCCGCTTCCGAGTAGCCGAAGGAGCGATAGAGTCCTTTCACCCGCCGGTAAGTAATGGTGGGGAAGAAATCCTGTAGGTCGAGATTGACGACCGTCTCCGCCCCGACGTGCGGGCGGGCGTTCGTGACGATGGAACGCCCGGCGCGAAAGCCGTGCGCGCATTCGTGGAGCGCAACCTTTTCCAGGATGTGGCGCAGAATCCAGTGTTGCACCGCTTTCAGACGCGGCATCGGCGCGGAGATGAGGCGCACGCCGCCGCTCTTTTTCGGAACCTGAAAACGCACGTAATGAGAGACGGTCGAAGTCTTGCGGTCGAAGGAGAGGAAGCGCAACTCGTTGACCTTGATCCCGACCGCGTCCGCGATCTCGGCGGCGTTGCGCAGGAGGGGAAGCCCGTAAGCCTGCAAGCGCGCCGCATCGCATTCCTCGTAGTTCAGTCCGCCGGAAACCTCTGTTCCGAGGAATACTATTTCCCTCTCTTGGCGCGTTCGCCACGCGGCCGCGCGTGCCTGCCGTTCGCGCTCGCGCCGCTCTTTCGTCTCTTGCCGCTTGCGGCGCGATTCGGCCAGGCGGCGTTTCCGCATCTCTTTGAGCAACGCCGCCTCGTTGGAGAGGCGCCGGTTCTCCGCGCGCAACTGGCCGAGTTCGCGTTGGAGTTCGCCGCGGCGGTGAATTTCTTCCGCCGGGTCTTGCGGCATCACGCCCCGCTCCGGCCAGAAGCCGAGCCGGATCATGTCTTCGAGAACGAACGCGGCCTTCGAAGTCTGGCGGATGCGCTCGTACAACTCTTCGCGTGTTTTCGGTCGGTCGGTGGACATAAAAGATGGAGGCCGCGCCGGACGCGACCGGGAGTGCGGTTTGATTGCCACGCGAAACGGCCAGAGCGCGACTCGTCCCCTTCGAAAACGCCTGAGGACTGGATCGCTCAACTCGAACGGTGCGGGTCACCTAGCGCTCATTGTCTCCGCGAGAGACAAACCGCTAAAGCGCTAGGTGACCCGGCACCGTACAGTCAAGAGCGGGCCAGTGATGCATGCCCACAGCTTTACGCATGGACGGCGATCCGCCGTCCGGGTTGCAAGGCTCGTCACGCTCTGGCCGTTACGCCTGGCAATCAAACCGGGTGTTGTCAATTCCGACGACGCGCGGATTGCATCCGCAACGCCAGGATGTGCTCGCACGGCCCCTGAAAGAGCTTGTGCTGCCGGTGCCAGTTGCAGGTACACTCGGCGCGCACCATACGCTGATCCCGATCCACCGTCAGAGACGGTTGAAACGTTTTATCCTGATCCTTCACCGCTCCGCGCCAAGTCGTCAGCCCGGCTGTGTCCGTCTCTCTCGTAGTCGTCTCGACGGCGCGTTGCAGGAGAAACCGCGTCGCGCTCTCTTCGCGCGGGTTGGCGAAGCGCAGCTGATCCATGGCGAGCGGCTCGCGGCTCAACTCGCGCGCGCGGTAGACGCCTTTATTCAAGTCGAAGATCGCGCGCCCGGCCTGCGTGTACGCTCCCAGCGCGCCGAGCACGGCCGCGCGGCCGAGACCGAGGCGCGCCGCCAGCCGGTCGGGCGTTTCGTACCAACTCTCCTTCAACGCGTCGAAAACGCGTCGCTTGGTGAAATCGTCCACCTCCGCGCGCGGCGCCATGAGATCGAAATTGCCCGCCTGCGACCAGTCATTCGCCGTCCATCCCGATAAACCCAACGTGAACGACATATCGCCCAGGTCGGCGATGTAGAAGGAAGGCAGCCCCGTGCCCAGCAGATGCACGGTGAACTTGCGCGCGACGGGAATCAGGCGTTCGAGAATGTGGAGGCGGCGGCGTCCCCACACGCGGATCACGTCGCGCTCCGCCCCCTCGTAGATCGAGCGCGGGCAATTAACTTCGAGTTCCCACGGCTCGAAGACGATTTTTACTGCCTCGCCCGGCGTCAGGTGATAACGCATGGCGCGCGGCCCCTTCTGTTCGCGGCGGCGACGCAGCACGAAGCAGAGATTGTGAACGTCCATCGGGTGCAACTCGAACGCGACGCTCGGCAGCGACATCGCCGAACTGACTTGCAGGAAGCCGCGCACCCAACTATCGGGCAGATCGATCTTCACCTCCTTGTAATCCGCCTCGCCCGTGGTCTGCATGTCGAAGCCCGTCGGGTCGATCTCGAACCTCGTGTCCTTGTAGGTGCGAATCTTCTGAAACTCGTCGTAGAGAGCCGCGGAATAATCTATGTTCGTCGTGCCGCAGGCAAATTCTCCGACCCGTTCGAAGACCTCGTAGCTCGCGCCCAACCGCCCGTAACTCGCTTCGTCCTGACTGAAGCACTCGAAAAATAGTTCGTCGGGGTGGACGGTGATCACGGGGTCGAGCACGAACCAGAAATCTTTCTCCTTCTGGTAGAGATAGCTGAAATACTCCCGCCTCGCTTTGTAGAACGCGCCCGTGCGGAGCGAACTGCGCTTCTGGAGTTCGCTCAACTCGTCTTGCAACTCCTTGATCTTCCCCGCCACCGCGGCGTGTTCTATGGCGACCTGTTGCCAGTCGATCTCCTCCTGCCGCGCCGCCCACTCTTTGTATGCCGACTTGTCTTTCGGCTTGAACCGGAGGTCTGAGACCACTACGTCGTGCAGCGCGCTGATCGCTTCACGAAATTCCAACTTCCGTCCCAACTGTCCGGTGAAGAAGGTCGGCTCGCGCGTCACGTCCGGCGCGAAAGACATCCGCGTGCTGTCGGCCGTGCTCGCCACGGCGGAGCTTCCTTTGTAGGTGTAATCAAACTGCACGGCGCACCTCCGCAGGTTTGACCTGGAGGGGCAGCGCTATCTCCGGGTAGGCGCGGCCGATGGCGAGCAGAGCTTCAATCGCCGCCGCCTTCTGCCCGACGGCGATCGTCGCCGACTGGCGGATGAGGATACCGGCGACGATGCGAGCCGCCGCTTCACTCTTCTGCGCTTCGACGGTCAGGAACTCAAGCACGCGCGCCTTCGCCACGCGCGACTGATTCACACGCGAAAGCACGGTCGTGAAATAGTGTGACAACTCGCGCAGCCGCTCCGGGCTGTCGGCGCAGTAACGTTCCAGATAATTGGTGACGAAGATTTGCAGTTCCGTGGAAGGATGCTCGCTCAGTTTGAGCATGTACTCCTGCCCCGATTCCTCTCTGAAATACTTCGTGACCAACTCGCGCCCGAACTGCTGCGTGTCCGCGCGCACGCTATCGCAGACGCTCACGAGGATGCCGGGCGTGAAGTCCCCCTCGCCGAAGCGTGTGCGGAACGTCTCGAAGAAGAAGGCGCGCGCATCATCCCACTTCGCGTCGAGCAAACGCACCGCCCGCGCCATCTCATCCGTGTGCCCGGCGGGATTGGCGGCTTGTTGGTAGCGGTCTATGACCAAAGTGAAAAGCGTCTGCGCCGCCTGCCGCACCGCGCGCGTTTCACTGTCGGCCAGCGCGGCGATCTCGTCCGTGTCGAATGATGCCGCCCACGCGGCCGCCGCCCGCGCCTTCGTCTCGATCACACGCCCGCCCAACGGCTGAACCTCTGCGGACGGCGCATGAGCTAATTGAAGCGCGAGTTCCCTGTCGATGTCATCGATCCAGCCCGCGCCCATCTCATCCAGCAACAACCGGACGACGCTTCGCTGCACTCCCTCGTGAGCCTCCGGTTTGAGGAGCGTGGCGATCAGCCTTTGCGCGAGCCGCCGCGCGAAGCCCGGGTCGTTTGGGCTGTGGCTCAAACGGCGGATGATGGGGCGGCTCGCGTTTCGCAGGTCGGCCAGCGCGTGCTCGGAGAGCGCGACGAGCACGCGCTCGCGGCGGAGCAACGCCTCGTCGGAGAGTTCGCCGAGCAATCTGACGCCGATACCGCGCACCGTTTCGTAGGGCGAATTGATCAAGCTGATGATGATCTCTTCGGGCAAATCACCAAGCCGCGTCTCATGCAGCAACAGGATGTTGCCGCCGAGTTCCTGCACTTCCATCAACGGATGCGCCAGCAAGTCGAGAATGACGTTGACCCCGAGCGTGCGCAGATGCCGACTGAAACTCTTCAATAACGTCCCGGCGATGTCGCCCGCCTCCACGCCCTGCTCCGCGGTCAGGCCGGTCAGATGTGCGATGAGGCGTCCGATGAGCGTCCGCGCCGTCGCGTCGGGGATGGCCGCCGAGGTGAGCAGCCGCCGTGCGAACTCGCGCGTGTCCGGGTGCGGGCTGGTCGTCAGCGCGGCCATGAAGTCGCTGTCGTCGAGGAAGCGTTCACGCCGCTCGTCGATCCAGCGATGCGCCCCGGCACGCACGTCGGGCGCGATCGAGTTGGCGGCGGCGAGCAGGAGCGCGTGGTCAGGGTCTTCCGGGCGCAGTCGCGCTTTCAATAATTCAAAGCCGAATCGAGCCGTCTCTTCATAAGGTCGGCCGAGGATCATCAGCAGAGCTTCGCGGTCGAGTTCGGCGCAGAATTGCTCGCAAGCCCGCATGGCCTTGACGGCGAACTGCTGGACGGGGTGACAGTTGCTCTCGGCGATGAGGTGCAGCAAGCCGACCGGCATCCGCTCCCACAACTCCGGGAACGCCTCTTCGCGCGCCTCCGGCGCGGCGTCGCCCGGCCGGTAGGAAGCGCGACAACGCCAGGCCACCGTGTGCTCTTTATGAAAGTAACGCGGGCTGTTGGCGTAGAGAATGTGGTTGAACGCCCAGTAGGGAGCGAAAGCATCCCAGCGCACCTGGCGTCTCTGATTCGTCTTCCACTCGTACACGTCGCCCTCGCGCACCGGCTGCGCGTCGGCGTCTGAAAAAGGCAACAGGACGCCCACGGCCAGGCGCACGTATTCAACGTCGCCCGCTTCGCCCAAACGGCGGAGCGTCCGCCAGGCGCGCCGCCGCAGGTAGGTGCGGGTGCGGCTCCCGTAGGCGATGGTCGCGTCGTCCTTTTTGATCTCTTGACTACCTTTCGAGAGATATGTTCCGTTCGCCACAGAGACGTAAGAATAGCCGCTCTCGTCCGCCAGAGATTGATAAGTGCGACCGAACATAGCCCGCTCCTTTTCAAAGCGATAGGCGATGAGGCCATAGATTTCGGAGTCGTGACGATACTCCGCGGCTTTGAAGATGTGGCGAATGCGCTTGAAGTAGTTCGGTCTGAGCGGAGCCGTGCGCAGGAGGTGGCGGAGCGCGGGGCGCACGTGCGGGCTATCGATCAGGTAGAGCGTATCCAGTACGGAGTAGCGTTCATTATCGGCGGCGTTCAGGTAGGTCAGGAGGGCGATGGTGAAGGCGTCCGTCGTGCCTGTTTCCGCCAGCCCGCGCAATTCGCGCGGAAGGCTCGCCAGCGCGGACGACTTGAACTCCGAGCGGGTCTTTTCGTCGCTCAATTTCAAGAGCGCCTCGCCCGCGATACGACGGACGAAGTCAGGGGTCGCGGTATCGGTGTAGAGTCGGCCGAGGGTGGAGATGGCCGCCCCGTCGCCGCACCGGCCTAAAGCCCAGGCGATACAGTAGTCGCGCAGCGCGCTGCCGCTGCCGACGAGATCGAGCAAGAGCGGCGCGGCCGCCCGCAATTCCAATTCACCTGCGCGCCAGATCGCGCGCTCCAGAGGCCAATCGCCGGTTGCGCTCTTTGCACCTCCTGCGCGCAAACGAGTCAAGACCGCTTGCGCGCGTGCGGCCGGGTTTGCCAGGCGGGTCACAGTTCGATGGGCAGAGACGAATTCGGGAGCGGGTGCGGCGAGTTCTCGATAACCCTTCCTGGTCTTTGCGTAAACTAAATCCTGGAATATTTCATCGGCTTCCCTGCGCGGCACGGGCGAGACGGTTTTCACGCCCTCTTTCAGGCTTGCGCCGCGCCGACCATAACGAAAGTTGACCACATAAGCGGACGGGCTGACCTCGCAGAGATCGACTTCGTAAATCTTATCGGAACGCCCCTCCCGATAAACGAGAATTGTTTGCCTGATCAGCTTCATGGTAAGTCGGAACCCGTTCGCCCGCTCACTGAAATTATCCCGGAAAGCGCGTCGTGCCAGTTGCGCTTCTTTCGCAACCGCCGCCCGACGCTCCGTTATATACTACAAATCTCCGCCACGTGCAATACATTGTTTCATATATGAAACAAAACGTTCAATGCTCATAATCTTCCGTATTCGGCGAGGCAATATTTTTCAAGACCGCCGGGGCTGACGGGAACCTCCCGGCGGGCTGTCACAAAGCAGTGAAGATTCGCCAGCAGATGCCGGACGCGAAATGGGCTAGCATGGGAGGAAAGAGCAACCCGGAAAGACGTGTACATACCGCAATGAGCTTGCCCGTCGCAATATACAACGCGCCGTCATCAATAATCTAGAGTTTTTGCTTGGAGGGAATCCGCGCCCGACGCGCTTCTACTGAAACATCGGGAGGATGACCGGCGCGCCGTCATGCATCCGGAATCTCGGCGGCGCGTGGTTCCTGCTCCTGGCTTGCGCCGCATCGTTTCGCGGCCGCTCGAACTTCTCAGGCGGCCTCCGGGAAACCGGCTCTATCTGGTATAGCTTTGTTTGGTGCGTGCGACCGCGCCGGGTTTGTTTGGAAGGTGAAGACGAACGCGCCGCAGCCGCCCATCTCTGCCTTTATTGGTGGGGTTGAAGGAGACGCTGTAGACCGTGCCCAGATCGCTGATGACCTTTTCATAAATACCGGCCAGGTCGTCCAACTTTTCCACTTCATAGAATAGTCCGCTTCCGGCTTCGGAAAGATCGTATAGCTGGTCGTAAGCTAAATCGAAAGTTTCGGGTTGAATATCGAGCGGACTTAAGGCTTCGTATTCCGTGTTCGTCCAGATGGAATAAATCATGCCGTCGAATTCCTGGGCGCGGCGATAGATGGTTTTGTAAGACAGGATCGAACCCGACCCGGTGACGTTGGGTAAATTGCTGTCGAGTCCGTCGCTCATGACGATGATGGCTTTACGACGCGCGCTCGCCGATTCTCTCTCGATATAGTCAAAAGCGTAATTTATGCCGTCATAAAGCTTGGTATCTCCCTTGGGCGATTGCATGGAATTGATCGCCGTGGCGAGGGCGGATTTATCAGAAGTAAAGGGCGAGACGACCGTGGCCGAGCCGGAGAATGCCACGATTGCGATCCGGTCTTGCGGGCGCGTGGCGGAGACGAAGCGCGTGGTCGCGGCGCGAATAATATCCGTGACTTTGGCCGTCGAGCCGGATAAATCTATGAGCAGGAGCAGATCGAAGGGCGCGTTGACGGTTTCAAAGTGCTCTATCTTTTGTTCGACCCCGTCTTCTTCGATTCTAAAATCCTTCTGCGTCAATCCTTTGATGACCCGCCCGGTGGAGCGTTCGACGACGCTGGCATTGAGCGTCACGAGGTCGGTCTCAACTTTGACAACGTCGTCTTCGTCCACTTCGAGCGGGGCGTCTACGGGCGGCCGGTTGGTGGACGCGTTTGCGCGCGGGTCGGTGGAAGTTGCGTCTTTTAAAATCGGCGGGAGGGCAGCGGCGGCGGGCGGCTGCGCCTCGCTTTTCATAGTTATATTTTCCGGCCGGGTTGCCGCGTCGGCCGCAGTTCGGACGGAGGAGAGGCGAATGATACCCGTCTCGGAATAGAGACCGGCCTGCGCGAAGCCGGTGCCCTGAACAGCTTGATACTTCGTTTTGATTTCTTTGTTTTCGGGTGAAAAAACAGAGCCGTTCAGGGAATGAGCCGTGAGGGAAACATTCGGATTGACCGGCAAATTAAAGTTTATGTCTCCGGATGCGCTGCGTGCGGAGAGAGACGCGGGCAGCCCGTTTATATTGATTATTCCCTGATCGGTTGAGACCTGTAACTTGCTATTGATCGGGACTCTCAATTTCAGTGCGAACGGGTAGCGAGCCGCGGACTGAGCAGCGGCCACCTTGATGTATAAGCCGTTTTCCGCGCGCTCTATTTTTAGAGGGGATATTTTAATATCCGTGGGTGGAGCGGAACTTGAAACTTCTATATAGCTCTCCTGCCAGACAGTGATGTCGATGTCGCCGAGAGGATTTTCCAGACGTATTTTTCCGTTCGCCGGAGGAAAAACCTTAACCGTGGGAGATTCCTGGGCGGAGACTAAGGCGGATAAACAAAGAATCGCGATAACTATATGAGGCAAAATTTTTGACGAAATGTAGTTCATAGCTACTCTGATGCCACGGCCTGCGCCGGAAGTTGTGAAGGAAGCGATACAGTTATTTCATCCCGTCTCAGGCACGACAAGTTTACCTGCCTTGATCGCCAGTCACCTGCGCCGACGCCCGACCCGCGCCGACGACGATGACGGCGAAAACAACGAGACAGAGAAATCGTTTCATCGAGTTCCTTTCAATAACTGCCGCGCACGGCGCGTCCGGCGGCTTGACGAAAAAAAAGCCCCATTCCCGTGGCGCAGAAACGTCGGCGGGAAAGGGGCGGCTGAGTTCATAGACGACCTGTGCGCGGTTGCTCGCACCGAAAGAGCCGGGACACCTGAGGGGCTGCAACTCCGTCGAAAGGCGCGACGCCAAAGATTAGTTTAAACCCCGTGAGGCGTCAATAAAACGGCGAGACGTGGAGCGCGACGGACGTTCGGCGGCAAACGGCCGGGAAGTTGGCGGGCGGTCGCCCATCGGTCGGGCGGATGTGTTATAAGGAACACGTCCCACAAATCAATTTTGCTTAGGAGCCACCTGATCGTGAGAAAGATCGCCGCACTTCTCCTGTTCGCGTCCCTGTCCTTCAGCCCGTTTGCCGCCGCCTTCGCGCAGACGCCCACGACGGCCGCCGCCGCTGCTGCGACCGAGCGCATCGACCCGGAAGTCTACTGGAGGATTCGCAGAGAGGGCACGGAGCGTTCGCAGGCCATGCGCACGCTGCACGTCCTGTCCGACCTCTACGGGCCGCGCCTGACCGGCTCGCCCAACTTCAAGGCCGCCGCCGACTGGACGGTGCAGCAGATGAACGCGTGGGGGTTTCAGAACGCGCATCTCGAACCGTGGGACTTCGGCCACCCCGGCTGGCTGAACGAACGCCTCTCGGCGCACATCGTCTCGCCCGTCAAGGACGCGCTCGTCTGCGAGGCGCTCGCGTGGACGCCGGGAACGAACGGCGCGGTCACGGGGCGCGCCTACCAACTCGTCTTGCCCGAACGCCCGACGAAAGAACAGTTGAACGCCTTCTTCGACCGGAACCGGGAGCAAGTCAAGGGCAAGATGGTGCTCGTCGGCAAACATCAAATTGTGCCCGTCACCTTCAACCCGCAGAACAAGCGGCGCGAAGAACAGGAGGTGCGCAACCAGTTCGACCCGAACAACCCGGCCGCCACGCCGACGCCCCAGGCTTCGCCCACGCCGCAGCCTTCGCCCGCCGCCGCGCCGGGAACGCCGCGCTCGAACGCCGTTTTGACCGCGGCGCAGACGGGCGAGCAACTCGATCAATTCCTCGTCGCGAGCGGCGCGCTCGTTCGCATCAATGATGCGGGGCGTGAGCATGGACAGATTCGCGCCTTCAATAATCGCACCTTCGACGTGTCGAAGACCGTGCCCACGGTCGTCATGCGCAACGAGGACTACGGGCGCATCAGCCGGATTCTGGCCGACGAAACTCCGGTCGAGTTGGAGTTCAACATCGTCAACCGCCATTACCCGGAGGGGCGCACGTCTTACAACGTCGTCGGCGAGATACGGGGCACGGACAAGGCCGACGAAGTGGTGATGCTCGGCGGCCACCTCGACTCATGGCACGCCGCGACGGGCGCAACCGACAACGCCGTCGGCTGCACCATCATGCTGGAAGCCGCGCGCATCCTCCACACGCTCGGCCTCAAACCGCGCCGCACGATCCGCGTCGCGCTGTGGAGCGGCGAGGAGCAGGGCTTGCTCGGCTCGAAGGCTTACGTCAAGGAACATTTCGGCACGTTCGAGCGGCCAAAGCCGGAGTATTTCAAGTTCAACGGTTATTTCAACATCGATTCGGGGACGGGGCGCATTCGCGGCGCGACCGTCTTCGGCCCGCCGGAGGCGGCGACGGCGCTCCGGCACGCGCTCGCACCCTTCGAGGACTTGGGCGTCGTGGGCGCGATTGCGACCGCGAGCCGCCGCACGGGCGGCACGGACAGCACCTCTTTCAACGAGGCGGGCTTGCCCGGCATCGGCCTCACCCAAGACCCCATCGAATACGGCTCGCACACCTGGCACACGAACCTCGACACCTACGAGCGCATCGTCGAATCTGACGTGCGGAGCGCGGCCATCGTGGTGGCCGCCGCCGTCTATCACCTCGCCATGCGCGACGAGATGCTTCCGCGCTTCACGAAAGAGAAGATGCCCGCGCCGCCGCCCACGCCGAGGCCGACCCCCACGCCGACGCCGGCTCCCTAGACCCGCTGAAGACCCGCTGACGCGCCACCACAACGACCGGCGCACGTGAAAGCCCCGCCAACGGCGACGCTCTCGGCGCGCCGTTGGCGGGGCTTGAAATTTGCGCGCCGCGCGTCGTCGTCGTGCGCCGTTGAAAAGCGGCGCGTGGCGGACGGGGGCGCGGGCTTTGCGCGCGTTAATCCAGCGTGGAAGTCGCCGGGTCTATGAACAGGTTCGCAAAGGCGCGGCGCGGGTCGGGCGTGTGCCGCTGCTGCACTTCCTTGATCCAGGTGGTCACGTGGCCGGCGATGTCGCGGGTCGCGTGGCGCGCGTTTTTGCTGTCGCCCGCGCGGCTCTCCGCCGCCCTGGCCTGCGTGTTTCGCTCTGCTCGTTTGATGATTCTAATATTCGCACTCATGGGGGTTATCTCCGTCGTCAGTCAAATCCTCTTAAAATTTCGTTAGCGGGTCTCCAATTAACGTCCCATCTACTAACGCGAGATACAGACTGAAAACGGATCAACAAAAATTTCGGCCGGGCGGAAAACGCTCCGGGGTGGGAACCGCGACGACTGTGCGGCTCCGCGAGGGGGGTTGTGTTTGGTCGGCTAGTGCCCGACGGGTATCCTTTGAAAGCGGGTCTTCCCTTCCGGGTCTTCCCAGGAAATATCCAGCACGTAGGGGCGGGTTGTGCCCGCGACCATTTTGAGACGTTCCAACTGGTCGTCGCTCGGGTCGGCTAATTTCCCGTCAATCAGCGTTTTGTGCGGCATGACGGCTTTCTCACGCGGCTGGATGTGCTTGACGGCCTCGAACCTGATGTGCGCCCGCGAAGGCGCGCCCGAGGTGTCTTCGTCCTTCAGAAAGACGGTGAGAATCTCGACGCACTTGAGCGGCTGGTCGGTCACATTCATCAACTCCAACTGAGTTGTCGCGCCGTCGCCGATGAAAGACAGGGTGAAGGGAGGCGGTATTTGCCCGTTGCTGGTCATAATGTTGAACTTCCGCGCGGAAAAACCTAACCGCGTCCTTATTTATACCTGTACGTGATGCGGCCTCTGGTCAGGTCGTAGGGCGACAATTCGACGCTCACGCGGTCGCCGGCCAGAATGCGTATGTGATTTTTCCGCATCTTACCGCCGATTTGAGCCAGCACCAGATGATCGCCGCCATCGAGTTTCACTTTGAAAAACGCGTTCGGCAACTTGTCGATCACCACGCCCTCCGCCGGAACTAAGTCTTCTTTAGCCAATATGTTTTCTCCTTGTAACGAGTTAGATGCAATTTAACCGCATTGCGTCCGGCGGGAACGCGATAATGTTCCCGCCGGACGCACGCCGCGTGTCCCTTAAAGACCGCGGCCGAACGGCTATCGAGCGCGTGCTGCACGAGAATGCCGGGGCAGCACGCGCTCTCATTTCATTAGTAGCGGTTGCCGCCACCGCCGCCGCCGTAGCCGCCACCGCCGCCACGACCACCACCGCCGCCGCCGTAGCCGCCGCGACCGCCGCCACCGCCGCCACGACCGCCACCGCCGCCGCCGCGATCTTCACGCGGTTTGGCTTCGTTGACGTTCAAGCTGCGACCGTTGACTTCCTTGCCGTTGAACTGCTCGATGGCCTTCTGCCCCTCTTCGTTGCTGGACATTTCGACGAAGCCGAAGCCGCGTGAGCGACCCGTCTCGCGGTCTTCGACCACCGAAGCCGACTCGACCGTGCCCGCCTGCGAAAACAACTGCTGCAAGTCTTCGCTCGAAGTTTGAAAAGCGAGGTTGCCGACGTAAAGTTTCATTGACATAAATGTATCCCTCTCCCCTGTGGGAGTTGTTTGGAGAAGCGTCGAATCGAAGGTGGCTTAGGAGTAACGGTAGGTAGGCGAAAGCTCTTAGTTCGGGTGCTCGGCAAAGGAGCGGCTTCTGATGTTGAGATCGACCTTCTCCCGGATTACCCGAAACGCCTCGCCGCTCGCGCGGCTCAATGCGTATCACCGTTAATACACAAGAGAAGGATTAACTGCCCGCCATCATGCACTATTCAACGGTCGAACGCAAGACGATAATCCGCTTGCGGGAAGCCCCCGGCCGACCCGCGCCGCTGCGGCCACACTTCTCCAGGTGCTAGAATGGCGCGCTCAACTCGGACTTCCGTGGGTATACTTTTTTGACTTCTTCCGTGGCGGAGTTCAAATCTGAAGGGCGCAGAATCGGGCGCGTGCTGAGCCTCGACGCGATGCGGGGCGTGGCGGCGGTCGTGGTGGTCGTCTATCACGCGCTCGGGGTCGCGCCGCAGACCGCTTTTGCGGGCTGGCAGTGGTGGCTGCCGACCCTCACGGCGTGGGTCGTGCATTTCGGCTACGCCGGAATCTACCTGTTCTTCGTCATCTCCGGCTTCTGCATACATCTCCACTGGGCGCGCGCCCGCGCCGCCGGGGTCGAACATCCGCTCATCAACTTCTACGCGTTCTGGAAGCGGCGCGTGCGTCGTCTCTACCCGCCCTACCTCGCCGCGCTCGTCCTCTATCTCGGCTATCACGCCCTCCAGACGCCGCCCGACCTCTCCGGCTTTTACCTGTGGGACTTGGGGCTGCACCTCCTGATGCTCCACAACGTGGACATGCGTACGACCTACAGCATCAACGGCGCGTTCTGGACGCTGGCGATTGAAGAACAACTCTACCTGGCCTATTTCCTCCTCCTCTTCCTGCGCATCCGCTACGGTTGGGCGCGCACGCTCGTGGTGTGCATGGCGGCGCGCGGCGGCTGGCTGCTCCTGGGGCGCGGCATCGGCTACTTCTTCGGCCTCACGATTCCCGTCACGGAAGCGGCGGCGACCAACTGGTTCATCTGGGCTTTGGGCGCGCTCAGCGTGGAGGCGGCGTTGGGCGTCGTGCGGCTGCCCGCATGGTGTTACGCGTGGTGGGCGGGCGCGGCCGCGCTGCTCGCGGCGATGGGACTCGCGGTGGCGTTGCCCTACGTCGATCACCTCACCTGGGTACACGATGCGGGCTGGTTCGTGATGCACCCGGCTTGGGGCGTGGGCTTCTTCGTGTTGGTGAACGGCGCGGTGCGCGCCGAGCAGCGGCGGCGGGAATTGACGCGGCGCGTCTCACGCCTCATGGCTGGGCTGGCGGGTCTCGGTTTAATATCCTACTCGCTCTACCTGACGCACCTCTTCGTGCTGATGCAATGGTACTGGTTCGGCTTCACCCAGTTTCACATCCGCACCGTCGCGCTCGTCATCATGACGCCGCTCTCCGTGTTGTTCGCGTGGCTGTTCTTCCGTCTCTTCGAGCGGCCTTTCATGGCCGCCTCCGTCGGCATGGGCGCGCACCCGCGACCGGACGGCGGCCACGTCTCCACTGCGCCGCCCACCGCCGCCGAACGCGTCAGCGACCCGGCGGCCGTGTGAACGCGCGCGCAGGCTCTCTCAACCGGCCGTGCGCGCAGGAAACTTTTACTTTGCGAGAATCAACCCTGTTGAGACCGGAGGCCGCACGCAGCGTCGGCCGCGCCGTGTGGCGCGTCGTCGGCGTGTTGTGTGTGCTGTTCGCCGCGTCGCCCGCAGCGGCGGCGGCGGTGACGGCGGCGAAAGATGACGTGTGGGCGGGCGTGCGCTCGCCGCATTACCTGCTCGTGGGCGACACGACGGAGAGCGAACTGCGTGAGGTGGCGATCAGGTTCGAGCAGTTTCGCAACGCCTTCTCGCAACTCTTCCCCGCTTCGGGACTCGGCTCCCCCGTCCCGACGACCGTGGTGGTCTTCAAAGACTTCGAATCCTACAAGCGATTTCGCCCACACTATCAGGGCAAGCCGACCGGGTTCGTCAGCTATTTTCAACCGGGTCTCGACCTCAACTACATCGCCCTGCCGCTCGACCGCGACCGCGATAGTCTCTACGTCAAACTCTTCCACGAGTCCGTCCACCTGCTGCTCGACAGTCAGGCGCGCCGCCTCCCCGATTGGCTCAACGAAGGGCTGGCGCAGTATTACAGCACCTTCGAGTTCGACATCGCGGCGAACAAAAACAGCCTCGGCAAGCCGCTCGCGGGCAATCTCGCGCTGCTGCGCCAAAACAGGCTGCTGCCGCTCGCCGCCCTCTGCGCCGTGGATCGCGCCTCCGCCGACTACAACGAGAGCGAACGCAGCGGCATCTTCAACGCGCAGTCGTGGGCGCTCGTGCATTACATCTTGACCGCCGACAACGGGCGGCGGCAGCTTCAACTCCTGCGCTTCATCGAGATGACGGCGGCGGGCGTGCCCTCCGAAGAAAGTTTTCGCCGATCGTTCCGGGCGGGCTACGAGGCGTTGGAAGCGGAGTTGAACGAGTACGTCCGCCGCGAACGCTTCCGGGTGCGGAACACGCAGTTGGAAGACCACTTGAGCGTGGTGACCGAACTGGAGTCGCTGCCGTTGACGAACGCCGACGCGCACTATTTTCTCGGCGACCTGCTCCTCCACATCAACCGCTACGACGACGCGGCCGGACACCTGCAAAAGGCCGTCGCCCTCCACCCCGGCGCGGCGATGGCCTACGCCTCGCTCGGCTTGGTGCGCGTGCGGCAAAGGCGCGGCGCGGAGGCGCGGCGTCTCCTGCAACAGGCCACGACCCTTGAGCCGGACAATCACCTGACGCATTACTACTACGCCTACGCGCTCAGCCGCGAAGGGATGGGCGACGAGCAGGAGATCACGGCTTACGACGACGCGGCGGCACACATCATGCGCCGCGAGTTGCGGCGCGCCATCGCGCTCAAACCCGGCTTCACCGAATCCTATCGCCTCCTGGCCTTCATCAACCTGGTGACGGGCGAGCAACTTCCCGAAGCGGTCGAACTACTCCGGCAGGCACTAAAACTCTCGCCGGGGCGACCCGACCTGACGTTCATCCTCGCGCAAATCCATCTCCGCCTGCACGAGACCGACGCCGCCCGCGCCGCCCTCCAACAACTACTCAACCGCGCCGCGAACCCAAGCCTCCGCGCCCGCGCTCAAACTCTCCTCGGGCGCATCAACACTAACCGCGCGACGCAATAGTTTGCCGCCACCCGGCGCGACATCATAAATTCTCCGCCCGCTTCCCAGACCTCTGCATAAAACAGGCGGCGCGGGCTGTGTGTCGATTATTCCG
>DASVVO010000083.1:0-11243 GCA_036386515.1 Pyrinomonadaceae bacterium
GCGCCGGAGAGCAGAGTCTCCGGCGCGACGCCCTTTTTTTCGTGCGAACCCGCTAGCGCGCCTGTTTCCCTTCGAGCCTGATCCGGCGATTACTCTCAGACAGAAAATTCTCGCTGAAGGCCAGTTCGCCGTCGCGGACGAGGCGACGCCCTCCGGCGATCACGTCCTTAATCTCCAGCGTGTCTTTGCGCAGCACGAGCAGGTCGGCGTCGCGGCCTGCTTCGAGGCGGCCTTTGTGTTCGAGTTTGAGGACGGCGGCCGTGTTCGCCGTGACGTGCGAGAGCGTCTGCGCAAACGGGAAGCCGTGTTCGAGGACGCAACTGCGAATCTGCGCGAAGAGTGTTTGCGGGCTGTTGATGGAAGCGTCGGAGGAGACGGTGAGGCGCGCGGGGTCGCCGCCGTGGTCGAGATAGAAGCGCAGCCACCTGGGCAAATCTTCCGCCACCGTGTCGAGGTCAACGTAAGAGCCGCGCGCGGCGAGCGCGACGGCCTCGCGCATCAGACGCTCGTTGCGCTCGACGTGCGTCGGGTAGATGAGCGAGGGCGCGATCTCGTAGTCGTCGAGTAAGGCGCGCAGCAGTTTGAGGCGCGCATTGCCCTCCCCCACGTGGAAATGGGTGACGCCGCACTTGCGCGCGAGCAGGCCGCCGACGTAGGCGTCTTTGACGACCTTGGCGAGTTCGGGTGCGTCGTGGGCGGTCGTGCGCTCGTCGGAGACGGCGACCTCGCCCGCGCCGATCACCTCCGCGATCAAGATGATGTCTTCGCGGACGCTTCCCGTGAGCGTGGTCGGCGGGATGCCGTAGCCGCCGGTGAGGACGTAGGCCGTGAGTCCTTCCTCATTCAAGCCCTTGGCCTTGGCGAGCAGACCGGCCATCGTCTTGGTCGTCGTGTCGAGGCCGAGACAGCCGACGACCGTGGTGATTCCGGCGAGGGCGAGTTCGCTCGCGTAAACTTCCGGCGTCTGCGTGCTGAAGCCGCGCTCGCCGCTCCCGCCGAGCAGGTGTTGATGGGGGTCGATGAGGCCGGGCGTGACGAGGCAGCCGCGCGCGTCGATGGTTTCGAGTTCGAGTCCGAGGGCGGCGAGAGCCGCGGCGTCAACGTCGCCGATGCGCGCGATCCGCCGGTCGAGGACGAGCACGTCGCGCCGGCCGAGCGCGGCGGGCGCGTAGACTTCACCGTTCTCGATCAGCGTCAGCACGTCTCGCGTCTCTCTCTCAGGCGGTCGCCACGCTCAGTTGCGGTGCGATCTCGCCGATGCTCGACGCCGGGACAGCCCCGTGGCGCGCGAGCACGTCGAGCACGGGTTCGAGCTTATCGTAGAAGACGACGACCACGTCGCCCGGCTTCATGGCGGCGAGTTGATTCGAGAAGGCCTGAATTTCGTCGAGCACCGTGAGGCACTCGCGCTCGGGCGATTCCGCGTTGACGGTGCGGCAGAGCAAGCCCGCAACCTCGCCTTTGCGCCGCCCGCGCAGGTCTTTGTCTTCCTTGATGATGATGCGTCGGAAACCGCGCGCGGCGACGCGTCCCGATTCTTCGATGAGGCGGTCGTCGCGGTCGCCCGGCACGCCGAGAATGGCCGTCACGTGTCGGCCGTGCCAGAGCGCGGTCATGCGTGCGACGGCGGCGAAGGCATCGGGGTTATGCCCGTAGTCAACCATCACGTAGCCCGCGCCCACCTGATAGAGGTTCGCGCGCCCCGGATTGTGCTCGTCGTTGCGGAAGGTCTTGAGCGCGGCGGCGACGTTCTCGCGCGTGACGCCGTGCGCGCGGCAGGCGGCGACGGCCGCCAGCACGTTCGACACCTGAAAGCTCGCCGTGCCGCCCATCGTCAGGGGAATGTCGGCGACCGACGCCACTTCATATTCCTCGTGCCCCGCGGCTTCGATGATGCGCCCCTCGCGCACGAAGAACGCGCCGCCGCCGATCTCCATATACTTGCGGATCAGCAGGTTGTTCTCGTCGAGCGAAAAATAGATGAACTGCTTGTTCGTGCGCCGCACGCGCGCGTTCTCGATGAGACGCACCGATTGTTCGTCGTCCGCGTTGAGGATGAGCGTGCCGCCCTCGCGGACGCGCTCGGCGATGAGCGACTTGATGTGAACCAAATCCTCGATGTCGTGGATGCCGTCCTGCCCGATGTGATCCTCGCGGATGTTGGTGATGACGGAGATGTCCGACCAGTCGTAGCCGAGTCCGCGGCGCGTGATGCCGCCGCGCGCCGTCTCCAGCACGGCCACTTCCACGGCCGGGTCGGAGAGCACGACGCGCGCCGAGTGCGGCCCCGTCGTGTCGCCGCGCGCGACGAGTTCGCCGCCGATGTGGATGCCGTCGGTGGTCGTCATGCCGACCGACCAGCGCATCTCCTGAAGCACGTGGCCGATCATGCGCGTGACGGTCGTTTTGCCGTTCGTGCCCGTGATCGAGATGACGGGGATGCGCGCGTCCGCGCCGTGTGGGTAGAGCATGTCTATGATCGCGCCGCCCACGTCGCGCGGCTGCCCGTGGGTCGGGGCGGTGTGCATGCGCAGGCCGGGCGCGGCGTTGGCTTCGATAAAGCCGTTCCCCGCCTGCAACGGTCGGGCGATGTCGGTGGCGATGAGGTCGAGGCCGCAGATGTCGAGGCCGACGATGCGCGCGGCACGTTCGCAGAGCCGCCGCACTTCCGGATGCACGGTGTCCGTCACGTCAACGGCCGTGCCGCCCGTCGAGAGGTTTCCGGTCTCGCGCAAAAAGACGCGTTCGCCCGCCGCGGGCACTTGCTCTAAACTCAGGCCGCGTTTGAGCAGGCAGGCGAGCATCACCTGATCGACCTTGATCTTCGTCAACACTTTGTCGTGCCCCTCGCCGCGCAGGGGGTTGCGGTTTTCGATCTCGATCAACTCGCCGAGCGTGTGCGAGCCGTCGCCGACGACGTGGCAAGGCACGCGCTCGCTGGCGGCCACGAGTTTCCCGCCGACGAGGAGCACGCGATAATCTCGCCCCTCGTACATCTCTTCGACCAGCACGTCGTGCCCGTAGGCTTGCGCGATGCGGAAGGCTTCCACCACTTCGATCTCGGTGGTGAGATTAAGCGAGACGCCTTTTCCCTGATGCCCGTCCAGCGGCTTGACGACGACCGCGCCGCCGATCTCCGAGAAGGCGGCGAGAGCTTCGTCGGCCGTTTCCGCCACCAGCCCGCGCGGCACGGGGAGGTCGGCCTGTTCGAGCATGGTCTTGGTCAGTTCCTTGTCGCCCGCCACCTCAACGGCGATGCCGCCCGTCTCGCTCGTCATCGCGGCCTGAATGAATTTCCGGTTCCGGCCATAGCCGAGTTGGACGAGGCTGTCGTTGTTGACGCGAAACCAGGGAATGTCGCGGCTGCGCGCGGCCTCGACGATGGCGCGCGTGCTCGGCCCTAACTCGGTGCGCGCGATGAGGCGGCGCGCTTCCTCCAGTTTCTCTTCGAGCGGGTAAGACTCGTTTTTGACGAGCGCGCCGACGAGTTCGACGGCCACCTCCAACAGGTAGCGCATCCCGCGCTCGGCTTTGTAGGCCACGACCACGTTGTAGCAGCCCGGCTCGTCGGCGTAGAGCGTCTTGCCGTAATAGACGGGCACGCCCGCCGCCCCGGAGAGTTCGAGCGCAACGTGCTCGACGATGTGGCCGAAGTAGGTGCCCGTCTCCAGCCGCTCAAGGAAGCCGCCCGCGCGTCCCTTGTTACAGTGATGCTCTTGGAGTCCGGGCAGCAGGGCGACGAGGCGTTCGTTGAAGCCCGCCACGTCGCGGCTTTCCGTCTCCGCCAGTTCTTCCAGATAGAGTTTCATCACCAGCACGGGCTTGTAGTTGTAGATGTTCGGCCCGGCCAGTGTTCTGATTTTGTCGATCCTCATGCTCGTCACCCCTTGCTGCCACGTGAAGGCACACGCCGCCCGCGCCTTAATCGTTGTTGGCGGCCGTGTAATAACTCTCCCTGGAACTTTTCCCGGCACTCTTGCGCGCGTTCTTCTTTGCGCTCCGGTTGCCGTTCTTCCGCGAGCCGCGCTTCGCCGTCGCAGGGGCTTTCGGTTTCGCCACCCGCCGGACGCGCATCGTCCCGCTCTCGTCCTGCGCGTGCTCCTCGATGATCGGCTGCCGCTCGCTCAGGCTGAAGCGATGCCCGGCGGGCAGAACGTGGAGTTTGATGTTGTAGAGCGCCAGCCCCTCGTCCGGTTTGAGGTCGGGGACGTTCGTGTAGGTCAGCGCGCCGGCGTCGATCACGGTCACCGCGCCTTCGCCGATCACTTCAAAGATGTCGTCGCGCACCACGAGCGCGGTGTTCTCGTCGATGCCGATGCCGAGGTCGTGCGGGTATTGTGCGACGGCCGAGATGAGGCGGCCGTGGCGACCGCGCTGCGAGAAATGCGTATCGATCATGCCGCCGAGCACGAACTCCACGCCCGGCCCCAGTTGCAAATTTTCGAGGCGCGGGTTCTCTTCCCCGCTCCCGCGCACGAACATCGAATTGGACATCATCGCCGCGCCCGCGCTCGTGCCGCCGATGATGACGCCGCGCTCGTACAACTGGTGGAGCAACAAGTCCATCTCGCTGCCGCCGATGAGCGACGTGACGTGCAGTTGGTCTCCGCCGGTGAAGAAGATGCCCGTGGCCTGTTCCAGGGCGGCGAGCCGTTTCCTGTCGGAGGCGTCGCTGCGCGCCGACACGTCAACCACGCGCACGCTTTTCGCGCCGAGTCGCCGGAACACTTTCCGGTACTCGCGGCCGACCTCTTCCGGTTCATCCGTCGCCACCGTCATCACGACGAGGCGCGCGCGCGAGCCGCCCGCGAGCCTGACGAATTCCGCGAGAATCGTGCAGTCGCCCTCTTTATCCTCGCCGCCGCCTATGACGAACAGCAGCCCCTTCGGGTGCGCCAATTTCATCAAGCACCTCAGTCGTCGAATTCGTTCGGGAGCGTCAAAAAGAAGGGTGTGTCCCGCGGCGCGCGAAACATCACCCTTCTCACCCTCCCCTTGCTCGTTCCGCGGTCGCACCGGACGCGAAGGCTCGATGCGCCGCTCATCCTCAGCGGTCTTGAATTGCGCAGGCTGAGAAAGTTTTCCTGTCGAATAATTTAAAACACGCCGAACCGTCGCCCGCGTATGCAGTTGAAGACAAACTTGTCGCCACCCGGTGAGAAGCGAAGACTCTTTACCGGAAACATCCAGACAGATTATTCAACAGGGAACGCGGATGATTATATGAACGCGGGGCAGGTGAGTCTGTACGATGCCGAACAAAATTTATGCGCCCGCGCTTCATTTCCTTGGCGAAGTTGTCTCAGGCTTTTTCCGGCGGCCACACGTCAACCGAGAGGGCTTCGGCGTAGTGGACGAGCGGCTTGCTCTTCAACCTGGGCAGGTAGTCTGATTCGGCGATGTCGGAAGCGTATGAGAGAAGCGCGGCCTGCCTGAGCGGCCACGGCCGGTGGTTGATGCGCGCGCGGTAGATGCTCTCGCCCGAAGCGGAGTAGAGGCAGTAACGCTCGGTGAGGAAAAATTCCAAAGTGCCCGGCTCGGCTTCGGGCAATTCCTTGCCGATCTCCCAGGAGGCGTCGAAGGCGGCGGAGCGTCCGGCCTCGTTGCGTCGCAGGCGGTAGTTAATGATGTCGCCTTCCTGCCGGAGATCGATGTCGGAGTTGAAGTAGGGCAGGAAGTAGAAGGTGCGCGCGCCGAAGACGGTCATGGAGCTATTGGTGTTGAGCGAGAAGAACCAGACGCCGGGCACGCCGCGGTAGAGGACGTAAGTGCGCACGTTCAACTCGTGGAAGTCGCTGAGGTAGGGCACGGGCGGCGTGAAACTGAGCCGCACGTCCCACAACGTAAACGGCGTGATGCCGACCCACGCCTCGCCGTCGAAGGTGTCGATCGTGAGTTGCGGCGGGACGAGCGAGCGCAGGCGTTCGGCCGGGATCGGCCAGTGCATAAAGAGCAACTTGCCCCAGTGGTGTTCCATCAACGGCAACTCCGGGGGACGCTGCCGGATCGTCTCGCGGTCGATGCCGTCGTCGATCACTTTCTTGCGACCCACGGCGCGCGTCGTGCCCGAAGTTTTACTGAGCGCGCCCGCGCCGCCCGCGCTCTTACCGGCCGCGCTCTTACCGGCCGCGCTTTTGCTGCTCGCACTCTTGCGGCTCGCGCCCGTCTTGCGGCTCGCGCTTTTTTGGCCGCCCTCTCTCTTCGCGTCGCCGATTGTCTGGCCGTCGCCGTTTGCTCGCCCGTCGTCTTTATCTTTGCTCATTGTTCTCCGCCCGGCCGCCCGGAGGCCGCATGTTAAAGAGTACCGCTGCTGGCGTTGATTTTCTCCATCTTAATTGAATCCAAAACGAATCTCTACACATTTCCTTGACCTCCAGCCTCGGCTTAGGTAGGATTCGACGCCTTTGCAAGTGTCCTCGCTTTTCAACCGTCTCTGACCGAAGGCGGGTTTCCCCTGTCCTTCTTCAACAATAGTGGGAGAATTTTCATGCGCCGCACCCCTCCATTTTCACTTTTACGAATCTCAACCACCCTCTTCGTACTAACTATTTTCACCATTGCGACAGCCATGCCGGCCTCCACCGCGCCCGCCTTCGAGGAAGCAGGCGCCACCGAATTTGTCACCGTCTACGCAGATGATTGCGCCACCCCCAAAACCGTCTTTGAACCCGGCGAAGTCGTCTGCGTGAAGGCGGGCAACTTCCCGGTCGCGGCCGATTGGGGCTACCGCTACCGCCGCTTCTCGTGGATCGCGCCCGACCGCCAGGTGATGGATCAAACCAACATCAAGGCCGATCCGCAATACGATCGTTTCGCCATTCCCGGCAGCGGGAGCACGGGGACGTGGTACGTGACGACCCTCGATGTCGAATCATCCCGCTACGCCAACGCGAAGTTTGTCGTGCGCCGGCCGTACAGCTATACCACCGATCTCTCGATCTTCAAGGACGGGCCGGAAGCGGTCTTCGCGGGTCAGAGAGTTGAGTACACGCTGTCAATCAGCAACCCCGGCCCGGACGCGGCCGAAGGGATCGAGTTCGTCACGGAAGTGCCGTCCAACATGACGTTCGTCGCCTTCAAGCAGGAGTCGGGGGCGTTCTTCGATTGCCGTGTGCCCGCGCGCGGCGGCGTCGGCAGAATCTATTGCAGCACGAAGGGCATGCAGTTGGACGAGCGGGCGGTGTTCCACGCCTACTACGACGTGAGCCGCGAGGTCAGGGAAGGCGAAGTGTGTAGCAGCAACACAGAGGTCATGAGTTACACGGAGGAACTTCGTAAAGAGGACAACTTCTCCGTGTCCGAGATCAGAGTGGTGCTCGAAAACCCGCCGATCCTACAGGAGCCGCCGCCCGAGGACGGTGAATAACAACAGGTAATCGAAACGGCGACGGCGGCGAGAGACTCTTGTTTCTCGCCGCCGTCGCCGTTTCAGCTTCGCTTTCGACCCGAACCGCTAACGGCTTTCGAGTTCGCGCAACGCCGCGCCCAGATTTTGCCCGCCGCCGAGCACCGGCTCGAACAAATCGCCCTTGCGCGCCAGACGCCCCAGGATGTTCTTGATGGTGAAATCCTGCGGGCGAATCTTTTTGCGCTCCACCTCTTCCCAGGTGAGCGGCGCGGAGACGGGCGCGCCCGGCTTCGGCCGCACCGAGTAGGGAGCGACGACGGACTTGCCCCGCGCGTTCTGCATGTGGTCGATGTAGATGCGCGCGCGCTGGCGTTTCTTCAAAGAGCGTTCGACGGTGGCAACCTCCGGGTTGTCGCCGACGACGCGCCCGGCCACGAGTTCGGCGAAACGCGCCGCCTCGTCGTAGTCGTGACCGGAGGCGATGGGCACGTAAAGATGCAGCCCGCGTGAACCGGAAGTCTTGACATACGACTCAAGCCCCAGACCTTTCAGAATCTCGCGCGTGCTCATCGCCACCTCGCAGACGATCGTGAAGTCCACGTTTTCCGGATCGAGATCGAAGACGATCCAATCGGGGCGTTCGAGTTGCTTCAGGCGCGAATGCCACGGGTGCCGCTCTATCGCGCCGAGGTTCGCCATGTACACTTGCGTCGCCCGCGCGCCGCCGACGATGTAGTCAACCTCGTGTCCCTCTTCAACCTCTATCGCGGCGGTCTCGATGAATTCGGGAGCCTCGTTCACGTCGTGCTGGTGAAAGGATTTGCCGCCGATGCCCGCCGGGTAACGCTTCATGATCAGCGGGCGGCCTTGTAGGTAGGGCGAAAGGTGCGGCGCGATCTCGTAGTAGTACCTGACGAGGTCGCCCTTCGTGTAGCCTTCGTCAGGCCAGTAAACTTTGTCGAGGTTCGTGAGCGCGACGACCGCGCCGTCCATTTCGACGTTGACGCTGCCGCTCAACTTCCTGCGCGCGAAAACTTTTTGCGCCGGCAGCGTCTCGACGTTTTCCGGCGGCGCGATGCGCCTGACGGGCTTGTGTTCGGCCGCGGCGGCCGCGCGCTTCGCTTTCTTCCCGCCCCGCTCTCGCAGCCACTCCGCCGCCCGCTCGTCGTCCGGTTGGCGCAGTTGTAATTCCCAACCCGGCGCGGCGAATTCGTCCTGGCTCTTGATGAGCAGCCATTGCCCTTTCCAATGCCCCATCCGGATCAGGCTGAATTCACCGCGCAGCTTTTCGCCCAGCAAGCGAAACTTCAAACGCCCCGCCTCGTATTGTTCGAGCGCGCTCCGCTCGCCGACGAGTTCGTAAGTGCCCCCGTCCCACTTCATGTGTTCGCCCGCGCCGTAGTTCCCTTCCGGGATGTGCCCCTCGAACTTCAAATATTCAACCGGGTGATCTTCGGTCGGCACGGCCAGACGCTTCTCCGCCGGGTCGAGCGACGGCCCGCGCGGAATCGACCAGGACTTGAGCACGCCGCCCATCTCCAAGCGAAAGTCGAAATGCAACTTCTCCGCGTGGTGCTCCTGCACGACGAACCGGCGCAAATTTCGCTTCGACAGTTTGCCCTTCGGCTCCGGCGTGCGCCGAAAGTCGCGCTTCCGTTGATAAACTTCCAGTTCCATTTTTCACCTGCTCCGGGTTTGCGCGCTCGCGCTCAAGTTTCCGCACTCGCGGCGAGACGCGCCGTTGCAACTCGACCCCGTTAGATTCTAAAGTTACGGCGACGCTTTTGGCTGTGCGCTATTTTACACGACGCGCCGTGCGTTTTGGAGAGCGCATATCTTTCGCGTCCATTTACGAACCGGGGTGCAAACAGGTGGGACACGCGATACTTCTCGGCGATTCGATATTCGACAACGCGGCTTACGTCGGGGCGGGCGAACCCGACGTGGTGCGGCAACTTCAGGAACAACTGCCGCGCGACTGGCAGGCCACTCTGCTCGCCGTTGACGGCAGCGTGATGCGCAACGTCCGCGCGCAGGCGCAGAGACTTCCCGCCGCTGCCAGTCACCTCGTCCTGAGCGTCGGCGGCAACGACGCGCTCGCCCAGGCGCGCCTGCTCGAAGACCCGGCGCGCTCGATGGCCGAAGCCCTCGCCACGCTCGCACGCGTCGGCGACGACTTCGAGCGCGAATATCAGATTATGCTCGACGACCTTCTCGGCCGTCGTCTGCCCACCGCCATCTGCACAATCTACAACCCGCGTTTCGACGAAGCACGGATGCAAAAGTTGGCCGTCACCGCCCTCTGCATCTTCAACGACGCGATCATCCGCGCCGCCTTCGCGCGCGGCCTCCCGCTCATCGACCTCCGGCTCATCTGCGACGACGACCGCGACTACGCCAATCCGATTGAGCCGTCCGCGCGCGGCGGCGCGAAGATGGCCGCCGCCATCACACGCGCCCTCACCGAACACGATTTCTCGCGCGGGCGCACGGAAGTGTTCGTCTAACCCGCTCCTTATTAACGCCCGGCGGCACGCGCTTGACCTTTGGCGCGCGGCGTCCCTACAATTCACGCGTTCCCAAACGCCCCCAACGGATAAAAAATCGGCTCGAAGAATTAAAACCAGGAGAGTCTTATGCCAGCCAAAGCCAACACGGGCACGCAAGATACGCTCTATAACTTGTTCAGCATCATTTATCACGCCCTGCAAGGCGCGGAGACTTACGAGAAATACATCACCGACGCCGAAACGAGCGGCGACACGGAACTCGCGCAGTTCTTCCGCGATGTGCGCGACCAGAACACCAAGCGCGCCGAGCAAGGCAAACAACTGCTCGCGACCCGCCTCGGAGAAGATCAGGCGCAAGGCCAATCCGCCTAGAAGCTTCGGAGCGCGACATTCTCAAACACGCGAAGGCCGCCGGTGGGCGGCGCGCGGGATGCCGATAAGTTTCAGCCTCTCGCGCGCCGCCCGCCGGCGGCCTTCGTCTTATTCATCCCGCACGCCGCTCTCGCGCGGCGATCGTTCAATACTTCGGCACGGACGGGTCAACGTCGTTCGACCACGCCGTGAGGCCGCCTTTGAGATTCGACAGCCGCCCCGCGAAACCCGCGCGGGTCAGAGCCTCGATGGCCTTCGCGCTGCGCCCGCCGAGTTTGCAATGCACGACCGTCTCGCGCGTCGCGTCGATCTCGTCCATCCGGTTCACGACTTGCCCGAGCGGAATCAGCTTCGCCCCTTCGAGCCGCGCCGTCTCATACTCGTTCGGCTCGCGCACGTCTATGATCTGGAGGTCGTCGCCCCTGTCCAGACGCTCCTTGAGTTCCTTCGCAGTGATCTCTTCCATAAAACTGTCCGGCCTCCTCGCAAACTGCGTCAAACGAATCGATTCAAACTAAGACTTGTCCAACGTGCGCTTGGCGAAATACCAATCCGTCACGTCGTACTCGGATTGCAGACGCTTCTCGGCGTCGGCGATGGTCTGCGGCGGCGGCACGATCACCTGCTCGCCGGGCTTCCAGTTGGCGGGCGTGGCACAGGCGTTGGCGTCGGCGGTTTGGAGGCCGTCAATGGCGCGCAGGATTTCGTCTATGTTGCGTCCGAGCGACATCGGGTAATAGATGAGCGCGCGGATGATGCCCTTGTCGTCTATGACGAAGACGGCGCGCACGGTGGCCGTCTCCGAAGCCGACGGGTGGATCAGCCCGTACTTCTGCGCGACCTTCGTGTCGAGGTCGGCGATGACGGGGAAGTCGATCTTCACGTCGGGGAAGTGCGATTCGATACTCCTGATCCAGGCGATGTGCGCCGGGACGGAATCCACGGAGAGGCCGACGAGTTTGACGCCGCGCTTTTTGAACTCCTCGCCGCGGCGCGCGAACTCGATGAACTCG
>DASVVO010000084.1:0-132989 GCA_036386515.1 Pyrinomonadaceae bacterium
GTGCGCGGGATGGAATCGCCGCCCCTTAGAATTTTCGGCGCGGCCTCGTGGAATCCGTTAACGTTACCAGCCGCGTTGAATCTGCCAGCGGTCAACGATGCGTCCCGCTTCCAGCACGTTGTAATGGGGATGCTGCGCGGCGGTGAGGCATGAATGGTTGGCGAGGACGCGCAGGCGCGTGCCGACTTTCAGTTGGTCGAAGGGCGCATCGCCGTGTGCTTCGATCATGCCGTGCTCCTGCGAGAGCGAGGCGACGCGCAGGCCGAGATCGCGTCCCTCCAAATCCTGCACGCGCCCGTAGCCGCAGGTCGGGTCAATGTCCGCCGCGCCTCGGTCTTTCGAGAGCGCGATAGCCCCGGCGTCGATCACCACCTTGCGCCGCGTCGCGTCTCGATGGACGACCGACGCCAGCACGGTGAGCGCGCAATCTTCAAAGCTGCAACTGCCGAGCGTCGCCTGAAAAGCGTCGAAGAAGATGTAGTTTCCCGGCCGGGCTTCGTCAATGCCTGCGAGGTGTTCGACGGTGGAGATGGTCGGCGTCGAACCGATGCTGACGACGGGCACGGGAATGTCGGCGGCGCGCAGAGCGGCGGCCAACTCCACCATCAGGTCGCGCTCGTGCCGCGCCAGCGCGCGCAACTCGTCGAGGCTGCGGCTGTGATAAGAATGTCCGGCGTGCGTGAGAATACCGGCGAAGCGGAGGTGCGACGCGTCGATGATCCGGCGCGGAATCTCGAAGGCTTCCGGCGTTCCCGGTTCGACGCCGCAGCGGTGATAGCCGCAATCAACTTTTAAAAACAGATCGAGTGTCACGCCCGCGTCGCGCGCGGCGGCGTTGAGTTGGGCGGGTATTCCGGCGTCATCCGTGAGCAGCGCGAGACGTTCGCTGTCTCCGGCGATAGAGATGGCGTCGGCAAACTTACCCGGTTCGATGGGCACGGCGTAAGTGATGTCGGAGAAGCCGCGCGCGGCGAACCAACGCGCCTCGGCCAGCGTCGAGACGGTGAGCGCGGGCGAGCGCGCGGAGGTTTGCAGCCGCGCCACCTCCACGCACTTGTGCGTCTTGACGTGCGGGCGCAGGCGCGCGCCCATCCCCTCGACGCGCGCCTGCATGCGATGGGCGTTTCGCCGCATGCGCGCCGCGTCGAGCACGAGCGCGGGCGTGGGCAGTTCTGATAAATTCATACGCGCGGGATGTTGCCGCAAAAGTTGCCGCGAGGGCAAATGAAATCCGCTCGACTTCACGCCCGCGAGGCTTTTTTTTCTTCGTCCCGATCCTTCGAAGACAGACATGACTTCCCGGCTCTGGTACATGAACGCGGACTTCGAGACGGAACTGGCGACGCGCACGGCGGGCGCGTACCGGCGACCGCTCTCGTTCGTCGCGCTCAACCGTCGGCTCGCCCCGCACCTGTTACATATCGCCGGGGAGGGAGACGCGTTGCTCGTCGAAGAGACGCCCTCAGACTCTCTTCTCAGGGAAGCCGCGCGGCGCGGGGTCGAACTCGTGACGCTTGATTCCGCCGGGCGACAGGCGGAGAGAATGTTTACGCCGTGGGGTTGGACGCCGAGTGTCGTCGCGCTCGGCGAGCGCGTGGGTGCGCGCGTCGCGCCCGTCGCGCTCGAAACGGTCAGGCGGGTTAATTCCAAACTCTGGAGCCACGCGCTGGAGCGGGAGCTAGGCATTGCGATGGCGGGCGCGTGCGTCGCCGCCGGGTTCGCGGAATTGGCGGCGGCGGTGGCGCGCGGCTGTCCGGGCGCGGATGACAAGTGGGTGATTAAAAACCCGTTCGGCTTCGCGGCGCGTGAGCGCGTGCTCGGTCGCGGCGGGCGGCTCGAAGGGGCGCAGGCCACCTGGGCGCGGCGTCAATTCGCCGCCGGGGAGACGCTTATTTTTCAACCGTGGCTTGAGAGGGTGCGCGAATATGGGGTGACGTTGGAGATCACATCCGGCGGTGAGATCAATCTCGTCGGCATCAGCGACCTGCAAACGAACGGCGCGGGCACGGGCACGGGTTATCTGCTCGGTCGCAAAATAGATTCGGCGCGGCGGGCGGAACTCGAAGCGATGGCGCAGTGGGTGGGCGCGCGATTGTTTCGAGAGGGCTACGTGGGGGCGGCGGGCTTAGACGCGCTGGAGCATGCCGGCGGGCTGCACCCGCTCCTTGAAATCAACGCCCGTTACACGATGGGCTTCGTCGCGCTCGCCATCGAACGCGCGCTGAAGCCACACACGCCGATCCTCTGGAAACTGAAATAATCCCGACGCGCGCGTCGCGCCTGTTCATCGCCGCGCGCATCGAGAGATTAGTGAGAGATCAGCGGGAGATGCAAAGGACACGGAAGCGCGCGCTCACGCCGCGGCGAGCGCGCGTTCTAGTCTTCGAGGAATTGCCCGCGAAAGATCGGCTGCCCGGCCAGCGACGTGTAGAAGGCGTAAAGCAGGATCGAGCTGAGCAGGAACAGTTGCAGCAGAAAACTCGTGGCATACCACGCGGAGAATTCGGTGGTCACGGGGTAGAAGGGCAGAAGGTGCGAGAAGAAATGCATCGTGATCTGGGCGAGCAGTCCGAAGCGCGTCAGGACGGTGAGTAGGATGGTCGGGAAGATCGCGCCGATCAGCAGACTGGCGGGCGTGGCGTCGCCGAAGTTTAAGTTCAACGCGACGTAGAAGAGGAGCCAACTCGCCGCGATGGCGAGCCGCTTGCGCCGGAGCAGCATGGTGAAGAAAAGCAGGAGGGAGATGATGACGAAGGGAAACATGATCGAGGCGCTCGTTTGATTCATCAGCAGAGGGATGAAGCCGCTCAGACCGAGCAGCCCTTTGTCGTAAAGAAGTCCTGAATTCGTGACGAGCGACGGTCGCTGCCCGAACAGGCGCGGCACGAGCACCTGGGCGTTGTTGGCGACGGAGAGGGCGATGCCGAAGGCCGCTCCGATCAGCACGTCGCGCCCGATGAGCGGATCGCGAAAGTCGCCGGCGAGCAGGCGGCTCCATGAGATCATCCATTCCGGCCAACGCCGCCTGAGTAAGGGTTCGAGCGCGAGATACATCAAGCCCATGAAGAACGCCCAGTAAACCGCCGTCTGCAACGCTCCGGCGAATTGGCCGACCACTTCGCCCACGGTGGGAACGTGGTGCGCGAAGAAGACCCAGTGGATCATCCTCACCGCGAAGGCGAAGACCGCGAGGCGGAACGCGCCGCGACGGTCGCCGCGCCCCAGACGCAGATTTCTCCACGCGAGCAGCGCGCCGAGCGCGAGCGCGCCGAAGTAGAAGATGAGCAGGAAGGCGATAAAAGTTTTCTGCCCGACGCTCGCCTCAAACAGCGTCTGCCGGGTCGGCCGCTGCCAGGAACCGATCAACTCGAAATAGACGAGCTTGCCGCGATAAGCGGCGGCCTCGATCTTGAGCGGGAGTTCGGGTCGGCCGGGGTAAGTTCCTTCCCACCCGGCGCGCGCGTCGGCGTGACGCGGCGGCGTCCAACGCGAGGGCGTCTGACGGAAGTTGGCGATGTCGAGTCCCGCCTCTTGAAAAAACACAGACCAATCGGGCGCGGCATGTGTGTTCGCGTTCGTGCCGGTGCCCGTGCTCGCGTTCGTGCTCGTGCCCGCGTTTGTGTTCGTGCCCGCGTTCGTGCCCGCGTTAGCGTTCGCGTTAGCGTTCGGGTTCTGGTTCGCGTTCGTGGTTGTGTTAGTGGTCGCGTTCGCGTTCGTCTCGCCTGTCTCGTCCACCTGCGGCGGCGCGGCCTCGAAGTAAGTTAAACGCCCCGTCGTGTCGAGCTTCACGAGCAGCATGCCGGAGACTTCGTTCGGCGGGTCGTGCGGCGCGATCTCCCAGTAGTCGTAAGCCTCCAGGTAGTGGGGGCTTTGGCGATACCAGAAGGTGATGGCGGCCGGTTGGCCGGTCTTCAGTTTCTCCCAACGCTCCAACGACGCGTCTTCCTTCTGCACGTGCTCCAGGTATTCATACTCCGCGACAAACCCGTGCGCGGTATCGAGCGGCGGCGTCTCGTAGCCAGCCCGCTTCGCGATCTCGCCCGCGCGCGCTTTCAGATCATCCGGTGATTTTTTGAGCGGCACGAAGCGGTGGAGCGAGACCCGACCGGAGAACACGACGAGCAGGGCGACGCCGACGATGAATGCCGCCACCAACGCGAGGGCGATTGGCGGGCGGAGGCCGCCTTGTTTGGGCGCGGCGGCCACCATCTCCGGCGAAGGCGTTTCACCGGCGGCGAGCGCGGCGGCCAAAGGGTCGCCGCCGGGCAACGCCGCCGCCACTTTTAACGCCGACGCGGGACGCGCGCCCGCGTCGCGTTCCAGACAACGCAGGATGACGCGTTCGACGAGCGGGTCGAGATCGGAGATCAATTTGGAGGGACTGGTTGGCGTGGTGTCGCTGCGACGCAGGCGAAGCATGTCGTTGAGGTTCGCCGCCTCGAAAGCCTTCTTGCCGGTGAAGACCTCGTAGAGCACCAGGCCGAGCGAATAGATGTCGCTCGCCACCGTCAACTCGCCCCCGGCGAGTTGTTCGGGCGACATGTAAGCGGGCGTGCCCGCCAATGCCTCGCGCGCATCGCGCAGGTTCGCGGTGAGGGCGGCGATCCCGAAGTCCGTGATACGCACATCGCCGCGCTCGTCGAGCATGATGTTGGCGGGCTTGAGGTCGCGGTGAATGACCCCTTGATCGTGGATGGCGGCGAGGCCGGCGCAGAGTTGGCGCGCCACTTCGACGGCCTTGTCGTGCGGCAGCCGGTTGATGCGCTTCAGGAGCGAGGCGAGTTCTTCGCCGCGCACGAACTCCATCGAGATGAAATGCTGCCCCTCGTACTCGCCCACGTCGTAGACGCGGCACACGTGGCGGTGAGAAATCTGACGCGCGACGCTCACTTCGCTGTAGAAGCGCGCCAGCGCAGCCCCATCCGCCGAGAGCGATTCGGGAAGAAACTTGAGCGCGACGGGCTGTTTGAGTTTGAGATCATCGGCGCGATAGACCTCGCCCATGCCGCCGCGCCCGAGCAGGCCGACGATGCGATAACGTTCGGCGAGCACGTCGCCGGGGATAAAGCGCGCATCGTCGATGGAGCCGGAAGTCGAATGCGTTGGCGGTCGCTTCAACGAATCCTTTTTCTCACTCAGCACCGCCGCGCCCGGCGCAGACCCGCCGACGGGTTGACCCGTGATCAACTGCGCGGCTACGCCGAAGACCGGCGTCTCGATGAAGTCTTCGGCCTGCCGGTCGAAGCCGAGCATCTTCTCGACCTCGCGGCGCAAGGCGTCGTCGCCCGCGCAAGCCTCGGCGAGAAACTCGGCACGCGCCGCGCCGTCTTCGCGTTCGAGGGCGGCCTCGAACAGTTGGTCAATCTGTCGCCAACGGTCGGGTTTCATCGCCGCCTCCTTCAGCGAGCGCGCGATAGAGCCACGCCTTCGCGCGTCGCCACTCGCGTCTGACGGTGGTGGGCGAAATCTGCAACACCTCCGCCGTCTCTTCGATTCCCAGCCCCGCGAAATAACGCAGTTCGACGATGCGGCCTTTCTGCGGGTCGAAGGCTTCGAGCGCGCCGAGGGCTTCGTCGAGCGCGAGAAAATCCGTGGCCTGCCCGCCGGCCAACACCGCCGCCTCGTCGAGCGACACCTGAATTGCGCCGCCGCCGCGCTTATCGCGCGCGTTCGCCCGCGCGTGATCGATCAGGATGCGGCGCATCACCTGGGCGCAGACGGCATAGAAGTGCGCGCGATCCTGCCAGCTAAAATTCTCCTGACCGGAGAGGCGGATGAACGCCTCGTTGACGAGCGCGGTGGCCTGCAAGGTATGGCCGTGTCGCTCGCGGCTCATCTGTCGGCGGGCGATGCGGCGCAGTTCGGCATAGACGAGCGGGGTGAGTTTGTCGAACGCCTCACGGTTGCCCTTGCCCCAATCGGCAAGCAGGCCGGTGATCTCTTGTGGCGTGATGGTCGTCATCGCGGGTGGCGTGCGCCTTCGAGGTGTCGAATGCAAAAGCGCGCGGATTGTAGCACCCAAAAAAATTTGTGAAAGAATTTTTTCTACGGGGTGGACACTTTTCCCTCCGCTTGTCGCTTCCTCAAGTGAACGCACAAATAAACGGGCTGGAGGCCGGGGCGCAACTGCCGCCAGGTCGCCGTCCGGGCGTCAAAACAAATTTTCCGAGCGAGGAACGAGAGACATGCACAATTCAACCACAGACAAGAACGTCGAGCGGCGACTGCTCTGCGCCATCACCCTGACCTGTTACACGACCACTCTGGCCGCGCTGCTCGCCGCGAGCTATTCGGTGTTTTCGCTCGCCGCCTACGCGCTCCACGAAAACATCTTCGCCGCCTATTCGAGCCAGATGTTTTAACGACCCGCTTCGCGCGGCCGCAACTCGCCGGGGTCAACTTTTGATTCCAGACGCCGACTTACCAAAACTTCGCCGGAGGAGCGCGGCGTTTCACCACACGCCCATCGTGACCGACCAGCCGCGTTCCGCCGACATAGTCACGTTAATGATTTTATTCAGAACCGTTGAAAGGAAAATCGCATGAACATATCTGAGAGCAGCAACAACCGTCGCCGGATGATCGCGGGCGTGAGTTTGCTCGGCCTCGCCGTCACCTTTCTGTCAAACACTTTGTGGGGATTGATGACCCGCCCGACCTCGCCGTCGCAAACGACGATCATGCTCGTGGGATTCGTGGCCGTCTTGAACGCCGTCTTGATGACCGCCGCCGTGCTCGGCCTCTCACAGTTGCTCCGCGCGCGGGCTGATTGGGCGGGCTTGGCGGGCGCGGCCTGCACGCTCGTCGGCTGGGCGGCCTCGACGAGAATCTCGGTCGTGCTCCAACTCGACATGCTCTTTCGCGCGGGGGTCGAAGGCGTGCCCGAATCAACGCTGGGATCGGCTTTCCAATCCGCCCCGGCCGTGTTCCTGAGCATCTTTCCCGTCGGGTTGTTCTTCCCGCTGGGACTCATCATGCTCGGCGCGGCGTTGTTTTGGTGGCGTCCCATCAACCGTTGGCTCGGGCTGTGGCTCGCGCTCGGCGGCGTGCTGTTCCCGCTCGGGCGCGCGCTCGGGATGCAGCCCGCGATCATCGCCTGCGACCTTGTACTGGCGACCGCCTTCGCAGCGATCGGATGGCAGGTTCTGACCCGCGCCGAAGTATGGGAAGCGACTTCGGGTTTCGATGAAACTGTGAATGAGATGTTGCCGGGCGAGTTGCGGGCGAGCGCGTGAAGCGGTTAGGCGCGGTCGGGTTCAAGGGCGAACTCGTCGTCGGCGACATTGACGCGCTTTGGGATCGCTCCCAACTCGACGTGGTAGGCGGCGCGGATCGCCTCTTTGGGCGCGGGGTTCGGCCAGAGCGGAATCCGCGCGCCCAATCTATGACTCTCCACGCACGCGCGAAAATATTTTTCGTGCTCCCACTCCACTTCCGCCATGCCGAGCAGGCAGTCTACAAACTCCGCGCGGCCTGAGCGCGAAGCGTGCCGCGCGGCCGTCTCATACTCGTTGATGTTGCGGCTTTCCAGTTTCCCCGCCCCGTACATCGGCAGCAGCCACCCGGCCACGTGGCACATCGCGCCGAGCGTCCGCCCGATAACCATCGCGCGAAACTCCCGCGCGCGATTCGGCTTCGCACCGACCTGTTCGAGCATCCGGCCGACGAGACGCCGGTGCTGCCATTCTTCTTCCTCGATCTCACGGATGCGCGCCCGCGTCGCTTCGTCCTTCACCGAACGCCAGTGGCCGCGATAGGCGTATGCCGCCGCCAACTCGCCCGAATAGGCGAGCCGGAGGATTTTGATTAGCTCATCCAAATGAGATGTCATCCGCGCGTGATTGTAGGGGCGGCGGGTGAGGGATGCAACCGGGAGTTTTTCAAAGGGCGCGCTGACGCCGTTTCCGGCATCCCGGCGGACAGTTGATCAGCGACTTGTCCCGCGCGATCACCGACGAACGAAGAAGACGGCGACCGCGCGGCGACGTGTGATGCTCACTTCGTCGCCGCGCGGTCGCCGTCCGTGTTACTTGCGCCCTCTTGCGGTCGCCGGACTACTTTGCGAATCGTTACAAATTGACGGCGGCCATTCCGGCTTCCGGGTAGCGCGTGCCCGCCGCGACGCCTTTCGGCGCGATCTCGTCTATGCGCGCGAGGTCTTCCGGCGTGATCTCCACTTCGAGCGCGCCCACGTTCTCATCCAGATACTTGCGCCGCTTCGTGCCCGGTATCGGCACGATGTCCGTCCCTTGCGCCGACACCCAGGCGAGCGCGAGTTGCGCCGGGGTGCAGTTTTTCCCGGCGGCGATCTCCTCTATTCGTTTGACGAGTTCGAGGTTCTTCTGGAAATTCTCGCCCTGGAAACGGGGCGCGCGACGCCGGTAATCGTCTGCGGCCAGGTCGTCCAAACTTTTGAACTGGCCGGTGAGGAAACCGCGTCCGAGCGGACTGTAGGGCACGAAGCCGATGCCGAGTTCGCGGCACGTATCGAGCAGGCCGTCCTCCGGGTCGCGGCTCCACAGCGAGTATTCGGTTTGCAGCGCGGTGATGGGATGGACGGCGTGCGCCCGGCGCACCGTTTCCATCCCCGCTTCCGAGAGGCCGAGGTGCCGCACCTTTCCCTCCTCCGCCAACCGGCTCATCTCCCCGACCGTATCCTCGATCGGCGTTCGGGGGTCAACCCGGTGCTGGTAATACAGGTCTATGGTTTCGACGCCGAGACGACGCAGGCTCGCCTCACAGGCCGCGCGCACGTACTCCGGCCGACCGTTGACGCCGAGGAAACTTCCATCAGCCCCGCGCACGTTGCCGAACTTGGTTGCCAGGACAACTTCGTCGCGGCGTCCTTTGATCGCGCGGCCGACGAGTTCTTCGTTCGTGAAAGGCCCGTACATATCGGCCGTGTCGAGGAAGTTGACGCCCAACTCAAGGGCGCGTTGAATGGTGGCGATCGATTCTTCCTCTTCGCGCCCGGCGTAAAACTCCGACATCCCCATGCAGCCCAAACCCTGTGCGGAAACTTCGAGTCCGGCTTTACCTAATTTTCGTTTTTGCATCGCTCTCCCGCTTTCGTCGCCCGCCTGTTGATTCACGCGCGGCGAGGCTCACAAGGATTTCATGTCGATGACGAAGCGATAGCGCACGTCGCCTTTGATCGTGCGTTCGTAAGCCTCGTTGATCTTCTGGATGGGAATCACTTCCACGTCCGAAGCGACGTTTCGCTCCGCGCAGTAGTCGAGCATCTCCTGGGTTTCGCGGATGCCGCCGATCATCGAACCGGCGAGCTTTCTCCCGTTTGTGATGAGCGAGAAGGCATGCACCTCGGCGGGCTTTTCGGGCGCGCCGACGAGCACCATCGTCCCGTCGCGCCGCAGCAGGTTGAGGTACGTGTTGAGATCGTGCGCGGCGGAAACCGTGTCGAGAATAAAGTGAAAGGTGCCCGCGAGCGGTTCGAGGTTCTGCGGGTCTTTGGTCACGACGAAGTGGTGCGCGCCGAGGCGGCGTGCGTCCGCTTCCTTCGATTGCGAAGTGCTGAAGACCGTGACCTCCGCGCCCATCGAGGCGGCGAGCTTGACGCCCATGTGCCCGAGTCCGCCGAGGCCGACGACCCCGACGCGCTGACCCGCGCCCACTTTGAAATGATGCAGCGGCGAATACGTGGTGATCCCGGCGCAGAGCAGCGGCGCGACCGTTTCCAGCGGCAAGCCCTCGGGAACCTTCAACGTGTAATTTTCGTCAACGACGATCTGATTCGAATAGCCGCCGAAGGTCGGCGTCTGCTCGTCCATTTCGGTTCCATTGTAGGTGGCGACGAGGTGTTTCTGACAATGTTGCTCCTCGCCCTCCCGGCAGTTCTCGCAGGTGCGGCAGGATTCGACGAAACACCCGACGCCGGCGAGGTCGCCCTCCCTGAAACGCGTGACCTCCGCGCCGACGCGCGCGACCCGCCCGACGATCTCGTGGCCGGGAACCATCGGATAGATCGAATTTTCCCACTCGTTGCGCGCTTGATGAATATCGGAGTGGCACACCCCGCAGTAGAGTATTTCGATGAGCAGGTCGTGCGCGCCGGGTTCGCGTCGTTCGAAGCTGAACGGTGTGAGCGGCGCGGTCGCATTTTGAGCTGCATAGCCGCGTGTCTTAATCATTGTTTGATTCTCTTCCTTCTTTTTTCGATTCAGACCATTCTAGTGTGTGACATGGCGCTCGACGAAACGCGCCCGGCCGGGTTTTCCCTTCGCACACGTTTCGCCAGCCCCCAGATTTTAGCAACGACTGTTGTCATTTTCTTCACCGCGATGCCACTATTCATCTCCGTTGACAGAAGCCGCGAGGCTGCGCCGTCTCCGCACGCACGGCGCGGCGGGCGCGCATTTATCATCTTGTCACTTGGGATAAGCCATGCTAAGTTCTCATCAAAAGCAACTCACCAGACAAGTTGGGAAGGAAGCAAGGCCGATGGGTATGGAGCAGCCGGGCAATCGCACGGTTCTCGTCGTAGATGATTCGGGCGACATCCGGGAGTTGATCAGGATGATGCTGCAAATGAAGAATTGTCTCGTCGTCGAAGCCGTCAACGGGCAGGAAGCCGTGGAACTCGCGCCGCGGGTGTGTCCGAATTTGATCTTGATGGATTTGAGTATGCCCGTGCTCGACGGCTACGAGGCGACCCGCCAGATCAAAGCGCAAAACAAAATGCAGGACATCCCCATCGTCGCCGTCTCAGCCTTCTGCGACGTGGAAAACCGGCACAAGGCCGTGGCCGCCGGTTGCGTCGAGTGCGTCAGCAAGCCCATCGACTTCGCCATCATCGGCGAGGTATTGAATCGCTACCTGCAAGCGTGCTGAACGCACGCGTTTCGGTCGCCAGCCTCGAAGCCATTGCTAACTACGGCTCGTCACACCCGCCAACCCCACGATCACCGCGACGAACTCCGCCGGATTGATCGGCTTCGCCACATGAACTTGAAAGCCCGCCAGTAACGCCCGCAGGCGGTCGTCTTCCTGCGCGTAAGCGGTCAGCGCGACGGCGGGAATCCGGCCTCCCTCCGCGGGGCTGAGCGCGCGCACGCGGCGCAGCAGCGCGTAACCGTCCTCTTGCGGCATGCCGATGTCGCTCACCAGTATGTCCGGCCTGAACTCCTTCAACGCGGCCATCGCCTCCGATGCCGAAGCCGCTACGCGCACCTGTGCGCCGCTCCGCTCCATGACCGTCTTGAGCAACAGGCGCGCATCCGGTTCGTCGTCCACGACGAGCACACGCAGGTTGACCAGTTCCGAGGCGGAACCGACGGTGGCGGCGACTTCGGCGAGCGAGGCCGAAAGTTTTTGCGCTTCCGTCGCGTCGTCGCGGTCGCCGTCGGCGACAGGCAGTTCGATGGTGAAAGTCGCGCCGCGCCCCTCGCCCTCGCTCTCGACCGTCACCGTGCCGCCGTGAATTTCGATGAGATGGCGCACGATGGCGAGGCCGAGGCCGAGGCCGCCGTGCGCGCGCGTGATGGTGCCGTCGGCCTGGCGAAAGCGGTCGAAGACGAACGGGAGAAAATCGCGGCTGATGCCCTGCCCCGTGTCGGCCACGGCGACGCGCACGTGCGCTCCGGCGCGCTCCACCCGCACGATCACCTCGCCTCCGGCGGGCGTGAACTTGACGGCGTTGGCGAGCAGATTCCACATCACCTGTTGGAGCCGCGCCGGGTCGCCCCAGACCGCCGCGTGGCTGACGCCCGATATCGTTTCCGACGTGAGCGTGATGCCTTTCGTCGCCGCGGCCGGGCGCACCGAGTCTAAGGCCGCTTCGACTATCGCGTTGAGTTCGACGGGTCGGGCGTCGAGCGTCACCTTGCCCGTGATGATGCGCGAAACGTCGAGGAGGTCTTCGATGATCTGCGTCTGCGCGAGCGCGTTGCGCCGGATGGTTTCGATGGCGCGCGCCGTCGTCGCCTGATCGAAGTCGCCGGTGCGCAACATGCTCGACCAACCGACGATGGCGGTGAGCGGCGTGCGCAGTTCGTGCGAGACGGTGGCGAGAAACTCATCCTTGAGGCGGTTGGCCGTTTCCGCCTCGGCGCGCAAACGCCGCTCGGTTTCGTAGAGGCGCGCGCGCTCCAACGCCTGCGCGCACTGTTGCGCGAGCGCGAGCATGTAGGCGCGGTCGTCCTCGCCGAAACTCTGCGCGCGCGGAAAGCTCAAGCCCATCGCGCCGATAGTGCGGCCTTTGACGGTGAGCGGGAGGGCGACGAGCGCGTGGCTGCCCGTGAGCGACGCGACCGGGGTGAGCATCGGGTAGCGTTCGTTCGAGCCGGTGAACGACTCGACGAAGACCGGCAGTTTTTCGCGCACCGCATCAGCGAGCGGGACGCGCGATTGCACGGCGAAGCGTTGCCACGCCTCGCTCAACTCGGGCGGGAATCCGATGGTCGTGATGATCTCCAACTCCGCGCCCGTTTCATCGAGCAACACGACGGTGCCGGCGTGCGCGTTCAGCGAACTCATGCCCTGCTCAATGACGGCGGTGGCGACCTCTTGCGGCGTCAAGGCCTGCGAGAGCGCGGTGGAGACGGCTTGCAGGCGCGCGAGCCGGTCGGAGGTTCGTTCGGCGGCCTCTCTCGTCTGTCGCTCGGCGCGGTAGAGGCGCGCGTTTTCGACGGCCAGAGCCGCGCGCCGCGCGAGGTCTTCGGCCTGAGCGAGGTCTTCGGACGTGTGGCGGCGGCTCGTCTCCGTGTTGACGAACGTGATGACGCCGAGCACGCGGCCGCGCGCCTTGAGCGGCACGAGCATCACCGAGCGGAAGCCGATCTCGCGGATGATCTCCAAATGCTTTTCGTCGCGCGCGCCCGCCACGAGCAGTTCGTCAGGAATGTCCGGGTAGAACTCCGATTCGCCGGTGCGCAGAACGTGATACAGCCCGTGCGGGTCGGCCGGGTCGGGCGGGTAGAGTTCGTAAATTTCGTGCGCCCAGGCGATCTTCTCCGGATCGATGTGCGCGACGACCAGACGATGCAGCGTGCCTTCCTCGTCCGCCATGTCAATGCCGCACCAGTCGGCGAACTGCGGGACGGCGAGGCGGGCGACCGTGGCGAGCGTCGTCTCGTAGTCGAGCGAGGAGGAGAGCGTGGTGCTGGCTTCGGCGAGAAAACGTTCGATGGCCTCCTGCCGCATGCGCCCGCTGATGTCCATCGTGACGCCGCGCATCCCCACGGGGCGACCCGCCTCTTCCTGGATGACCGAGGATTGCGCTTCCACCCAGACGATGCGGCCGTCTTTCGCCACCCAGCGAAATCTGCTCGTGCCCACTTCGCCGCTCTGGAAGGTGGCCGCCGCCTCGCGCCCGGCGCGCTCGCGGTCGTCTTCGTGGACGATGGAGAGCCAGAAGTTAGGCGTGGCGAGCCATTCCTCGACCGTGTACCCGAGCATCGTCTCGACGTAATCGCTGACGAAGTTGATGCGCTGGCTCGACTCGTCCGGCTCGCCCCACGCTTCCCACACCACGCCCGGCACGCTGCCGACCATCGCCTGTAGATGACGCCTCTGACTTTCGAGCAGAGACGCTAGGCGCGTCTTTTCCGCCTCCGCACGCTTGCGCCGCGTCACGTCGCGCGCCACGCCCTCAATGGCATCGGGCTGACCGTCGATGTAAGAAACTCTCGTGCTCACTTCGAGCGTCAGGCGACGCCCGTCTTTCGTCACGATGTCTATCTCGTAGACGGTCGGGCTGGGGTCTTGGAGTTTCCGCTCCAACATCTGCTTCGCATATTCCAGATGTTCCGGCACGACGACCTGCGAGATGTTCAGGCCGCCCAGAATCTCTTCCCGCGTGTAGCCGGTGATCTCAGCCCCGGCGCGATTGATCGAGAGATATTTGCCGTGCAGGTCGTGCGCGTAGATGATGTCGTTGGCGTTCTCCAGGAGGCTCCGGTAACGCTCCTCGCTGAGGCGCAGGGATTCTTCCGCCTGTTTGCGGGCGGTGATGTCCGTGTCGGAACCCGTCAGCCTGTACGCCCGCCCGCCCGCCTCTCTGAGCGCGACGCCCTGTGCGAGAAACCAGAGGTAGCGGCCGTCCTTGTGGCGGCGACGGACTTCAACCTCGTAGCGCGGAACTTCGCCTTCGATGTGCGCCTTCGTGGCCGCGATGACTCTCTCTTTATCGTCCGGGTGGACGAGTTGACACCACGCATCGAAGTTGTTCGCCAGTTCGTCGTCTTCGTAACCGAGCAGAGCTTTGAGGTTCGGGGAGAGATAAAGATCGTGTGTGTCGAGGTCTAAGTCCCAGATGCCGACGCGCCCCGATTCGGCCGCGCGCTGGTAGCGCGATTCGCTTTCACGCACAAACTCCTCGGCCTGCTTGCGCTCCGTCACGTTGCGCGCCACGCAGACGTGCAGGCCGGGCATGACGTGGGCGCGCGCGCTCCACTCCAACTCGACGACGCTGCCGTCCGAGGCGCGCATCGGGAAGTCGCCGGCGAAAACTCCCGTCTCGCTCAAAGCCTCAAAAGCGCGCCGCGCCTCCGCTTCCCTTTCGGGGAGCATGTAGGAGCTGAAGTGCGCGCCGACCAGCCGCTCGCGCGTCTCTCCGAGGATGCGGCACAGGCTCTCGTTGACATCCACAAAGCGGCCGCTTTCATTCACCAGGATGATGCCGTCGAGCGTGGTTTCAAAGAGCGCGCGATAACGCGACTCGCTCTCGCGCAAGCCTTGTTCGGCGACGACCCGCCCCGTGATGTCTTCGTGCATGAGCACGACTTCGCGCACGCGTCCCGCTTCGTCTTTGATCGGGTAAGCGACGGCCTTCGTCCACCGGCGCGGCTCGGCGTGGCGCGTGATGTGTGGAATGGTCGCGTCCGGGTCGTATAAAACCGGAGGCATCTCGACGGACTCTCCGGCGAAGGCGCGCCGGATGTAAGGCATGATGCCCTTCTCGACGAGTTGCTCGTCCGCGAGGATGTTGTAGCCTTCGAGTTGTTCGAGCGTCACGCCCCACAACTCTTCCCAGGCGCGGTTGACGCGCAGGATGCGCCCGTCCGGCGACATGATCTGGATGCTCAACGGCGACTGTTCGAGGATAGCGCGGAAGCGGTCGTCGGCGGGCGATTCGATTGTGCCGTCTTTGATAACCATGAGGATTTTGCCCCGACCCTTACTCGCACCACGGCGGCCGTCGAGCAATCGCGGGCGCACCCCGCAATGCTTATCCCGACACACAATATTCGGAAGTTGTCATCTCCGTTTAAAACGCCGCTACATTCTAGTTCAACTTTGCAGATGGGGCTAGACACATCGCGGAGACTTAGCGGGACAATTTGAAAACAGTTCCCCGCCCGCCCAGCCTGGATTTTCATTGTTTGAGATGACTTACACCCGCGGCAAAATCCCGATTCTGATGGAACGGTTATCCCTTTCAGGTCGCATAGTCCCTCTGACTGGTGTCCAAAGACGCTTTTGCCGTGGTTGGAATCGCACTCAACCGGTAGCTAAATCACTTTCGCGCCTGTCGGAATTGATTTTTAAGTGCGCGGGTCGGGTTGAAGGGTGTCAAAGTTGACTTTTCCACCCGGCATTTGAAACATATCTATTGACATCTATCGGCATTCGCTGTAAAAGTCGATTTCTCGCCTTATTCAACTCTATAAATGAGGTGTCATGATGGCAATTGCCAGACAGCACGACGAAACCCTGACCCTGACCGCCGCGCAGGAAACGCTCGGCGTCTCGCGCACCACCCTGTGGCGCATCATCCGTTCTTACCAAATCCAGACGCTCACCGATGTGCTGGATACCCGCATCAAGCTAATTAAAAAATGTGACATCGAACGCGTGCTCGAAGATGCAGAAAAAGTACGCCGAGGAATCGCAGCATGATCACCATCGCCATCGCTAATCAAAAAGGTGGCGTCGGCAAGACCACCGTCTGCCGCGAACTCTCCGCCTGTTGCGCCCTCAGAGGCCACCAAACCTTAGCCATCGACGCCGACCCACAGGGAAATTTAACTTCCTCCTGGGTGGATTCGGATGTTTACGAGGCGACGCTCTCGCACGTCCTGATCGAGCCTGAATCCACCACGGGCGTGAAAGTCGAACCGCTTCCCCTCGACGACGCCATTCTGGAAAGCCCCGTCGAGGGTCTCGACCTCGTCCCGGCCGATATTCGCCTCGCCAGGTTCGAGATGCAGCCCGACTATTTGACCCACCGCCTCAGAAACCAACTCCAGGAGCACGGCAAAGGCTACGATCTGGTCTTCATAGACTGCCCGCCCCAACTCGGAAAGCTTTTGACTGCCGCCCTTTACGCTTCAGATTTCGTCATCGTCCCCTGCGCCTCCGATGCCATGGGCTTGCAAGGTCTCTCAGATTTGGCCTATACCATCGAACAAGTCCGCAAAAACGTCAATTCCGGCCTCCAAATGTTGGGGGCTGTGATAAATCTCTACAAACCACAGCGCAACCTGTCGGCCGAATCCCGCAGCGCCGTCGAGGCCGCCATTGGGCTTGTCGGCCACGTCTTCGACACCAACCTGCACGACTACTCTAAAGTGGCGGAAGCCCCTTCGCAGAAATTACCGGCCGTCCTCTATGCCAAGTCGCACCGCGCCTCCGACCAGCTTTGGAGTTTGACCGAAGAGGTTCTGGATCGCCTGCAAATGTCGCGGCAGAAGATTTCCGCCGTCAAGTGAGGTAATCAATGGGAGAGATTAAGCCTAAACCCACCAGTTCTTTACGTAGCCCGCAGCCCAAAAAGAAACTAGGCTTGACCGTGCCGACGGCGCTGCGTTTACCCCACGACGATTTAATAAAACCGGAGGAGCCGCAGACCCCTGTCACCCCTGTCACCCCTGTCACATCTGTGCCCCCTGTCACCCCTGTCACCCCTGTGACAGGGGATGCGGCTCCCAAAAGAGATTTCACGCGGGTGGCTAACTCAGTGGTGCGCGACGCCATTCCGGCCGGACTCTTCACGGGCAAAGGCAAACAACTCTACGACTATCTCTATTCCCAAACCCGCGGAGCCATCGTGCCCAAGCGCGCGGAACGAATCCCGACCGACAAAGTGATGCGCGGGGCTGGCATGACACGGCATACATATCGCGCTCATCTTCAAAGGCTCGTTTTGTCCGGTCTGGTCAAGGTCGAGGAGAAGGGAGGCGAGCACGGCGGCAATCTTTTCACCGTCTATTTGCCGGAAGAAGTCGGTATCGAGAGGGGTGACAGGGGTGACAGGGGTGACAGGGGTGTGACAGTGCAAGATCTACACATGGTACAGGGGTCAGAACCTGACAGGGGTGACAGGGGTCTATCTGTTGCAAATACAGATACTTCGGAGGCGTCTAAGACTTCTTTTAAGACTATAGAAAAAATTTTTGATGATGAGGCTTTCGCCAAATCGCTCCGCGGGGCGGAAAGGGAACTAACCGGCAAAGAATCTTCCGCTCAAGCATGGGAACCGTTATTTGAATTGCTCTCGACGGAACTCAAAATCGCCGCCGCCCGCACGACTATTTCATCCGTTCCGGCATTTCTTACGGAACACCTCCGGCGCAGGTTATGGAAACTGGACAACAAACAATTAGAAGAACAAGTTGTCGAACGGAAATCTCCAGAGCCTTCGATCGAGGCTGCGAAATGTCCGGATTGCGGCGGCACCGGCTGGTGGTACCCGAATGGCCTCGATAAAGGGGTCGCCCGTTGCGGGCATCAAAAACTGCTATGAACTTCAACTCGAAAATGCGCATTGATGTCCCAGTATAAATTCCATCTGTGATGATAGGTCTTGATTGGACAGTCAGGTTTCACAAGGTTTCACAAAGCCTAAATAATTGAAGTCTGGATGGTTGGAGAAGAGGCGAGTGAGTTTTCATCGGACAGAGGCAGCATTTAAGGTAATTGTAATTTTGTAAACATAAAACTTGACTATTGAGGTCGAGAAGGGCATGATTCCTGACTGTTAGCTCTATCGAGTCCGCGCTAGAGAGGTCTCCTTTCACGATGCCTGAAGAGAACGCCCTCCAAAGATGGCCGCTGGCGGAACCGGCAGACCGCGCTCTGTCGCGGCCGATCGACTCACGGGTGACTTCGGGCTTTTGCGAACGCTCCGTCTCCGAAGAGACACGCCGTGCCTACCGTCGCGTGGTCAGAGAATTCCTACGCTTCACCGCTCCACGCCATCCAGAAGAGATCACCCCGATAGACGTGCAGCGTTGGCGCGACCAGTTGATCGCGCAGAAGAAAAGCGCTTCGACCGTCGCCTTCAAACTTTCCATAGTGCGTTCGCTCTTCGATTATTTGCAGGTCGGAGGCTACATCAGTCGCAATCCCGCGCTCTCGAAATTGGTGCCGCCGCCGGCCGTGTCGGATGATTTGCGCGGGCGTGCTTTGACGAGCAAGGAAGTGCGCTACCTGCTCAGCGGCCCCGACCGCGAGAAGGCCGACGGCGCGCGGGATTACGCACTGTTGCTGTTGATGCTGCGGACATCTATTCGCGTCTCGGAGGCGTGCGGCCTGCGACTCTCGCAGGTGAAGTGGAGCCACGGGCGTTGGGTCATCAAGTTCAAAGTTAAAGGGGGGAGAGAACGCACCCAGCCCATTCCAACCGAGGTGAAGAAGGCCATTGACGACTACCTGCGGATAGACCGCACGCGTCGGAGCCTCCAGCACTCCGACGGGGCGGAGCAGTTCCTCTTCCAGCCGCACACGAACTACCGGACGCTGGAATTCAATAAGCCGCTCTCTTCGACGATGGCCTGGCACATTGTCAGGAAATGGGGACAGTTCACCGGAGTGGGAAAACTCTCGCCGCACGACTTGAGAAGGACGGCCATCACGCGCGCGCTCGATCAGGGACTCTCATACCGGCAGGTGCAGATGATGAGCGGGCACAAAGACCCGAAGACCGTCATGCGCTACGACCACGGCCGGGAGAACCTGGAACTCAACGCGGCCAACTTCTTACAGTATGACGACGAATGATGTGCGGCTGGATGAGGGCAAGCGCACCCGTCATCCGTCGCGTCGGGTCGCATCACGCACACTCGCGCGTGCATGTTATACTTCGCGCGTTTTATCAACATTGCGTTCAGGTTCCACAATCAACGCAGTGGAAGAATTATTGGAGCGAGAAGAATTATGACTCATCAATCGCAGCCGAACCTCGGTCATGTCAATGACGCTGTGAAGACGGATTTTGAAGAGACCTTCGACGCAGTGTCGGTTCAGGAAGCGAAAGCGAACTCGCAGATTACTTATCCCTGTTACAAATCGTTCGACGAGTTCATCGACGTGGAAAAGTTGAAGTCGCTGGACGGATACATCAGCGAGAGAATAAAGCAGCACATTCAGGCGCAAAAAGATATTCAATTCTACACCGGCCCTTTTAGATTACAGGATTCAAGTCCTGATCGGCCGGGTTCGAGAATGATCTATCTGGCTCAATCGAAGCAGCCGGACAGTTATTTCGATCTTGATAAAACGGAGATTTGGGAACGCACCCCGGAAGCGAGCGAGTTCTACTGGTTGATGGATTTCATCGAGAGCTTACCCTTCAAGGCGAAGGGGAGAATGTTGATCATGTATGACGATGTGGCGCGACCCGTCCCCGCGCACAGGGATCATACGAGCATCGAGACGTGTCATGAATTTATCTGGTTTCGCACGAATATGAACAAGCCGTTCTATATGTTCAACCATCAAACTAATGAGAAGAAATACGTCGAATCATATAGCGCGTGGTTCGATACGGTGAATCAGTTTCATGGAACCGATGCGGGCACGGGGCTGACGTTCAGCATCAGGGTGGATGGAATTTTTACCGACGAATTCAGAAAACAAATACCGACCCCGGCGCATAATCTCGCTTCCACACCCGCGCTCTGGGCGAGCCTCACAAGTTAAAGAGCCGGAGCGATTATAGAAGCTCGTCCCTACCGCTCAGGTCATGGCGAGGAGAATCTTGCGCGCGCCCGTGAAAGGCATTCTTCCGTGAGCCGTGAGCAGGTTGTCTAAGATCAGGATGTCGCCAACTTGCCACGGGACGAGCGCCGTCTCTCTCCGCATCACTTCGCGCGCGTGTTCGAGCATTGACAGGTCGAGCGGCGTGCCGTCGCCGTAGTAAGAATTCAGTCGAAACTCCTCTTCCTTCATCGTCGAAATGAGCAGCGCGTAGGTTTCTCTGTCCATCCCGCTCGGATGAAAACCATCGGCCTGATTAAACCAAACTTCTTCGCCCGTGATGGGGTGCAAGGCCGTCGCGGGACGCACCTCGCTCAAAGTTAAGCCGCCGTCGTCCTTCCACTTGAAACTGACTTTGCCCGCCCGGCAGTGTTCCTCGATCACGCGTTTATCGTCCGTCTCGAAAGCCTCCTGCCACGAATAACCCGTCCCGGTTCCGCCGTGCAAGTTGCGCACATACTTGATCCCTTTACTCTTAAATTCGCTGACGACTTTTTCGTCAATCCCCTTGAGAATCGCCCGGCTGTTACCCAAAGACGTTTCGCCGCCGTGGCCGGAAGCCATCACGCAACAGAAGTAGAGATGATCCGGCCAGCGGTAGGTATAAGACAACTCGTTATGAAGTGAGAGCGTGTAATTTTGCGGGTATTCGGTCGAGGTATACACGCCCTCGCCCAACTTAACGCGCGGAGATGCGCCGCCGACATAATCGATCAAGCTCTTGCCGGAAAACTCGCTGACGAATCGCGCGAAGCTGTGGGCGTCGAGCGCGGGGCAACCGCGTAACAACAGCGCGCCCCATTGCAGCAATTGACGATGCAGAAACTCTCTGTGAGTGCGACACAGGTCGATCATCGTTTCCGGCCTGGAACCCGTCTGCGAAGCCTCTGCAAATTCGACGACCAGAGGTAGGTTCTTGTGATTAAGAAAGCTCGTCCGCATAAATTTTCCCGACATCTATCAATAAGTTTGACAAATAACCGTAACATCGAATTCGTACTTTACCGTACAGACAACTTGACCTTTGCGCTGTTATTTATTTTAATTCTAAAATTAGCGCATTAGAATAAGCCTCTTGCGAGTATCTGCATCATCATACTCCAACGCTGCGCTTCGATATCGAATGTCCGAGCGCAGAGAGTGTTATATCCGCGCGCACCAGATCAATGTGTGGGAGCGACCGGGCGGCAGACGCAATTAAAGCCGCTTGCTCTCGCGAAAGTTTAACTTTATTTGAATGGGAAGCGAAAAGGCAGACGCTCGGAGTGCGTTCAAAGCAAGGGCACAGTTTGTATTTACATTCACACTACGTTCGGTGCAAGTAAGGAGCATATGAAAATTTACATTAGCGGGCTTTATAGCGGAACCAATCCGCAGCCCGGTATCGGAGTCGCACGCTCGTTGCGCAAAGCCTATCCTGACGCCACGCTGGTGGGCGTCGAATATTCCAATCGTTGTTCGGGCATTCATTGGACTGACCTGGATGAGACGTGGCTGCAAAGGCCTTGGGAAGAGTTGAACCTCGACGCCTACGCCGCCGACATCAAGGCTGAACTGGATGCGGGCGCGCTCTGGATTTCGGGCGTCGATCTGGAGATCATGTGGCTCGCCTCCGTCTTTCCGGAGGGTCATCCGAATCTGTTGACGCCGTCCGCCGCCGCCTTACAGAAGATCAGCAAACCGGCCGTCGAAGCGCACAAGGGTTTGCCCGTGACGATCCCTTCGTTCATCTCAACCGAACGCTCCGACTGGGAACTGCACGCCTTTTGTCGTCAGCACGGGTGGAAGGTGTGGCTCAAGGGGCCTTATTACGAGGCCGTCCGCACGCATAGCTGGGACGTGTTCGAGAGAGTTCGCACGCTGCTGTCGCGCGCCTGGTCAACCGAGCGGCTGTTTCTCCAAAGTCACGTCACCGGCTACGAAGAATCGGTCTGCTTCAGCGCGTATCAAGGCGAACTGATCGATAGCGTCTACATGCGCAAGCGCGAACTGACGGAAGAGGGTAAGACTTGGGCGGGCGATGTCACGGAAGTGCCCGAAGAGTTCACCACGCCGCTGCGCCAGATCGTGAGAGACTTAAATTGGACGGGCGGCGCGGAGTTGGAGATGGTGCGGGATGCGGGCGGCCAGTTGTGGCTGCTGGAATGCAACCCGAGATTTCCAGCGTGGATTTATGGCTCGGCTATCGCCGGACGCAATCTGCCCGCTCTGATGGTGGAGCGTGCGACGGGCGTTCCGGCGCAAAAAGCGACGACTGTGTGCGAAGAGTTCACGCGCGTGGTGTTGGAAATCCCGGTGCGCCCGCAATTTCCCTTGCCGAGTTTGCCCGAACCTTTCCCCGGCGGCATCGGTCATTCCATGAAGCACCCTTCGGGCACGCTGGCTCTGGCGGAACGCCTGCACAAGTTGCACATCATCGAAAGCGACGGCAACGGTAACGGCAACGGCAACGGTCATCACGGCGGCGCAAGCCAGGCGGAGGCGCCCACGGTGCCCGCTTCGTTCATCAACGATCTGAAAACTTACGACTTCGCGGAGATGGAGACGCCTTCCTGGCTGTTTCTCGAAAGCACGGCTGCCGATCTGTTCAAACGCGCCGCCGGTCTGGCGAGCAAACTCAGCACCCCGCAGTTGACCGTCACGAATGCTTATAGCTTCAAGACGAACCCGGATGACAGGCTCCTCAAGCTGGCGAAGGAGTCCGGCTTCTTGGCGGAAGCCATCAGCCTGCTGGAAGTGCAAAAGGCGCTCAAGACCGGATTCAGACCCGATCAGGTGATCCTGAACGGCCCCGGCAAATGGTGGCCTGAAGGACTCTTGCCCGACGCTCCCATCCACGCCGTCTTTTGTGACTCCATCCCGGACTTGCGGCGCGTGGTCGCCAGTATGGAGCGGAAAGAGCTACAGGCGAAAATCGTCGGGATACGCCTGCGCACGCCCACCGTCGGCTCGCGCTTCGGTATTCCGGTAGACTCGCCGGAGGCTCTCAAGAAACTGGTTGACGCGATTAAGTTGTTGCCGCGCGATTGCACCTTCGGCGTCCATTTCCACATGGCGAGCAGCAACATCGGGGTCGGGCAATGGTGGCACCTCTACGAATCGGTGCTCAGGTGGTGTCGCTCCATCGAAACGCTCGCGGGGCGGCAGATCGAATGTTTGGACATCGGCGGCGGCTGGTGGCCGGACGATTGGCACACGGAGTCGGACGACCAGTTCGCCGCCGCCATTGCGCGCGCGCGCGATTTCCTGCCCTTCGTCAAGCAGATCATTTCCGAACCCGGCAAAGCGATGGCGCAACCCTCGATGGCCGTGGCGATGCGCTTGCTTGAGTTTGAAGAGTCGGGTGAAGAAGTGGTGACGGAGGCGGTGGTTGACGGCTCTATTGCCGAACTGCCGATGCACTTTTTTCAGCCGCACCGGATTCTGCGTCAAGACAAGCAAACCGGGGAATGGCAAACCTTGAGACACGGGAAGACGCATCTCTTGGGCAGACTTTGTATGGAACATGACGTGGTCGCGTCAAACGTCGAGTTGCCGGAGGGCGTGCGCCCCGGCGACGTTCTGGTTTTCTGTGATGCGGGAGCTTACGATAGGAGCATGTCATATGTCTTTGGCCGAGGATAAGATCGAATTCGACGAAATTAATTTCGCGGACACCAGCGCGGCGATGCAGAAGTGGGAACACTTCCCGGCATCCGTGATTGCACATCACGGCGAGCAGTGCTGCCTGATTGCGCGTGAGTGGGTTCTCTCCACGGACTACTCACAATTGAATGCGGGCAATCCGCTCACCGGGCCGCGCTGGCTGCGCCAGAAGTACACCTGGGGGCCTTCCACGTGGCCGATTTACTGGTGCCAGGCCGTCGAGCAAAAAACGCTCGACTGCGGCGCGCTGGCCTCGCTCGCGGTGGAAGTTTTCACCGCGCGCGGCGTCCGCAGCTATCCGGCGCAGTTCATCCAACAGTACTCGGAAGATGCCACGCGCCAGTGGGGTCAGAGTTGGGACAAGAAGGACGCCTCCGTCCACTGGATCAAGGAAGATTTGATCTACCACGAGGGCTGCGCCGTCGTGGTGCGGGACAACGAGGTCAGGCTGTGGGATCCGAGCGCGGGTTGGTGGGTCAACCCCAAACAGTCTGGGGGCTACGGGGGGCTGTTAGCCCTGCGCATCTTCGCCGCGCACGCTAATACCCCCAACGAGTTTATCTGGGGGACGCAGCGCATCAGCCCGAACCGCTGGCAGAAAATCGAACGCGCGCGCGGGGATTTTGCTTTAGCGGCCGCGAAGTAAACCGCGCGCATGGGTCGGGTTTGCAGCGAGCGGAGAGAACGAGGCGCAGGCCGTGCGGAGTTGAGTGCTCCGCACGGCCTGCGCCTTTTCCCTGTTCCTGACTTAAGATAAAGCGATGAAGGGTCTGGACAGCACATTTTTCTCGGTTCTCGATCTCGCTCCCGTCAAGGAGGGAGGGACGGTTACCGAAACGTTCCGCGAAACGCTCGACCTGGCGCGGCACGCCGAGACGTGGGGTTACCGACGCTACTGGCTGGCCGAGCACCACAACATGCCCGGCATTGCGAGCGCGGCGACGGCCGTGCTCATCGGTTACGTGGCGGGCGGCACCGAAACCATCCGCGTCGGTTCGGGCGGCGTGATGCTGCCGAATCACGCGCCGCTCGTGATCGCCGAGCAGTTCGGCACGCTCGAAGCTCTCTATCCCGGCAGGATCGATCTGGGGCTGGGGCGCGCGCCCGGAACAGACCAACGCACGGCGCGCGCCCTGCGACGGCATCTTGAGACCGGCGCGGATGATTTCCCGCGCGACGTGGCGGAGTTGCAGTCTTATTTCGCCGCGCTCCGGCCGGGTCAGGCCGTGCGCGCCGTTCCTGGAGCCGGGTTGCGCGTGCCCATCTGGCTCCTAGGCTCCAGCCTGTTCAGCGCGGAACTGGCGGCCGCGCTCGGGCTGCCGTTTGCCTTCGCTTCTCACTTCGCCCCTGACTACCTGATGCACGCGCTTGAAATTTACAGAAGCCGTTTTCAGCCCTCGGAAGCCATGAGCAAGCCGCATGCGATGGTGGGACTCAACGTGTTCGCGGCCGACACCGACGCGGAAGCGCAACGCCAGTTCACGTCTCTCAAACGTCAATTCATCAACCTGCGGCGCGGCGTGCCGGGTCTGCTGCAACCGCCGGACGACGCGCTGGAAGAGAACTGGTCGGAGATGGAGAAGGCGAGCGTCGAGCGCATGCTCGCCTGTTCCGTCGTCGGCTCGCCCGAGATGGTGCGCCGTGGATTGGAGTCCTTCGTCGATGCGACGCAGGCCGACGAGATCATCGTCACCGCGCAAATCTTCGACCACGCGGCGCGCCTGCGCTCTTTTGAAATCGTCGCCGGGGTGATGGCCGGGCGGCAAACGATTTGACGATCTCTGCGGAGACGGCCGCGTGCGGGAGTGAGGAATAGTTTGAGCTTGAGTGTGCGAACGATCACGGCGACGCGCTACGTGACGCCCTTGCGCGAAGGCGGTTCGCTGCCCGCTATCGTCGAGGCGGATGATGACGGTCTCTACGTTCTGAAATTTCGCGGCGCGGGGCAGGGGCCGAAGGCTCTGATCGCCGAACTGGTCGCGGGCGAAATCGGCCGCGCGCTCGGTTTGCCCGTCCCCGAGATCGTCTTCGTCGAATTGGACGCCGCGCTCGCGGGCACCGAACCCGACCCGGAGATTCAAGACCTCTTGAAGGCCAGCGTCGGCCTCAACCTCGCGCTGGATTACCTGCCGGGTTCGGTCACGTATGACCCGCTGGTCGAGCGTGTGAGTCCCGAACTTGCCTCGTCAGTCGTCTGGTTCGATGCCTACGCGACGAACGTTGACCGCACGCCGCGCAACGCCAACATGCTCATGTGGCACAAGCGGCTCTGGCTCATCGACCACGGTGCGTCGCTCTACTTTCATCACACGTGGACTAACTACATTGAGCGCAGCCGCAACGCGTTCGACCACGTCAAAGACCACGTGCTGCTCCCGCCCGCGACCCTGATCCGCGAACTCGACGAGACGCTTGCCGCTCGCCTGACGCCGGAGGTCATCGGCGCAATCGTCGGCCTCATCCCGGATGTTTGGCTCCACGGAGATGCCACCTTCAAGAGCGCGGGCGAGTTTCGCCAGGCCTACTTCGACTACTTGACCGGGCGGCTCGCACCGCCGCGACTTTTCGTGCAGGAGGCGGCGCGTGTCAGATCGTCACTCGTTTAATTACGCCGTCGTGCGGGTCGTGCCGCACGCCGAGCGCGAAGAGTTTATGAACGTGGGGGTGATTCTCTCGTGCCACGCGGCCGCCTTTCTCAACGCCGCGTTCGCGGTTGACGAGCGACGCCTCGCGGCGTTTGCGCCCGGTCTTGACGTGAACGAGTTGCAGGCTCATCTCGAAGCCATCCGGTTGATCTGCGAGGGGGGCGAGCGCGGCGGGGCTATCGGACGCCTGCCCCGCCGCGCCCGCTTCGATTGGCTGGTCGCGCCCCGCAGCACCATCGTCCGCACCTCGGCGGTGCATGCCGGGCTGTGCTCCGACCCGCGCCAAGCGCTGCAAGACCTGCTGCGAAAGATGGTGTGCGTGCCGCCCGCCGACGCTTGAGCGTCACGGGAAATAATCGTTGACGCGCGACGGCCTCGTCGGCCGCGCGAAAAAATTTCTTGTCATTAGTTTCTCATCCCGGCGATAATCGGCGCGCTCAAGGGTCTGTTCCGAGATGTTCATAGCTGCCCGGTGTTGACTGAGCGACAGGCAACAACCCCCATAATATTTGCAAAGCAACTGCTCTCATACCACCACAATCCGACTTGGCCGGATGCGTCTCAAGTTTTTCCTGCTGGGCGCGCTCCTCGTCTGCTTAACGTCGTCCGCGCCCGGCCGGACGACGGCGACAGCCACTTCCGCACCGCGCCTGCCGGGCTTTCATGCCGAGACGTGGACGACCGAACAGGGCTTGCCCGGCGACACCGTCCGCGCCGTGCAGCAGACGCGCGACGGCTATCTCTGGATCGCCACGCAGGGCGGTTTGGCGCGTTTCGACGGCGTTCGCTTCCACGTCTTCAACCAGCAGAACGTCAAAGAGTTTCGCACGAACGAGTGCTCCGAGTTGTTGGAAGACGCGTCCGGCCAACTCTGGATCGGGACGATCGGCGGCGGCCTCCTGCGTTACGCGGCGGGGAAGTTCACGGCCTACGGGCGCGCCGAGGGGCTGCCCACCGATGTCGTCATACGTCTCTTCGCAGACCGCGCCGGGCGGCTCTGGATCACTTCCTACGAAAGTCTCACGCTGTTCGACGGGCATCAATTCACCACCTTCAACACCGCCGACGGCGGGCGCAGTGTCTATTCCATTCCGTTCTACGAGGACGAAGCCGGGCGCGTCTGGTTCTTCAAGTCGCGCAGCGTAAATTTCACGAACAGTTCCGCGCTCGGCTTCTACGAGAACGGGCGGCTGCACACGGGCGACGAAGCGGCGCGACTCTTCCCGCTGAAGTTTGCGCCGAACTCCGGCGGCCTGCCCGTGCGCGATGCCTTCTGGGTGCAATCGCCGGAGACGAGAACGCTCACGCGGCTGCCCTTTGCGAACGGCGGCGCGCCGGAGACGAAAGTTACATACGGCGCGGACATCATCGCGCCCTCGCGCGCCTACGAAGACGCGCAGGGTCGCCTCTGGCTCACCAACACCCTGAACGAGCTATTTCTCCTGAGCGACGGCGGCCTGCGGCGCGTGACTTCAAACGCACCGCCGCGCGGCGCGATCAACGCCCTCCATGCCGACCGCGAAGGCAACCTCTGGGTAGGCACGAGCAACGGCTTGACGAGGCTCAAGGCGCAGGCGTTCGCCGCCTACACCGTCGCCGACGGGCTGGCGCACGAGTCTCCCTGGACGATCTTTGAAGACAGCCGGGGCGACCTCTGGATCGGCACGAGCGGCGGCGTGAACCGTTGGCGCGGGGGCAAATTCGACACCTACACGGCGCACGACGGGATGGCCGGGAGCGCGGTCGTGAGTATCGCGGAAGATGCCTCGGGGCGACTTTGGTTCGCGTCAACCGACGGGCTGACGAGCTACCACGACGGGCGTTTTCGAGCCTATGCGCGGCGCGAAGGCTTGCTCAGCGAAAACGTGCGCGGGGTGCTGGTTGACCGGCGCGGGCGGCTCTGGGTCGGCACGCTCGGCGGCCTCCACCTCTTCGAGGCGGGACGCTTCAAGCCCTACACGACCGCCGAGGGGCTGGCGCACAACAACATCCTCTTCATGCACGAGGACGCCTCCGGCGCGCTCTGGATCGGCACGCCGAACGGCTTGAACCGCCTGCGCGACGAACGCTTCGAGGTCTTCACCACGAAGGACGGCCTCGCCTCGAACATCGTGATCGGGGCGCACGATGCGAGCGACGGCGCGCTCTGGTTCGGCACGCTCGGCGGCGGACTCGCGCGCTTCAAAGAGGGAAGATTCAAGCCCGTCACCTCCGCGGCCGGACTCGCCGACGACACCATCACGCGCCTGCTCGAAGACGGCGCGGGCAATCTCTGGATGGGCAGCACGCGCGGCGTCCTGCGCGCGAGCCTGAAAGATTTGAACGACTACGCGGACGAGCGAGCGCGCTCAGTGACCTGTGTGGCCTACGGCAAGGCCGACGGGCTGCCTTCGATAGATTGCAGCGGCGGCACGCAACCGGCCGGCTGGCGCACGCGCGCCGGCGCGCTCTGGTTCCCGACGGCGCAGGGCGTCGCGGTGATCGACCCGTCGCGGCTCGCGCGCAACGAACTTCCGCCGCCCGTCGTCGTCGAGAACCTGGTGGTTGACCGCGCGCCGGTCGCGCTCGCAGATGGTTTGCGCCTGCCGCGCGGGAGTCGCGCCGTCGAGATTCATTTCACCGCGCTCAGTTTCGTTGACCCGTCGAAGGTCAGGTTTCGCTACCTGCTCGAAGGCTTCGACCGCGATTGGGTGGAAGCGGGCGCGCGGCGCGAGGCGTTCTACACGAACCTGCCGCCGGGCAGCTATCGCTTCCGCGTTCTCGCCGCCAACGACGACGGCGTGTGGAGCGAGCAGGGCGCGACGTTCGCTTTCATCCTGCCGCCCTATTTTTACCAAACGCGCTGGTTCTACCTCGTCGCCGCGCTGCTGACCGCCGCCGCCATGTGGGGCGTCTATCAACTGCGCGTGCGGCAGTTGAAACACGAGTTCGTGGCCGTGCTGGAGGAGCGCAACCGCATCGCGCGCGAACTGCACGACTCGCTCGCGCAAGGCTTCACCAGTATCTCCATTCATCTCGAAGCCGTGAGCGCGAAGATGGGCGCGCCGCACGATGCCGCGCGCGAGCATCTGAATCAGGCGCGCCTGCTCGTGCGCAGCAGCCTCGCCGAAGCCCGGCGCACGGTGCGCGATCTGCGCTCCGGCTTGTTGGAGACGGGCGACCTCGCCGCCGCGCTCGCGGAGGTCGCCGGGCAATTAACGGCCGGGACGAACGTTTCGGCTCAGGTCACGATCGGGGGCGCGGCGCGACCGCTGCCCGCGCGCGTCGAGAGCAACTTGCTGCGCGTCGGGCAGGAGGCTTTGACCAACGCCGTCCGCCACGCGGGCGCGCGCACGGTGCGGACGCGTCTCGAATACGGCAGCGGCCAGGTGAAACTGTGCATCGAAGACGACGGGCAAGGTTTCGATGTCCACACGACCGACGCGGCGGCCAACGGCGGCGGCTTCGGCCTGCGCGGGATGCGCGAGCGGCTCGTCCAAATCGGCGGCACGCTCGCGGTCGAGAGTTTGCCGGGGCGCGGCACGCAGATCACGGCCACCGTCCCGCTCGGCGAAAACGGAAACGGCGAGCGAAGCGATAGTTAAGACGCCGGGCGCACGAGGGTTGAGCGACGGATTGAGTTGATTGATTAACTTATGACGGAACAGACACACGAGCGCGGAAAGATTCGCATCCTCATCGCGGACGACCATCCCTTCTTTCTCGACGGGTTGACGGCTAACCTCGAAGCCGAGCCGGACATGCAGGTCGTCGCGCGCGCGGCGGACGGGCGGCAGGCGGTCGAGTTGTGCCGCGAGCACGCGCCCGACGTGGTGCTGATCGATCTGCGGATGCCGGTGATGAACGGCGTCGAGGCGATTCGCGAGATCGTCGTCTGCTCGCCCGCGAGCCGCATCATCGTCCTCACCACCTACGACGGCGACGAAGACATCCACCGCGCGCTCAAGGCCGGGGCAAAGTCTTACCTGCTCAAGGATGTGTTCCGCGAAGAACTCCTGTCGGCCATCCGCGAAGTGCATAGCGGGCGACGGCACATCCCGGCGCAGGTGGCCGGGCGGCTCGCCGAGCGCGTCCTCACCGACGAGTTGACCGAACGCGAGCGCGAAGTGCTGCGGCTCGTCGCGGGCGGCAAGTCGAACCGCGAGATCGGCGTCGCGCTCAACATCGCCGAGGGCACGGTCAAAGCGCACGTCAACAACATCCTCAACAAACTCAACGCCAACGACCGCACCCAGGCCGCCATGATCGCGCTCCAGCGCGGCCTCTTCCGCTTCGACTAACGCACACGCCCTTCTCTCCCGACACCCGCAGCGTCTATATCGAAAGTTTACCCGCGCGTAGGACTTTTGCCCGATGCGGAAGTCCGCGCCCGCCATCTACAATCCGGGACGTTAATAAGTATCTCCCGCTCCGGTAAAACCGGCGGCATGGAGGAAAGCCTTTGTCAGCCCGTCTCATGTCTTCCCGCGCGAGCCTGCTCCGAGTCAACCGCATCCATTGTCAGCACGCGCGCTGGCTGGAATTGCTCTATCTCGCCTGCGCGCTGCTGCTCGGCGCGCTGCTCGCCGCCACGACGCTCGCGGCCGCGCCCCTGCAACCGGCGCACGCCCGCACGCGAGTTGAACAACGCCGACCGCCCCGCGCGGAATCGCGCGTCGTTCATCCCGCGCCGCACGCCGCCGCCATCCACAACGCGTTCGACTCGAAGTAAGAGCTTGCCCGTTTTACCTCTACTTGAAAAAGTTCTTCTCCCAACTTGAAAAAGTTTTCCCCCAACTTGAAAAAGTTTTCCCCCAAAGGAGTCTGAAATTTTGAACCGTATAAAGCAGCCCCTCGCCCTCGTCTCGATCATCTTGTCCATCATCACTCTCTCGGCCGCCCTCACCCGCACGGGTTCGGCGCGTCTGGCCGGAGCGGGTGAGTTGTCGAAATTGCGCGGACAGGCGGCCGTCGAGTTTCTCAAAGACAACGACCTGCACGAACCTCTGGCGGCGACGGCGGCCACGGGCGCATTTGTCGAAGAGGCGCGCTTGCTGGCAAACGACGGCGTGAGCCAGGACAACATGGGTTTCAGCGTGGCCGTCTCCGGCGACACGGCGGTCGTCGGCGCACCGGCCGATGCCGTCAACTCGAAGAACCGGCAAGGCTCGGTTTACGTCTATGTGCGTAGCGGCACGAGTTGGACGCAGCAGCAGAAACTCCTCGCTTCGGACGGCGCGGCCAACGACGAGTTCGGATACAGCGTCGGCATCGTGGGCGACACCATCGCGGTCGGCAGGCACAACACGCAGACCGGCGTGAACCGCACGCGCGGCGCGGTCTACATCTTCAAGCGCACGGGCGCGACGTGGGCGGAGCAGCAAATCCTGACGGCGAGCGACGGCGTCGAAGGCGACATCTTCGGCACGAGCCTCGCCCTCGAAAACGACACGCTCATCATCGGCGCGCAGCAGAAGAACATCGGCTCAAACTTCTTTCAGGGCGCGGCCTACATTTTCACACGCGCCACGAGCAGCACGAGCTTCGCGCAGCAAGCGAGACTGACGGCCAACGACGGCGGCTTCGCAGACATCTTCGGCTACGCGGTCGCCGTCTCCGGCGACACGGCCATCGTCGGCGCGGTCGGCGGCGCGGGTTCGGGGGCGGCGAGCGGGCGCGGATGGGCTTACGTCTATGTCCGCAGCGGTTCGAGTTGGACGCAGCAGCAGAAGCTCCTCGCTTCGGACGGCGCATCCGGCGACGCCTTCGGCTATTCGGTCGGCGTGAGCGGCGAGACGGCCATCATCGGCGCGCGCGCCGACGTGGTCGGCTCATCGGGCGAAGTCGGCTCGGCCTACGTGTTCACGCGCACGGGCGCGACGTGGAGCGAACAACAGAAACTCACCGGCGCCGAAACCACGCCGCGCAACGATTTCTTCGGCAACAGCGTCGCCATCTCCGGCGAAACTATCGCCATCGGCTCGCCCGCGCACGAGTACTTGCCCGGCCTCACCAACCACGGCGCGGTCTACGTCTTCAGCCGCAGCGGCACAGTCTGGACGCGGCAGCAGAAACTCGTCCACGGCGATGCGGGAGCCGACGCGCTCGGCCAGGCAGTCGCCTTCGACGGCAGTTCGATCATCGCGGGCGCGCCCTCCAAAGCGAGCGCGCGCGGCGCGGCCTACGGCTTCGCGCGCGAAGCCGTTGACCCGAACCGCATCAACGGCGCGGAGACCGGCCAGTCGAGCTTCTCCGGGCGCAGCGTTGACATAGACGGCGACACGGCCATCATGAGCGCGGACTTCGACAGCATCGACGGCACATTCAACGGCACCAGAACGGGCGCGGCCTACATCTTCACGCGCACCGGCGTAACCTGGACGCAGCAGGCGCGGCTCGTGCCGCCCGACGGCGCATACAACGACCACTTCAGTTCCTCCGTGGCGATTTCCGGCAACACGGCCATCATCGGCGCGTATGACCACAAGGTCGGCGCGAACGCCTCGCAGGGCGCGGCCTACGTCTACACGCGCACGGGCACGACCTGGACGTTGCAGCAGAAACTCACGGCTGCGGACGGCGCGGCTTCCGATAGCTTCGGCTATGCGGTTGACATCGCCGGCGACACGGCCGTTGTCGCCGCCGTGGGCGATGACATCCTCGCCACGAACGACAATCGAGGCTCGGCCTACGTCTTCGCGCGCACGGGCGCGACGTGGAGCGAACAGGCCCGGTTCACCGCGCACAGCGACAAGGCCGGGAGCAGCTTCGGCGTTGACGTGGCCGTCTCCGGCCACACCGTCATCGTCGGCTGTTCGCTGGAGACCATCGGCACCACCCAGAATCAGGGCGCGGCCTACGTCTTCACGCGCGCGGGCGCGACTTGGACTGAGCAACAGCGACTCTTCAAGGCGACCGGCGGCGAAAACGGCGACGGCTTCGGCGTCGCGGTCGGCATCGACGGCGAGACGCTGGTCGTCGGCGCGGCCGGTTTCAGCGCGGTCGGCAACAAAGGCACGGCCTACGTCTACGTGCGCGCCAATTCCGCCTGGACGCAACAACAACAACTGCTATCGAGCGACCTCGATTTCAACGACCAGTTGGGCAAGGCCGTGGACATCAGCGGCGACACCATCATCCTCGGCGCGTTCGGCAAGAACAGCAATCAGGGCGCGGCCTATGTTTTCAAACGCGCGAATTCGAGTTGGACGCAGCAGCAAAAACTGTTCGCCGCCGACGGCTCACAGGCCGACTTTTTCGGCGTCAGCGTCGGCGTCTCCGGCGATTACGCGATCGCGGGCGCGCACGGCGACGATGTCGCGGGCAAGCAGGAGCAAGGCTCCGCCTACATCTTCGCCCTCGGCGGAAGCACGGCCACGCCCACCCCGACGCCCACCGCCTCCCCCACGCCGACGACGGCCAGCGTGCAGTTCAGCGCGGCGAGCTACGAGTTCAACGAGAGCGCGGAGCGCGCGACCATTACCATCACCCGCAGCGGCGATCCGACGGGCGCGGTCTCCGTCGAGTTGCGCACGATTGACGACCCGGCGGCCGTCAGGTGCGACGACATCGTGAACAACGCGGGCGCGGCCTACGCGCGCTGCGATTACGCCACCACGGTCGAGACGGTTTCGTGGCCGGCGGGCGACACGCAGCCGAGACAGGTCACTATTCCGCTGATCAACGACGCGCACGTCGAAGGCGCGGAGAACGTCCAACTGCGCCTCGTGGGCGCGCAGGGCGCAAGCGCGGGCGCGCCCTCGAACGCCACGCTCGTCATTCTCGATAACGACGCGGCCGGGTCAACCGCCAACCCTATTTTCAACACGACCTTCTTCGTGCGCATGAACTATCTCGACTTCCTCTCGCGCGAGCCGGAGGCGGCCGAGCCGTGGTCGGCGGTGCTGAACAACTGCTCGGATGTCAACAACAACCCCACGTGCGACCGCCTGACGGTCTCCTCGGCCTTCTTCCGCTCGCAGGAGTTTCAACTCAAAGGACTCTACATCTACCTCCTGTACAAGTCGGCCTTGAACCGTCGCCCGACTTACGACGAGGTCATCCCCGACATGCGAAGCGTCACGGGGCAAACGCCCGAAGAGGTCTATCAGAAGAAGGCCGCCTTCGTCGCCGCCTTCGCCGCGCGCCAGGAGTTCACGAATCTTTACGGGGCGTCGAGCCATCAGGCTTTCGTCGATACGCTGCTCGGTCGTTACTCCTTGCAGCAGATCACGACCGAAGACCCCGCGACGCCCGACGGCACGGCGCAAGTGACCCTGACGCGCCAGCAACTCGTGGCCGGTCTGGCTTCGAGTTCGTACACGCGGGCGCAGGTGCTCCGCGCGCTCGTGCAGAGCAACGAGGTCGAAGCCGCCGAATTCAACGGGGCGTTTGTGGCGATGCAGTACTACGGCTACTTGCGCCGCACGCCGGAGGAGGGGGGCTACAACAACTGGCTCAACTACCTGAACAACAACCCCAACGACTTTCGCAAGATGGTTGACGGCTTCATGAACTCCGTCGAGTATCGCCTGCGCTTCGGGCAGCCCTGAGCGGCCGGCCGGACGTGTCCGCGAAAGTTAAGAGAGGCCGCTACGAGTCACAAACTCGGGCAGCCTCTGAGTTAGTAAATTCGTGGCGGCCTCTATAGCTTCGGCACGGCGGGCGTCGCGTCGCGCGGCCATCACGCTCGCGTTCGTGAGCGGCAACGGTAATCCGCGCTTAGAAGCTGTTTGAACGAGTCCCGTCAGGGACGATTGATAGTAGCCCGGCGATTTATCGCCGGGGATCAGGTAGCAGGATAAAGTATTGAGTCCCGGAGGGACGATTGAATGTTCATCACCATTCAACCGTCCCTCCGGGACTCTCTGTCAAGGACACGTTCACTCTCCCAGCCATGAATGGCTGGGCTATGATCAAACGTCCCTCCGGGACAAACACGGCTTTACGTTTCAAACAGCTTCTTAGTTGCGGCTCGTGTTGCCGCCTTTGCTCGCGGCCTCGTTGACGACTTTGACGAGCGTCGCGGCCGGAGCGAGTCCGTAGGTGCGCGTCCAGTATCCGGCGGCGTCGTTGCCGATGAGCAACATGGGCGTGTGGTCGTTCTTGTCGGCGACGGCCGCGCCGAGCGCGATGAGCAGTTGATCGATTTCGGGTTTGCTGCCCGTCACGAAAGTCCACCCCGGAGCGGTTTTGAACTTCGCGCTGAAGTCCTTCAATCTCTCGGGCGTGTCCGTCGCCGGATCGACGCTGATCGAGATCAATTCGATGTCGCGCCCGACACGCTCGCCGAGTTCCTGCTGCACCTTGCGGAAGGTGGCCGTGAGCGGCGGGCAGATCGTGGTGCAGGTGGTGAAGATGAAGTTGATCGCTACCGTCTTACCGCGCACGAGGTCGGAGTAGAAGTTGAGTTTTTGGCCGTGCTGGTTGTAGACCACGGTGTCGGGAATCTTGAGCGAGTTCGGGGCAACGGTCGTGGTCGTCCCTTTCACAGCCGGGGTCGCATTGGCCGGGGTCGCGGGAGCGGCTTCGTGCCCCTCGTGCCCCTCGTGCCCGGCCTCCGCAGCCTTCGCGGGGCGGAGATTCATCCCGCACTTCGGGCACCGACCCGGCTTATTCGATTTAACATCCGCATCCATCGGGCAGGTATAGACGACCGCCGCCGCCTTCTTCCTGGCGGCGGGTTTACGCTGCGCGACGGCGACCGCATGGTCGTCCGCGAAGCCCGACGGCAGCGCGGCGAGGGCGACGAGAGCGATGAACGAAAAAAGAGCGCGGCTGATTCTTAGTTGCATGATGATTTCCTTTTCTGGCAGCGGTTATTTCTCCTCAGGCTTATTCTGTCCGGCCACGTCCGCATCGGTAAACCATCACTGCGTCGAACGGTAAATTTGCGAAGGTGACGCCGCGCGTGAGGCGACGCGCGCGATGACATTATAGACCGCGGCGCGCGGAAACACTCGCGCGCATCATCTTCCCCGCGCCCGCCGCCTTCGCCCGCTGCCGTTGCTGCCGGACGCCCAAGAGAAACTACACGGCGAACGAATTGCCGGAGGGCAAGCGCGCCGCCCGGCAACACGGCCGCGAGCGTTGAGTTCAACCCGCCGCCGTTCGTTTGATCGTGCGGCGGAAATTGGCGGGGCGGAAAGAAGGAAGGGGACGCTTGCGATGCGTCCCCTTCATCTCGATCCGTAGTCCGGTCTCTGGCCGGAGAAGGTGTGCGCGCTCGGCTTCGTGATGGAAGGCCGGGCGCGTCGTCAGGCTTATTGCACCGATACGTCGTCCAGACGGAACGACGTGGGCAGCGAAGAGTCTTGCGTCGAGCGGAACTGTATCCGCACGGTCTGCCCGGCGTAGGCCGAGAGGTTGTAATTGCCGCGCAGCACGTAGACTCCGCTCGTGCCGCTGTTCTGGTTGCTGAAAGTGGCGAGCGTCGAGAGCAGCGTGCCCGACGTGTTGCGCACTTCGATGTAGAGGCGGTCGTAGATGGACGCGCCCGCCGCCTCGCCCGTGGTGATGTTCAACCAGAAGCTGAGGTTGGGCGATGAGCCGGCCGGGACGTTGATCGGCTCGTAGAGCGTGCCGGTGGTGCTGTTCACGCCTCCGAGAATCATGTAGGCCACGCCGCCGTGCGGGTATGCGCCGGTGCTGCGCGTGACTTGACCGCTCACAATCCAGGGAGTGGTGCCGCTCTCGAAGCCGCCGTTCGTGATCAACTGCACGCCGCCGCCGGTCGTGCCCGCCTGCGTCACCGTGAAAGTTTGACCCGCGATGGTGAGCGTGCCGGTGCGCGAGGCCGTGCTCGTGTTGCCCGCGACGGAATAGCTGACCGTGCCGCTGCCCGTGCCGCTTGCGCCCGCCGTGATCGTGATGAACGTGGCGTTGCTCACGGCCGACCAGTTGCAGCCTGCTCCGGCCGTCACGGAGACGCTGCCCGTCCCGCCCGCGGCCGGTTGGCTCGCGCTCGTCGGGCTGATGGAGAAGGAACAGGTGCCGCCGCAATCGGTGGGCACGTTCGTCGCGGCCGTGTGCGTCGTGCCGTCGTTGCCGACCGCCGAGACGCCCATGCCGTGGCGCGCGAAGACCGTCCAGATGGCGCAACGGTTCGCGCCGCCGTTCAAGTTCTGGTCGGCTTGCAGGATGCCGTCGCGCGCGTTCAGGAACGACGGGCGCGAGGGCGTGAACTTCATGCCGTTCAGGACGATCCTGTCCGTGACGGACGCGCCGAGTTGCGTGCGCAAGTCCCAGAGCGTAGCCGCCCATACTTCGCCGTCGCGGTGAACCTGGAAGCCGCCCACGCCCACGTCGGCGTATGAATCGTGAACCGTGTTGGCGGGCACGGTGTAGGCCGCGCGACGAATGCCGTTCGCATTGCCCGTGGCATACTCGCCCACCGCGCCGTCGCCGCCGAGCGTGCAAGCCCAGTAGTCAGACCAGCCCTCGCCCATCGCGCCCGACTGCGTGCCGCCGAGGCCGCTGCCGTTGCCGATCAGGCGATTCGAGATGCCGTGGCCGTACTCGTGGAAAACCACGTCGCCGTCCATCGAGCTGTCGCGGTCGGGGGTGGCCGCCGTGAAGAGATACTGCTGCATGCGCGGGCGTTGGCCGTCGGGCGGCGTGGCGAAGTTCGCGTTGTTCGTGCCCGAACCGTCCTGCGCCTCGGCGCGCACGGAGTCGGCGGCCAGACCGCCGCGCCCGTAGTTGTTCGTCTGGAAGTTGCCCGCCGCCTCCGTGAAGCCGAGGCCGTAGGAGAAGTCGTGCATGACGTTGTTGAAGTAGAAGAGATTCGCCACGACGGCGGCCTGCTGCGTGCGCGGGTCGGCGGTGGTGGAGAAGGGGAAGGTGAAATCCTGCGTCGCGGAAGTGGCGTGGCCGTTGGACAGCCCCGTGGCGTTGTTGGCGTCGGGGGCGTTGTCTGCGTTCGTGTCGAGATAGGCCTCGGCGTTGTTGCCCGTGGTCACGGTCGAGGTGCCCATCCAACCGGCGGCGGTGTTGATGGTCGTGTCGCCGACGAAGGAGACGAGTTGGCGCGCCGGGTTCGCGGTCGGGTGCTCCGTGTAAACCGTGCCCTGCGCCTCGAAGACGTAGAGGTTGCGGCGATAGAGCAGTTCGCCGCTGTGGGCGTCCACGAGAATCTCGTACCACTCGTTCGAGCCGACTTCGGCGAAGACGTGCCACGCGAGGCGCGCATCGTCGCCCACGCGCATGATGCTCAACTCCGAGAGAACTTCCTCATGGCTCGCCGAGAGCGGGTTGGCGAACGCAGCCCTCTCGCCCTTGGAGGAGCGGCCGGAAGTTTCCGCGAACGACTCGTTCACGGTGCGCCCGGCGTGCGCGAAGGCCGTGGCGATGCCCTGCGCTTCGTCGAGCGCGGGTTCGAGCGCGGCCTGTTGGCCGGAGACGAGAAAGCCCTCGCGGACGGAAAGCACTTCGCCGTTCCGGTTGACGACCACTCGCACGTCGCCCTCGAAGACTTTGATCCCGTCGATGGTCTGCACGTAATTGAGGAACGACGTTCCCTCGTCGTTGTCTTCCTTGTCCAGCTTCAACTCGGACACGGCCTCGCCGGTGAGCGAAAAGAGCGCGTCGTGGTTTTTCAGGAAACCGCGCGCAACCGTGTCGGCGGAGCCGGACTGCGGGGCGGAGAGCGTCGCGCCGTCGATAAAGATGTTTTTGATCGCGCCGGTTTCGTTGGCTACGGCGCGCAGGTTGTCGGCCTTCTCGGAGGCGAGGCTCGCGCGGAATGCATCGACGGCCGTGGCGCGCGTGCGGAGCGCGGAGTGTTGCGCCGCACCCTTCGCGGCCGCGACGGCGGTCGGCAAGTTGAGATCGTAGTCGGTGAATTCGGATTTGCCGACGAGGCGGATGTCGTAGTCGGGCAGCGTCTTGGCGCGCGACTTGCCCGCGCCGCTACCCTTTTGCGGTGAGGCCTGGGTCGCGCCGGATTTCGTCAAGGGGATCATCGAGGCGACTGCGAGGACAAGACCCAACAGTCCCAAAAGAAAACTCTTACGCATTAGTTTCTCCCTTCCAAACTGACGGTTGCGGTGGGTAACTGGTTACAGTTGAGGCAAGGCAACGGGAACTCCCGGCTGTGACTCCGAGCGGTCTGCGCCTCTCAGGTGAGCGAGCGGTCGCCGCGCGGGTTCGGACGGGTGAGAATTGCCCTGGAGGCGTTCCGTGATTCCGACCTTCGGTGCTGGCGGGTTAAAACATGCGAGACGCGCCAACTCGTCCCTTCTCCGGCCATGCCGTGCGACGGACATCGGGGGCACAGCGACACCCGGAGCCTTAGCTCATGGAGCGTGGTTGACCGACACTTACAGTTGTTTATTCCTTCGTCATGCGTCGCTCGCCGTGGTGTGGACGGTCGAGGTAGCGGCGACAGTTTACGCCGCCGTGGTCTTGGTGCGGCATAGAGTAACAGAGTCGGGGCGAGTTGTTAATCGCATAAAGCGACCCGGCGCGAGCGGTCTTATTCGAGCCTGAGATGTTTGGTTTCGGTTTCGCGCAGGGCTTCCTCCAACTCTTTTTGCCGGATGCCTTCGCGCCCGTCGTAGCGCAGGAATTGCGGCAGCAGGGCGGAGATGATCGCCGTCCCGGCGACGCACAGGATTCCGCCCGACACGATTGAAGTCCTGACGCTGAACAGCGCGGCGACGAGACCGGCTTCCGCGTCGCCGAGTTTCGGCCCCGACGTATAACTGATCATCTCCAACCCGGCGAGCCGCCCGCGCAGGTGGTGCGGGATCGTCTGGTTCCACATCGTCATGCGAAACACGCCGCTGATCATGTCGAAGCCGCCCGCCAACGCCAGGCACGCTAAGGCCAGAGATAAATTCTGCGCGAAGCCGAAGCAGATGATCGCCACGCCCCACAGCGCGGCGGCCAGCGCGACGAACAACCCGTGGCGGGAAACTTTCCGCGTCCACCCTGAGGTCAGCGTGGCGAGGAGCGCGCCGACCGACGGCGCGGCGTAGAAAAAGCCGACCGTCCCCGCTCCAAAGTGCGCCGCCATCGCCGGGAAGAGGGCGGTCGGCATGCCGAAAAACATGGCGTTCATGTCGATCAGGTACGTGCCGAGAATCTCCTTGCGTCGCCAGGCATAATGCACGCCCGCGACGACGGAGCGCAGCGTCGGCCGCGCTTCGGTTTGCACGGCCTTCGGCACGGCGCGGATGAGGAAGACGGCCGCGAGCGAAGCGACGAACGTGACGAGGTCGATTGAGTAAGCGACGGTCGAGCCGAACCGCGCCAGAATAATTCCGGCGAGCGAGGGGCCGATGATCCTCGTCACGTTCCAGCGCAGGGCATTCAACGCGCTGATCGACGGCATCAACTCCGGCGGCACGATCTTCTGCATCAACGCTTCAAACGAAGGACGTTGCAGGGCGGCGAGTCCCGCGTGGAGCGCGGCGCAGACAAATAACATCCACACGCGCGGGCGCGGCGCGAGCGCGTTGGCGATGAGCAGGAGCGTCACCACTGTCTGCCCGATTTCCGTCAGCCGGAGCATCCTGCGCTTGTCGATGAAGTCGGCATACGCGCCGCCGACGAAGGCCATCAAAAGGATCAACGCAAATTCCGCGACGCTCAAGAGGCCGACGAGCAGCGTCGAGCCGGTCAGTTGATAAACCTGCACGGGGACGACGACGAAGGTCATCGCCGTGCCGAAGGCCGAGATGAGCTGACCGAAGAAGAGCAGGCGATAGTCGCGGGAAACTCTTAGCGGCGAAATGTCTATCAGCATAAAACCGGCGCACGCGTCCGTCTCACTTGAAGTCGATGAAAAATTGGTTCGCCGCCATTATTGAGGCAACCGGGTTGAAATTCAACACGGGTTGCTTTATTAGTGAATGAGAATTTGAAACTTTCGCGGGCGAGAGGATGCTTTGAGATGACGTGGATCAAAACCGTGCCGATGTCTGAGGCCGACGAAAAACTGCGACGCGCGCTGGAAGCGCAGCGCGAACTCTACCCGGTTGAATATGCCGTGCCGGTACACCCCACGCCCGACGGCGAATCCTCCGGCATCGTCGCCTCACACAGTTTGATCCCGGACGCGCTCTACCACGCCTTCGCCACCTTCGGCGTGTTGATGTCGCCCGAACTGCCGCTCACGCGCGCGCAGCACGAGATGATCACGACCGTGGTGTCGGCCGCCAACCGCTGCCATTATTGAATCGAGTCTCACGCAGAGTTTCTGCGTCGGGTTACGCTGGATGAAGCACTGGTCGCGGCCTTGCGCGAAGACTACAGAACCGCCCCCATCTCGGAGCAAGACCGTGCGATGCTCGACTTCGTGGCGCAATTAACGCGCGACGCCACACGCATCACGCCCGCCGACCATGCGCGCCTGCGCTCCGTCGGCTTCGACGACCGGGGCATCCTCCAGATCACGCTCATCGCTTCCTGGTTCAACTATATCAACCGCGTGGCCGATGCGCTCGGCGTCGGTCGAAGTTGAATCGGCCTGATAAGTTATGCCTGTTCGGCCATGATCAGGCGGGCGCGAAGCCGTCTTCGTGCCTGCCTCATGGGCGAGATTCAAGCCGTTGATTGTCGTGGCCGTCTTCGCGCCCGCGCCGGGTCAACGTCTGCGGGGCGGGTCGGCTTTGGGATAAGAGCCGGCGGGCATGAACTTCACCAGGCGGAGCCGGTTGTTCACCCACTCGTAATAATAGATTCCGCTCGCCCCATATCGCTCCTCGCCCGCCCGGCCGATGTTCGGACGCCCCAGCCCGCGCAAGAGCCTGCTGTGCGGGCGGAACGTCCAGAGGTCTTCGCCCTCGGGCGGGTCGTAGTCACCGATGATGCTCGTCCACCCGTGCAACTCTTTCGGGAAATAGACGCGGCCGGTGCGCGCGTCGATGATCGCCCCGATCGAACAGCCCGTGCCGCAACCTGCGGACGCGAGCGTGTAATGTCCGGCGAAGTTGACGCCCTCTTCCCTGCGGTGCTGACGAAGCATCGTCCGAAATTTGCGCGCCAGCGGGTGGCTACGCAGATCGAGCGGCGCGACCGGCTCGCGGCTGACGGTCGCCGCGTAATCCTCTAAACGCGGCGCATCCGTCTCCTGCGCCCACGCCCGCAGCGGATTGACCGCGACCGCGAGCGCGAAACAAGCGACTGTGAAATAAAGCTTCTTCATAAAGTGATTCTAAGTGTCTTAAGCATTAACCGTCAGGATGCGATAGCGCGAAATAAGTTGGAGAACAAACTGCGCGCCGCGCCCGTTTGCGGCGGCGATAATTCTCACTCAAAGCGAAACTTGCGGTCGGCACGTTAGGAGTCGGTTGGTTGCGGCTCGTGTTTGCCGGTTCCCGTGGCCGCTCAAGCTCCCGACGCAACTTCGGGCGTCGCGCCTTGCGATAGCGCGGGACAGCCCGCCAGTTTCTCCCTGAGATATTCGTAGAGCGAACGCTCCAACACCTCGCCCCGCTCGCCGAGTTGTTCGATCAACTGTTGGCGGGAGAACTCGTCCGCGCGCGCGAGCACGGGCGAACCCATGTCGCAGACGGAGGCTTCCGCCGCCACGTGGTCGAGAGAGTAGCCGGCGTTCTCCGTGAAGGTGAGGGCGAGTTCGTCAGGGGTGTCTTTGTCGAAGCAGAGTTGGAAGCCGAGGATGCGCCCGCCCGCGTCGTACCACACGAACAGGTCGAGCCGTTCGTCGTTGAACCACCGACGCGCGCCCTGACCGGCAATCTCTTTGACGTTCCTAATCTCTCGCAGCATGAGACGACCCGGCTTTTCTCCCCCGAACACCTCTTCGCGCCCGTCGCGGCTCGCACGCTCGCGGCGCAGGAACTATAACGATAGATGCGCGTTTGTCGCCACTAAAAAATAACCGGGCGGCGGGCGCGAAGACAGACGCGGCGACGGGCGCGTGAACGTCGAAACGGCTCCGGGAGTCTAAAAATATTCGAGGCGTTCTGTATAATGCAGGCCACAAGTTTTACCAGCCGGTCATACCTGGAGTTATATCCCCCGGGCGACGTTTACGGCTTGCAACCGCGTCGTGACTTCAGGGGCGAATATTCAGGAGGAGAAGGGGAGATGACATCACGACCTCCGGCGAACGAAGCGGCGCGGCTCGAAGTCCTGCACCAGTTTGAAGTGCTCGACACCGACCCCGAACAAACTTTCGACGACATCACACGCCTCGCCGCCTACATCTGCCACACGCCGATCGCGATCATCACGCTCGTCGATGCGCACCGGCAGTGGTTCAAGGCGCGGGTCGGGCTTTCGTTTTCCGAGACCTCCCGCGACATTTCATTCTGCGCCCACGCGATCAAACAACCCGGCCCGCTCGTCGTCCGCGACGCGTTGGACGACGAGCGTTTCAGAGACAACCCGCTCGTGAGGGCTGACCCGTACATCAGGTTCTACGCCGGTTCGCCGCTCACCACGGTCGAAGGGTTCAGCCTCGGCACGCTCTGCGTGATCGACCGCTACCCGCGCGAGATCACGCCCGAACAGATGGCCGCCCTGCGCGTGCTCAGCCAACAGGTGATGACGCAACTCGAACTCCGACGCACCATCAGAAATCTGACGCGCTCCGTGAACCATGCCAGGATTCGTGTGAGCGAATTAGAGGGGCGTTTGCAACAAGAGGGATAGAGCCGGGCACGGAAGTCTGACCGGCGCGCGCCGTGAAGTGGTAAAATTTCGGCGGTCTTTTGGCAGTTGTCCTTGAATCTTCCGCAGCACAGGCCTGGCCGCCTGTCGCGTCCTAATCCGCTGCGCCGCGTTGGCCTAATCTTTCATGCAGACCGTGACCGATACTCCGCGTGCGACTCACCGCGCGACTCACGACCGGCAACGATTGTTGCCGGCGGCCGACAACGCTTTCCGCCTCTTGGGATTGTCCTGCCACGCTTCGCAGCGGGAGATTTATGCGGCGGCCTCCTCCCTCCGCCGCGCGATCAAGTTGGGCGTGCTGAAGCCGCCCGCGCACCACCTCGCCTGGCTCGGTGCGCTCAACCGGACGGAGAACGACGTGCGCGACGCCTTGAGCCGCCTGAGCGTTCCCGCGCAGCGAATTTACGAACGTCTCTTCTGGTTCTTCGACCCGCAAGCGGCGGCTGCGACCGGCGCGCTCAGTGTGGCGTCGCTGCAAGCCTCGATCGCCCGCCTGCGAAGCGGCGAGAACCCTTGCGCGCCGCACGACATCGCCCTTCTTTCGCTCGCCGCGCTGCTCCGGCTCGACCCCGCGCTCGAACTCGCCGACGACTGGCGGCGCACTTACGCGCTCTGGAAAGATTTGATCGAAGGGAAGGAGTTCTGGTCGCAGTTAATGGCCGCCGATCTCAAAGGCGACTTTGAACAGGCGACCACCTTCGCCGAGATCGGCGACTTGCGCGAGCGCGCCTGGCGACTCGTCACCGCGCCGATTGCGGACGTGGCGCAGGATGCCATCATCGGCGAAGACCGCGCGCTGGCGAGTCGTGCGCTGGCCGTTTTGCGCGGGTCGGGTTTGCCGCAGGCGTTGGTCGATGAGTACGAGCAAGAGATTCTGGGAACGGTCGAAGATGAGTTTGAGGTGTTGCTCCACGTAGCTTTCAGCAGTTTCCGCCACGAGGTAAAAAGCACACAGAACGTCGCCGAAAGAATTGAGACGTGCTGGCGCGCCTACGGGAAGTTTAACGAGCAGGTCAAGCCCGCGCTCAAAAGAATCTTCGAGTTGGCCGGGGCTGACAGCCCCGTCGCGCGGCGCGTGTTCGCCACGGCGGCCGACGCTCTGGACGAGTTGGCCGATGGCTTCGAGACCGCGTTCGATCACGCGTCGAGGTTGAAGATGCTGCGCCGGGCGTGGCAACTCGCGCCGCCCGACGGCGCATCGCTCCTGCTCATCGAGGAACACCTCGCCGGGGCGGGCGAGGCGGGCGAGCGGCAGCCCAAGACCGACGCGGGCTACGCGCGCCAAGTGAGCCTGGCCTTGCGCGAGCCGATCGCGCAGCCGGACTTGTTCACGGCATATATTCAAAAGGAGGAAGCGGAGAAGAAGTTGGATCGGTGGGGCAAGGGGGCGTCGAAATTTATCTTCCTGATGATGATCGCGGTCTTTGTCGGCAAATGTTTTAACGGCCTGCCCGGCTCGCGCCGCGCGCATCAATACCCGCCGATGAATCTCAACATCGCCATGCCCCGGTTCACGCCGATGCCGACGCCGGACTTCAAATTATCGTCCCTCGTGGAGCACGTCAGCGTCGAAGAGTTGCAAGCCAGGTTGAAAGCCAGGACGGTGACGCTGCTGCACGTCGGCGCGAAAGGTGAGTATGATACGGGACACATTCCGGGCGCGCTCTCGATGCCGGAGGCGGAGTTGGCCGCCCGCGCCAAACGCTTGCCGAAGCGTCGGCCGGTCGTTCTCTATTGTTATTGCGATGAGCAGGAAGCGAGTGCGCGCGCGGCGTTCGACTTGCGCCTGTTGGGCTTTCAAAACGTCGCCGTGCTCGAAGGCGGCTATCGCGCTTGGCGCGCGGCGGGTCTGCCGGTCATCCCGGCGGGTCGTGGCTTAGTCAGGTACGGAAGCGAAAATTGAACGACACGCGTTCGAGTCTGAGTCTTACCGTCTCGCGCAAACATTGATTATTGATTGATGACTAACGAAGAACTTCCCGACCAACTCGACGTGCCGCTCGCTTCCCTGATCGAGTTGACGCTCGAAGGTTGGCGGCTGGACGGTTGGCTCGCCGCGCAGCCGCCGGATCAAGTCGCCTCGAAACTGCGACACGTGGCGCGCCGCCTGCAAAAGTTTTTGAGCGAGCGTGAATTGAGCGCGCTCGATTTGACGGGGAGACGTTATGAGCCGGGCATGTCGGTGGAAGTGCTCGAAGCCTTCGACGACGAACGGCTCGGCGAGCACGAACGCTTGATCGACGAGATGGTCGAGCCGATTATTTTGTGGCGCGGGCGCGTGGTGAAATACGGGCGGGTCGTCATCCGGCGAGGCGGCCGGGGCACGCTCGCGCCGAAAAGTTGAACTGTTCAAGCCGTGCCCGGCGCGGCCGGTTTGGTTTGAAACGGGGCGATCGGGTTTGTTCAGCGTGGGGAGTGCATGAGCGCATATATTAACTACGGCATAGATTTGGGCACGACCAATTCCTGCATCGTGCGGCTCGACGGCGACGAGTTCAGGATCATCCAGAACGCGGATCAGATGAACGTCACGCCTTCGGTGGTGCGGGTGCTCAGGTCTGGGAGCGTGATGGTGGGGCGTCGCGCCTACAACGCCATCGCGGAAGACGGCGAGAACGTGGCGGCCGAATTCAAGCGACTGATGGGACAAAAGCATCAACACGCGTTTCCGGCCTCCGGGCGCGCGATGTCGCCGGAAGAACTCTCGGCGGAAGTCTTGAAGTCGCTCGTCGGCGATGCGCGGCGCAGGCAGGGGGAAGGCGAGGAAGACATCTCGGCCGCCGTCATCACCGTGCCCGCCGCCTTCACCGCGCTGCAATGCGAGGCGACGGCGCGCGCCGCCCGTCTCGCCGGACTCGCCGAGCACCCGCTGCTCCAGGAGCCGATCGCCGCCGCCCTCGCCTACGGCGCGCGCCCCGGTAGCCAGGGTCAACGCTGGCTCGTCTACGATCTCGGCGGCGGCACGCTCGACATCGCCGTCGTCTCCACGCGCGAGGGTCGTCTGAGCGTGCTCGAACATCGCGGCGACAATCATCTCGGCGGCAAGGATATTGATCGTCTCATCGCGCAAAAAATCTTCCTGCCGCATCTCGCCGCGCAATTTTCTTTGCCCGACGCGCCCGAGGCCGCGAGGCGACTCCTGCGCCAACTCACCTTCATCGCCGAGTACGCCAAGATCGAACTCTCCACTGCGGACGAAACCATCGTCAGCCTCATCGATCTCGGCGCGGACGCCGAAGGCCGTCTCATCGAAGCCGAACTCCCGCTCCGCCGCGCCGAGATTGAAGCGGAGATCGCGCCGCTCGTCGCGCGCTCGCTGCAACTGGCCGGGGACGCGCTCGCCGCCGCGCGCGTGAAGGGAACAGACCTGGATCGCGTGCTGCTCGTCGGCGGCCCCACGCAAATGCCTTACGTGCGCCGCCAACTCGGCGACGCGCTCGGCGCGAAAGTCGATTATTCGCTCGACCCGATGACGGTCGTGGCACACGGCGCGGCCATCTATGGCGCGACGGTCGAACGCGCGGCGGGCGCACCGCGCGTCGCGGCGGCGTCGGATAAGCTGTCAGTTCGTCTCGCCTATGATCCGGTCAGCGCGTCGCTCGAAGCGGCGGTCGCGGGGAAGATCGGCGGGGCGCGCGCGGGCGAGGCGCGCGAGGTGAAACTCGACACCGACAACAATTTTTGGACGAGCGGCTGGCACGCCTTAAACGACAACTATTTCGAGATTCCGCTCGTCTTGCAGGAAGGGAAGAACAATCGGTTTCTGCTCAGTGTGCGCGATGCCGAGGGTCGCGCGCTCTCGATAGAGCCGTCGGAGTTTTCCGTCCGGCACGGTTTGATGATCAGCGCGCCGCCGCTGCCGCACACGATCTCGGTCGAACTCGTGCGGCCGGACGGGACGATCGAACTCAGCCCCGTGTTCCCGCGTCGCACGCTGCTGCCCGCAGAAAAGACCCTCTCTTATCGCGCCGCGACCACGCTCCGCCCGAGCGACGCCGAAAGTTCTCTGGCGATCAAACTCTGGGAAGGCGAAGCGCAGGGCGAGCCGCAGGCGAACAACTGGGTTGGCAACATGCACATCTGGAGCAGCCACATCCGCCGCCCCATCCCCGAAGGCGCGGAGATTCAGTTGCACCTCAAGATCGACGCCTCGCGTCTCATCACGGTGGAGGTTTTCGTCCCGCACCTCAACGCGACTTTCAGCGAGCGCGTGTACATCCCGCAAGACGAAGAACCCGATTATCTCAAGCTGTGGGAAAGCGTGCCCCACGAGATCGAATCTTACCTGCTGCGCCTGAGCCTGCTCGAAGGCCAACTGCTCATCAGCGACTCCCTGAGCGGCGCGGCGGAGAGTTTCGATTTCCCGGAAGTGCTCTACGATGCCGGCGAACTCCCGCCGCCGTCACTGACGAGCGAGACGGAGAAACAAGCGTCCGCGCCCGCCGCCGGCGACCACAGCCCACAGGCGGAAATCGATCGGATGCGGCGCGAACTGGAAGACCTCGACATCGAGATCACCTTGCAGCGCAGCGGCGGGATGTCGCCCGACGCGGATGCGGCGAAAGGCATCGTCGAGCGAGCGCGTGAGATACGCGTCAGGCTGGCGAATCTCGAAAGGCGCGCGGGCGGGAGCGCGAAAACGTCGCGCGCGGCCGAGGCTGCGATGCTCGCCTCCGAGACGCGCGAATACGTGGAGAACTACGGCACTGAATCGCAGAAAGTGCGCTTCGCCGCGCTGGCGCGCGAGTTGGAGCGCGCTGTGGCGCGCGACGATGCGCGCGGGGTGCAAAAATTGAAGGGCGCGCTCAAAAGTTTGCGCGGGCAGATTCTCTATGCGCAGGACTGGTTCTGGCGCGAGTGGTTCGAGTATTTCCAGCGGCCGGGTCGCGCCTTCGTGAACGGAGAAGAGGCGGCGCAGTGGATCGCGCAAGGGACGGAGGCGATGCAAACGGGCGATCAGGCGAAACTCGAAGAGGCCGTGCGGCGTTTGTGGAAACTCGAACCCGTCGCGGAGACGGCGGCGGATAAGGAACGCTCGGCGCGTCCCGGCTTAAAATTGTAGCGCGCTTCGGGCAGCGGCAGAGGAGGCTGTCATGCATTTCAGGTTCTCTGATTTATGGGATTGGCGCGGCACGGTGGGGCGGGGCAAATATCTCACCATCGGCCTCCTGCTGTTCGCTCTCAAACACAACATCGACCGCCTCGTCGCGGCCGCATCTTTCAACCGCCATTGGACGGTCTTTAACTACTGGCTCTTTCCGGAGGCAGGGAGCGTCGAAACCACGCCGCCCGACTATCAAAAGTTTTACGCGACGCTTCTGCTCATCGCCCTCCCCTTCATCTGGACGGGCGTGGTGCTCACGCTGCGGCGGCTGAGGTCGGCGGGGCTGCCGCTCTGGCTGGTGCTCGTGTTCTTCGTCCCGTTCGTCAACTTACTCTTTTTCATCCTGCTCGGCGTGTTGCCCCCGCGCACGCCGGACGCGGGAGCGCGCCCGCGTCCGACGGGTCGGCTCAAGCCGTTTCTCGATCAGGTGATACCGCGCGGCGCAGTGGGGAGCGCGCTGTTCGGCGTTTTGATGGTGACGTTATTGACCGTCGCGGCGACCGTCTGGAGCGTCAACGGGCTGGGCAACTACGGTTGGGGCTTGTTCGTCGGCCTGCCGTTCTGCGTGGGACTCGCCTCCGTGCTCGTCTACGGCTATCACGAATCGCGCGCGTTGAAGAGTTGCCTGCTGGTGTCTTTGCTCTCCATCGTCCTGACGTGCGCGGCGATCATCGCGTTCGCCATCGAGGGCTTGATCTGTATTATTATGGCCGCGCCGCTCGGCGCGCTGTTCGCCCTCTTCGGCGGCTTCATGGGCTACCTCATCCAACACCGCGACGAAGGCTTACCCGCGTCGCACGGCAGCTACAACACGCACGCTTTCGCCGTCGTCCTGCTGGCCTTGCCCGCGCTGATGCTGTTGGAAAACTCGATGCGGCTGCAATCGCCGCTGCGCGCCGTGCGAACTTCCGTCGAGATCAACGCCCCGCCCGAAAGTGTGTGGCCGAAACTCGTTGCCTTCACGGAACTCCCGCCCCCGCAAGAGCTGCTTTTCCGCACGGGCATCGCCTACCCGGTGCGCGCTGAGATAGAAGGGCGCGGCGTCGGCGCGGTCAGGCATTGCGTGTTTTCGACGGGCGCGTTTGTCGAGCCGATTGAAGTGTGGGACGCGCCGCGCCAATTGAAGTTCGGCGTCACGGCGCAGCCGCCCATCATGGATGAACTATCGCCCTACCCGCATCTCAGCCCGCCGCACCTCAACAACTATTTGCAATCGCGGCGCGGGCAGTTTTTGTTGACTCCCCTTGAGGGCGGCAGCCGCACGCTCCTTGAAGGTACGACGTGGTATGAAAATAATTTCTGGCCGGGCGTCTACTGGAATCGCTGGTCGGATTACATCATCGGGCGCATCCACGCCCGCGTGCTCGACCACATCAAACATCTCGCCGAACAGGAGCGGCGCGAACCGGCGCGCGCGGCGCACGACTTAGTAAGTATTCCGCGGAGCGGAAAGGAAACCCGTTAATTGATGAAAGAGAACAGACCCCGCCGGCGGCGAACGATCGGGCACGCGCTCGTTTGCTTTGGCGCGCTCCTCTTCGCCGCCTGCTCCGCGCCTGCGGAGAACGCGCCCGCGCCGACCTCGAACAGCAAGCCCAGTCACGAACTCTTGCAGCAGGCCGATCAAAGTTACGCGCAGCGCGAAGATTTGGCGCGCGTCCGCGAAGGCTTGGAGACGTTGCGCCGCGCCCGCGCCGTTGATTACGCCAACTTCGATGCGGCGTGGCGCGCCGCCCGCCTCAACTACACGCTCGGCGATAAAACTACGGATGCGACCGAACGCGAGAAGGCTTTCCGCGACGGCATCGAGGCCGGTGAGACGGCCGTGCAGGTTGAGCCGCAGCGGGTGGAAGGCCATTTCTGGCTGGGCGCGAATCGGGGCGGCTATGCACAATCGCGTGGGCCGCTCTACGGACTCTCGGCGGCCGAAGGGTTGCGCCGGGAGATGGAAATTGTGCTCAAACTCGACGAGGGCTTTCAAGGCGGGAGCGCGTTCATGGTGCTCGGTCGTCTCGATCTCGAACTGCCCACGATGCTCGGCGGCGACCCCAGGCGCGCCGTCGAAACGCTGGAGCGGGGCATGAAGTACGGCGAACGGAACGCGCTCTACCGCCTGCGTCTCACGGAGGCTTATCTCAGGAACAAGCGCATGGACGACGCGCGCAGGCAGATCAACTTCATCCTCGACATGACACCCCATCCCGCCTTCGTCCCCGAACATCAAGAGGCCGTGACGAAGGCGAAGGAGCTACTAGATAAAAGATTCTGACGATGAAAAACGTGGAACGCGGAAGGCGGAACTGAAGACAACTTGTCTTCAATTCCGCCTTCCGCGTTAGACGTTCCGCGTTAGACGTTCCGCGTTATGCGTTCATCATTCCGCGTTCGACCTTCCGCGTTCCGGCAATTCAGCGTGCGAGTTCGATTCGCAGCCACTCGAATTTCCCGGTCGCGCCCGCCGCGCCGCCCGCCGTGAGCGCGATCCGCACGTAGCCGAGATGCGTGCCCTCAACTTCGTCGCCGAGGGGCGTCCACGTCTTCCCGTCAACGCTGTAGGCGAAGCGATAATGCGCGCCGTCTTTCGCCGTCATCCTGAGAGAGACGGCGTGCGCCGCCGCCTGCGCCGTGGCGACGGTGCGCCGCCCTTTGTTCTCCATCCGCCACACCTTGATTTCACCGCCGCCCGCCGCGATGCCTAACGCGTTCTCCGGATCGCCGTAGGCCGACAGACCCGCCGACGCCCCGTGCGCCTGCCCGGCGAGACTGACGGCGGTGGTCGCCGTGTAGTTGCCGCCCGGCGCGCGCTGCGTGATGAGCGCGGCGAGAGCGTCTTTTGCATTCCTGTCCGCGGCGGCGAGTGTGAGTCGGCCGCCGCGCTCCGGCTCGATGGCGATCGCGGGCACGCTCCATTGCGGCCATTGCCAACTCGCCCCAATCGCGGGCGCGTCAAACTCGTCGTAGAAAGAATCCTGGCTGAAGACGACGCCCCCGATGGGAGGGCGCGCCGCCGTCAAGCTCGGCCCCCGGCCTTCGTTGATCGAAGGCCAGCCGTTCGCTTCCCATTTAACTTCGTCGAGCAACGCCTCGCGCCCGATGTGGAAAGCCGTGTCCGACTTCCGGTAGGCGTGATAGAGCAGGTAATCCCGCCCCTGTTTGTTCGTCACGATGCTGCCGTGGCCGGGACATTGCCAGACGTTGTTGGCGGCGAGGATGGGGTTCGCCGGATTCTTCTCCCACGGGCCGAGGAGTTTGCGCGCGCGCGCCACGCCGAGCGCGTAGTCGCAACGTCGTCCGCAACACGCGTTGCCCGAATAGAACATGTAGAACCACTCGCCGCGCCGCACGACGAACGAGCCTTCGACCACGCCGCCCTCCCACGTCGCCGGGTTGTTGCGAAACAACTCCTTGCGGCTGCCGACGAGTTTCGTGCCGTCGGCCGAAAGTCTCTGCGCCCAGAGCGGCGTCGGCTGGCCGCGACTGTTGCCGTCCTCCTTCCAGAGCAGGTACAGGTCGCCGTTCTCGTCGGCGGTCGCCACGGCGTCGATCGAGCCGATCTCCTGGCAGACGAGCCGCCCGTGATCTGTGTACGGCCCTTGCGGCGCGGACGCGCTCGCCACGGCCACACAGAGGGGGCCGTTCTTCATGCGCGCCGTGTAATAGACGTAGAAACGATCGCCGAACTGCTGCAACTCCGGCGCCCAGAAATTTCTCGCCGCCCACGCCGGGCGCGTCGGGAAAACCGCCCCCTTCGCTTCCCAGTGGACGAGATCGCGCGAGTGCATGATGAGAAAGATGGGCGCCCATTCGCCGGAGGTGGCCGTCGTCCAGTAGTCGTCTCCGGTGCGAATGACGGACGGGTCTGGAAAGTCGCCCGCGATGACGGGGTTGGTATAGGTCGCGCGCTTCTGCGCGGGCGCGGCGGCGCAGAAGAGGCAGAGCAGCGCGGTGGCGACCAGCCCGGCGCGGCGCAAGCGTGCGAGCGTCATTTTCTTCGACATGATTTGTTACCAGCGATGATAGGCGGGGTGGCCGGGTTTGACGGCGACGAACGTGCCGCGCCCCGTGGCGCAAACTTTACCGCCCGCGACGAGTTCCGCTTCGACCGTGGCGCGATCTTCTTTCGCTTCCAACACGCGCGCCGTGAGCCGGACGGGCGCGCCGCTCGGCGTCGGGCGCAGGAGCTTGACGGAGTATTCGGCCGTCACGGTGCAGGGCGGAGTCTCCGCCCCGGCGCGTCGCATCAGGTGCCACGCGGCCGTCCAGTTGGCATGACAGTCGATGAGCGAGCCGATGATGCCGCCGTTCAACACGCCGGGGAACGCCTCGTGATGCGGCTGCGGCTGCCATTCACAGACCGCCTCGTCGTCGCCGCGCGCGAAACTGCGTATGCGCAAGCCCTGCTCGTTGACGGGGCCGCACCCGTAGCAGGCCAGCCCCGGCGCGTATCTTTCCTGTAGACTCGGTTCGTCCGTCATTGTGATTTAGTTCCTCTGTGATTCGTCCGCGCTCCAGCGGTGTCTGTGGCGTCGAAGGCTGTGCCGCCCGCGCCGCCGCCCGCCGCGCGTCGTCGCACAACTTGTCGGCTCGTGCAACAGCGGCGTGCTTTGTGATAATGATATAGCAGCAAATCGCAAATTCACACAAAGCGACTTATGAAGAAACTTCTTAACTCAAGCCTCGCGCTCTGCGCCGCACTTTTTTTAGCCGCACCCGCGCCCGCGCAAAATCGCACGGCGCAACCCGCGCCGAAAACCGCGCCGAAAACCGCGCCGAAAAAAGGCGCGACATCGACGCAAGTTAAACCCGCGCCGCCTGCGACGCCGACACCCGTGCCGTCCCCGACGCCCGCGCCGACGCCCGCACCCGAACCTTTCGACTCGGCCACGGTGAAGCAGATGGCCGCGCAATGCGTGAGGCTTGAAACCGAATCGGGCACCATCGAAATGAAGATGATGCCGGAGGTTGCGCCCGAAACCGTCCGCAATTTTCTGAACCTTACGGCCACGGGCGCATACGACACGACGACCTTCAGCCGCGTCGTCAGGAATTTCGTCATCCAGGGCGGCAACCTCTCGACGCGCGACACGCTCTCGCCCGCGCTCGCCGCGCGTGCCCGGCGCACCGTGCGCGACGAGCCGAACCCGGTCAAGCACACGCGCGGCGTCGTCTCGATGGCGCGTTCCGACCGCGCCAACAGCGCGACCACGAATTTCTTCATCCTCGTGGGCAATGCCTCTCACCTGGACGGCACGTTCGCCGCCTTCGGGCGCATCACGAAGGGTCTGGACGTGGTTGACGCCATCAACAAGGCCGCGCTCGAAGGCGAAACGCCCCTCACGCCCGTGCGTATCGGGAGCGCGGCGGTCTTCGCGTGTGCCGCCACTTCGGCCGCGCCGCCCGCAGAGCCGACACCGTAAAGTTTCGCGGCGTCACGGCCGCTCGCGTTCGTCAAACATTTCGCCATCGTCAGGTAAGGAGAAAGTGAGTTTAGTTATGAGCAGCGTTCCCAATAAAGTTATCTACTCGATGATCGGGGTCAGCAAGTTTTACGATAAGAAGCCCGTTCTCAAAGACATTTACCTCTCTTATTTCTACGGCGCGAAGATCGGCGTCATCGGCCTGAACGGTTCGGGCAAGAGTTCGCTGCTGCGCATACTTGCCGGGACGGACAAAGAGTTTAACGGTGAGACGGTGCTCTCGCCCGGCCACACCGTCGGCTTTCTCGAACAGGAGCCGCGCCTCGACGAGACGAAGACCGTGCGCGAGATCGTCGAACAGGGCGTGCAGGCGACCGTCGATCTGTTGAAGGAGTACGAAGAGATCAACGAGAAGTTTTCCGAGCCGATGTCGGACGACGAGATGACCGCGCTGCTCGAACGACAGGGCGCGGTGCAGGAGAAACTCGACGCCGCCGATGCCTGGGATTTGGACACGCGTCTCGATCTCGCGATGGACGCCCTGCGCTGCCCGCCGCCGGAAACACCCGTCAACATTCTTTCCGGTGGTGAGAAACGCCGCGTCGCCCTCTGCCGCCTGCTGCTGCAACAGCCCGACATCCTGCTTCTCGACGAACCGACCAACCACCTGGACGCCGAATCCGTCAGTTGGCTCGAACAACACTTGCAGAAGTATCCGGGCACGGTCATCGCCATCACGCACGACCGCTATTTCCTCGACAACGTGGCCGGGTGGATTCTCGAACTCGACCGCGGCCAGGGCATCCCATGGCAGGGCAATTATTCCTCGTGGCTCGAACAGAAGGGGCAGCGGCTCGCCGTGGAAGAGAAACAGGAATCGGAGCGGCAGAAGACTTTGCAGCGCGAGTTGGAATGGATCAGGATGTCGCCGAAGGGGCGGCAGGCGAAGTCGAAGGCGCGCATCAATTCATACGAGGCGCTGGCGAGCCAGGAGCGGCAGGGGCGCGCCTCGGAGTTGGAGATTTACATTCCGCCGGGGCCGCGCCTCGGCGACATCGTGATCCAGGCCGAGCACGTTTCCAAAGCCTTCGGCGAACGCCTGCTGGTTGACGACCTGACGTTCTCGCTGCCGCCGGGCGGCATCGTCGGCATCATCGGCCCGAACGGCGCGGGGAAAACCACCCTCTTCCGCATGATCACCAAACAGGAGGAACCGGACGGCGGCAGTTTCCGCATCGGCGAAACCGTCAAACTCGCCTACGTCGATCAGAGCCGCGACGCGCTCGCCGCCGACAAGACGATCTGGGAAGTGATCTCGGACGGCCTCGACATCGTCATGCTCGGCACGCGGCAGGTGAACTCGCGCGCCTACGTGGCGCGCTTCAACTTCAACGGGGGCGACCAACAGAAGAAGGTCGGCTCGCTGTCAGGCGGCGAGCGCAACCGCGTCCACCTGGCGAAGATGTTGAAGCAGGAGGCGAACGTGTTGCTGCTCGACGAGCCGACGAACGACCTCGACGTGAACACGATGCGCGCGCTCGAAGAGGCTCTGGAAAACTTCGCCGGGTGCGCCGTCGTCATCAGCCACGACCGCTGGTTTCTCGACCGCATCGCGACGCACATTCTCGCCTTCGAGGGCGAGAGTAAAGTCTGTTGGTTCGAGGGCAACTATTCGGAATATGAAGCCGACCGGCGCGCGCGGCTCGGCGCGGCCGCCGATCAACCGCACCGTATCAAGTATCGCCAGTTGACCCGCGGATAAGAGACTGTTTGAGAAGTCCCATCAGGGACAATTGCTAATAGCCCGGCACTTCAGTGTCGGGTTGCCGGGCACAACGAACAAGTTGAGTCCCGTAGGGACGATTGAATGTGCGGTGACTGATCCGTCAATCGTCCCTACGGGACTAGATAAATATTTGTCGCTCACACTCCCGGCACTAAAGTGCCGGGCTATTGTCAGTCGTCCCTAACGGGACTTTCTCAGACAGCTTTTAAGATGCGGAGAGTTAAACGTTAATCAAGGTGAAGAGAAGCGACAAGCGTGTGATCAAAGCGGGGTGCTGCGGTTTTCGCCTATCGCAGGCCGAGTACGCGGCGCGCTTCGGCGTGGTTGAAGTGCAGCAGACGTTTTACCAGCCGCCGCAGGTGAAGACGCTCGAACGCTGGCGCGCCGATGCCCCACCCGAATTTGAATTCACGCTCAAGGCCTGGCAACTCATCACGCACGAAGCGCGCAGCCCGACCTACCGCCGCCTGAAAAGAGAATTGACGGAAGGCGAAAAGGCGGAGGCGGGTTCGTTTCGCCCGACGCCCATCGTGCGCGAGGCCTGGGAGGTGACGCTCGCCTGCGTCGAAGCCTTGCGGGCGACGCGCGTGCTGTTTCAATGCCCGTCAAGTTTCACGCCGACGCAGGAACACGTGCGCGACCTGCGCGACTTCTTCAAGCACCTCAAGCGGCCGCGCCGGAAGCTCGTCTATCTCTGGGAGCCGCGCGGTAATTGGCCGGATGAATTGGTCAGGGAGTTGTGCGCCGAACTCGATCTCACGCACGTTGTCGATCCGTTCGCGGCGCGCACGTTGACGCCGGGGCGAAGTTATTACCGTCTGCACGGGCGCACCGGCTGGCGTTATCAATATGAAGACGACGAACTCGCGGAACTCATCTCGATGTTGCCGGCCGAGGGCGTCTCTTACGTGTTGTTCAATAACGTGCGGATGCTGGACGACGCCGCGCGGTTTCAGGAGTTGGTGCGGGTAGGCGAGAAAGGCGAGTAGCCGGGTTCGAGAACTAACCACGGGATGAAGGGCTGACGGGATGATGGATGATGAATTGAAAGATAAGATCGCGCTGGTGACCGGGGCGAGTTCGGGCATCGGGCGCGCGACGGCGTTTAAGTTCGCCGCGGCGGGCGCGCGGGTCGCATTGGTCGGGCGCGACGGGGAGGCGTTGGAGGCGGTCGCCGTTGAGATCGTGAAACTGGGCGGGGAAGCCTTCGCCGTCGCGGCCGATGTCACGAAAGAGCCGGACGCCGAGCGCGCCATGAGCGAGAGCGTCGAGCGGTTCGGCGGGTTGGACGTGCTCGTCAACGCGGCGGGCGGGCTGGTCAACGGAACGGTCGAGACGACGACGCTTTCCGCCTGGGACGCGATGCTCGACGTGAACCTGCGCGCCGTCTTTCACCTGATGCAACTGTCGGTTCCGCATCTGGAAATTCGGCAGGGAAATATCGTCAACGTTTCGAGCGTGACGGGCTTGCGCGCCTTCCCCGGCGTGCTGGCCTACTGCGTGTCGAAGGCGGGTGTCGATCAATTGACGCGCTGCGCCGCGCTGGAACTGGCGGGTAAAAAGATCAGGGTCAACGCCGTCAACCCCGGCGTCGTGCGGACACAGGTACACCGGCGCGGCGGCATGAGCGAAGACGCATACGCCGCCTTCCTCGAACATTCGCGCACGACGCATCCGCTCGGGCGCATCGGCGAAGCGGACGAAATCGCCGACTTGATACTGTTTCTGGCCTCGTCGCGCGCCGCCTGGATCACGGGCGCGACCTATTCGATAGACGGCGGGCGGGCGCAGACGTGCGCGCGTTAAAGACGGCCGGGCGCGGCGGGAGACTTTAAACGGGGCGGGAGGCGAGACCGGGTCAGGAGGAGAGTTAGCCCCGCGCTTAGATCATTGAGTTTTCTGATTCGTATTTTTGGACGCCTGGTTTTTGTTGCCCGAGGCGTTGGCGTTCGATCTGTTTTTGGAGTTGTCGTTTGAGGTGGGATTCAATTTACCCGTCCGCTCCAGCTTCTTCTTCTCTTCCGCGATACGCGCCTGCTGCCTGCGTGCGTCGGCCTGCGCGCGTTCCAGGGCTTCCTGGGCGCGATAGTCGTCCGGGTCGAGTTCCACAGACTTCTTGAAAGCCCCGACGGCATCGCTATAACGCGCGAGCTTGTTGTAGGTCAGTCCGATGTCGTAGTAGGTCGCGCTGTCGGGTTCCGTGAGTTTGACGCCGCGGCGATAGGCTTCGATGGCCTTCTGATAATCGCCGAGACGGTTGTAAGCCTCGCCCAGATTCAGTTGCGCCTCCGCGTTTTTCGGCTCTTTGTCCACCAACTTCTCATAAGCCTTAGCGGCCTTTTCGTAAGCCTTTTCGGCGTCTTCTTTCCGGCCGAGCGCTTTGTAAGCCAGACCGAGTTTCAAATAGCCCACGGCGAAGTCGGGGTCGAGCGCGGTGGCCTGGCGAAACGCCTCGGCCGCTTGCTCGTCGCGGTTCTGCTTGTAGAGTTCCATGCCGAGCGTGTAATAGCCGGGCGCGTCCTGCGTGGGCGGTTCGGGGATGGCGACCGCGGGAGTGGAACTTTCGGGCGAAGCGGTGGCGGCGGCGGCGACGGCGGGCGACGGGCTGCCCGCGACGATAACGTCCGTCGCCGGTTTATTTTGCCTGGAACAACCGGACTGGCCGAATGCGAGCAAACAGAAGAGTGTGACGTAGAGCGAAGTTCTCATGGCCGCGACCTGCGATGTTAGAAATTGGGAGCAGTTATGATCTAAGCCAAAACGGGGCGCGCGTCAATGGGCGAGAATTGGAGGGGCTGGAGACGGGTTGCGCCAGGTCGGCGTTCGCAAAAGAAAGGGCGGCGCGCGTCGTGTGTTTCGAGAGTCGCCCCGCCCGTTAAGTGATGTGTCAGGTACTTCCGCCGTTCGCTTTGCTTCAAAGGTAAATAGATTCAACTACTCCCTGTGACAGATGTTCGACGTGCGAAGAGCGTGGATTCTAGCGCGGGCGGAAAAACGAGGTCTGTACGAGAGCGTACTCGAAAAGCCGTGGAGCACGAGCAGCGTGAGGTTGAATTTCCCCGGACGGCAAAAGAGGCGTCAGACTCCCCCAAGCCTGCCGCCTCTTTTTGTCCGTCCAGTTGCCGTAAAAGGATGACGCGAATATACGCGCGGCCGGCGGCCTGTAGGTTGCAAAGAGATTGCGGTTGGATTACATAACGAATAAGGGCGAAAAATGTTTTTCGCCCTTACTTTTGCTGCTTCATCTTCTCGTCGAGCATCGCGGCGAGTTCGGGGTTCGTGCCTTTCAAGGCGTTGTATTCGGCGGCGGCTTCGTCGCGTTTGCCGGTCTCCAAATACAGCACGGCCAGACGCAGGCGCGCTTGGCCGTCTTCCGGCTTGAGCTTGACCGCTTCCCGGTAGGCATTGATCGCCAGGTCAAATTGTTTGAGGCGGCTGTAAGAATTGCCCAGGTTGAAGAACGCGTCTGAATCTTTCGGATTGTGGCGGGCGGCCTGCTGGAACGCCGTGACAGCCTCTTGCGATTGCCCCATCTCGGTGTAGAGGTTGCCCAAACTGAAATAGGTTTCGGCGTGGTCGGGCTGGAGGCTCACGGCTTTGCGGAAGGCGTCGAGCGCATCCTTCGTGCGTTTCTGATCAACGTAGACGTTGCCCATCTCGTTGTAAGCGTTCGCGTTCCTGGGGTTGAGTTTGAGCGACTCCTGGAAAGCGGCTAAGGCGTCGTCGTGGCGTTCCAGACGCAGGTAACACTGGCCGAGTTCGAAACGCGCGGCGGCATCCTTCGGGTCGAGGCGGATGGCCTGCTCGTACTGTTCCGCCGCCTGTTGGAATTTTCCGGCCGTGAAATATAAGTTGGCGAGATTATAGTAGCCGGCGGAATCGTTCGGATTCTTGCGGATGGCTTCCTGATCGAGTTTGACGAACTCGCTCAAGGCCGCCTCCACGTTCGGCGTCGGCGACGCGGCCGCCTTGGCCGCTTGATTGGCGGCGGGCGGTGAATTCGATTTTTTGCAGGCCGAAGGTAAGAGCAGAAGCGAAAGCAGGAGGATGGCCGGAAGGAGCAGCGGTCTTTTCATCTGGTACGCTCGCGTTGAATCGATATTTTGCAGGGCACGGCTGACAAGATTAGCAACGAAACTTTGTCCGCGCAAACGCGTCACGGAATGTGCGGTCGTGGGATTCGGTCGAGACTTGAAAAGAGGGACGCGTTTGTCAGGGGGCGGATGTGAAAACAGGTGCGGCTCAAATGGCGAAAGGCCGACTGCGCCCTCGCAACGCAGTCGGCCTTTCGTCTCTCACACCATTCCATTTGGGGGAAGGATGCGATATGGCTGCGGACTCTAACACCAAAACTTCGATTTGACAAGACGGAACCGGCGCATGTTGAACGAAGCGCGAACGCTTCCGTGCGCCCGCGCTGTCAGGCTACGCGGGCGTTCCGGTCGAGGTGGCGTTTGACGCAGTCGTCCAGGTCTTGGATCAACTGTTTCTTGTCCACGTAGCCGTCGATATGGGGCGCGGGCGACTCTTCGCAATCGCCGGGGAAATTCTCCGACGTGATGAGAATGACGGGAACTTGTTCGTGGCCGGGAATCTCACGCAGTCGGCGGGATGTGTCCAGGCCGTTCAGACCGTTCATCCGGTAGTCCATGATGATGAGATCGACGGGAGTTTCGCGCGCGACTTCCAGAGCTTGCTCGCCGGAGTCGGCTTCAAAGAGGCGATAGGGGTTTTTCCTGAGAATGTCTCTCGTGAGGCGACGCCAGATGTCGGAGTCGTCTACAATTAAAATGTTCGTCATGAGGGGAATCCTTTGTCGCTCGGGGTCGGAGCAAAGTCAGATAATCTCTTAAGCCATATCCTTTTTTATGTCAAACAATGTGACGGGAGATTTTAGTTAATTTTGCAGATCACTTTTTTAGGGACGAGCGCGGGCGTGCCGACGCGTGCGCGAAACGTTTCCAGCGTCGCGCTGAGCCTGCCGCAACGCGCCGAGACGTGGCTGTTCGACTGCGGCGAGGGCACGCAGCACCAGTTGCAACGCACGCCGATCAAGATCAGTCACATCAACCGCATCTTCATCACACACCTGCACGGCGATCACCTCTTCGGCTTGATGGGTCTGCTCGCCACCTGCGGTTTGGCCGGGCAAGGACAGGCGATACATCTCTATGGCCCCGACGGCCTCGAAGAATATGTTCGCGTGTGCAGCCGCATCTCGCGCACCACTCTCTCCGACTCGCTCAAAATACAGATTGTCGAACCCGGCCTCATTCATCGCGAAGAAGATTTCAGCGTCACCTGCCAGCCGCTCAAACATCGCATCCCCTCTTTCGGCTATCGCGTGACGGAGAGCGACCGGCCGGGGAAGTTTGATGTCGAGCGGGCGCACGCCCTCGGCATCCCGCCCGGCCCTCTCTACGGGCGTTTGAAGAACGGCGAGAGCGTCGAACTGGCGGACGGGCGCGTCGTTGATGGAAGCGAGTTAATCGGGGAGACGCTGGTGGGGCGTTCCGTCGTCTATTGCACCGACACGATCTATTGCCGGGGTGCGGTCGCCCTCGCGGGGGACGCGGACGCCTTGATCCACGAGGCGACCTTTGCCGAACAGGACGAACCGCTGGCCGTGCAGAGCATGCACTCCACCGCCACGATGGCCGCGCGCGTGGCGAGCGAGGCGCAGGCGCGCCACCTGCTCCTCACTCACTTCAGCCCGCGCTACACGCCCGACGGCCACATCACGCCCGACGAACTGCTCGCGCAGGCGCGCGCCGTCTTTCCCCGCACGGACATGGCGCGCGACCTGATGACCTACGCGGTTCCCCGCCGCGACCGGAATTCTCCCTGAGACCCGAACCCCGGACGAAAAACTTGGAGTGAGAAAGACAGGCGAGACGGCCGCCGCCGGCGGGTCGCGGACATTTCCGGCGGAGCCGGTTACCTGATTGAAAAAAAACAGGGGGAAGGTTAGATTGTCTGCGCCTTCAAAGCCCGCCGCCGGGTCATTTACAAGTGAAAGCTCCGAGGAGTAACAAAGGCCATGTCACGCCCTTCGCCACCGCGTAACGATAGATTCGAGGATTACGTTCCCGTCGCCGAACGGCTGGAAAGATTTTACGAGCGATTCCCCGACGGGCGCGTCATCACCCACATCATCGAACACAATTCCGAGAGCGGCTTCGTCCTCATGCGCGCCGAAGTTTATCGCTCGCCCGACGACGCCCAACCCGCCGCGACCGGCCACGCCTTCGAGGTGCGCGGCGAATCCTACGTCAACAAAACGAGTTATATAGAAAACTGCGAATGCGTCCCCATTGATAGTGAAATACTGACGCGGCGCGGATTTGTTCTCTATTGGGAACTCAATATCGGCGAAGATGTTTTAGCTTATGATCCTGAGACGGATCGATGTGTGTGGACTCCGCTTTTGCGAGTCACAACATATAATGATGCCCCTGTCTTTAGAGTTAGCAATAAGCACTCGTTCGATTTTAGGTGTACAAAAGATCATACGTGGGCGGTGCTGGCGCAGAAGGCGAGAGGTTTTAAGCGTGAGCTACGCAAGACCAATGAGTTGCATGTCAGTGACCGTTTAATCACCGCCGCCCGTGCGGATGATGGCGACTCAACTATTTCACCGGAGGAAGCGGCAATAATCGGCTGGATTTTTACCGACGGACACTTTCATTGGTTTAGCGATAAATGGCTAGTGGCATATATCAGTCAATCCAAACAAGCACATCTTGATGAACTTCGAGCCTTATTAGGTGAGGTCTCACGCGAAGACAAATTCGCATCTACAGTACGAACTTTTCCCACTGGGCGCACCTATCAAACGAAAGGAGGATTCAGGTGGAATTTGCGCGGAAAATATGTGCGCCTACTCTTTGAGAAGGCGGGGATTAAAGATGCTTCTGATTTGCCGGGACTCGCTCTTCGCCTAACTTCTCAAGCGCGTGCATCAATGCTCCGCGCGATGATTCAGGCGGAGGGGGATGAGGTCGGGCGCTTCGGACAAAAGAGCGGCCCGGTCTTTGATACATTTCAGTTGCTTGCAACGCTTGAAGGATATGCTTTAGGTAAGATGGCGCGTGACAGTCAGGGTGTTATCAATGTGCAGAAATTGAAAACACGCCGAAATATCTGTGCTTCCCAATTCAATGTGGAGGAGGTCGAAAGGCAGCCTGTTTGGTGTCCCACGACAAAGTTCGGCACATGGGTGATGAGACAGAGAGGCCAGATCACAATTACCGGTAATACTGGAAGCGTAGGGCGCGCGTTGGCTTTGCTCGGCTTCGAGGTGAAGCGCGGCATTGCGAGCCGGGAGGAACTGGAAAAGACTTCGCGGATGACGACTGACAAAACGGCGCGCGCGGCGAATGTTGCCCCGACGACGACTCCAACTCCGGCCGCCACCGCCGCCGCCCCTGCTGCTCCTCCCCCGCCTGCCCCGGCGGAAAAGATCGTGAACCTCGACGCTGAAATTCTGCAAAGCGCGGGCGCGCTCGGTTACGACGCGGCGAAGGTGCGCAAGTGGATCGATCAAAAGTACAAGGTCACGGGCGGCCTGGACGCGCTCGGCGCGGACGACAAGCGCGAAGTGCTCAGGGTGTTTCGTGAGAAGGCTTCACCGGCGGCGAAGTCCACGACCAAATAACGCGATCCAAGACCAGATAACGCGATTGACAGATAGCGCGGTTGAAAGACGGCGGAGATTGCTTGATGCAAACGCCTGAATAGCTCGCGCGGGGCGAGAAGCGTTCCGGCGGAAACGAATCGCACGGATGTTATGCGCCGTCGCCTGTCTCCGGCTCCCAGCCTTCGGCGATGGCGGTGGCGAGGGCGATTTCGGCGATGGTGAGAGGGCGTTCGGGGTCGGGGTTGTCGCCGAGGGCTTCGCGCGGGGCGAGTGGCGGGATGGGTAAGTAGTCGAGTCCGGGCAGGCCGCTCGCGGGCAGGTCGCGTTGGTCGAGCGGGCGGGGCTGCGGGACGCGGCTCGTGGCGTCGAGCGCGAAATATTCGTAGCCGCTCTCAGCCCAGTGGCGCAGGATATGCCAAGCGTTGTCGAAGCCTTCGACGATCATGTGAATACTCCTGGGGTTTAGCGTCCGCGCGTTGGCGCGCGTGTCTTTAACTTAATCGAGGGAAGGCAGCGCGTCGCTCTCTTCGTCCAACTCCGCCATGGCGTCCATGTCGCCCGCGTCAACTTCCTGGAGGCAGGCGAGCAGCCATTCGCGGAAGATGGCGGCCTCTTCGGATTTGCCCGTCCAGCGCGCGCGGTTATACATCGTCAAGCCCATGGTCAAGGCATGATGCTGCCCGGCGCGGTCGCCCGCAAACTCGAATTGGCGATAGAGTCGATCGATCAATTCAAGGCTCGCGCGCGCCGTCTCTTCGTCTTTGAAGCCGAGCTTGCCCGCGAAGAATTTCGAATAGACGTTCATCGGGTGCGAGGTGGAGGTGTAGAGGTCGAAGTAGCCGGGCTTGAGTCCGGCTTCCTGGAGGATCGAGCCGACGTAAGAGGGGCGCGAGCCGGTGATCATGGCGAGGTCTCCAACTTCGCCGATGCCGGAGGTAAAGAGCGCGAGGATTTGATCCTTTTTGTTGACGCGTCGGGAGCGTCGCGCCTGTTCGTCTCGCCCGCCGTCCGCCATACGTCGTTCTTTGGTCGCCATCGCCAAGCCTCCTTTGTGGGAATGAAGTTATAGAGCGCGCGCCGCCCGCCTTGTGCCGCCCGGTAACAGGGGGCGGCGCGTTCGCGCGCTTGCGGCCGACATCTTTTTTGAGACCCGAGTTGTAACGCTTAAGTTGCGGTCAAATTACTACAACCGCACGCGGCTCGACAAGAGTTTTTCACGCCTGCGCGCTTCCCCGGATGCGCGGATGATTGCTAAACTGACGGCACCAGGGAAATCAATCAACCACAGCGTGCGAGAGACGGACACGTCCGCGTTGAGCGGCGGCGCACTTTTCGGGGGCGAGACTTGATGGCGAACTCAGGAACGACGGCGCTGGTCATTCACGGACACTTTTACCAACCACCGCGAGAAAACCCCTGGACTGACCATATCGAACTCCAGCCGGGCGCGCACCCCTTCTCCAACTGGAACGAACGCATCACGAGCGAATGCTACCGCCCGAACGCCTACGCGCGCATCGTGGACAATTACGGGCGCGTCGAGCGCATCGTCAACAACTATTCGCTGATCAATTTCAACTTCGGCGCGACGCTCCTCGCGTGGCTCGAACGTTTCCACCCGGCCACTTACGCGCGCATCCTCGCGGCCGACCGCGCGAGCGTCGGCGCACGCGGCGGCCACGGCAACGCCATCGCGCAGGGCTATCACCACGCGATCCTGCCGCTCTGCAACGACCGCGACCGGCGCACCGAAATTCGTTGGGGACTGGCCGACTTTCGCCACCGCTTCGGGCGCGAACCCGAATCCCTCTGGCTACCCGAAACGGCCTGCGACGATGCCACGCTCGGCGCGCTCATCGATGAGGGGTTGAAATACGTCATCCTCTCGCCGTTTCAGGCCGAGCGCGTGCGCCGGGCGGGCGGCGAAACCTGGCTCTCCGTCATCGACGGCCAACTCGACACCACCGTCCCTTATCGCTACCTGCACCCGGACGGCTCCGGGCGTTCACTCGCAATCTTTTTCTACGACGGCCAACTCGCCAAGGCCATCGCCTTCGACGGCGCGCTCGCCTCCTCGCACCTGCTGCTCGAACGCTTCGAACGCAAGGCGCAGGAGAGCGGCGGGCATGGCGCGGGCGGCCGCATCGTCCACGTGGCGACCGACGGCGAATCCTACGGGCATCATTTCAAATTCGGCGAACGCTGTCTCGCCTACGGGCTTGAGGTGGAGGCGGCGGCGCGCGGCCTGCGCGTGACGAATTACGGAGAGTTTCTGGCGGAGAACGAGCCGGAATGGGAAGTAGAGATCAAGACGGGAGCGGAGGGCGAAGGAACGGCGTGGAGTTGCGCGCACGGCGTCGGGCGTTGGGCGCGCGATTGCAGTTGCCACGCGAGCGCGCCCGAAGGCTGGGATCAAAAATGGCGCGCGCCGTTGCGCGACGCTTTGAACTACGTGCGCGACGAGGCCGCGCGCGCCTACGCGGAACAGGGCGGCGAACTCTTTCAAGACCCGTGGCAGGCGCGCGACGATTACATCGAGTTGCTGGTTGACCCGAAGCGCGCCCGCCGCGCGGAGTTTTTAGCCCGGCAGGCGGGACGCTCCCTGAGCGAGGCCGAGGAGCGGCGCGCGCTCACCTGGCTCGAACTCCAGCGCAGTTCGCTTTTGATGTACACGAGTTGCGGCTGGTTCTTCAACGACATCTCCGGCATCGAGACCGTGCAGGTGTTGAAGTATGCCGCGCGGGCGATGGATTTCATGGCGGAGTTGAATCTGCCCCCTCCGCGCGCCGGATTCCTGGAGCGGTTGGCCGAAGCGCGGAGCAACGTGCGCAAATATGGCAACGGGGCGGACATCTTCCGCGAATTGGTCGAGGCGACGCGGGTCGCGCCCTCGCGCATCGCGGCCAGTCTCGCCATCTCCAGTCTCGTGGACAAGAGCGAGCAGGACGGCGCGATCGCGGGGCACGCTTTCCGTCTCACGGATTTTCGCCAGGAGCAGCACGGGCGGCTCGCGCTCGCCACCGGGCGTATCGTGTTGGAAACAGGTGCGACGGGGAAGCGGCTGGATTTCGCCGTGGCGGCGATGCACGTCGGCGACGTGGATTTTTACTGCGTGTTGAAAGAGCATCCGGGCGATGCCGTGTTTCAAACAGCGACGGAGAATCTGTGGTCGCAATTTCGCACGGGGTCGGTTCCCGCGCTCCTGCGCCTGATGCAGGAAGAGTTCGGCCCCGCGGACTTCGGCCTCGAACATCTTCTGCCCGAAGGCCGCCAGCGCATCTACGAGATCATGTTCGGCCGGATGGTGGGACGTTTCTCGGAGCAGTACGAATATCTCTATGAGGAGAACCGGCGCAACATCGAGATGCTGCAACAGGCGGGCTTCCAACTGCCGGAGGAACTGCGCGCCGCCGCCGAGTTCACCATCACCCGGCGGCTCGAACGCGCGATGCAGAAGTTTGAGCAGCACGACGACCCGGCGGCCTTCCGCGAGGCGTTGAAGATCGCGGGCGAGGTGGCGCGGCTCGGCTACCGGCTCGACCGCACGAGCATGCGACGCAAGTTTGAGAAGTTGATCGAGGCGACGGTGAGCGCGGCCGTGGGCGACCCCGACCCGGAACCTTACGAGGCCGCGCTCGCCCTGATCAATCTCGCCGGGGAATTGAATCTGCACGCGAATCTGGAGCGGGCGCAAGAGATCGTCTATGAAGCGGTGCGGGATGAGCGCGCGCGCGGCGGCCGAAACTTGGGAGAGTTGGCTTTGAAACTCGGACTGGCTCCGGGTCTGGTGCCCGAAGTTACGCCGCCGACGGCGGCGGACGCAACCGTCGAACCCTTCGCGGAATCCGTGTTGTCGTAAAGTTAGGAAGAATAATTGTCGGAGTAGGATGAATCGGCAGCCCGCGTCTTTATGTCAGTTGACGGGGCGGGAAGTAAACCTGCTGCCCTCGACAAATTTGCCCCCTACCGGAGTTTGCTCCGACGAGTTCGGCACGGACGCCGGTTCCGAAAACAATGCCTGAGATAACCCATCCCACAGTTGCGGCCGATGAACTAGGACGGCTGTTCTCTTTCGTCCATCACGACCCGCACTCCATCCTCGGAGCGCACCCGACGCCGGAAGGGATCATCGTGCGCGTCTACCGGCCGGATGCCGCGAGCGTCGAATTGCTCGTCGGTTCCGAGCCGCCGCGCCCCTTGAGCCGGACGCACCCGGCCGGACTCTTCGAGATTCTGGTCGCCGACAGATCGCAGACTTTCCCTTATCGCCTGCGCGTCTCATACCCGGACGGCAACGTCTTTACGCAACTCGACTCTTACCAGTTCCTCCCCACGCTCGGCAATTTCGACGAGCACCTGTTCGCCGAAGGGCGACACTGGAAGCTCTACGAAAAACTGGGCGCGCACGTGCGGCGTCTGGGCGAGGTGCGGGGCGTCTCGTTCGCCGTGTGGGCGCCGAACGCGGACGGCGTGAGCGTCGTCGGCGACTTCAACCATTGGGACGGGCGGCTCCATCAAATGCGTCGGCTCGGCGTCTCCGGCATCTGGGAATTGTTCATCCCCGAACTCAACCCCGGCGCGCTCTACAAGTATGAGATGCACCATCGCGGCCGCCCCGCCTTTCTTAAGACCGACCCCTACGCGCTGCAAACCGAAGTGCCGCCCGCCACTTCCTCAATCGTCTTCGAGCCGAACTATCAATTCACTGACGACGAATGGATCGCGCGGCGCGCCGCGCAAGACCACCTGCGACAGCCGCTCTCGATCTACGAAATGCACCTCGGCTCGTGGCGGCGCGTGCGCGAGGAAGGCAATCGCTCGCTCACCTACCGGGAAACCGCGCCCGCGCTCGCCGATTATTTGCTTGAGATGAATTTCACGCACGTCGAGTTTCTGCCGCTCAAGGGTCATCCTTACGGCGGCTCGTGGGGCTACCAGGTGGCGAACTACTACGCGGCGACCGCGCGCTTCGGCACGCCCGACGATTTCCGTTATCTCGTCGATCACCTCCACGGCCGCGGCCTCGGCGTGATCATGGACTGGGTGCCCGCGCACTTCCCCAAAGACGCTTTCGCCCTCGGTCGCTTCGACGGCAGCGCGCTCTACGAGCACCTCGACCCGCGCAAGGGCGAGCATCCCGATTGGGGCACCTACATCTTCAACTACGGCCGCAACGAGGTGCGCAACTTCCTCATCGCCAACGCCCTCTTCTGGATCAAGGAGTGCCACATCGACGGGCTGCGCGTTGATGCCGTCGCCTCGATGCTCTATCTCGACTACAGCCGCGACGACGGCCGCTGGCTGCCGAACAAGTACGGCGGGCGCGAGAATCTGGAGGCGATCGATTTTCTGCGCGAGTTGAACGAGACGGTTCACCGCGAGCATCCCGGCGTGATGATGATCGCCGAAGAGTCAACGTCCTGGCCGAAGGTCAGCCACCCCGTCTCCGAGGGCGGACTCGGTTTCGACTTCAAGTGGAACATGGGCTGGATGCACGACACGCTGCAATACTTCGCCAAAGACGCGCTCTATCGCCGCTTTCATCACAACAACCTGACGTTCGGTTTCATCTACGCGTGGAGCGAAAACTTCATCCTCCCCTTTTCCCACGACGAGGTCGTTCATCTCAAAGGTTCGATGCTGACGAAGATGCAGGGAGAGCGCGGGCAGAAGTTTGCGAACCTGCGCGCCCTCTACGGCTACATGTGGGCGCACCCCGGCAAGAAACTCCTCTTCATGGGCGACGAACTCGGACAATGGCGCGAGTGGAACAACGATCAGAGTCTCGACTGGCACCTGCTCGACGAACCCGCGCACCGGGGCGTGCGGAAACTTCTCGCCGATCTCAACCGTCTCTACCGCGATGAACCCGCGCTCTGGGAGGCCGACGTTGAACCGGCGGGCTTCGAGTGGATTGACGCCAACAGCGCGGCCGAAAACGTCGTCGCCTTTCTGCGCCACGCGCCCACGGCGGGGCGGCGCCTGGTCTGCGTCTGCAATTTCTCCAACATGACGCGAACGGGCTACCGGCTCGCCTTGCCCGTGGCGGGACGCTACCAAGTGATTTTGAACACGGACGCCGCCGTCTACGACGGCAGCGGCTCCGTCGAACTCGACTCGATCGAAGCGGAGGCCGTGCCTTTGCACCTGCGCCCATTCTCTGCGCTCATCGACCTGCCGCCCCTCTCGGCGATCTGGCTCAGTGTCCCACCCAACGCAGAACGCGCCGACAGCGCGCCCGGCTCATAACCCGCGCGCTTAATCTCTGATCGAAATCATCATTCATTGACTAAGGAGCAAATTTACATTTAATGGACGCAGTAAAAACCATCGGCGTGTTGACGGGCGGCGGCGACGCGCCCGGCCTGAATCCGGCGATCAAGGGGCTGGTCTATCGCGCCTCGGAACACGGCATCAAAGTGGTCGGCCTCTACGACGGCTGGCGCAGCCTGCTCAACCCGGCGGGCGACACGCTCCCGCTCGACCGCAACGCCGTGCGGCGTTGGGATCGCGACGGTGGCACGAACCTCGGCTCGTCGCGCACGAATCCCTTCAAGACCCCGACTGCTTCGGGCGAGAGCGTTGACCGCTCGCGCGAGGTCGAAGAGAACATCAAGCGGCTCGGACTCGATGCCGTCGTCGCCTGCGGCGGCGAGGACACGCTCGGCGTCGCGGCCAAACTACACGAGCGCGGCGTGCGCGTCGTCGGCATCCCGAAAACGATCGACAAAGATTTGGCCGGGACGGACTACACGCTCGGCTTCGACACGGCGCTGCGTAACGTGACGGAAGTGATCGAGCGTTCGCGCACGCCCGCCGGTTCGCACGGGTGGGTGCAGGTGATCGAAGTGATGGGACGCCACGCCGGGCATCTCGCGCTCTGGGCGGGCGTGGCGGGCGGCGCGGATTTGATCCTGATCCCCGAACACCCGTTTCGCTATGAGAAGATTTACCGACACCTGCAAGAGCGTCTCGGCGACACCTCGGCGCAACGACGCGACCGCACGCAGCCGCGCTACTCCGTCATCGTCGTCGCCGAAGGCGCGCACCCGGCGAACGGCGAACTCGTCACGGTTGACGACCGGCACGACCCGTTCGGCCACGCGCGCCTCGGCGGCATCGGCGAAGTGCTCGCGCGGCGCATCATGGCCGAGACGCCTTACGATGCCCGCTCCGCCATGCTCGGCCACCCGCAGCGCGGCGGCGCGCCCTCGCCCATCGACCGCATGATGGGCATGATGTTCGGCGCGCGCGCCGCCGACGCTCTGGCCGACGGCGACCTCGGCATGATGGTTTCGGCGCGCGGCATCGCCCCCGCGTGCGAACTCTCGCTCATCGAGATCACCTCCGTCCTCGGCAAACTCAACATCGTGGACATCGAACGCCATTACGACACCGAACGCTATCACCTGAAAAACATCGCCATGTGAGGAAGCGGGTGAGACGGAAAAACCGGAGGGGCAGGCTGGATGTTTCAACTTTTGCGCCGCCCGTGGCGGCATCCGGCAGGGTGGCAAAAACCATCTCAATTGATACAATAGCGAGCCACACATCACCCATCACAGTTGCCTTTGGAGGAATAATGAAGAAGTTTTTAGCTCTCGCACTGATCGCCGCGTCTGCCTCTTTCACGACCGATGCCCAGACGCGTCGCCCCACTTCGACCACGCCGTCCGCAACCAAAGCCGCGCCCGCGCAGCCCGCCACGCAACCGCAGTCTCAGCCGCGCGCGGCCGCACCGGCCGCCGGAGCCACCGCGACGACGGATTGCGCCTGTGAAGGCGAGCCGCTGCCCGAAGTCGTCGCCGTCGTGAACGGCGTGAGGATTACGAGGCAAGAAGTCGAATCACGCATCGAACCTCAGATCGCCGAGATGCGCCGGAGCGTCGTCGAGGCGCGGGCACGCGAACTCGATCTCCAGATCAACTCCCGGCTGCTCGATGCCGAAGCGAAGAAGCGCGGCAAAACGACGGCCAAGCTGTTGGAAGATGAGATCGTCTCCAAGGTGACGGAGCCGACCGAGGCCGAGGCGCAAAAGTTCTACGACGAAAACAAGGCCAGGATCGGCCGCGACTTCAGCGCGGTCAAAACCGACCTCATCTCCTACCTGCGCGACCAGCGACAGCGCGAGATGGCGAAACAGTTTGCCGACCGCCTGCGCACCGCCTCCGCCGTCAAGGTCAACGTGGCGAACGTGACGCCGCCCGCCAATCCGGCCGAACGCGCGCGCGTCCTGGCCGTCGTCAACGGCGAGTCGCTCACCTCCGCCCACGTCGAAGACTCGCTCAAGCCGTTGATCTATAGCGTGCAGCAGCGCATCTATCAATTGCGCAAGACGGAGGTTGACCTACGCATCAACGACGTGCTGCTCGAACAGGAAGCCCAGAAGCGCAAGGTCACGACGAAGGCTCTGCTCGACGGCGAAGTTCAAGTCAAAACGCGAGCCGTGACCGACGCCGAAGCGCAAAAGTTCTACAATGAAAACAAGGAACGGATCAACGGCGAGTTTGCGCAAGTCAAGCCTCAACTCGTGCAATACCTGCAAGAAACCCAACTGCGAGACTTGCAAGCGGCTTTCGCCGAGCAGTTGCGCCGGGCGGCGACGCTGCAAGTTAATTTAGTTGCGCCCGAAGCGCCCGTGATGCAAATCGCGCTCGACGACCAGCCGGTGAAGGGCAACCCCGCCGCGCCCGTCACGCTCGTTGAATTCACGGATTTCCAGTGTCCCAGTTGCGCCGGGGCGCATCCCGTGCTGGATCGACTCGTGGCGGAATACGGCAACCGCCTGCGCCTGGTCGTCCGCGATTTCCCTTTGGAGCAACACGAGTTCGCGGCGAAGGCGGCGGAGGCGGCCGAGGCGGCGCGCGCGCAGGGGAAGTATTGGGAATACGCGGCAGTGTTGTTCGCGAATCAGAAGGCTCTGAGCGTGGACAAGTTGAAAGAGTATGCGACGCAGGTCGGCCTCGACCGGCAGAAGTTCGACGCCGCGCTCGATTCGGGTCAGATGGCCGACAAGGTTCAGCGCGATATGATGGACGGAGTCCGGATCGGCGTCAACAGCACCCCGTTTTTCTTCGTCAACGGGCGCGCCACCAACGAGCGCAGCTACGAAGGTCTCAAAGCCGCCATTGAGAAAGCTCTCGGCGAGAAGGCCAAGCCCTAAGCGGTTCCTTCAACGATCAAGCACGAGGGGAGAGGCGGCCGGTTGCATGACCGGCCGCCTCTTCGCTTGTCACCGGAAGAAAACATGTCGGCGTCCGACTCGATCCTACTCCGGCGCGCTTTCCACAAACTTCAACATCTCCTGATGCAACGCGCGCCGTTCGAGAAAGAGCCGCAGCACCCGCCGCCGGTTGTTGACGAGCACAAGGCCGCCCTTGAACCAGCCGCGCAGGTCGTACAACATCTCCAGTGAACGCATCGCCGCGTAGCCGCACACGACGGAAAAGGGTAAGGCCAGCAACGCGGCGCGCCACCCCCAACGTAAATAACAGAGCGCGCCGACGACGAGCCACGTCAGCGGCATGAGCGCCATGGCGGCCAGTATCTTCACGGTCGGCGCGATCTCGTCCACGCCGTGCCGCCGGTAGAAGCGCGACAGCAGATCGCAGACGACGAAGGCGGGCAGGTGCAGGAGCGCGCCCGGAAGCGAGAGGGGCAGGAGCAGCACAACGAGCGCGGCGCGCAGCAGGAAGTGGCGAAAGACGTTCCAACGCGTGTGCGTCAGGAGCGACAAATTTTCGGCGTTCAGCCCGAGCGCGCCGAGTTCCGCTTCGTGTTGCAAAATTCTGCGCCGCAGCGTGTCCTGGCTCTCTCCCGTTTCGCCCGCCGCAGCAGCAGCCGGGGGCGACAATTTCTCCGCGATGCGCCGACGCAGGTCAAACTCCGCCGCGAGGGTTTGGCGCAGGCTGAGGCTCTCGTAAAGCGACGAAAAGAGTTCCTGCGCTTTCGTCACCACTCCCAACTCTTCGTCGTCTTCGACGTTCAAAGTAACTTCGAGCAGAGCCTCTTCGATGCGCGCGGATAGCTCTCTGACGGCTTCGCGCGGCGGTTCGCCCTGCGCGTCCAAACGAACGGCGCGCGCTTCAATCGCCGCGCCGAAACTGATCAGGGCTTCGCTGCGAAAGGAGGTCTTCGACGTGTAGTAAAGCCCGACGGGGACGATCTTCAACGCGCCGCTCAGGTCTCGCGCGCCGTCGTCCATCGCGGGCTGTGCGACGGACAGCGCGCCGAGGGCGATGCGCGCCGCGCCGGTCTTGACGGGCAGCAGCCGCGTCGCGTTGTGCGAGACGCCTTCGGGGAACAGCGCGATGCAGCGGTTTTGCCTGAGCAGCGCGTGGCATCGTTCGAACGTGAGCCTGTTTTTCGCGCCGTCTTCCTCCGGGTCAACGCGGCGGTAGAGCGGCAGGGTCTCGACCGCGTTGATGAGAAACTTGATGACGGGAATGCGAAAGAGCGTGGACTTGGCGAGAAAGGAGATGCGACGCGGGAGGGCGCAGAAGATGAGCGCGGGATCGATCAGCCCGTTCGGGTGATTGGAGACGAAGATGAGAGGTTCATCGGGCGGCACGTGGCGCGCGCCGCCGATCTCGATGCGCCGGAAGAAGAGACGAAGCGCGATGCTCAGGATGAGGTGGACGATCCGACGCGTCCAACTTCCTTTTTGCCGCAACGCCATGTCGCGAAAACGGAGTACGTAAGCGTCGCGCATGAATCGGATTATAGTCTGAATAAGAGGCGGCGGTAAGCTTGCGCGCGTCTGCCGGGCGCGAGCCGGTTCGCGGCAGCCGCTCTAACATATGTGCGGCCTCGACAAAAGCGAACGCCCGTAGAAGATGTCCTCACAGCATCTTCTACGGGCTTGTTCAATCTCCCGGTGCGCCGGGCGGCGCAGGTTCGGAAGCTGTTGTTCGCTTTGTGACCGTTGACGGTCGCGGCGAGTGGTGTCCTCACTACACCCCACGCCTTTTATTGAGCAGAGGCTATCACCAAACGGCACACGCGTCAATAAAATCTGCAAAAATAAATGCCCCTGCCGGAGGCCGCCGCTCCCGACTTCAAGGCGACCTCCCGCCGAAGAAACAGGCGCGCCGGAAGCATCGCGCATCTCCCCCGCGCGGGAGTGAAACTCATGCTCCGTAGGCGATCCCGGCGACGCCGCCGATGAGCCTTTCGACTTCTTCCGCCGTCGTGTAGCAAGCGCATCCGGCGCGCACCAAGCCTTCGTCGCCGAGTGCGAGTCGTTCGATCACCGTGGCCGCGTAAAAGTCTCCGTGCGACAAAAAGAGTCCGCGCGCGGCCAACTCCCGCGCGACGACGCTCGATGCAACGCCTGCGACGGTGAACGAGACGGTCGGTGTCCGGGGCGCGTCAGGCGGCAGGCCGTAAACGCGCACGCCTTCGATCTCTTGCAACCCTTGCCATAGTCGCCGCGTCAAGGCCGCGCCACGCGTGTGCAGCGCGGCGAACGACGCGCGCAGACGCTCGCGGCGCGTGTCATTCGCCGCGACCGATGGGGCGAGCGAGGCGAAGAAATCCACGGCGGCGGCTGCCCCGGCGATGCCCTCGTGGTTGAGCGTCCCGGTCTCGGCGCGTTCGGGCGCGGTGTCGGGCGCGGGCGAGAGCTTGGGAAAATCGAGCGAGTCCAACAACGCTTGCCTGCCGTAGAGCACGCCGACATGCGTGCCGCAAAACTTGTAGGCCGAACAGGCGAGAAAATCGCAATCCAGTGCGCGCACGTCAACCAGGTTGTGCGGCGCGTAGTGAACGGCGTCAACGAAGCATAACGCTCCGACGCGGTGCGCCGCTTCCGCCGCGCGACGCACGTCCGTGATCGTGCCGAGCGCGTTCGAGGCCGCGCCCACGGCGACCAACTTCGTGCGCTCGTTGAGAAGGCTCTCGAAATCTTCCCAATCGAGCGCGCCCGTCTCCGGCAGCATCTTCGCCGTACGCACGACCGCGCCGCGTTCGCGCGCGAGCGCGTGCCACGGGGCGATGTTGGCATGGTGGTCGAGTTCGGTCACGATGATCTCGTCGCCCGCGTCGAAGCGGCGGCTGAGGGCGCGCGAGAGATGGAAGGCGAGCGTCGTCATGTTCGCGCCGAAGACGATCTCGGTCGGCGCGGCGTGCAAAAAATCGGCGAGGGTTTCGCGCGCGGCTTCGAGGATGGCATCAGTCTCCGCGCTCGCCGGGTATGCCCAGTGCGTGTTGGCATTGTGGTGATAGAGATAATCCGTAATGGCTGCGATGACGGCGCGCGGAACCTGCGTGCCGCCAGGGCCATCGAAATAGGCGACCGGGTGGCCGCCGTGTTGTCGTTCGAGGGCGGGGAAGTGCGCTCTGATCTCTTCGACGGGCGGCGCATCGTCGTCGGCCTGCGGGTGCCGCCGTAAAGTTGCTTCTTTCATCGGGATGGTCAGGGAAAGTTTCGGGCGTGGATAAGATCAAATACTCGCCGCGCTGAAGTGCTCGGCGATGCCGCGGCGGATCGCCTCTTTGATCTCTTCATCCGTGGAACCGGGGGCGGCTTCGAGCGTTACGCGAAACGGTTCCTGTTGCTGCATCACGTCGAGCAGGTCAATCGACCACGTGTGCTCGGAGCCATCGGCCGCCGCGACCGAGATCAGTTCGCAATCATTCCGCCGCGATTCGGCCAACGCCTGCCTCGCCAGTTCTTCCAATCGCTCCACGCGCATGGTGTCGTCTCTCCAAAGGTTTCGGGTTAGGGTAGCGAACAAGTCCGCCGCCCGTGCGGTTGCAACGGCGAACGGGCGGGGAGCGAATCTCCGCCCGCCGAGTTTGTTATTTTTTCTGCCTCACGTCGTAGGCGTAGATCGTGTCTTGATCGCGCAGGTAGAGGCGGCCGCCCGCGATGATCGGGTGCGTCCAGGTGGGCAGCGAATCCTGCGCGATGCGGAAGCGTCCCTTTTCGCGGTAGGCTTCGGGCGTCGCCTCGACGAGGCCGACCACGCCGTTCTCGCTCAGGCAATAGAGGTGCCCGTCGGCGTAAACGAGCGAGCCTTTGCCGACGCTGCGGTCTTTCCAGGCCACCTGCCCGTTATCGAAACGCATGGCCGTCAGGATGCCGCTGGAGAAGCCGTAGAGGTGGTCGCCGACGAGGATGGAACTGCTGTGATGGTTGCGCATGTCCTTCGTGAAATAGACTTCCTGCGCCGTCAGCGCGCCGCGCTCGCCCGCCTTGATCTCGACGAGTCCGGCGCCCGTGCCGTAGTCGGAAGAGATAAAGACGCGGTTGCCGCGCGCAACGGGCGTCGCGGCGTTGGCCGTCCGGTTCGCGGCGCGCGAGTATTCCCAGAGCAGTTTGCCGTCGCTCAAGGCCAAGCCGACGGCGCGGCGCGAGGTGAAGAAGACGACTTGCGGCATGCCGCCCGCCTCCATCGTGATGGCCGACGAATAACCGGCCTCGTCGCTTTGGCTTTTCCAGATGAGCGAGCCGTCGCGCTTGTTGAGCGCGACAATGGAGGCGTTTTCGCCGCCCGCGTTGACCAGCAACTTGTCGCCGACGATGAGCGGCGATTCGCTGATGCCCCAGGTGATGTTCGAGCCGCCGAACTTCGACAGCACGTTCATCGTCCAGATGCTTCGACCCGTGCGCGTCTCAAGGCACGACAGGTCGCCGTTGCCGCCGAGGGCGTAGAGCCGTTCGCCTTCGACCGTGGGCGTGCCGCGCGGGCCGTCACCGCGGTCGTTGCGAAAGGCCGCGCCGTGCGGCTTCGCCCAGAGTTCCTTGCCCGTCGCCACGTCGAACGCGACGATAAACTCGCGGTCGCCGCGTAGTCCGAGCGTGTAGAGTCGATTGTCGGCGACGGCGAGCGAAGAGTAGCCGCGCCCCGCGCCGGTCGCCTTCCAGATGAGCGGCGGGCCTTCGGCAGGCCACTGCTTGAGCAACCCCGTCTCTCTTGAGATGCCGTCTCGATTCGGGCCGCGCCACTGAGGCCAGTTGCCGCCCAACCCGGCGGCGGCGGTCTGCCCCGCCGCTTCGACGCACAAGCACAATGCCAATAACAAACAACCCGACATGACCTTGAAGTTCAAACTCTTCATGGGGAACGCTCCTTACTTAAAACCCGACTTTCAGGATGCCCGATTATAGCAACACCGGAGGCGGCCGCCCCTAAAAAACTTTCCCGCACCGGGCACATAGTTTCGGACTCGAATATCCATTTCCCACGCGCTCCCTCGCGGCCGCGTTCAACTCTCGCCGATCTACCGTTTGCGGCTGACGCCGAGAAAAGGCGCGTGCGTGTAGGCGACGGAGAAGTCGCCGCCCAACTTGAAGTGTCGTTTGATCGTGACGGCCGGGTCGAAGAACCATTCGCCGCGCGCGCCACCCCTGTCACCCCTGTCAAACCAGCCCCACGGCGGCCGCGCCGCATTGGGCGCGCCCTTGTTGCCGCGAAAGGTCGCGCCCAGTGCGCCGAGGTTCACCATCTCGCGCCGCGCCGGTGTGTGAGCCGCGCTGAAGGAACGCGCGCCGTAGTGGTAGGTGGTGCCGAAGGTTTGATTGACGCCGCCGCGCGCTCGCGGCCAGAGCGTCGTGGCAATAGGGAGCAGCGCGTAGCCGATTTCGGCCGAAGAAGACTTGTCGGGGTCGCCCGCACTACCGGCGAATTTATAAGTCAGTAACCCGTTAGACGACTTCTGTTTCTCGGTGCCGTCGAACGCAAGAACGCCGTGCCCCTTAGCCTCTACGTACAACTCCGGCCGCCCCGCATCTAACCTGACCACATCGAACTCGCTTCTGTGGCCGCCTTCGGTTCCAGGCAGGTATTGCAAGAAGCGGTCGTGAGCCAGCGTCTCCACGAACACGACGCGCGCCGCGCGCAACTCAGCCCCGGCCTTCGCCGCCACGACGAGACAGCCCTCCATATCATTTTCGTGAGCCAGCACCGCCTCGCCCGATAGTCCGGTCGGATCGTAGCGACCGCCATGCCGCACGCCCTCGCGTATGATCTCGCTGAGGATGCGCCCGCCCGTCCCGCTGCCCTTGTAATCGCGCGGGTGGAAGACGGCGTAATGGATGAAGAAGTGGGTCGGCGTTTCGCTGACGGCGTAGTAGACGTAAGCCCGCAGAGGGTAGCGCGTGTCGCCGGCGTTGTCCCAATTGTTGTCGCCGCGCCAGTCGCCGTCGAAGTCGAAATTGGTGATGTAGTCGTGCCGCCGTTGGTCGCCGAGCGACTGGTGAAAGACGGGCGCGAACTGCGACGCTATTTCGTGATCCCTGGCGGCGTTGGCGAGTTGAGCGTTGCCGCCGGGGCGGGTGGGCGGCTTTTTTTGTGCGACGACGGTGGCGGGCGGCCAGTTGAGTTGAAGGAAAAGGCAGGCGAGGAAAGCGAAGGGTAAATTTTTGAGAAGTTTCAAGATGACGCTCGCATGTCAGAATCGTGAAGCGGTTTTGCTTTCCGTTGAAGATGCGTGCGTAACGCTTGCCGCGCGCGCACCCGTTTGTTCCTCCGCGCCGAACGCCTTTGTCTATAACAGTCTTCGGTCGCCAGGGTCAACGCCAGGGGGCGTGGGACGGCGATAGCCCGGCGCTTGATTGATTTATCAGGTCGTGAGATTCCGTGATTCGCGGGCGTTGAAAATCCCTTCAAGACCTTCGTGCTCATGGGCGTGGGCGACGGCGCAGCTAGGCGAGTTCCGCGAGTTCAGCCCAGCGTTCGAGGTCGCGCGCGAGTTGGACGGCGAGGGTTTCGCGTTCCACGAAGAGTTGATGAACGAGGTGCGCGTCGCTTGAGTTCGCGGCGAGTTGAATTTCGAGTTCGCCCTGCCGCAGTTCGGCCGCTTGAATGCGCGCCTCCAACTCCTCCAACTCCCGCTGCTCTTTGAAAGTGAGTTTGCGTTGAGCTTTCGGCGCGGACGAGGCGGCGGCCACCGCGCTCTCCTTTTTAACCGGCCGCGCGGGCGGGGCGAGCGCGCCGGAAGCCGCCGCCGTCGTCGCCTGTTCCTGCCGCTGTCGCGCTTCCAGAAAAGCGGTGTAGTTGCCGGGATACTCGCGCACCTCGCCGCCCGCCTCGAAGCGGAAGATGTGTTCGACCGTGCGGTCGAGAAAATAGCGGTCGTGACTGACGACGACGAGGCAGCCGTTGAAGGCGTCGAGATAATCTTCGAGCGTGACCATGGTTTGAATGTCGAGGTCGTTGGTCGGCTCGTCCAATAGCAGAACGTTCGGCGCGCTCATCAGCACGCGCAGGAGATAGAGTCGCCGCCGTTCGCCGCCGGACAATTTCCCGATGGGCGCGTATTGCATCGCGCCGTTGAAGAGAAACTTTTCCAGCATTTGCCCGGCGGTGACTACCGAGCCGTCGGCGGTCTCGATGCGTTCGGCCACCTGGCGAATGTAGTCTATGACGCGCTCCCCTTCGTCGAGCGCGCGGTTCTCCTGATCGTAGTAGCCGAAGCGGACGGTTTGGCCGACTTCGAGCGAGCCGCGGTCGGGCTTCGTGCGGCCGGTGATGATCTCAAGCAGCGTGGTCTTGCCCGCGCCGTTCGGCCCGATGATGCCGATGCGGTCGCCGGGTTTCAGAATGTAGTTGAAGTTTTCGATGAGCGCGCGCCCGTCGTACGACTTGGCGATGTCGCGCAACTCTAAAATCTTCTTGCCGATGCGGCTGGAGGAGACGGAGATGTCGAGTTCGACGCGCGCCGCGTCCTTCGGTTGCGCCATCAGACTCTCGGCGCGGTCGATGCGCGCTTTGGACTTGCGCGTGCGCGCCTTCGCGCCGCGACGCAGCCACGCCAATTCGCGCCGGATGAGCATCTCGCGCTTCTGCCCTTCGGCCGCGCGGGCGAGTTCCTGTTCCTCTTTCCGTTCGAGATAGTAGGCGTAGTTGCCGTCGAAGGCTTGCACCGCGCCGCGGTCGATTTCGATGATGCGCCCGGTCACGCGGTCGAGGAAATAGCGGTCGTGGGTCACGAGCAGCAGCGCGCCGCGATAGCGTGTGAGATAGGCTTCGAGCCAGGTGATGGTTTCGGCGTCGAGATGGTTGGTCGGTTCGTCGAGGATGAGCAGTTGCGGCTTCGAGATGAGGGCGTGGGCGAGTGCGACGCGTTTGCGCTGCCCGCCGGAGAGGGTGCCCATGAGGGCGGCGGTGTCTTGAATGCCGAGGCGGCTGAGGACGGCGCGCGCGTCCGTCTCCAACTCCCACGCGCCCGAAGCCTCCAACTCGTGCGCCAACTCCGAGACGCGATTCAAACGCCGTTCGTCGTCCCCGTCGCCGGAGGCCAACGCCTGACAGGCGCGCTCGTAATCGAGCAGCAGTTTCGTCCGCGAGTCGCTGGCGGCGAAGACGGTGTCGAGCACGGTTTGCTGTGGGTCGTAGGGCGGGTTCTGCGGCAGGTAGCCGAGCGAGACGCCTTCGGCGAAGACGACCCGGCCGGTATCCGGTTGCTCCGCGCCCGCGATGAGACGCAGCAGCGTCGTTTTGCCCGAACCGTTCGCGCCGACCACGCCGATGCGGTCTTGGGAATCGAAGCCGAGCGTGACGTTTTGGAAGAGCGGCCTCAGCCCGTAGTTCTTGCTGAGCGACTCGATGGATAGAATATGCATTGCCGGTCGGTTAAAATACTTCGGTTAAAATATTTGCGATAGACGCGAACACGCTACAATACTTTCTCGCTCAATCCAACGCACCGTTCGTTACGTAAATAGAGAGAGAAGTTGAACTAAAGAGGTGTGCGAATGAATAGACGTTATTTTATCAAATCCGGTGCGACTCTCGGAGCGGCCGCCGTGCTCTTTAAACTGCCGCTCGCCGAAGCGTTGGCGCAGAGGGCGGCGCAGGGCGGCGCGGCCAATTTCAAAAAACTGTCGAAGACGGATGAAGAATGGAAGCGCACGCTGACGCCGGAGCAGTATCACGTCATGCGTGAGAAGGGGACGGAAGCTCCGGGGTCGAGTCCGCTGTTGAAGCACAAGGCGAAGGGCATCTACGCCTGCGCCGCTTGCGCTCTGCCCCTGTTCAGTTCGAGAACGAAGTATGATTCCCGCACTGGCTGGCCGAGTTTCTGGTCGCCCATCGCCAAACGAAACGTGCGCGAGGCGCGGGACGACGACGGCGGCATGACGCGCACCGAAGTCCTCTGTAACCGCTGCGACTCGCACCTCGGCCACGTCTTCGACGACGGCCCAGACCCGACCGGACTCCGTTACTGTATGAACGGCGTGGCGTTGAAATTCGTGGCGGGCGCGACCCGCGCCTGAACGCCCGCGCCGTGGGCTTTTGAATTGATGGAAGAAGGAAGCGAATCGTGACGAAAAAAGTGTTCAAGACCGAAGAGGAATGGCGTGCGACGCTGACGCCCGAACAGTATCGCGTCGCGCGACAAAAGGGGACGGAGCGCGCCTTCACCGGCGAGTATCACGACGCGAAGGATGCGGGCACGTACAAGTGCGCCGCGTGCGGCAGCGAGTTGTTCAGTTCCGAAGCCAAGTTCGATTCGGGATGCGGGTGGCCGAGTTTCACCGCCCCGGCGACGGCGGATAACGTCCGCACCGAGGTCGATACGAGCTACGGGATGGAGCGCACGGAAGTCATGTGCGCCGCGTGCGATTCGCACCTCGGCCACGTCTTTGAAGACGGGCCGCGGCCAACCGGCTTGCGCTATTGCATCAACTCGGTCGTGCTCAAGCTGGACAAGGAAGAGTGACAGCCCGCGCGGCTCGCAACACACCCTTTCTTTGCATCACGAATATCGGCGAAGGGCGCGGCTCCTTCCTGCCCGCCTCAAAACATCGCGGGCAGACCTGACGGCGCGTCTCTCACTCTCAAACAGCCCGGCTCCACGACCGGCTTCACGTTCCAATTCCGGCCATGACAAATATTTCAACCATCGGTATTCTCGGCGGGATGGGGCCGGAAGCGACGAATCAACTGTGTGCGTTGATCACGGCGCACACGTCGGTCGGCCGAGATCAGGATCACGTTCCGGTCATCACCTTCAATAATTCTCTCATCCCCGACCGGGTGCGCGCGGCCTACGGCGGCGGCGAGAGTCCGGTGCCGGAAATGATTCGGACGGCGCGCGTCCTGGAGCAAGCGGGCGCGGACTTCCTCCTCATGCCGTGCAATCTCGCGCACCTCTTTTGGGAAGACGTGCAGGCCGCCGTCCGTATCCCGCTTCTTCACCTGATCGATGAGACGGTCGCATACATCGCCGCGCACTATCCGCAGTGTCGGCAGGTTGGCATCCTGGCTTCGACGCCGACGCTCGACAGCGGCCTCTATCATCGCTCGTTGCAAAAACACGACCGGCGTCTCCTCGCGCCGGAGGCCGACGAACAGGCGGAGTGTGTGATGAAAGCGATCTATGGCGGCCAGGGCATCAAGTGCGGTTACAAGGATGAGCCGCGCGCTTTGTTGACGGGGGCGGCCGAGCGTCTCACGGCGGCGGGCGCGGAGTTGATCATCGCCGGTTGCACGGAAGTTTCGCTCGTGCTCTCTTCCGCCAACTCGCCCTTCAACGTGATCGACCCCCTGGAGATCATCGCCCGCGTCGCCGTCGCACGCGCAGGCGGGTCAGACAGCGAAGGCGCGCAGGCCGTATCTTCCGCCGCGCCTGCCGGCACGGAAGCGTGAGATAAGTCTCTTTGCGCGAGGTAAAGATCATGAGCAACATTTTATTGACGTTGGCGGAAGAGAGGGAGTTGACGCGCGACGATTATTTCGCCGTGAAGTTAAAAGTTGACGACGGCGACTGTTACGATTTTTCCCGCGCGCTCCAGACCCTGGGACACGAAGTGTTTTTCGCCAACTGGGACGATCTCGACGGGCGCGAGTTCACGCGCCTGTTCCACGATAACGCGCGCCGGTTCATCACGCCGCCGCCGCTCGCGAGCATGGACTTGATTTTCGTCTACAAGATGGAAGGGTTCTACTTCGACCTCCCTCGATTTTTTCGGATGGTGCAGACGTTTGCGGAGGCCGCCCCGCTCGTCGTCAACGACCCGGAGACGATCAGGCACAACATAGACAAGCGATACCTCCTTGAGTTGGAACGGCGAGGGATTCTCATTCCCCCAACGCAGTTGTTGAATGATTCGGTGCGGGAGCGTCTAGAGCGGGGCGAGGCGTTCGTGCTCAAACCGATTAGCGGCGAGCGCGGCCGGGACGTGATGCTCGTCAAAACACCCGGCGAACTGGCCGCCGTCGCGGGGCGCGAGGATGAGTATCTGGCGCAGGACTTTATTGCGGGCGTGGGGGCGGGTGAGCGAAGTTTGGTCTTCCTCGGTCATGAATATCAGCACGCGTTCATGCGCCGACCCTCCGACCCGCGAGAGTTTCGCTGTAACGAATCGCAGGGCGGAACGGTTGCGCTCTACGAGCCGACCGCGACGGAGATGGATTTTGCCCTGAAGACGCTCGACGCCTACGAATCTCTCGGCTGTCCCATCCACTACAGCCGCATCGACCTGATCCAGAGCGAACGCGGGACGATGCTGATGGAGGCGGAACTCATCAACCCCTCCATCTTCGCGTGCTATTTCGACCGTGGGGAAGTGTTCGGGAAAAAGATCGCCGCGTATTTTGACAGCCTGCTCAAACATCACTAAGGCGCAAGCTGCGAACATCCGACGCCGCGTGAAAAATGGCCTGAAGGGGTAGTTGCCCCTTCAGGCCATTCGTTACACGGGCGAGGCGGTCGCCGCCGCTGTTGGCTGCGGTCTCGCCGTGGCTGGTCGAGTTTAGCGAAGCGTCTGAGGCCGCGAGCCGACGACTAACAGCTTCCAGTCTTTGATGGGCGCTTCGTTCAGGAACAGACGCCACCTCGGATCAATGTAGTTCACGTTCAGGTTGGTGGCGTAATACTTGAGAGAGTTCGTAAACTGGCCGTTGGGCGCGTTGGCGTAGCGTTGTTCGAGATAGTAGGGCGGGATGGTCTGGTAATAGATCGCCGCCGAGACGGTGACGGGGGCTGTGATGCCCGCGTCGAGCGGAACTTCGTAGGTCACCACGTCCGTGCCGCTGCCGTCGAAGTAGCCGGGGTTCGTGGCCTTCGACACGCCGCCGGGGGCGGTGTGTTTCGCGTCCGGGCCGTCTTCCCTCCATCCCTGCGGCATCAAGCGATTGTCTTTGACCTGATCGGCCAGGCTCAGGAAGCTCGTCGTGAAATTGCCGTTGGCGTCGCGCACGAGTTCCTCGTAAATCTGCACCTGACTCTCGCTGTTGATGATGTCGTAATGCGGCTGAAACAACTGCTGCGGGTTGGTCGTCTTGGCAAACGATTCGGTGATGAGCGGTTTGAACTGCGCGCCCTTCCAAATGCCGATGACGCCCTTGTCGTTCGTCGCGCCCGAAACCCAGTAAGGCTTGCCCCCGACGTTCACGCGAAACTCGATGAAGGCGCGCCGGAAACTCACGCCGGAGGGGAACCTGTGACCGGCGAGATTGGTAACTTTGACTTGCGCGCTCAGCCCTTTCGGCGTGCGCTTGAGCGCGCCGACCTCGACCTGCGCGGTTTCGTTGCGCGCCATTTCGAGCGCGGCTTTTTTGGTCACCAGCATGCTGGGGACGGGGTTGCCGTAGGTCGCCATCGGGTCGAAGAACGGCGCGGAGTTGCCGCTGTAGTTGACGCTCGAAATGCCGAGCGGCGCGGAGAACTGGTTGAACATCTCCATGACGAACAGATTCAGACCGACGAGCGTGTGGCGCGAATAGTCGCCTTCGGCATTCCCGCCGCGCACGCGCAGGTGTATCTCCTCGTCGGGCGCGCGGAATTCCACGGCCGGGAAAGTCTCATCCTCGATGCTGGCGATCTTGAACTTCAACTGCTCGCCGGTCTTGCTCGGATAGCGGCCGGGCATGTGGCACTGCTGGCACGACTGCGCCGTCTCGCGGTTCACGGGCGGCAGTTCATCCTGATACTTGCTGTTGCGCCATTCGAGATAGGTGTTCTGCTCGTGCTCGACTTTCTGGTTGGGGTTGGTGAAGACGTTGTCGCCCGGCGTATACGGTTTGCCCGGCGTGAGCACGGGCAGGATGACGGTGTGACACGAGCCGCACAGAGCGGACTTGTGAATCTGATTCGCCTTCGTCTTGAGCGGCGTCAGGCCGAGAGAGTTCTTCATGGGGACGGTGGCGACATCCTCGAAGGGGCCGAAAATCTCGTCGGCCGCGCCCGTCTTGAACTTGCCGGTATAGGTTGCGGGCGTGCCAAGTCCCTCGTCGGAGATGTGATGGCAGACGGCGCAGGAGATGCCATCGCGCGCGAGCGCGCCGTATTTGGCGAAGGGCTGCGCCGGGGTTTGGTCGGCGATTTGATCGAGATATTCCAACTTGAATTGGTCGCGCAGCCCCGTGTCGAGCGTGAGTTGACGCTGCCCCATGATGCCGTGGCAACTGAGACAGGTGTTGACGATCTGATCCTTGATGTTGGGGTAGAGGTTCAACTCGGTTTCCAACTGTGAGAAGAAGACCGGATCGCGTCCGGCCAGGCCCATCATAGACGAACGCCACTCGCTGTAAGGCGACAGGTTCAGGTCTAACTCGGGCGAGGGCGTGGGCGAGGGGCTGGCGGGAATCTTATTGTAGATTTGAGGATAGATCATGTTCGGCATCGACGGATTGTTCTGCGTCGCATCGTGGCAGCCGATACATTGATTCGAGGTGATGAACATTTGCGCTTTTTGCGACTGCGGCCGCTGCACTGCCGTGTCGTACCACTCGGACACCATCTGCTTCGGCGTGGGAAGCGCGGAAGGCGCGCCCCCGGTTCGATGCGCCGGCGCGGTGAGCAGGCGCGCGCCTCCGGCCGCGTCTTTTAAATTGTCAGCCCCGTCGGCCGACCGCTTCATGTGGACGGCAATGTCCTCCTCCGGGGTGAGCCTGCGCGACGACGGGGCGATCTGCGCTCGCGGCATCGCCTGACGACCCGTCGCCGTCTGCGGCGCGTCGAGTTGTCTGGGCGGCATCGTCGGGTTGAAAGTGATCGAGTCGCCGAGGATGTTGTTGAGCGTGGAGAAGGTCAGTTCGGTCTTGGCGGAAGCGTGGCAGTTGACGCAGTAGAGGCCGAACCCGGCGTTCGGATACATGGCATAACTAACCGGGTTGGCGTCGCTCCAGAACCAGCCGTCGTAGGAACCCTTTTTGTCTTTGACCATGATCGCCAGACCCTTACACCGGTATGGGTCGTTGTTGCCGGAGGGGGCGTTGCATTTGATGTGCGGGTCGGCGTTTTGCTGCGCCGGGGCGGGGTACATCTCCTTGATGATCGTGCCGCCGTCGGCGATTTCGCCCTCTTTCCGGTCGCTCTCCTTGCCGCTGCCCAGCCACTTCACGATCTCGGGCGAGTAGTAAACCCTGACGGCGTTGTGCGTGCCGTAATATTTGCCGCCGAGGTATGCGCCGGTGTCGCGGATTTCCCAATCCGCTTTCCAACCGGGGTCGGTTTTATAACACTCGTTGTTGACGTAATCGCTCAGGAGTTGTTCGTAGGCCGCCGTCCCGATTTGGCTGGGCAATTGACGCAGCGGCCACCCGCAACCCTTCTGCGGCGCGCCCGACTGGGCGGAGGCAACCTCGACCCCGTATCCGGCGGGGTTGAAAACAATGTAGACGGCGATGAAAAGAAGGAAGAAGAAACAGCAGGTCAGGGTTTTCGCGAGCTTCAATCCGGCCTCCTCAAGGGGAAAGGGAACACTCTTTATTTCACGTTTGACTCCGCCAGGCGAACATGGTGTGCGGCATGCTCGGGGCGGCGCAAGAGTAGTTGGCGGTGAGAACAACGCGTCAGGCTGAAACTCAGATGAGACCCAGCCCCTCACGGGCTACCCTGCTGGATAATAATGTGCGTAGAAGATCAGACTGGCTGAGTGCGAGATTGTCTAAATGAGCAAGTCGCTGACACTGTATGAGGCTTCACCCTGGCTGTCAACACTTTTTACTGGCGGGGTCGTCGAGCCACGCCGCAACGGGATGCGGCCGCCGGGGGACATAACTTCGCCGAACGGGGAACTTTTAGCGGAACCGCGAGCGAAACGTTGAACGGGGAAATGTTTACGGCGCGGCAAATTGGAAGTCGAGCGTGTTGACGCAGAACGCGAGTTTCGCGTCCATCTCCGCGGGAGAATTCGCGCCGATGTTGATCAGACCGTAGCGAAAGCTCTTGCCGTCCTGCATGATGTCTGACAGCAGGCCGCCCTCTGTGACGGCCACCTCCACGCGCGCGTCGGGAAAGGCGCGCGCCAGTTTCGCCAGTTGCTCGGCGGAGGGCACGCGCACCACCCGCCGGTCTGCAAAAGTGCGAAGCACGCAACTCGCGGCCAGCTTGAAATTTCCCTGACCGCGCGGGAACGTTGGTTCTTCGCCGAGCGCGACCTGTAATAGCGGGACGTAGGAACTCATCCCGTCCACCTTTTCAAACAGGTCTGGAAACTGTGAGGCGATCTTCGGGTTGACCTCGATGATGTGAATCTCGCCCGTCGCCGGGTTATAGATCAACTCCATGTTAAAGAGCGCGTTCTCGTAACCGAGGCCGCTGATGAACGCGGCGGCGATCCGCCCCATCCTCGCCTGCACCTCCGCCGGCAGGCGCGATGGATAGACGAAACGCTCGAACGAGATCGTGCCGGGGAACATCACCGCATCGATGATGCCGAGGATGTGTACCTCTCCCCCGAAGGCGTACCCTTCGAGAGAAACCTGTTTGCCTTCGAGCAAGGTTTCGACCAGAAGGTGCGAGGCGTCGAACTCATAATCGGTGTGTACCCGGAGCAGGTCGTTGAACGGGCGCAGGAATCCCTCCGGGAGCAGGCTCCCGGCGGCGACGCGGCGAAGTTCGGGCAGGGAACAAACTTTTCGCGCGTTGATGGAAAAGCACGACTTGACGGGTTTCAGGAAAAGCGGAAAGGGTATGTCGAGCGTGTCCGTGGTCAGACCCGTCGGCGGCACGAGTTGGAAAGAGGGCGTGGCGGAAGGGGTCAGAACTTGTTGCGTCATCCGCGAATAATATTTATGTTCGCAACGCAGCACGCGCTCCACTTTCGGCGCGGCCAACCCCAAACGCTCCCCCACGATGCTCGCCACCGGCATGCCCGGATAACCCACGCCCGACGTGACTCCTCCGATGCCTCGCTCCCGGTGACGCTCAATCGTCGTTTCAATCAATGAGAGGATGTCGAGCGAGCGCGCCTCGGGCTGACGACCGCCCGCGAGTTGCCGGTCGAAATAGTCGCCCGCGAATTCATCGAAGACGAGACGACAATTCACAGCCGCCGCCACGTCCGGCAGGTAACGATACTCTCTGCTCGTCGGGCAGAGGATCAAAACATTCTTCATCATGGATGTCTTAACGGCGCAGAGAGAGGCAGACCGAACAACGGTTAAGGACGCCGCAAGGTATCGCCGTCACGAGTCACTGTCAAGCGAGTGGGGATTGCTAAAAATGAAAGACAGGCATCAAAGTCCGACGCCATGGACGGGCAGCATACTGGTCGCGCGCGGCCTATTCAAGTGAAATCCGCATGCGTTGAGTTGAAGCGTATACCGTCGCCTCAATCTCACGTGTGGGCGGAAGATTTTGGCGACACTTACGCGGCCGCCCGCGGCTTTCATCCCGCCAAACATTTTCAACTGCCGCAAAGACGGGTAGAATAGCCATCCTTAGTTTCAGTATTCTTCGACGACGAAAAGTTCCACCTTCGTCTTTATCACTCACACTTCACCACCCATCGAAAAAGGATTGAAAAATGAAAATCAGCAAAGGTTTACCCGGCGCAGTTCTGCTCGCGCTGCTGCTCTTCCCGGCCATGTTGATGGCGCAGGGCGCGGGCGCGTCGAATCCCAACGAATCTTTCAAAAATCTCGCCGGAACTCCCGATGAAATGGCGCGCATGCATTTGCCGGAAGCGGCGACTCTGGGGGTTCGTTCAAAGGCTGCGATGCTGCCGATTCGGTTCCGGCAAGATGCGGCGGGCAACGCCGTCTGGTCGGCCGACGTGCCCGTTGACGACACCGGAGAACTCAAAATGACGCTGCTCGGAAAGGACAGCGAAGAGTGGCAACTTCGCGTTTCGACCGGCGACGTGCAACTGGACTTGCGGCAGAGTTCCGTGGTCGAGAGCCAGAAGAGCGAAGTGGGATTCGACGGCGTCGGGTTTCCCGCTGAAGTCTTTACCCTGGGCAACGCGCGCAAGGGTAACTGGAAAGTGGAAGTCACGGCGGGTAAGCGAAAGATGCCGACAGCCGGGACGGCGGGCTACCTCGTTGTTTCCAGCGGCTCGCCCTATCGTCTCTACAGCTATTTGAACACTCACCAGACGCTCACCGGAAAGCCTCTTGAGTTCGTCGCTTCCATATTCGACGAGCGCACAGACATCGATTCGAGCGTCCCCAACGCGCTCGCGGGAACCGTCACGAGCGCGGAAATAGAGATTCGCGCGCCCGGCGGCAAAATCGAAAAATTAAGTTTGGACGGCAAAAACCGGCGGCTTTTCCGAGCGAAATTCATCCCGCGCGAGGCCGGGGAATACACGGCTCAAATCACTTTGCGCGGCGTGAGCGCGGAAGGCGACGGGTACGTGCGGACGAGCGAACACGTCTTTCGCGTGTTGAGCGATCAGGTCAAACTCGGAGCCGCGGCGACGAACGTCGCCCTCGTTGACGACACACGCCTGCGTCTCAGTCTCCCCGCTCCCGGTTTAACTCTCGGCCGCAAGGTGGTCGCCTACGCCGAAGTTTGGAGTCGCGACGCCAACGGCGAAGCAGTTCCCGTGACCTGGATCGGCGGCATGGCGATCGCCGGGGGAAGGAAAAGCCGTGCGACGGTTGATCTGATACTCGACACGCGCTGGCTATCGAGAGCAGGCACGAACGGCGCATATGAACTGCGCAACGTGCGTCTTCAGGATGCCGACCACTTCGTCACGCTGGCCGAAGCGGGGACGATGGCGTTGGAGATAAATAATCTGCCGGAAACGTCTAGAAAGTCTGCGCTGGTAGTGAGAAAGTCTGTGCCGGAAATCACGGACGACATGCGGATGGGCAAAAGGCCGGACACCTTCGATGCGGGCGCAACCCTCGCCGCCGACTCGCTTACGGCGCAAGCCCTGGGCGGCAAAGTGCTGTTGATTCACGGTTATTGCACGGGCGGAAATCCTTTCCCGGTTTCGCAGTTCAGCGATTACGCCGTCTTCCACGATCCGAATCAAAGCCGGTCTCACGACCAATTCGCCAATCTGATACGAAATTTCGGCGCTCAGTTTCCCTCCTTCGGCGCGGTCGCGCACAGTCAGGGCGGCGCGGCCTCGCTCCATCTCTACACCTATTACTGGAGCGGCTTTGATTATGCGACGGGCAACCGGCTGATTCAATCGGTCGGCACGCCGTATCAAGGCACCGCGCTCGCGGGAAATCTGGCCGTCTTAGGACAAGTCTTCGGCGCAGGTTGCGGCGGCAACAGCGACCTCACCTATAGCGGCGCGGCTTCATGGCTGGCGGGCATTCCGAGTTGGGCGCGTGCCCGCGTGCATTACTCGACCACGTCGTTCAACGATGTGTGGTACCGCTACGATTATTGCAGCCTCGCCACCGACCTGTTTTTGGGAGACCCTGAAGACGGCGTCACGGAAAGAGCCTACGGCCAACTTCCGGGCGGTAATAATCGCGGACACAAAACCGGATGGTGTCACACGAGCGGAATGCGCGACCCCGCACAAACTTCCGACTCGGCGCGCAACGCCGATATGAATGTTAATGCCGCACGATAGCCCGGCTTAACTGACGCAAGAAGTTCGCCATGATGATCCTCCGTGAATCATCATGGCGAACTTCTTTTCGTAACCTTGTTGCCCAGCAAAAAAACTTTTGCCGCGAATGATAATTTTCGACGCCCTTCCGCGCATTAGTTTAGTGAAGACGGTTGCAACCGACCTTTGCGCGCGGTAGTTGCTGCGGCTGAAAACACTTTTCGGTAATGTTAAGGAGAACAAGGCAATGCACAAATGCGTCAACAAAATTGCGAAGCACTTCAAACTCGCGTCGCTCATCCTCTTGCTCGCGCTCGTCGGAGGGCACACGCTCGATGCGGGCGGGCGCGCCCAAACACAGGCCGGGTCGTCTACCCTCAAGGCGGAGTTGAAATCGTCCGCCGAGGCGAAGCGCGCTCTGTCCGACATCGGCACGCGAGACTTCAAACAGGTCAAAAATGCCAGGGTGCGTCAGGCGGCGACTCGCTCGCTCGCTGCTTTGAGGGCGGTCGCCAATAACACCTCGAAGGCGCGCGAAGCGACGCTGGCCGCTAATTTCGTCCGCTCCGTCAAGACCTTAAAGGGACTGGCGCAACCCGGTTCCACGCCTATTGAGGAGTGCGATAAGGGGTACGAGTTATGCATCGAGTTGTGCAAGGAGACGGGCGGCAACTGCGACCTCTGCGGCTTTAGCCAGTACGGATGCTACCTGAATAAATTGGCGATAGAAATGACGAAAAACCCCGACGACCCGACGCCCTAACCAACGCCCCGGCGACACCGTCCGCGCCGCAAAAAATATTACGGCTGCGCTGCGATTGACTACTCCCGGACGCATCACGGCGAAGGCGGCGAGCAGGTGCGCTCGCCGCCTTCGCCGTGATGTGTGCCGGTCGCTCACGGTAAGGTTGAAAGTGTCTCCCTTACTGTAGTGTGACGGTGTTGAGTGAGACGCCAAAACTGCCGTCGGCGGGACTACTGCCGTCGATCACGACCCGCATCACCTTCTGTCCCGAAGTCAGGCTGACGCCCGTTTTGGTCACCGTCTGAAAGGTTGACCAACTGCCCGTATTGGGAACCGTCAACGGCCCCGTCACATCCACGCCGTCGAACTCGACGTGGAAGGTTTGCCCGGTCACTGATGCGCCGACATCCAGCGAGAGCGTGTAGGTGCCTGCGGCTGTGATGTTGACGGTGTACTTGAGCCACTCGCCCCCGAAGGCGCGCAACACAACGTTGCTGTAAGTGTCCACATCGGTGTTGCGCGATGGGCAATAGCCGGTGCAGCCCACCGTGATGTCATGGTAGGCGACCATCTCGCCGCCGTTGTCGAAATCCAGGGCGGAGATAGTGCCCGGCATAGACGCGGCGGTTCCGCTGTAAGGCGTCGGCGAAGTTGCGGCGTTGACGATGCGGAGCGACTTGAAGCTGTTGAAGCCCGCGCCGTTGTCGATCACGATCCGCACCACTCTCTGGCCGGCGTTTAGGCTGACCCCGGTCTTGATTGCGCTCTGCCAGTTTGTCCAGCTACCCGTCAGCGGAATAGACATGATCCCGGTGACATCCACCCCGTCCACTTCAACGTGGAAAGTGCCCCCGGCCGTGTCCGACCCGACCTGCGCCACGATCGCATAGGTGCCGGCCGTCGCCCCGACATCAACCGTGTACTTCAACCATTCCCCGGTTTGCAGCGTCAGGACAGTATCGGCATACATGTCAACGTCCGTACTGCGGTAAGTGGACGATGACGAATTGCCGCTGGTGAGGTCGTGATAGGCAAGACCTTCGCCGCCGTTGTCGAAGTTCTCCACAGGGATCGCGCCGGGAAGCGCGATGGGCGTGCCCGTGTAGGGCGTCGAGACCGGCGTGCCCGCGACGATGGCGAGTGTGTCGAAGTCGGCGACGATGCCTTCGACCCCGGCCGTATCCAGCACGAGACGCAGGACGTGTGTGCCCGCCGTCAAGCTCACCCCGTTTTTGGAGACCGTTTGGAAGGTGTACCAGGAGCCGGTGGTCGGAGCCTGGAGCGCGCCCGTGACATTGACGCCGTCCACTTCCATGTGGAACGTCCCGCCCGCGAGCCGCGAAGCCACGCTCGCCTCAAGCTGATACGTTCCGGCGGTGGGAACCTGGATGCTGTATTCGAGCCATTCGCCCGGATATGCGTTGAACAGGACGTGGCCGTTGCTCGCCCCGCTGGCCGCCCTCACATCCACGTCGGTGGTGCGATAGACGCCGCCGTTGTTGCCGCCGTCCAGATCGTGATACGCGACGCTCTCGCCGCCGTGGTCGAAGTTTTCCGCCTCGATCGTCGCCGGGATGCTGACGGGCGTCGTGGCATATGGCGTCTGCGCCGGTGCGTTGATGGCGGCGTTCATCGCATTAATGTCGCAGCCGATGTCTTTCCCATCCGTCCCCTGATTCTTGTAGGGGCTGTTCGAGGCCAGGCGGTAGTCGCCGTTAGCCCGGTCAACGAACAGGGCGTTGTTGATCGAAGAGGGGTAGCAATTCAACGGGGAAGGGCAACTGTTGGTGGTGAATAAATTGGGGTTAGCCCCGGCCAGGACGTTTCGCTGGAGGAGGTGGCCGGGGAATATATTGTTGATGGTGGCGTCGCCTTCCCCATAATAGGATGATTTGAAGCCGTACTGATTATGGGTGAGCAGGTTATTCTTGAAAACGAAACCCGTGGTCTGGATTGCGCTCGTATTTGGCCCGTTTATATTTACGATGGTGTCCGAGTGAAAGACCGTGTTGTGGTCTACGGTCAGTCCGTCCACCCCGTCGTCATTTAAAGTCAGGAAGTGACCGGCCGCGCAGTTCGTCCCGCACCACGTCACCCGGTCGATGTCGTCGAAGACATTGTTTCTAATCGTGATGCGGGCTGAGCGTGCATTCGTCCCCTTAAATTGGACGCCGAAGGCGGCGTGGCGCACGATGTTGTTGGTGAAGGTGACATCTTCAATCGTATCGGGTGAGTAGACCGTGAACAGGACGGCGTATCCGTCCTGCGCGTCGGCCCAGGTGTTTTCCATGAGGTTCCCGTCGATCTCGACGCGGCGGGCGTGCTTCAATTCCAGCAGATTCTTGACCTCCCATTTGGTGCTCCCGGTGTTCGAACGCCACGAAACGGGTTTGTATAAATGGTTGCGGCGGATTTCGATATCCGAGGGGATCAGCCCCGTAATGGTCGCCGCCGAGCCGCCGAACAGGATGTTGATGCCGGAGGCTTCCACCCGGTTGTTGATGATCTTAAACGGGCCGGGGCCGTTCCAGCCCAGTATCCCGTGCGATTCACCGACGAGCCTATGGCAGTCGGAAACATGCGAATTGATAATCTCCGTGTGCGCGCTGTTCAAAGCGATGCAACGCCGCAGAGGGGTCGTCGGGTAGCCGTGAATATAGTTGCGGTCGATCACGATGTGGTGCGGAACGTCTGCCAGAACGGTGCCGTTCGGCACGCCCAGAAAAACGAGGTCGGTGAGTTCGGCCGTCCCTTGAGGATGGAGTATTTCCAGACCGACGAGACGATAATGGTGCGCTTTCGCGTCGGTCATGAGGGCGGATTGGTTCTGTCCGGGAGCGACCAGTTTGGGCATCACGCTCTCGTAGGCGGGCGTGATGCGCTCGCCCGGCGCGGGCAAACTCGTGTCGGGCGCGGACGTGCGAATAGTAATCCATTGCGTGCTCTCGCCCTTGTAGCGCAGATAAAACGATCCGGTGAATGAGGCGTTGGCCTGGAGGAGGAGCGTGTCGCCGGGTTCGGCCTCGTCGATTGCCAACTGCAAGTCTTGATAATCATTGCCGGACGCGGGGCCGACCGTGATCGACTGCGCTTGTGCAAACAAGGGGGCGGCGCAGAAGATTAAAAAGAGGAAAGCGATGAATGGTTTGAAGGCGGCTTGAAGGGCGTTGCGGGAAAAAATCTTCGACATGACTAATTTACTCCTTGGGTGGGTTTGGGGAAAATCAGAGGGTAGGCTTGAAAAGAGGAAACGTGAGTTGCCTACAAAAATCAAGGCTACGAACGGGAGAGACGTTACGTAGAACTTTTTCAGGTAATACATGTTAAGGCTGCGATCACCTGAAACTGAACGGAGCGCATCGGCGAGCTATCGGATATTCCGATAAGCCTCTCCGCTCCGGTAACAATAGTTAGGCGCTCGCTAAAACCCGCGCGAAGAATGCCGGCGCGAAGCCTTGCGCTTCCTACATTATCGGTTGCGAAATGAGTGATGACGGACGGGTGAAGTCCGGCATGGAATCTATGATCGGGAGGCGGCAGACAGCCTACTGTGTGACCCTGCCGAAGTCAAGATTTTTTTATAATAGTTTGTGAAACGCCACCGCCAAGCATCGTCTCCCCGTGAGTTTTCAGCTACATAATCGAATGGGGAGGCGTTGGGCTTTACGGGGGCAAGCCTCAGTTAGCCACGAGGCACAAAAGCAGGGCAATTTGTGAGCGGAAAAAAGCGTTTCACCTCAGCCTCAGAGAGAGACTCAGACCCTCTTATCAACAACTTAACGGCGGTTATAAGCACACTAAATTGTGCATGAATTATCAGCGTAATCCGAACAAGTAGTCGGTAGAGTCCGATAATATTCATTATGTTGATTTGGCTCGCCGAGAAAAGTGTTCAGCAGCTAACAGAACGAAATTGCTAAACACACCACGACGGCTCAAAATCCACCACGTGAGAAAGCATTGAAAACCTTTGAGCGTTATCGGATGCATATCTTTATTGATGAGTATTATTGGTCAAAGATTTGTGGAAGTTGCGGGTTCACAGTTTGAAGGGGAGCGGAGTTATATGAGGTTAGTGAGGCGGTGGCGGGCTTTGACGATTTGCCGGGCGATGCGTTGGGCTTCTTCGGCGAGGGCGTCGCGGCCTTGTGCGGCGGCTTCGTCGGCCGCGAGTTTTATCCGGTAGAGGCCGTTCTGGGTGAGTCGCTTGAGGCCGAACTCGACGGTGCGCAACTCATCTTTGAGAGAGAGGAGTTTTTCTTGGAGGTCTACGGGACTGTCGGCGGCTTGCACGCGGGTGCAATAGAATTGCAGTTCTTCGTCGCCGAGCAGGGTGTGCAGGCTCTCGGCGTCGCCTTCGCGGTAGGCACGGCTGGCTTCGGCCATGATCCGGTGGCGGCGTCCGGCCTCGGCCTCATCCGCCGCGTGGTCTGGATGAAAGAGCTTTGCCACCGACCAGAAAAGTTTGCGCAGGCTATTTCCCACCGCCGGCTTTTCCTGCCCGCGCATCTTCCCGGCGCGGTGAGCCTCCGCCTCCGCTGCTTCCGCATCCGCGTCGTATTCCGGGTCGAGCAGGCGCGCCTCGGCCTGCTTGATGGCTTGCTCGATCTCGGCCAACTCGGCCAGTTGGCTGCCGACGATCTGCGTGTAGCGGACGTTGAAATTGTGCATCTCGGCTTGCAGAGTCGTCAGTTCAACTTGCCGCCCGGACAAAAGCGACTCCAGACGCGCCACTTCCGCCGCCGGATCGAACGGCTCCTCGCGGGCGGTGGATGGATGGAGAGTCAAACTTTGCATGCAGCTTAACGGACAGTATAGCAAGGCGCGCGGCAATATTCTCCGTGCGGCGGAGGAATAGATAGTTTCAGGTTTCAAGTTTCAAGACAGAGCTTGTTCGGTCTGTAACCTGAAACTTGAAACCTGAAACTTGAAACCTGGAATCGCGCTGCCTCTCGCCTCGCCTGGCGCGGCCGGACTTCAATTTCCCGGTGCGCTATCCGCCGGTCTCTAGTGTAAGCTAACCGGGTTTACGTAACTTTTGGAGGGCAGGCGGCGACGCGGACAACCGGCAACCCGGTGAGGCTTATGAAAAGAATCCTGTGGCTCGCGATCTTTCTCTCGGTGTTATCTCTGGAAACCCTGGCGGTCGAGACCATGCGTCTCGACTTTTATCACACCGGCAACGCCGCGCAGGAATTATTCAGCGTAGACCGTGTGGTCGTCGAACCGCTCCCGTGGCCGGGCAATCCGCGACGGGCGATCGACGAGTCGAACCTCGGCAAGTATCTGTTCGAGGTCAGGGATCAGAAAACGAATCGTCTCCTTTACTCGCGCGGCTTCGCTTCGATCTACGGCGAGTGGGAAACGACGGATGAAGCCAAAGTTGCGAACCGCACATTTCAAGAGTCGCTCCGGTTTCCCGCGCCCGCCGCGCCCGTGCAGATACTCTTGAAGAAACGCGACGCGCGTAATGCCTTCCGCGAAATCTGGACGACCACGATCGACCCGCGCGACATCTTCGTCTCGAACGCTAAATCGGCTGCGCCCGCGCGTCTCATCGAAATCGAGAAGAACGGCGACCCGTCGGCGAAAGTCGATCTGCTGATTCTCGGCGACGGCTACACGGCCGCCGAGGCGGGCAAGTTCGAGCGCGACGCGCGGCGTCTCACCGCGACGCTGTTCCAAACCTCTCCCTTTAAAGAACGGCGCAAGGATTTCAACGTCTGGGGCTTGTGCCCCCCGGCGGCGGAGTCCGGCATCTCGCGCCCCTCGACGGGCATCCACCGCGACTCACCGCTCGGCACAACTTACGACGCCTTCGGCTCCGAACGCTACGTGCTCACGTTCGACAATCGCGCCTTCCGCCGCACGGCCGCTTTCGCGCCCTACGACTTCGTGGAGATTCTCGCCAACAATCGCACCTATGGCGGCGGCGGCATCTTCAATCTCTACGGCACGGTCTCCGCCGATAGTCAGTGGTCGGCATACGTCTTCGTCCACGAGTTCGGGCATCACTTCGCCGCGCTGGCCGACGAGTATTACACCTCGCCCGTGGCCTATGCTCCCGCGACCGAACGCATCGAACCGTGGGAGCCGAACGTGACCGCCCTGCTCGACCCGAAGAATTTGAAATGGCGCGACCTCGTCAGCCCGGACACGCCGCTGCCGACCCCCTGGGAGAAAGAAGCGTTTGAAAAATACGCGCGCGAGATACAGGCGCGCAGGCGCGACATCCGCAGCCAGGGGCGTCCCGAACAGGAGATGGACGCGCTGTTTAACGAACAACGCGCATCAGAGAAAGCGATGTTTGCGCGCGAGAAATACGCGAACCGGGTGGGAGCGTTCGAGGGCGCGAACTACGAGGCCAAGGGCTTCTATCGTCCCGAGGCGGACTGCATCATGTTCACGCGCACGGAGACTTTCTGCGCCGTCTGCCGTCGCGCCATCGAGCGTGTCGTGGACATGTACTCGCGTCCCTAGCGCGGGCGGCGGAGTGGGCACCCGGCGCGGGCGAGACGGCCGCCGCCGCCGCTGTTACCGCCTCATAACAACTCGATGGCGGTGGCGCGCACGATCATCTTCTCCTGTTTAAAACGCGCTTCCAAATTGGCGCGATAGGTCGTCCACCATTCGCGCTCAAGTTCTTCGGCCATCACTTCAAAGAGGATGATCGCGTCGCGGCTGATGCGTTCGCCCTCTTTCCAGATTCCCTCCGCCGGCGAACTGCGGAAGATCGTGACTCCGCCGAATTTTCGCGCCAACTCGTCGCGCTCGCGGTCGTAAATTTGCCGACCGAACGCCACGCCTTCGTTGTCGTACAACGGCATCAAAATTTGCATGAGATACATGGGTCAGCCCAAACTCCCCCTCAAATATTCGCTCGGCCTTTTGTTCGTGCTCGGCGGGTTGTATCACTTCATCAACCCCGCGCTCTACCTGCGGATGATGCCGTCTTACCTGCCGTGGCATCTCTTCCTCGTCTACTTCAGCGGGTTCTGTGAAGCGGCTCTCGGCCTGCTGTTGCTCGTGCCGAAATACACGCGCCTCGCCGCGTGGGGCTTGATCGCGCTGCTCGTCGCGGTGTTTCCCGCGAACGTCCAGATGGCTCTGAACCCGCAACTTTTTGCGGACATTCCGCCCCTCGTCCTGTGGCTCAGACTGCCGCTGCAAGCCGTGTTCATCGCCTGGGCTTACCTGTTCACCACCGGCGGCGACAGAAGCGACGGCCGCGCGGAACAATCTGACTAAACAAACTGCCCGGCGGCATAACCCGAAGCCCACGCCCATTGAAAATTATAACCGCCGAGATGGCCGGTCACGTCAACCACCTCGCCGATGAAATAGAGGCCGGGGGCGCGCGTCGCCTCCAACGTGCGCGAAGATAGTTCGGAGGTGGCAACGCCGCCCGCCGTCACCTCCGCTTTCTTGTAGCCTTCCGTCCCGGCGGGCGTGATTTGCCACTCTTGCAGTTTCGCAGCCAGTTCGTCTATGTCGCGTTCGGTCAACTGCCTGAGCGTTTTGTGTGGCGCGTAGAGTTTGCACCACGCCTGCGCGAACCGGCGCGGCAGGTGGCGGCCGAGCACGTTCGCCAACTCGCCCTCGGAATCCGCGCGCTCAAGGAGCAGAGAGCGCGCATCCGCATCAGGCAGGAGATTGAGACTGACGACTTCGCCGCGCTGCCAATAGGAAGAGACTTGCAGGATGGCGGGGCCGCTCAAGCCGCGATGCGTGACGAGTATGTTTCCGCGAAACGACGCGCCGCCGCAACTGGCGAGCGCGTCGAGCGACACGCCGCTCAATTCCGAGAGACGCGCCTGCGTCTCGGCCGGTAAGGTCAAAGGCACGAGCGCGGGTCGCGTCGCTTCGATACGCAAATCGAACTGTCTCGCGAGTTGGTAGCCGAAGTCGGTCGCCCCGAGTTGCGGGATGGAGAGGCCGCCCGTGGCGACGACGAGCGAAGCGGAGGCGTAACTTCCCTGCTCCGTCTCCACGCGAAACTTGTCGCCGCCGTCGCGCTCGACTCGCCGCACGCGGCAGCCGCAACGAATTTCGACTTGCGCTTCACCGCACTCGGCCAGCAACAGGTTGATGATCTGGCGCGCGCTGCCGTCGCAGAATAATTGTCCCAGTTTTTTTTCGTGGTAGGCGATGCCGTGTCGTTCGACGAGCGCGACGAAATCGGCGGGCGTGTAGCGCGCGAGGGCTGACTTGGCGAAGTGTGGGTTGGCCGAGATGAAGTTGGCCGCCGTCGTGTGGAGGTTGGTGAAATTGCAACGCCCGCCGCCGGAGATGGCGATCTTCCTGCCGACCTGCCCGGCGTGCTCCAAGACCAACGTCTTGCGCCCGCGCCGCCCCGCCTCCATCGCGCAGAAGAGACCGGCCGCCCCGCCGCCGATGATGATCACGTCCTTTTCTATCAAGCTCTTTCAGACAACGATTGGGAAAATTTATTTGACCCGGTAACTATAACGTCGATCACACCGGCAGCAAAAACACTCACGGCGGAGATGCGGATGTTGGTGCGAAGTTGATGCGTGGGTGACGCCGGATTGACGCCGAACGTGTGCGGGGAAAGATGTTGCCGCGACTCTTATTACAGCGGCAGTTGGAGCCGCGCTTCGCAGCCCGTGCCGCGACGGCGGTTGGTGAGGGTGAGCGTGCCGCCGTGCGCCTCCGCGATCTGGCGGCTGAGGACGAGGCCGATGCCGGAGCCGCCCGGCTTCGTCGTGAAGAACGGCACGAACAGGTTGGCCGTGTTGGACAGACCCGTCCCTTCATCTTCGACGAGAAGGGTGAAACTGTTCGTGTTCCTGATCCACCCGACGGAGACGCCCCCGCCCGTTTGCAGCGCGGCGTCCACGGCGTTGCGCTGCAAGTTGATGAGCAGTTGTTCGAGTTGGTCGGCGTCGGCCTGAATGGTCAGTTCCGCCCCCGGCACGACACGGACGGGCATCCGCGTTTCGAGTTCCGCCACCCGGCGCACGAGTTCGTGAACGTTGACGGGCGCGAAGCGCGGCGGGGGCAGGCGCGCGAGATGCGCGTAGGCCTGCATGAAGCGGCTCAGGGATTCGGAGCGCGAGCCGATGATGGAGAGACCGCGCGCCATGTCGTCGTGCCAGTCGAGCGGGCGCGGCTCGCGCACGAGCAGGCTCTCCAGACTCCCGGCGATGGATTTGATCGGCGTCAGGGAGTTATTGAGTTCGTGGCCGAGCACGCGTACGAGCCGTTTCCAGGCTTCCCGTTCTTCCTCGCGGAGTTCGCGGCTGAGGTCGGAGAGCACGAGGAGTTGGTGCGGGAGGCCGCGCTCGCGGAAGGTGCTGCGGCGCACGCCCCAACGCCCCGCCTGGCCGGGAAAAGATTTCGGGATGATCTGCGTATCGTCCGCGCCCGCAAAATGCAGAAACTCTTCGAGGCCGAGTTCCGCCGCGGTGCGCCCCAGGAGGCGACCCGAAGGCTGCGCGAACAGGCGTTCGCCCGCGCGGTTGACGAGGCGCAGGCGTTCCTCCGCGTCGAAGGCGAAGACGGCCACGTCGATCTCGCCCATCACCGTGCGCAAAAGGGCGGAAGCCTCCATCGCGCCGAGTCTCTGCGAGCGCAGGGTTTCGCCGAGCGCGTTGACTTCGAGCATCACGTCGCCGAGCGCGTCATTGCGTCCCGCGCTGCGCGCGCGGATCGAGTAGTCGCCTTCGCGCATGGCGGCGAGGAGATTAGAGAGCGTTTGCAGGTGGCGCACGACGCGGCCGCGCAGCGAGAAGGCCAGGCCGAGCCAGAGGCCGAGGATGAAGAGCGAGAGCGTCCACTGCACCTTCGGCGTGTAGGAACGATTCCAGATCAGGAGGAGCGAGATGAACGTGCCGGGCAAGCCACCCGCCAAGGCCATTAGGAGAATGCGCTGCTCGTGGTTCAGCCGGTCGCGCGGGCGGGATTTAGATGGCTGGTGGCCTTCCGTCATAAACCATAACGTTGGAGTCGGCGGTAGAGCGCGCTGCGGCTGAGTCCGAGGGCTTCGGCCGCCTGGCCGACGTTGCCGTCGAAGCGCGCGAGAGTTTTGCGTATCAGGAAACACTCTACCTCATCGAGGCTCATCTCTTCGAGTCCGCGTTCGGCCTCGGCTCCCGCCTGCAAATTGAGATCGGCGGCTTCCACCATCCCGCCCCGCGCCATCAGCACCGCACGCTCCACCGCATGATCCAACTCGCGCACGTTGCCCGGCCATTCGTAACGCAGCAGCGCGCTCATCGCATCGTCGGAGAAGGCCGTCAAAAATTTGCGGTAGCGGCGCGCGTAGGCGTCGAGGAAATGGCGCGCGAGCAGCGGGATGTCTTCGCGCCGCTCGCGCAGAGGAGGCAGGCGTATCTCCACCGTGTTCAGACGAAACAGCAAATCCTGGCGGAACCGGCCGGCCGCGACTTCCTCGCGCAAATCGGCGTTGGTCGCCGACAGTATCCGCACGTCCACGCGCCGCGTTTTCGACGAGCCGACGCGCTCGAACTCGCCCGTCTCCACCACGCGCAACAGTTTCGCCTGTTGCGTGATGGGCACGTTGGCGATCTCGTCGAGAAAGATCGTGCCGCCGTCGGCCAACTCGAAACGCCCGACGCGATCCGTCCTGGCATCGGTGAACGCGCCCTTGACGTGACCGAACAACTCGCTCTCGAACGTGCCCTCGGAGAGCGCGCCGACGTTGACCGTGACCATCGTTTTCGCGGCGCGCGGCGAGACGGCGTGAAGCGTCTGCGCCACCACTTCCTTGCCCGTGCCGTTATCGCCCGTCACCAGCACGTTCGCGTCCGACCCGCCGACGCTCTCGATCATCTGAAGCACGGGGCGCATGCTCGCCGCCGTGGCGATCATCCGTTCGGGGGCGCGGCCGTCGCGCAACAACTTGTTTTCGGCTTCGAGCCGCTGCCCCTTGCGCAGCGCGCGGCTGAGTTCGACCTGCGTGCGCAACACGGAGAGCAGACGCGCGTTCTCCCAGGGCTTCTGGATGAAGTCGCGCGCGCCGCGCCGCATCGCCTCGACCGCCACCTCGACGCTGCCCCACGCCGTCATCACGACGACGGGCAGCGTCGTATCGATCGCCTGAATGCGCGAGAGCAGGTCGAGACCTTCCTGGCCGGAGGTGGTGTCGCGCGTGTAATTGAGGTCGATGAGGAGCAGGTCGAACTCGGTCGTCTTGATCGCGGCGAGCACGGCGGGCGGCGAAGTGACGGCTTCAATTTGGTAGCCTTCGCCCTTTAACAACAGGCGCAGGGCTTCGAGCACGTCGAGTTGATCGTCCGCGACGAGCACGCGGGGAGTGGATGTGTCGGTTGTCTTCATACGTTTAAGTGAGACGCTTCAAATTGAAACGCCTTCGCCCGCACCATTGTAATCGCAAAATTTCACTCAAACGCAACTTGTATTTTCTCACGCGCCTTTTCCCGCGTTCGCAAAGCGCGGAGCGCGACCCCGTTTACAACTGCTTTTTCGTGACGACCGTGAGCACGCGCCCGCGTTCGTGATCCGACGAGAGCGCGTGCGCGGCCTCGATGATCGCCGCTCGCACCGACTCGTTCGCCGCTTCGGTGCGCGCCGCGCGAATCAACACGTTCGCCTTCTCGAAGTCCGAACTCATCCCGCGCGCTGACTTGAGCGCGAGCAGGAGCGTCTCGGTCGAAACGTCGCTGCGCTTGAACAGCACGGCCAACACCCGCCCCCGCTCATAATCCGACGAGAGCGTGTTCATCGTCTCGAAGAAGGCCGCGCGCACGGAGGCATCCGCCAAATTGTTTTTCAAAATGTGGATGAGCAGCGTCGCCTTTTCGTAATCCGAACCCATCGAAGTCGAACTCTGCGAGAGCAGTTTCGCCAACTGCTCGCCGCTCAAATTTCCGCGTTCGACGAGCGCGCTCGCATAGACGCGCCGCGCATGATCGCTTTTGAGCCGCGCGATCTCGGCGAGCACGGCCTGTGCCCCGCCGCGCCTGAGCAGCTTGTCCACGCGCGCCTGTGCATCGTAGCCGCTGCCCGCGACTGAGTCCGACAAGAGCCGCGACAGCCACTTGCGCGCCGCGTCGTCGAAGGGGCGCGGCGCGTCCTGCTCCCAGTATTGACGCTTGAGTTGGCCGTCCGCCCCGAGCGTCACTTCGAGCTTGCGCAGGGTGTCGCCGCGTCTCTCGGAGAGGCGGAAATAGCCGCCTTCCTTCATGCGTTCCACGTCCGTGTAGTCGTCGTTGAACTCCACGTTTTTCGAGTCCATCGTGATGTTAGTGCCGTCGTCATCGCTCGTGTGCGTCCAGCGCAGGGTGGTCTCGTTGATCTGGACGTGATCCTGATCCGCCTTCCTCTTCGCGCCGTTCTTCTGCGCCTGCCCCGAAGCCGCGACGACGCACAGGCAGATTGAAATCGACCAGACCGACAGGCCGATAAAAGTTTTCTTATTCATCATTCAAACCTCAAACCTTCTTTTCTATTCGTAGTGAAGCGCGATGATCGGGTCTACCTTCATCGCACGGCGCGCCGGGATGTAACTGGCGAGCAGCGCGACCCCGGCGAGCAGGAGCGAAAGGGAGACGAAGATGACGGGGTCGGTCGCGCTCACGCCGTAGAGCAGGCCGGAGATGAGCCGCGTCAACAGGAGCGCGGCCAACAGACCGACGCCGACGCCCGCCAAGGCCATGAGCATCGCCTGCCCCACCACCAATTTCAGAATATCACCGCGCGATGCGCCGAGCGCGATGCGGATGCCCATCTCGCGCGAACGCTGCGAAACCGTGTAGGCGATGACGCCGTAGATGCCGACCGTGGCGAGGATCATGGCGACGGCGGCGAAGAGGCCGAGCAGCAGCATGTTGAAACGCTGCGGCGCGACCGCCCGCGCGAACGTGTCGGCCATCGTCGAGATGTTCGTCACCGGCTGATCCTTATCCACCGCCTGAACTTCACGGCGCACGGCGGCGGCCAGATTCGCCGGGTCGCCCGCGGCGCGAATGGTGAGCGTCATGTCGAGCCAGCCGCTCTGTTCGTAAGAGACGTACATCATCGGGCGCGTCTCCGCGCTCAAGCCGGAATGCTTGACGCTCCCCACCACCCCGACCACGGTGAGGAACGAATGAGACGTGCGCGAGCCGTCTTCGTCAATGCGCTTGCCGAGCGAGTCTTCGCCGGGAAAGAAGCGGCGGGCGAAAGCCTCGTCGATGATCATGACGCCGGGCGCATCCCGGCGGTCGCGTTCGTCGAAATGGCGGCCGCGCAGGAGCGGTATCCGCATCGCGCGGAAATAATCGGGCGCGATGATGCGGAAGTCGGCCGATTGCGTCAGCCCGGCCACGGGCGCGGGGCGACCCTCGATGGAAAAGCCGTCGATCTCCTCCGCGCCCGTCAGCGGCAGGTGCGACACCGCGCCGACCGCTTCCGCGCCCGGCAATCTTTGCACGCGCGCGATCAGTTGGCGGTAAAAATCCGCGATCCGCATGTCGTCCGCGTACTTCTGTTCGGGCAAGCCGATCTCGACCGTCAAGAGGTTGTCGGGCACGAAGCCGGGCTGCACGTTCTGCAAGCTGACGAAACTCTTGAGCAGCAGTCCCGCGCTGATCAGCAGGACGAGTGCGAGCGCGACCTCCGAGACGACGAGCAGGCTGCGCGCACGCACGCGGCGCGGACTGCCGCTCGCGCCCCGCCCGCCCTCTTTCAAAGCCTCGTTGAAATCCGGGCGCGAGCTTTGCAGCGCGGGAATGAGACCGAAGACGATGCCCGTCAGCAGCGAGACGAGGAACGTGTAGCCGAGCACGCGATTGTCAATGCCGATTTCGGCGGGGCGCGGGAGGTGGCCGGGACTGAGGGCGACCAGCAGGTCGATGCCCCACATCGCCAGCCAGACGCCGAGCAGGCCGCCGCTGAGGGAGAGCAGCACGCTCTCAGTCAGCAGTTGGCGCACAACGCGCCCGCGGGTTGCGCCGAGCGCGTGACGGATGGCGATCTCTTTCTGCCGCGCCGTGGCGCGCGCCAGCAGCAGGTTGGCGACGTTGGCGCACGCGATCAAGAGCACGAAGCCGACGGCCGCCAGCAGGATCAGGATCGCGGGTCGGCTCTGACCCACCACTTGCTCGTGCAGCGAGATGACGGCCACGCGCCAGTCTTTATTATCCTCCGGGTGCTGCGCCTCAAGCTGCCGCGCGAGATTGTCCAACTGCGCCTGCGCCTGCGCGATGGTCGCGCCCTCCTTGAGACGCCCGACGACCGCGATATGATGGCTGCCACGATTCTGCGTCTCTTCGTCGGTCAGCGCGTAGGGCGTCCAGAGATCGGTCTTCGCGCTGAAGTCGAAGAAGGCGGGCAACCCCATGTCTTGCGGAAAGGAGACGCCCGCCGGCATGATGCCGACGATTGTGTAACTATCGCCGTCGAGCGTCAGAGGTGTGCCCAGAATTGACGGGTCTGAGCCGAAGCGACGCTGCCATAAACCGTGGCTGATGACGACGACGCGGCTCGCGCCCGTCCGCTCGTCTTCAGGCAGAAAGACGCGCCCCGCCAATGGCTGCACGCGCAGCAGCGAGAAGAGGTTGGCCGACGCCTTGACGCCCGTGAGCCGCTGCGGTTCGACGCCGCCCGTCAGCGCGACGTTCCAGGAATCGAGCGCGGCCATCCCCTCGAAGAGATCGGTCTGGCGTCGCCAGTCGGAGAAGTTGGCGGTCGAGCCGGGCAGATGATCGTAGCCGAGTTGCTTGCCGAACGGGTGCGTCTCCCAGAGCAACACGAGTTGTTCCGGCCGCTCGAACGGAAGCGGGCGCAAGAGCACCGTGTTGACGACGCTGAAGATGGCCGTGTTCGCCCCGATCCCTAAAGCGAGCACGAGCACCGTCACCAGCGTGAACCCCGGACTCTTCCTGAGCATCCGCAGGCCGTAGCGCAAATCATGTAACAGCGTCCGCAACGTCTACTCCTATTCGTATCGCAAAGCCACCATCGGATCGACTTTGGTGGCGCGGCGCGCGGGGATGTAGCAGGCGAGCAGGACAACCGCCGTCAGCAACGCCGAGACCCCGGCGAACGTGACGAGGTCGGTCGAGCGCACATCGTAGAGCAGGCTCGACAGCAGCCGCGTGAGCGTGAACGCGGCGACGAGGCCGCTCCCCACGCCCAGCACGGCGAGCCATAGTCCCTGCCTCAAGACCATCCTGAACACATCGAGAGGACGCGCGCCGAGAGCCATGCGGATGCCGATCTCGTGCGTCCGCTGCGTCACCATGTAAGAGACGACGCCGTAGATGCCGACCGTGGCGAGGATCATGGCGACCACGGCGAGAATCGTGATGAGCAGCATGTTGAAGCGCGGGCGGGCGATGGAATCGTTGACCACCTGTTCGACGGTGCGCGCGTTGTAGAGGGGCTGCTGGCGGTCGAGCGCGCGGATTTGGCCGCGCAGCGCGTCGAGCATGTTGAGCGGCGCGCCCGCCGTGCGGACGATGACGGTCAGGGCGCGGCGCGGCGTCTGCAAGTAGGAGCGATACACCTGCGCGTAAGGTTCTTCGTCCAGACCGCTCTGGCGCACGTCGCCCACGACGCCGACCACGTTCAACCATTGCACGTCGGCTGCCTGCGGGTCGCCGAAAGTGATCCGCTTGCCGACCGGGTCTTCGCCGGGAAAGTATTTGCGCGCCAGCGTCTCGCTGACGAGAACGGCGCGCGGGGCTTCCTGGTTGTCGCGCCGGTCGAGCAGGCGTCCGCTCCGCAGCGGTATCTGGAGCGTGCGGAAATAATCGGGGCTGATCGTGCGCGTCTCGGCGTCGGGGACGCGTTCGGTGTTCGCCCTCGCGCGTCCTTCGACGGAGAAGGCGAGCACGTCGCCGCCGCCGCCGAGCGGCAGCGTGCTGGTCACGGCCGCCCCCTGCACGCCGGGCTGTTGGGATAGTTGTTGGAGCAGTTGATCGTAGAAATTGACGACCTGTTGATTCTCGGCATACTTCGAGGTCGGCAGCACGAGTTCGGCGGCGAGCAGGTTCTCCGGGTTGAAGCCGGGTTTCACGTCCTGCAAGCGCAGGAAGCTCTTGATCAGGAGACCCGCGCCGACGAGCAAAACGAGCGAGAGCGCGATCTCGGCGACCGCGAGCGCATTACGCAGGCGGCGTCCGCGCCCGCCCTCGCTCGAACTGCGGCCGCTCTCTTTCAACATCTCGTTCAGATTGGGGTTTGAGACGGTGAGAGCCGGAGCGAGACCGAAGACGATGCCGGTGACGAGCGATATGCCGAGCGTGAAGAGAAGGACTTGACGGTCGATGCCGACTGATTCGAGCCGTGGGATGTTGCCGGGGCTGATGGCGAGCAACGCGTCGATGCCCCAGAAGGCGACGAGCAGGCCGAGCGCGCCGCCGAGCAGCGAGAGCGCGACGCTCTCCGTTAAGAGTTGGCGCACGATGCGTCCGCGCCCTGCGCCGAGCGCGGTGCGGATGGCGATCTCTTTGAGCCGCGTGCTGGAGCGCGCGAGCAACAGGTTGGCGACGTTGGCGCAGGCGATGAGCAGCAGGAAGCCGACCGCGCCGAGCAACATCAACAACGCGGGTCGCACGTCGCCGGTGAACCGCTGGTGCAACGGCTCGACGATCACGCCCCACGCCGAGTTCGTCTCGGGATACTGTTGTTCGAGCCGCGCGGCGATAGTCGTCATCTCCGCGCTCGCCTGCTCGACGCTGACGCCCGTCTTGAGCCGCGCGATCACGCTCAGGAAATCGCCGCGCCGCGAATTCCGCATGCCTTCGCTCACCGGCAGCGACAGCCACATTTCCACCCGGCGGCGCGCCTCCGGGTTCGGGTGCTGGAAGTTTGGCGGCATCACGCCGACCACCGTGTACTGGGCGTTGTTCACGCCGATCTGACGGCCGACGATCTGCGCGTCGCTGCCGAACTGCCGCTGCCACAGACCATGGCTCAGGATGACGACGCGGTGCTTGCCTTCCTCGTTCTCCTCCGGCAGAAACTTGCGACCGAGCATCGGCTCGACACCTAAGACCGTGAAGAAATCGCCGAGGACGGCCGCGCCCGGCAGCCGCTCGGGTTCGCCGTCGTTGCCCGTCAGGCTCGCCGTCGTGTTGGTGAAACCGGCCACGGCTTCAAAGTTTTGATTCTGTTGTCGCCAGTCGTCGAAGTTGGGATAGGAGGCCACTTCCTTCGGGATGTCGTTGCGCGGGCTGGTTTCCCACAGCCAGACCAGACGGTCGGGCGCATGGTAAGGCAGCGGGCGCAGGAGCACCGTGTTGACGACGCTGAAGATGGCCGTGTTCGCCCCGATTCCGAGAGCCAACGCGAGCACCGCGACATAGGTAAAGCCCGGACTCTTCCACAACGTGCGCAGCCCGTAGCGCAAATCTTGCCAGATTGTTCCCATGTTAACCTCTGATGATTGCAGGATGCGGAAGGCGTTTGCGCGGAGGCGACGACCGGAACCCGCCGGTTCGATCCGCTATTCCGCAAACGGCAAGCCGCCGGTTGTCATTCATTCGTATCTGAGCGCGACCATCGAATCGACTTTCGTGGCGCGGCGCGCGGGGATGTAGTTCGCGGCGAAGAATTGTAGGGCTTGAGCAGGAGCGCGTTGAATGCGCTGAAGATCGTCGTGTTCGCCCCGCTGCCTAAAGCCAGCGCGACGACCGCCACCGCGGTGAACCCCGAATGCTTCCACAATATTCACAGCGCGTAGCGCAAATCCCGCACAACCGTTCCCATTTCCAAACTCCCCGAAAACGACCGAGGCCGAGAGCGATCAACCATCGCCGGCGCGCGTCGCCTACTCGTATCTGAGCGCGATCATGGGGTCAACCCTCGTCGCCTTGCGCGCCGGAATCAGGCAGGCCAGCAGGGCGACCGAGGCGAGCAGGAGAGAGACGCCGCCATAGGTGAGCGGGTCGGTGGCCGACACGCCGTAGAGCAAACTCGACATCAGGCGCGTCAGGGCGAACGCTCCGGCGAGACCGAGCGCGACGCCGATGAAGGCCAGTTTCATGCCCTGCGAAACGACCATCCTGAGCACGTCGCGCCGACCCGCGCCGAGAGCCATGCGGATGCCGATCTCGTGCGTGCGCTGCGTCACGGAGTAGGCCATCACGCCGTAGATGCCGATGGCGGCGAGCAGCATCGCTGCGGCGGCGAAGACGGCGAGCAGCCACGTCGCAAACTTCTGCGGCGCGACCGTGGCGGCGACGATCTGTTCCATCGTGCCGACGTTCGAGATCGGTTGATCCTTGTCCATCTGCAACACTTCGTTGCGGATGGCGGGAGCCAAACTCGTCGGGTCGCCCTTGGTTTTGACGGCGAGCCACAGGCTGCGGTTCGCGGCCGCGAACGACTCGGCCGGCACCTGCCGGTAAGGCGTGTAAATCTCGACGCGCCCTTCTTCATCCGCCCCGTAGTGCTTCATGTGCTTGAAGACGCCGACGATGGTGCGCAAAGCAGCGCGGTCGCCGCCGATGCGCAGACGCTTGCCGATCGGGTCTGCGTTGGGAGAGAAGCGGGCGACAAACATTTCGTCCACCATCACGACGAGCGGCGCATCCTTCGTATCCTGCTCGGAGAGGTAGCGACCGCTGACGAGCGGGATGCTCATCGCCTTGAAGTAGCCTGGTTCGGCGTAGAGATTGACGGCCACCGTCACTTCTCGCGGGTTCGTCGTTTCCTGCCCCTCCAGCATCACGCCGGATTCGATGCCGCCGTTCATCGGCAAGCCGCGCGTCAGCCCCGCGCTCTCGACGCCGGGCAGCGCGCGCACGCGCCGCAGCAGTTCGTCCCAAAAATTCTCGACCTGCCCGTTCTCTTTGTAGCGCGCTTCGGGCAGCGGCACGCGCAACGTCAAAACGTTCTCCGGGTCGAAGCCGAGGTCGGTCTGCTGCAAGCGCATGAAACTCTTGATGAGCAGCCCCGCGCTGACGAGCAGCAAGAGCGAGAGCGCGACCTCTGAGACGACGAGCAGGTTGCGCACGCGCTGGCGACCCACGCCCGCCGAGGTGCGTCCGCCGTCTTTCAACGTCTCGTTCAAATTCGACTTGGAGGCTTGGAGCGCGGGCGCGAGGCCGAACAGCAAGCCCGTCAGGATGGAGACGCCGAGCGTGAAGACGAGCACGGGCGCGTCCAGCCCGATCCCGGCGACGATCAAGCGCGGCACGTCTTCAGGGAGCGCGGCCAGGAGCGCGTCGATGCCCCACATGGCGAAGAGGAGGCCGAGCGCGCCGCCCATCACCGAGAGCAGCAAACTTTCGGTGAGCAACTGCCGGATGATACGCATGCGGCCTGCGCCGAGCGCGGTGCGAATCGCGATCTCTTTCGAGCGCGAGGCGGCGCGGGCGAGCAGCAGGTTGGCGACGTTGGCACACGCGATCAGGAGCACGAAGCCGACGGCCGCGAGCAGGATCAGGAGCGCGGGGCGAATGTCTTCCACGGCGCGCGCTTGCAGCGAATCCAAGACCGCGCTGTTCCCGCCGTTGGAATGGGGGTATTGCTTCGCGAGGCGTTCGGCGATGGCTTTGATCTCGGTGCGCGCCTGCTCCACCGAGACGTTCGGCTTGAGCAGGCCGAGCACGTAGATGCCGGGATGGTTGCCGCGCTCCGCCATGTTCGCCTGATCGGAGCGCAGGCCGATGGGGACGAACACGTCCACCGGCGACTGCCATTCGAACGTCTGCGGCAAGACGCCGATGACGGTAAAACTCTCGTTGCTCAGTTGGATCGGTTTGTTGAGGATCGAGGGGTCTGCGCCGAGTCGCCGCTGCCAGAAGCCGTGGCTGATGAGCGCGACGGGGTTGCCGCCCGGCTTGTCTTCGTCGGGCGAGAAGTTGCGCCCGAGCGCGGGCGTCACGCCGAGCACGTTGAAGAAGGCGGCCGACACTTGCCGTCCATCGAGTCGTTCGGGTTCGCCCACGCCCGTCAACACATAATTCGCGCTGCGGAAGGCGGCGATCTGCTCCATCGTCTGCTGCTGCTCGCGCCAGTCGATAAAATTGGGGTAGGAGACGGACATCTCCGGCACCTGCTGCGCCCACTCGCCAATGAAGACGATGCGCTCGCCGTTCGGATACGGCAGCGGGCGCAGGAGCACCGTGTTGACGACGCTGAAGATCGCCGTGTTCGCCCCAATCCCGAGAGCCAACGCGAGCACCGTGACGAGCGTGAACCCCGGACTCTTCCAGAGCATCCGAAAACCGTAGCGGAGGTCTTGCGCGAATGTATTCATGGAAACACCTCGACCGATTGCGGAACCAGGGATTGATTCAGTGATTCAGTGAATCAATCCTCTGTTCCGACAGCACTTGTCATTCATTTCGCAACGCCACCATCGGATCGACCTTCATCGCGCGCCGCGTCGGGATGTAGCAGGCGAGCAGCGCGATGGCGGTCAGCAGCAGCGAGAGGCCGCCGAAGGTGATGGGGTCGGTTGCGCTGACGCCGAACAACAGGCTCGACATCACGCGGGTTAAAGCGAACGAGGCGGTCAGGCCGAGCGCGATCCCGACGAGGGTGAGAACGAAGCCGCGCCCGAGAATCAACTTGAGCACGTCGCGCGTTTGCGCGCCGAGCGCGATGCGAATGCCGAGTTCGTGCGTGCGCTGCGTCACGGAATACGACATCACGCCGTAGATGCCGATAGCGGCGAGGACGAGCGCGAGCGCGGCGAAGATGCTGAGCAGGAGAGTTCCGAAGCGGCTGCGCGCCGTCAACTCGTTGATCCAACTTTGCATCGTCCGCACATCGGCGACGGGCTGGTCTTTGTCGATGGACTGAATCTCCCGGCGCGCGGCGGCGGCCAGGTTCATCGGGTCGCCGTTCGTGCGGACGACCATCGTCATCTCGGAATAGACGAGTTGCGGATGCGTCCAGTAGACCATCGGGAAGGGCGCGCCTTCCAGCGTTTTGTATTTCGCGTCGGCCACCACGCCGACGATCTCCATCGGTTGCGGGTCGGGCATCATTTGCACCTTGAGGTGCTGACCGAGGGGATTTTGGCCGGGGAAATGTTGCCGCGCCATCGTCTCGTTGATGATGATGGTGCGACGGTCTTCCCTCGCCTCCTGTTCCGTGAACCCGCGCCCGCTGAGCACCGGAATCCCAATGGTCTGAAAATAGTTTTCATCCGTGACGCGAACGTCGGTCGAGAGTTCTTCGCCCGGCGGCGGCGCGGGACGCCCCTCGATCCAGAAAGAGGTGCGCGCGCCGAGATTGCCGCCGAACGGCAACGCGCTCACCGCACCCACCGAACGCACATCGGGCAAGGCTCTCAGCCGTTCCAGAATCTGCCGGTGGAAGGCCACCACCTGATTGTCCTCCGGATATTTTGAGGCCGGAACCGTCACGCGCAGCGTCAGCAGGTTGTCGGTCTTGAAGCCGGGGTCAACCGCTTGCAGGCGGAGGAAACTCTTGATCATCAAGGTGGAGCCGATGAGCAGCACCAGCGCGAGCGCAACCTGCGCCACGACGAACCCGCTGCTCAAGCGGCGACTGCGACGGCTGCCCATGTTGCTCTTGCCCGTCTCTTTGAGCGACTCGTTCAGATTCACACGCGTCACTTCGAGCGCGGGCGCGAGGCCGAACACGATGCCGGTCAGGAGCGAAACCAGAAAGGTGAAAGCGAGCACGGGCAGACTGAGGCCGATATTCTCCGTGCCGAGCAGGTTGGGCGGACTGAGCGCGACGAGCGCGTCAACGCCCCACAGCGCGATGATCAAACCGAGCGCGCCGCCCATCACAGACAGCAGCACGCTCTCGGTGAGCAACTGCCGCACCATGCGCCAGCGTCCCGCGCCGAGCGCGGTGCGGATGGAGAACTCGCTCTGGCGGCTCGCCGCGCGTGCCAGCATGAGGTTCGCCACGTTGGCGCAGGCGATGAGCAGCACGAAGCCCACCGCGCCGAGCAGCACGTAGAGCGCGGTCTTGATCTCACCCGCCAGTTGCTCGCGCACGGGCACGACGTGGATGCCCATGTTGGTGTTGAAGCGCGGATGTTGTTGTTCGAGACGGCCGGCGATGGTGGACATCTCCGCTTGCGCCTGTTCGGGCGTGACGCCCGGCTTGAGCCGCCCGGCCACGGTGATGAAGCGTCCTCTCCCTTGGGTCGCGCCGTTCAAGACCGACGCGAAATTGGTCGGCGTCCATATCTCCGCGGACTTGCCGGTGCGCGAGCCTTCCTTCATGAACCATTTAAAACCCTGCGGCATCACGCCGAGGATGGTCACGCTCTGCCCGTTGAGGCTGATTTTTTTACCGACGATGTCGGCCGCGCCGCCGAAGCGTCTTTGCCACAGGCCGTGGCCGATGACGATCACGTCGTCGCGCCCCGGCTCCCCCTCTTCCTTCGTATAGACGCGGCCGAGCGCGGCCTCCGTGCCGAGCATGGTCAAAAGATTGCCGCTCGTCACCTGCGCCGGAATCTCTTCCGGGTTGCCTTCGCCCGTCAGGTTGAAGGCGGCATCGTAGAAGGCGGCCATCTCCTGAAAGCTGTTCGCCTGCTGCTGCCAGTCTAAAAAGTTAGCCAGCGAGGCGACGTTGTTGCGCCCTTCGCGCCCCCGGTTCTGCTCCCACACGACCATGAGTTGACCGGCGTCTCGATAGGGCAAGGGGCGCAGCAGCACCGCGTTGACGACGCTGAAGATGGCCGTGTTCGCACCGATTCCGAGAGCGAGCGCGGTGAGCGCGACGAGCGTAAACACCGGACTCTTCCACAAAGTGCGCAAGCCGTAACGAACGTCCTGCCGGAAGTTTCCCATCACATCACCTCCGCGCGCGTGCCGGGCAGCGACGCGCCTTCCTCATCCTGCTTGAAGCTGACCATCTCTTCTTTCACGACGCGCCCGTCGAAGAGATAGATGGCGCGGTCGGCGAAGGTGGCATAGCGCGGGTCGTGCGTGACCATGCAGATCGTCGCGCCGCCGCGATGAAGTTCGCGCAGCAAGTCCATGACGGCCTCGCCGTTTTTGGAATCGAGGTTGCCGGTCGGCTCGTCGGCGAGCAGGATGAGCGGCTGACCCGCGACGGCGCGCGCGACGGCCACGCGCTGCTGCTGACCGCCGGAGAGTTGGCTCGGCAAGTGTTTCGCGCGGTGCGCCATGCCGACTTTCTCCAGCGCATCGGTCACGCGCGTCTTGCGATCGGCGTTGCTCAAGCCCCGGTAGGTGAGGGGGAGTTCGACGTTTTCGTAAACCGAGAGGTCGCCGATCAGGTTGAAGCTCTGGAAGATGAAGCCGACTTCGCGGTTGCGGATGAGGGCGCGCTCGCTGAGCGAGAGGTCGGAGACGAGTTTGCCGTTCAACCAATACTTGCCTTCCGTCGGCGAGTCGAGCAGGCCGAGGATGGAGAGGAGGGTTGACTTGCCGCAGCCGGAGGGGCCGGTGATGGAGACGTATTCGCCGTTGGCGATGTCGAGGTGCGTCCCGGCGAGGGCGTGGGTTTCAACTTCGTCCGTGAAGAAAACCTTTTTCACGTCTTGCAGGCGGATCAGGGGTTGTTTCGATGCGCTCATGGTTTTTTGGATGACAGGCGACGGGTGACAGGCGACAAGATCAAACAGCGGTATTTCATCTTGTCACCTGTCACCCGTCACCCGTCACTAATCCTTTCTCTAGTTGAGTCGTATGCGGTTAAAGGCGTCCCATTGGGAGGTGTCCGAGAGGATCACCTGATCGCCCTCCTGTAAACCTTCTAAAACTTCGATGGTGTTAACGGAACTGCGCCCGAGTCTGACCTGGACGCGCGAGGCGAACTGTCCCCCCGGTTCGAGTTTGAACATCCCGACGCTCGATTGCGATTGACCGAAGGCGGGGCGTCCGACGTAGAGAATGTTGTCGAGGCGTTCGAGTTCGATGGTGCCGTCAACGCTCAGGTCGGGACGCGCGCCTTGCGGGAGCGCGGCGTCGAGCGCAACGTCGATGGTGACGGTGCTGTTCTGCGATGCCGGGTCGATGCGAACGACGTGGCCGGGGATGATGCCGTTGCGCGTGTCGATGCTGGCCTGCTGGCCGAGCGTGATGTCTTTGGCCTGCGTCTCGGCGATGCGAAGTTCGGCCTTCAGGTTTTGCGGTTCGACGACGCGCGCGAGGTTCGTTCCCGGCTGCACCTGCTGCCCGACCTCGACCTGCATCTGTTGCAGCACGCCGTTCGTTCCGGCCAGCACGCGCAGCGTCGCCACCTGCGTCTGCCGGAGTTGGAGTTGCGCCTTGAGTTGATTGATGCGCGCCGTTTGCGAGGCGAGTTGCGCCTGCGCGGATTTCGACGTGCCTTGCAGACGCTTCTGCTCGATGGCATAGCGGTTGGCGAGGTCGGCCACGCGGACGCGCGAGAGTTTGAGATTGATGGCCGGGATCAAACCGTCCTTGGCGAGTAGTTCGTCGGTGTCGGATTGCAGTTTGGCCTGCTGGTATTCGCTCTGCACGGTGGCGGCGGCGGCCTGCTGGCTCATGCGCTCGCTCTCCAGCCGCGCGCGGATATTGTTGTAGTCGGCCTCGGCGGCGCGCATCTGGTATTCGATGTCAACCGTGCCCTGCTGCAACTCCGGGTTGCTCAACTCGATCAAGACCGTGCCCGCCGTCACTTCCGTGCCGGGTTGGACGAGCACGCGCTCGACGCGTCCCTGCGTGGCCGCCGCGATCACGCGGATGTCCTGCGGCACGAGCGTGCCGATGCCGCGCACCTGCCGGAGCATCTGACCGCGCTTCACCGTGTCGATGAGCGTGGTCGAACGCTCGACGCTCGGCGCGGCCGGCTTCATGCGCGACACGCCCAGAGTGATGGCCGTCACCGCCACGATGGCGACGGCCGCATAGAGAATGATCCGCACGCGCCGTTTGCGTGCCGTTGATTTACCGCGAGGAACGTCCATGCCCAAAATTTTATCTTCCTTCCTGAGTTTGCCGTCGCCCCGAAGCCTTAGCGAAAGGTATGCCAACCCGGCAAACCTCGATTCCCTACCCTTTTGGCGGCCGCGCACGCTTGCCGCGACCCGCTCCCGAAACTCACTTTCCCAAAATCGAAAACCGACTCCCCCGATTTCGCACCGCCGCCTGAAAAGCAGAACAGGTTTATCGGCCGTTCACATCCGAGTCCGCCGTCACGCCTACTGTTTCACCACCCACCCGTCTTCGAGTTGCACGACGCGGTTGCCGTATTGCGCGTTTTGTTCGGAGTGCGTCACCTGAATGATGGTTGTGCCGTCGTCGTTGAGACGCTTGAAGAGTTCCATGATCTCGCGCCCCTGGCTGGAGTGAAGATTGCCGGTCGGCTCGTCGGCGAGGATGAGCTTCGGATTCGAGATGACGGCGCGCGCCACCGCCACCAACTGCTGCTGCCCGCCCGATAATTGGTTCGGATACAAATCCTTCTTGCCCACGATCTGAAAACGGTCGAGAACGTCGCCCACCATCGACTGGCGTTCGGCCTTCTTCACGTCCTTGTAGGAGAGCGGCAAGTCCAGATTTTCGTAAACGGTCAGGTGGTCGAGCAGGTGATAACTTTGGAAGACGAAGCCGATGTAGCGTTTGTGCAGTTCGCCGCGTTCTTTCTTCCCCAGCCGGTGGATGGCCGTGTCGCCAAAATAATATTCGCCCGTCCACGCGCTATCGAACATGCCGAGGATGTTCAGGAGCGTTGACTTGCCCGCGCCCGACGGCCCCATGATCGACACGAACTCGCCCGCGCGCACCTCTACGTCAACGCGCCGCAGCACGTAGTTTTTATTCACGCCCTGCTCATAAACTTTTTCGATGTTACGCAAACTGATCATGTGTCACCTGGCATGCGGAGCGTTGCTTGTGGTTGGTCGGGAGACGCGTAGGAGCGCGCCCGCGCGTTTCGGCTTTTGATAAGTCAGCGCGAATCTGTAATGAAAGCGGCGTGCCAGCCGCGCGTGCGGGACGCGAGGGAATTTTGCGGGCGTTTTGCGCGCGAGGATTTAGCCGACGCACGTTTCCGATCCCATTTCCGGGACGCGGCTTGTCCGAAAGCGAACAACGCGCGGCGCGATTTACGAAAGAATGGATGGAAAATCCGAATCGAGTCGGAATTCGTGATGGGTGCAGACCGCGCGGCCGCTCGGAGATTGAGGGCGCGCCCTTACACGTGTGTAAGCTGCGACGGCGGCTACTCGGTCTCGGTGCGACGCGCGTCGCCGTCGCCGTCGCCGTCGTCGTCTTTGATCCAGACGGTCTTGATGTTCACGAACTCGCGTATGCCGAACTCGCCCAACTCGCGCCCGTAGCCGGAACGCTTGACGCCGCCGAAGGGCAGGCGCGGATGTGAGGCCACCATCGCGTTGATGAAGACCGCGCCCGCCTCGATTTCGTCAACGAAGCGCGCGCGCTCGTCGGCGTCGTTCGTCCACGCGCTCGCGCCGAGTCCGAAGGTGGTGTCGTTCGCCAGTTCGATCGCCTCGTCAATCGAACGCACGCGAAACAGCAGCGCGACGGGGCCGAAAAATTCTTCCGCGTAGGCCGGGGAATTTTTCGGGATGTCGGCGAGCACCGTCGGCGCGTAGTAGTTGCCCGGCTGCCGCAAGCGTTCGCCGCCGGTGAGGACGCGCGCCCCGGCCGCGACGGACTGGCGCACCTGTTCGTCCAGTTCCTCCGCGATGCTCGCGGTGGCGAGAGGGCCGATCTCCGTCCGCTCGTCTGACGGGTCGCCGACGTTCAAGGCCGCCATCCCCGCGACGAAGCGGCGCGCGAACTCTTCGTAGACATCCGCGTGGACGATGAAGCGTTTGGCCGCGATGCACGACTGGCCGTTGTTGATCGTGCGCGCCTTGACGGCGGTCTTGACGGCGGCCTCGACATCCGCCGTCGGCATGACGATGAAGGGATCGCTGCCGCCGAGTTCGAGCACGGTCTTTTTGATCGCCTTCCCGGCGCGGCTAGCCACTTCGCTCCCGGCGCGCTCGCTCCCCGTGAGCGTCACAGCGCGCACGCGCGGGTCGTCAATCAGTTGACCGACCTGATCCGCGTTGAGCAGCAACGTTTGAAAGACGCCCCCGGTAAATCCCGCGCCCCGGAAAATCTCCTCTATCGCCAGCGCGCACTGCGGCACGTTCGAGGCGTGTTTGAGCAACCCGACATTACCGGCCATCAACGCGGGCGCGGCGAAGCGGAACACTTGCCAGAAGGGGAAGTTCCACGGCATGACGGCGAGCACCGCGCCCACGGGTTCGTAGCGGATAAAGGAACGCGTCGCACTCGTTTCGATCACTTCGTCGGCGAGAAATTTTTCGGCGTGCTCCGCATAGTAGCGGCACACCATGGCGCACTTCGCGGCCTCGTCGCGCGCCGCCTGCAAGGGCTTGCCCATCTCCTTTGTCATCAAACGCGCGAAGCGGTCTTGCTCCGCTTCCAGAATCTCCGCCGCGCCGAGCATGTGCCGCGCGCGGGCGGCGAAACTCGTGCGCCGGTACCCGTCGAAAGCGTGGGCGGCGCGTTGCAGTTTCTCTTCGATCTCGGCGCCGGTGAGCGGCGCGAACTCGCGCCACTTCTCGCCCGTCGCCGGGTTCACGCTCGCGATTGCCATTTCAACTTCCCCCTCGCCTGTCTACGCGTTATCCGCCGCTTATCATAACGCAACTCCCCGCACCCGCGCTCATCATGTATAGTTTCCCGGTTCATCAATTCAACTCATACGTCTTTGGTCGTGAGATCGCATGGGCTTTACGTTTCTTCAAGGGGTCGCCCTGTTCGCGTCGGCGTTCGTGGCGGGGATGATCAACTCCATCGCGGGCGGCGGCACGCTGCTCACTTTCCCGACGCTCATCTGGCTCGGCCTCGATGCCAAAGAGGCGAACGCGACGAGCACCGTCGCACTCTGGCCGGGACTCATCGGCGGCCTCTTCGGCTTCCGCCGCGAACTCGAAAAGAGCCGCCCGCTGCTCGTCCGTCTCGGCCTCACGAGTCTCGTCGGCGGCGCGGTCGGAGCCGCGCTCCTGATCTGGACGCCTTCGCAAACCTTTGCGCGCCTCGTTCCCTTCCTCATCTTCTTCGCCACGCTCCTCTTCATGGCGCAGGAACCGATCACGCGTTGGCTGCGGCTGGAAACCGCTCCCGACGAACGGCAGAGAGGCTGGTGGACGGGCGCGATCCTCTTCCAGTTCTGCGCCGCCGTCTACGGCGGCTACTTCGGCGCGGGCAACGGCATCCTCATGCTCTCCGCGCTCGGGCTGCTCGGCATCTCCGACATCCACCGCGCCAACGGCCTCAAGAATTTCCTCGCCCTGACCTTGAACAGCGCGGCCGTCGTGGCCTTCGCCCTCTCCGGCCTCGTCAGTTGGCCGCAAGCCCTCGTCATGTCGGCGGGCGCGATCATGGGCGGCTACTACGGCGCGGCCATCGCGCGCCGACTCGGCCGCCGATTTGTCCGCCGCGCCGTCATCCTCATCGGACTCACCATCGGCTGCCTCATGCTCTGGCGACTATCGCACTAGACACACGCCGTCAGCCGCTCCACCCGACAAGGTAAATGCCAGGTCTCACCACATGAATTCTATTTTTTGCGGTTGGCTGTCGGACAGTGTGAGGAGCGGTGTTCTACGTAGTTCATCTACGTAACTTACTCGGAGGCGCTTTGCGCTTGATGATCCGTACTTCGGCCGGGTCGAGGGTCGGGGTTGCAACCGGCGGTCTTTTCCCGGCAGGGACGGCGAATAGTTCCACAGTTTGATTTTCCCGGTAGCCGCCGTCCACCGCCACGATACGGCCAGACTCCATTTTCAACTCATTCTCCAAATAAGCTCTCGCACGATCTGCCCGTGCCTGCGCTTCGCCAGGGCGTGCGCGTCTTCCGGCGTAGGCAATGACATACCCCTGGGCGTGTGGCCTCGGTTCCAGGCGCGCGGCGAATTTTCCAAGTCGCGCTTTCTCTTCATCCCAGTTGAGCGCGCCATATTCGTCCAACTTCGGTTCATCTCTGGTGCGGAGAATGTCACCGATCTTTAATATTGAATTGATTCCCTCTGTCCGCACGACGGCTGTTTTCTCTTCGACGGAGGTAATCATCGTCCCGCCCCAGGGAGATGGTTCCTCGCCCTCGCCGATCAATCGCATTCCGACTTTGAGACCGTCCGCGCTTCCCTTGTCGATCGTGGCCGTAGTTGTCGCGCTGTAATTATCTTTTCTGGCGTCCACGATGCCGGTCACGGTTGCGGTAACAGGTTTGGTCAACAGGAAGGAGAGCAACTTTGCGGGGAGCGATGGATGCCCGCTGACTTTTTTCTGCTCATCTCCTTTCCGTAAATAGAATGTGCCGAAATAGATGTCGGTACTTAGTCTCCAGCGGGGTTCTAGACCAAGGTTGATCGCGTTGGCAAAATTATCGAGTTCTTTTTCTTCAATCAGGTAAATGCGCTCAGACCATGTTACGGGGAGCAACTGGAATTCTCTGTCAATGTCCCCCGGAGCGATCTCGCCGTACATCTCCTTCCTTTCTTCAGGATTGAACAGATTTAGTTCTTTCCCATCACGCATGTTCTTCCCGACTTTTCTAATAATCGTGAAACGCAAGACTCCCTCCGAGAAGATATAGGTGCCGGACTCATCAATTTCAGTGCCGTCATGCATGCCTGTTTCGGAGATATAACTCCCATCGGCTTTAAGCGTCAAAGCGGTTCCGCCATATTCATGCCCGATAGAGTAAGTAGCTACGAACTTATTAAATGTTTCTTCCTGCCCGGCCGTGGATTGAGAGGTAAGAAGCAGCAAGGCCAGGCACATGAGAACCGGCTTCTTAATTTTTGCGATCATATTTATTCTCAACTTACAGAGCCGCCAGACACCGCGGTTAAATCAAGACGACGCCGGGCGCAGGGAGATGACGACGGACTTGGAGGCGGGCGTGTTGCTTTTGTCGGCGACGCTGCCGATGGGGACGAGCACGTTTGTTTCGGGGAAATAGGTGGCGGCCGAGCGGCGCGGGATGCTGTAGGGCACGACGACGAAGCGGCGCGCGATGCGTTCCTCGCCTTCAAAGTGGCTGATTAAATCCACGACCGCGCCCTCGGCGAGTCCGGCCTCGCGGATGTCTTCGGGGTTGAGCATCACGACGCGCCGCTCGTTGCGGATGCCGCGATAGCGATCGTCGAGGCCGTAGATGGTCGTGTTGAATTGATCGTGGCTGCGGATGGTCATCATCAAAAATTGGCCGGGGGCGAGTTCGTGTCGGGGCAGCGGGTGGAGGGTGAACTCAGCCTTGCCCGAAGCGGTTTGCCACTCCCGCTCGCGCGCGAGATTGGGCAGGTAGAAGCCGCCCGGAAGGCGCACGCGCTCGTTGTAGTTCTCGAAGCCGACGACGACGCGCGCGATGCGTTCGCGGATGAGATCGTAGTCGTCGGCGAGTTCCGTCCAGTTGAGGCCGTCGCCGCCGCGCCCGCCGAGCGTTGCTTCGGCCAGCCGCGCGACGATCATCACTTCGCTCAGAAGTTCGGCCGAGGCGGGCTGTAAGTTTCCGCGCGAGGATTGCACGACGCCCATCGAGTTTTCCGCGCTGACGAACTGTTCGCCGGTCGCCTGCCGGTCGATCTCAGTGCGGCCGAGACACGGGAGAATCAACGCCTGTCGGCCGGTGATGAGGTGCGCGCGGTTGAGTTTGGTCGAGACTTGCACGGTGAGGCGCAGGCGGCGGAGGGCGGCGGCGGTGTACTCCGTGTCGGGCGTGGCGGAGAGAAAGTTGCCGCCCATCGCAAAGAAAACTTTCGCGCGCCCGGCGTGCATCGCTTTGATCGCTTCCACCGTGTCCAGGCCGTGACGGCGCGGCGGCTCGAAGTTGAACTCACGTGCGAGCGCATCGAGGAAGGCCGGGGTGGGGCGTTCCCAGATGCCCATCGTGCGATCGCCCTGCACGTTCGAGTGGCCGCGCACGGGGCAGACGCCCGCGCCCGGTTTCCCGATCTGCCCGCGCATGAGCAGGAGATTGACGATCTCCTGAATGTTCGCCACCGCGTTCTTGTGCTGCGTGAGTCCCATCGCCCAGCAGAAGATCGTGCGCTCCGAGTTGATGAACACTTGCGCGGCTTCGCGTATCTGTTCGCGCCCGATGCCGCAGCCTTCCGTGATCTCGTCCCAACCAACGTTGCGGAGCGAGGCGGCGAACTCCGCGAACCCGGTCGTGTGCGCCGCGATAAACTCGCGGTCGAGCACGCCGCCGCCGCGCCGCGCGTCTTCTTCCAACACCTCTTTCGAGATGCCTTGCAGGAGCGCGACATCGCCGTTGATGCGAACTTGCAGGAACAGGTCGGCGAGTTGAGTGCCCCGCCCGACGAGCGTGTCGTAGACCTCCTGCGGGTGTTTGAAACGCGACATGCCCGCTTCCGGCAGCGGGTTGATGTGGACGATGCGACAGCCGCGACGCTTGGCGGCTTGCAGCGTCGAGAGCATGCGCGGATGGTTCGTGCCCGGATTCTGGCCGATGACGAAGACCGCCTGCGCCTCTGCGAAATCGTCGAGCGTGACCGTGCCTTTGCCGACGCCGATTGAGGCCGACAAGGCCGACCCGCTCGACTCGTGGCACATGTTGGAACAGTCCGGCAAATTGTTCGTGCCGAATCGGCGGACGAAAAGTTGATAGAGGAAGGCGGCCTCGTTGCTCGTGCGCCCCGAAGTGTAGAAGACGGCCTCGTCGGGCGAGCCAAGCGCGTTCAACTCACCGGCGATGAGCGCGAATGCTTCGTCCCAACCGACGGGTTCATAATGATCGCTCCCGCTCCGCAGCCGCATCGGGTGCGTGAGTCGCCCCTGATCGTTCAGCCACATGTCGGACTGGCGCGAGAGTTCCGAGACGCTCCACTTCTCGAAAAACTCCGGCGTGATGCGTTTGGTCGTCGCCTCGTCGGCCACGTGCTTCGCGCCGTTTTCGCAAAACTCGAAATGCGTGCGCTCGCCGTCCGGCTCCGGCCAGGCGCAACCGGGGCAATCGAAGCCGCCCTTCTGGTTGATGCGCGTGAGCGTCCTGAGCGTGCGCGTCGCGCCCATCTCCGCCCACGAATGTTTCAACGCGGAGATGATGGCAGGCAGGCCGCCGGCCGATTCGCTCGCGTTCGAGATTTTGATCCCCGTGAAATCTTCGGGCGGCTGCGCGCGGCGCGCACCCATGGCGGCGATGCTCGCGGCATCGACGGCCGCCTCCGCTCCCTCCTGCGGGTCGTTACCGGATGCGGCTATCGCCTCGTCGCGCCGCAACTCGCGCTCCGTCTTCAAGTCCTGCTTGGCAGGCTCGTAGTGGCTCGGGTGCGCCTCAACCTGCTGGTCGGGCGCGCCCTGCTGTTGCTGCTCCTGAGCGTTAATCTTCTGCTTCATCGTCTCTTGCCCAAACTCTACTCCGCGCCGCTTCGCAGACGGTAACTTAAGACTCTGCCCCGAACAGTTGCAAATTGCGCCGACGAGCGACGGCGAGTTTATCCAGAAACTCACAACGCGGAACGGTGCGCGCGCCCAACGCCGCCATGTGGGGCGTCATCACTTGAATGTCGAGCCAGTGGAGGCCGCGCTCTTGCAGCCGCTCGACGAGGTGTAAGAGCGCGAGTTTCGATGCGTTCGGGCGCAGGTAGAACATGCTCTCCCCGGCGAACGCGCCGCCCGCGTCAACGCCGTACAAGCCGCCGACGAGCGCGTCGCCCTCCCATGCCTCGACGCTGTGCGCGTGGCCGAGTTCGTGCAAACGGCAATAGGCGCGCAACATGTCCGGCGTGATCCAGGTGCCCTGCTCTTCGGGGCGTTTGGCGCGGGCGCAGGCGCGAATCACCGCGGGGAAGGCGGCGTCAATCGTGAGCCGGTAGGGCGCGCGGCGTCTCACTTTCGCCAGGCTGCGCGGCACTTTCAAATGCTCAAACTCGATGATCGCGCGCTCCTGCGGGGAGAACCACGTGAGCGGCCAACCCTCAACCGGCCACGGGAAGATGCCGCGCGCATAAGCGCGGCGCAGATTGTCCGGGTGGAGATTGCCGCCGACGGCGACGATGTCGCCAAAGGGCGCGGCGCGCGGGTCGGGGAAATCGATCAAGCTCACGTCCCGCTTAAAAAACAGGGCGGGATGCTGAGTTGAGGTTTCAATCTCCGACATGGTGCGAGTGTGACAACGGCCGATCCTTAATTTCTCTCTTGAGACTTCAAGCGCGCGGGAAGTTGAGCGTGAGTTCGTCGTCCGCGACGCCGACTTCGACTTCGCCGCCCTGTGCGAGCGACGCGCCGAACAGCAACTCCTCCGCCAGCGGCTCTTTGATCTTCTTCTGGATCAGGCGATTCATCGGCCGCGCGCCGAAGAGGCGGTCGAAGCCGCGCGCGGCCAGCCACGCCCGCGCCGCCTCGTCGAGCACGACCCGCACGTTTCGCTCCGCGAGTTGCGCGTTCAACTCCTTGACGAACTTGTCCACCACCCGTTCGATAACCGCGAAACTGAGCGGCGCGAAGGCGATCCAGGCGTCGAGCCGGTTGCGAAACTCGGGGCTGAAGGTGCGTTCAATCGCGCCGCGCCCCTGTCCCTTGCCCGACGTGTTCGACTGGAAGCCGATGCCGCCCGCGCTCAACTCCTGCGCGCCCGCGTTCGTCGTCATGATGAGAATGACGTTGCGGAAGTCGGCACGCTTGCCGTTGTTGTCGGTGAGCGTGGCGTGATCCATCACCTGCAAGAGGATGTTGAAGAGGTTCGGGTGCGCCTTCTCGATCTCGTCGAGAACGAGCACGGCATAGGGCGTCTTATTGATCGCGTCGGTGAGCAGGCCGCCCTGATCGAAGCCGACGTAGCCGGGCGGCGCGCCGATGAGCCGCGAGACCGTGTGCGCCTCGGCATACTCGCTCATGTCGAAGCGGATGAACTCGACGCCGAGAGCCACGGCGAGTTGCTTGGCGAGTTCCGTCTTGCCGACGCCCGTGGGGCCGGAGAAGAGGAACGAGCCGACGGGTTTTTCGGGATTGCCGAGACCGGAGCGCGAGAGCTTGATGGCGTTCGTGATGCCCTCGATGGCCTGATCCTGCCCGTAGATCACCGCCTGCAACTCGCTCTTCAGATCGCGCAGCCGGTCACGTTCGGAACCGGCCACCGTCTTCGGCGGAATCTTCGCCATGCGCGAGAGCACGAGTTCGATCTCGGCCGTGCCCACCATCTCCGGCCGCTCCTCCTTCGGCAGCAGTTTCATGGCCGCGCCCGCTTCGTCGATCACGTCGATGGCCTTGTCGGGCAGCAGGCGGTCGTGCAGGTATTTGGCGGCGAGTTCGGCGGCGAGTTGGATCGCTTCCGGCGCATAAGTGACGCCGTGATGCTGCTCGTAGTAGCTCTTGAGACCGTTGAGAATTTCGACCGTCTCGGTCAGGCTCGGCTCGCCGATCTCGATTTTCTGGAAGCGACGCGCGAGGGCGCGGTCGCGCTCGAACGCGCTTTTGTATTCGGCGTAGGTGGTTGAGCCGATGCAGCGCAGTTGGCCGGAGGCGAGCGCGGGCTTGATGATGTTGGAGGCGTCCATCGAGCCGCCCGACACCGCGCCCGCGCCGACGATGGTGTGTATCTCGTCTATAAAGAGGATCGCGCCGGGGATTTTCTGGAGCGCGTTGATGACGCCCTTGAAACGTTGCTCGAACTCGCCGCGGTATTTCGTGCCCGCCAGCACCGCGCCCATGTCGAGCGCGTACACCACGGCGTCGCGCAAAACTTCGGGCACGTCTCCCTGTTGAATCTTGAGCGCGAGTCCTTCGGCGATGGCCGTCTTGCCGACGCCCGGTTCGCCGACGTAAATCGGGTTGTTTTTGCGTCGGCGGCCGAGGATTTGAATCGTGCGGAGCACTTCCACGTGGCGGCCGATGAGCGGGTCGATGTGGCCTTCGCGCGCTCGCTCGTTGAGGTTGGCGGTGAAGGCCGCGAGCGGGTCGCGCGGCTCCGGCCGGGATGATTCGGCATCGGTCTCGGCGTCGAAGTCGCCCCCGGCTGGTTCGTTCGTGCGGGAGTGTTTGGAGATGCCGTGGGCGATGAAGTTCAGCACGTCGAGCCGCGTCACGCCTTGTTGCCGCAGCAGGTAGACGGCGTAGGAGCGTTCGGCCTGAAAGAGCGCGGCGAGGATGTTGCCGCCGTCGATCTCTTTCTGCCCGCTGCCCTGCGCCTGGAGCATCGCGTATTGCAGGATGCGCGTGAACATCTCGGTCTGTTCGGGCACGTGCGGCGTTTGCGCCGCGAGCGGTTCGACGCGCTCGTCGAAAAACTTTTCGAGGTCGCGGCGCAGCGCGTCCGTGTCGCCGCCGCAGTTACGGATGACGTTGCCGGCCGTGCGGTCGGAGAGCAGGGCGAGGAGCAGGTGTTCGAGCGTCACGTATTCGTGCCGCCGCTCGATCGCCTCCGCGACGGCCGCGCTCAAAGTTGCTTGTAATTCTCTGGTAATCATAAAAGCAGAGGTCAGTGGCTGGAGGTCGGAGGTTAGCAGGAATCAGTTTATCATTTTAACCGACCCCCGACCCCTAGCTCGTTGTTTCTTCGACGGTGCAAAGCAAGGGAAACTCGTTTGCGCGCGCCAACTCCGCGACCTTCGCCACCTTCATCTCGGCGATCTCGTAGGTGTACACGCCCGCCACACCGACGCCTTCCAGATGTACTTGAAGCATGATGCGGACGGCCTCGGTTTCGGATCGCTGGAAGACATTTTGCAACACGTAGACGACAAACTCCATCGTCGTGAAGTCGTCGTTATGAAGCAGCACCTGGTAGAGCGGCGGCTTCTTCAGCCGCGTCTCGTCCTCGGTCAGAACCGCTTCGTCCGTGTCTGAATCGTATCTTGACATAACCGCCGTCTCACGCACTCCCGGATCGTCTCCGGCGACCGCGCTTCGACAGGATACCAACATCACACGCCGGACGGTAGCGCGCGGGAAAAAGGCAGAGCGCGCACCACGCGCCGCAGCGTCGAACCGGCCGACCTGATTTCTCCGGCTGGATGTGCAGGGGGGAAACGTGATTCGCGCGGGGGTCGGCGACGCGCGCCGTCAGTCTTTACTTTCTCGTGTTGCCGCGTTGTCCTTCGAGCGCGTCGAGGATGAGGCGCGTGAGCCGCCGCACGCCCTTCAACTCGGCCGGGGGCGAGTAGTCGCCGCGCACGTGCAACTCCAAGCCCGGCTCGATCTCCATCCGCGCCCAAGTGGCCTGAGCGGAGGGCGCGGCTTGTTTCGCGGCCGAGGCGGGCGAGACGGGTTGCGTCGTGTCGCCGGTCGGGCGGGCTAAGTTTTGGCCGCGCGGAGATGGCGCGGAGGGCGAGCTTGATCTGGTCAGTAGCTTTTCGAGATAACTGTGGGCTTCCTGTTTCGCGCCCGCTTTCGCATCGAGGCCGAGCAAGCGTTCCAAGTCTCTCTCGGTTCGGCCGTCAACCAGTTCTTTGATCTTGCGGATGGGTAAATGCTCGGATTGGAGTTTCTTGACGACGAGGAGTTGGAGCAGTTGGAGGTAGCCGTAGACGGAGGCCGCGCCCTGCTTTTCCGTGGCGGGCGAGAGCAGACCCTCGGCGAGGTAATAACGAAGCGTGCGCTCGTCGGGCATTTCGCTGACCGTGCCGCGAGCCTGCGTCGTGCCGATCTCGGCCAGGATCACGGCCGCCTGTTTCGCCAGTTCGACGACGCCGATATATTTCCGGCCGCGTATCGTTTCCAGTTGTCCGCTCATGGCCGGAAACAATAAGCCAACCGGCGACGCTTCGCAACAACGCCTGCGTTCACCGGCCGCCCTTGAAATTCGGCCGCGCGACTTCTTCCCGCTGGTTTATGATGGGCGTGGTTCGCGGCGGGTTCGATAGTTGATCGGAGGTGAGAGGTTGAGCGGGCGGGGCAAATACATACGCGCGTCGGAGGTGGCCGAGTATGTCTACTGCGCGCGGGCGTGGCGGCTGCGCGCGGACGGGCACGAACCGGCCTCAGGCCACAGGCGGCGCGCGGAGGGCGAGTCGTGGCATCTGGCGCACGGCCGGGAAGTGGCGCGGGCGCGGCGGATGCGCCTCGTGGCGAAACTCGCCTTCCTCTGCGCGCTCGTCGCCGGTCTCTTACTTTTAGGGCTGCGATGGCGATAAGTATTCTGACCCTGGCTTTCATCCTGCTGCTGCTCACGGCCGCCGGAGCCTGGTTCGCGGCGCGACGCGGCGCGCGGCGCACAGGTTTGCCGGAGGGTCGCATCATCTACAGCGACACGGGCGCGCCCGTCGGTCGCATCGCGCCCGTCACGCTCGGCGAGCGCGGCGAGCGGCAGGAGAAGCCGCTGCTCTCACACCGGCACGGCCTCGTCGGGCGGCCGGATTATTTGGTGCGGACGGAGGAGGGCATCGTCCCCGTCGAGGCCAAGTCAACCGCGTGCCCGGCGAGCGGCGTGCCTTACGAGTCGCACCTGATGCAACTGGCTTCCTATTGTTTGCTGGTGGAAGAGACGACGGGCGCGGCCGTCCCGTTCGGCGTGATTCGCTATCGCGACCGGCAGTTGCGCGTGGATTATACGGACGAGTTGCGCGCGGCTTTGCTCGCGCTGCTCGCAGAGATGCGCGACTCGCGCAAGGCCGCTGACGTGCATCGCAGCCACGAGGAGACGCCGCGCTGCGCCGCGTGCAGCTATCGCGCGATCTGCGACGAGTCGCTGGCGGATTGAATCTGGAGCGGCACGTCGGCTAATCGGTGAGCGAGGCGTCGAGCAGATCGTGGCGCGTGATGATGCCGGAAATCCGCCCGTACTCTTCGACCAGAATCGCCGGACTCTTCTGCAAGTGGCGCGACACTTTGCTCGCGCTCTCGTCAACATCGACGATGGGGAAACTCGCTCCCATCACTTCGCTCACCGGCGCGTTCAGCAACTCGCGGTTGCCGAGCACTTTCGCCAGCATCCGGTTCTCCCGGAGCGACCCGACGGACTTCCCTTCCTCGATCACGGGCACGCAGGAGAGGCCGAGTTCGTCCATCTTCGCCAGCACGTCGGCCACCCGTTCCGTCGGCGCGACGGAGACGAGAGCCTTCGGCGATTGCTGCCCCTTCGTCCCGCTGATGAGTCCGGCCGTGATCTTCTGCGGCTCGATGAGTCGCTTCTCTTTCATCCACTCGTCCGAGTGATGTTTGGTCAGGTAGTGCTCGCCCGTGTCGCAGACGATGAAGACGACCACGCCCGATTCGTCTAACCCGCGCGCGACTTTGAGCGCGGCCGCGAGATTCGTGCCCGTCGAACCGCCGCAGAAGATTCCTTCCACCCGCCCGAGTTGGCGCGAGAGTTCGAACGATTCGCGATCCGTGACGTTGATGATCTCGTCCACATACTTGAGGTGGACGTTGTCGGGAATGATCTCCTGCCCGATGCCTTCGACGAGATAGGGCGTCGCTTGAATCAGTTGCCCCGTCTCCATGTAGGTCTTGAAGACCGAGCCGTAAGGGTCTGCGCCGATGATTTTAATGTCGGAACTTTTCTCCTTGAGGAAACGCCCCGTGCCGGAGATCGAGCCGCCCGTGCCGAGGCCGGAGACGAAGTGCGTGATCTTGCCTTCGGTCTGCCGCCAAATCTCCGGCCCCGTCGTGCGGTAGTGGGCTTCGGGATTGGCGGGGTGCGCGTATTGGTTGGGATAGTAGGAGTTCGGCGTCTCCTCGGCGATGCGCCGGGCAGTCACGACGTAGTGGTCGGGCGTGCCGGGCTTGGCCGATGATGGCACGACCACCACGTCCGCGCCGAGCGCCTTCAGATAGCGCACCTTCTCGACCGAAGCCTTATCCGTCATCACGAAGGTGCAGCGATAACCTTTGACGGCCGCCGCGAGCGCGAGGCCGATGCCCGTGTTGCCGGAAGTGGCTTCGACGATGGTGCCGCCGGGCTTGAGTTGTCCCGCGCGCTCCGCCGCCTCGATCATCGAGATGCCGATGCGGTCTTTGACGGAATAACCGGGATTCAAATTCTCCATCTTGGCGAGCACCGTCGCCTTGATGCCGTGCGTCAGGCGATTGAGCCGGACGAGCGGCGTGTTGCCGATGAGGCCGAGGATGTTTTCGTGGAAGTCCATAAACTCTCTTTTGCTGCCCGGATGAAACCGGCCGTGGGTTTTGCGCCGCGAGATAAATCTAACTCAACTATAAAAACTTTTCTCGCCCGCTTTGTCAAAGTTGGGGCGCGTGGGGCGACGCGGCCGTGACTTTAGCATCGCCCATTGAGTTCAAATTAGACGCCGTTTGAAACGTAAACTTGCTTTTGTCCCGGAGGGACAATTGAGAATAGCCCGGTCATTTATGGCCGGGGATCGCGAACGTGTTTTTTACACGGAGTCCCGGAGGGACGATTGAATAGTGCGGAACATTCAATCGTCCCTCCGGGACTCGTACATTATCCGGCAAATTATCCCCGGCGATAAATCGCCGGGCTATTATCAATCGTCCCTGACGGGACTTTTCACAATCGTCCTTGGCGGGACTTTTCACAATCGTCCCCGGCGGGACGTTTCAGACAGCTTTCCGGTGTTTCATCTGTGAAATATTGTTGCACTCGCGCCTGAAACGTGTTACAGTGCCGCCGTTTTCGAGGAAAACGCTCCAGTGCTGCTTGAAGTTTTCGATGGGCACTCCCGAGCGCGTCGCAAAAGTTTTGGCGGGCGAACACGCGAAAGTTCCGTCACCGAAAAAATGAAACACAGTTAAGGAGCATGTAGTGATGAGCAACACAAGGAAACCGAAAGTTAATCCGCTGAGCAGGCGTCCGCGTCAACAACGTCTGGTGATGGCGGTGCGCGGCGGGGCGGGCGTGGGCAAGAGCCATTTCGTGCGCAGCATGGCCGAGGCGAATTTGGGTCGCCTCTGTATCTTCGACGTGGAGCGCAAATCGCGCCTGCTCAAAGGCAACGGCACGATCTTCGACGGCCTCGAAATCGAACACCCCGACGAACTGCCCGAATTTATCGACTGGGCGCTTTCCGGCGAAGGGCAGGAGCAGAACTACGGCTGCTACGCGCTCGATTCGTGGGCGTCGTATTTCAGCGCGAAGCACAGCGAGATGGTGGCGGCCGTGCGCGAACGCACGAACGACCCGCTGGCGCAGCCCTCGGCCGAAGAACTCGCCGCCGACCAGATGATCTTGCAGGGCGTGTTGCGGCGTCTGTGCATCGAGAGCGGCAAGTCGGTCGTGATCGTGGATCAGATTCCGGCGAAGGGGAAAGAGGCGAAGGAGGACAACGAGGTCGGGCGCGTGTTGCCGATGACGGCGAGCGGCCTGGAATACTTCGTTGACATCATGGTCGAGGTGTCGCTGCAAGAGCGCGACGGCGAGGTCGTGCGCGTCTTTCAGATCGTCAAATCGAACAGCCCGGCCTTCGAGGTCGGCTTCGAGTTGACGGGCGCGGTCACCTTCTCGGATTTCATCAACCACATGAAGCGCGAGACGGGCGACGAACTGCCGATGGAGTCGCCGCGCGCGCAGACCGTGCCGGAGACTCTGGAAGAGAAGCCCTCGCCGCTCTCGCTCGTGCCGCAGGCGTTGACGATTCAGGAGTTGATCGCGAAGGCCGAGGAGCACGGCTTCAAAGTGGCCGACATCGTGACGGGCGCGAAGCTCTACCACAACCAGACCAACATCTATCGCCTCACGCCCGAACAGATCACAGACCTCGACCGCCGCATCAGCGCGCGCATCGAGAAGACCAACGCCGCCCGCGACGACAAAGCGGGCGCGGCGAAAACGGGCGCGACGGGCGCGGAAGCGAACGTCAGACCGGCCGCGGCGCGCAACATCAAACGCGCGTAGTTTAGCGGCTCACGGAATGATAGAGGGGCGGCGATTCCACCCCGCGCACGCGTGCTTAACCTAAA
>DASVVO010000085.1:0-7627 GCA_036386515.1 Pyrinomonadaceae bacterium
CGCTGCCGTGGAGCGAAAACTTCGACGCGATGGCGTTGGACAGCGTCCCGCCGACGTGGGTCAGCACGACCGGGAAATTCGCCGTGCGCGAACTGGACGGCGGCAAGTCGCTCTTTAAAATCGCGGAAGGCTCCTCGCTCCTGACGCGCACGCGCGCCTACATGGGAGCGGCGGATTTATCGAACTACACCATCGAGGCCGACGTGCGCGGCTCGGAGCGGCGCAGGCAGCGCGGCGACGCCGGGGTGATCGCGCAGCGTTACGCGCTCGTGCTCTACGGCAACAGCCAGTCGCTTCACCTCGAACCGTGGCAGCCGGAAGTGGCGCGCACCGTCACGCTGCCCTTCGCCTGGAAGCCGGACACGTGGTATCGCATGAAGCTCTCGGTGGAGAACACGCCCGACGGGCGGACGCGCGCGCGCGGCAAGGTGTGGGCGGCGGGTGAAGCGGAGCCGGCCGCGTGGATGGTTGAGCGCATCGACCCTCTCCCGAACCGGCAGGGCGCGCCCGGCATCTTCGGCAACGGCCTCGCCGAACTCTACTTCGACAATTTGAAAGTGACGGCGAATAAATAAGATGATCCAGACGATCGACGAAGCGGCCAAACTCGCCCCGCAGCCCTCGCCCGAGCGCATCTTTCAAACGCTCACGGCCTACCAGCAGACCGCCGCCCTGAAAGCCGCCATCGAACTCGACCTCTTCACGGCCATCGCCGAAGGCTGCGACACCCCCGCCGCACTCGCCGCGCGCACCGAGGCCGCCGAGCGCGGCGTGCGTATACTTTGCGATTACCTGACCGTCTCGCAGTTTCTCGGCAAGCTGCCCGACGGGCGTTACACGCTCACCGGGGAGTCGGCGATTTTTCTCGACCGCCGCTCGCCCGCCTACGTCGGCGGCATCGCGGAGTTTCTCTCCGGCGCGCACCTCGGCGAAGCCTTCCGGCGGTTCACCGAGAGCGTCCGCAAGGGCGGCACCGTGCTGGAAGCCGAAGGCTCGATGACCGAGGATCATCCGATGTGGGAAGACTTCGCGCGCGGCATGGCGGCAATCATGCGTCCGGCCGCCGCCGACATCGCTAAGATCGTGGGCGCGGGCGACGCGGGCGAATGCAAAATCCTCGACATTGCCGCCGGCCACGGCATCTTCGGCATCACGCTCGCCGAGCAGAACGCGCAGGCCGAAGTGTACGCGGTTGATTGGCGAAACGTGCTGGCGATAGCCACACGGAACGCGGAAGCGGCGGGCGTCGCCGAACGCTTCCACCTCATCCCCGGCAGCGCGTTCGAGGTGGAGTTCGGCACGAATTACGACCTCGTGCTCCTGACCAACTTCTTTCACCACTTCGACCCGCCGACCTGCGAGACGCTGATGCGTAAAGCGCACGCCGCGCTCAAACCGGGCGGCCGCGCCGTGACGCTGGAGTTCGTCCCGAACGAGGATCGCGTGACGCCGCCAATCGAAGCCGCCTTCGCCCTCGTCATGCTCGGCACGACGCCCGCCGGAGACGCTTACACGTTCCCGGAGTTCGAACGGATGTTTCGCCGCGCGGGTTTCTCGCACAGCGTCTCGCACCAGACGATGCCCGGTCACATCATCGTTTCATACAAGTAAGGAAATTTGGCTCAAGGCTCAATCTTCAAGGAACCGTTATGAACTTACGCACCACCCTCCGCCCGCTCTTTTTCTCTCTCTCGATCATCGCCGTGATGACGCTCGCCGGGTCGTCCGTGCGGCAGGCCGCCGCCTCCGACCCCGGCGGCGGCGATTGGCCGATGTGGGGCGGCACGCCCGACCGCAACATGGTCTCGAACATGAAAGGCATCCCCGTGAGTTGGGACGTGGCAAAAAAGACGAACGTCAAATGGGTGACCGCGCTCGGCTCGCAGACTTACGGCAACCCGGTGGTGGCGGGCGGTCAGGTCTACGTCGGCACGAACAACGAAGCGCCGCGCGACCCGAAGGTGAAGGGCGACAAGGGCATCCTGATGGCCTTCCGCGAAACGGACGGCGAATTTTTGTGGCAGGCCGTCACCGACAAACTCGTGGCGGGTCGGGTCAACGATTGGCCGTATCAGGGCATCTGCTCGTCGCCTCTGGTCGAGGGCAAAATTCTCTACTACGTGACGAACCGCGGCGAGGTCGTCGCGCTCGACACCGAAGGCTTCCGCGACAAGGAGAACGACGGCGCGGTTAAAGATGAGAAATTGAACGGCGAGAAGGATGCCGACGTGATCTGGAAGTTCGACATGATGGAGGAGGTCGGCGCGTTTCCGCACAACATGTCGAACTCGTCGCCCGTCTCCTTCGGCGACCTCATCTACGTCAGCACGTCGAACGGGCAGGACGAGAGCCACGTCAACGTCCCCTCGCCGAAAGCCCCGGCCATCATCGCCCTGAACAAGCGGACGGGCAAACTCGTCTGGGAAGACAACTCGGTCTTCGAGAAGATTCTGCACGGCCAGTGGTCTTCTCCCACGGTAGGCAAGCTCGGCGGCGTGGATCAAGTGATCTTCGCGCAGGGCGACGGCTGGGTGCGCGGCTACGAAGCCCTGACGGGCAAGAAGCTCTGGGAGTTCGACCTCAATCCGAAAGATTCCGTCTGGCCGAAAACGCGCAACGAAGTGATCTCGACGCCCGTCATCTACGAAGACAAAATCTATCTCGCCAACGGCCAAGACCCCGAACACGGCGAGGGCGTCGGCCACCTCTACTGCATCGACCCGACGAAGCGCGGCGACATCACCAAGACCGGCATGATCTGGCACTACGACAAAATCCGCCGCTCCGTCTCCACGCCCGCCATCAAGGACGGCATCGTCTATTACCCCGACTTCAGCGGCTTCCTCCACGCGCTCGACGCGAAGACGGGACAGGTGTACTGGACGCACGACGTGTTCGCCGCTGTCTGGGGTTCGCCCATCATGATTGACGGCAAGCTCTACCTCGGCGACGAGGACGGCGACATCGTCATCTTGCAGGAAGGCAAGACGAAGAAAGTGATCGCCGAAATCAACATGGCGAGCAGCGTCTACTCGACGCCCGTTCCGGCCAACGGCACGCTCTTCATCGCCAACCGCAACCAACTCTACGCCATCGCCGAACAGGCTCCGCCGCCGCCGGCAGCAGCGACCCCGGCCAGGAAACCTTAACGAAGGGATGAGGGATGAGGGATGAGGGATGAATAAAGAAAGCATTCAAGTGGGTTGAGTAGTTTCCTGTTTCATCCCTCATCCCTCATCCCTCATCCCTTGATGACCATGCAGCCTTTCGATTTCCAACTACGCACGCGCGTCGTCTTCGGGGCGGGCGCGTTCGCGCGTCTCGGCGCGCTCGCGCGCGAGTTGGATTTCCGGCGCACGCTGCTCGTCGCCGACCGCGGTCTCGTCGCCTCCGGCCACGTCGCGGAGGCGACGAGCGTGTTGGCGGCGGCCGGGGTTGCGGTCGTTCCCTTCCACGAGTTCGACGCGAACCCCGACACGAGGATGTGCGCGCGCGGGCGCGATGTGGCCGCGCCGCTCGGCGTTGATTCGATCATCGGACTCGGCGGCGGGAGTTCGCTCGATTGCGCGAAGGGCATCAACTTTCTTTTGACGAACGGCGGCGAGATGCGCGATTACCACGGCTACGGCAAGGCCGCGCGAGCCATGCTCCCGATGATCGCCATCCCCACCACGGCCGGCACGGGCAGCGAAGCGCAAACCTACGCGCTCATCTCCGACGCCGACACGCACGTCAAGATGGCCTGCGGCGACGCGAAAGCCGCCTTCCGCGTCGCCCTGCTCGACCCCGCGCTCACCGTCTCGCAACCGGCCGCCGTCACCGCCGCCGCCGGGTTCGACGCCATCGCGCACGCCGTCGAAAGCTACGTCACGACCCGGCGCAACGCCGTCTCCGACACGTTCGCGCGCGAGGCCTGGCGGCTGCTCGAAGCGAACTACGAGCGCGTGCTCGCCGCCCCCCGAGACCTCGCAGCGCGCGGCGCGATGCAACTCGGCGCGCACTACGCCGGGGTGGCGATTGAACATTCCATGCTCGGCGCGACCCACGCCTGCGCCAACCCGCTCACGCAACGCTACGGCACGACGCACGGCGAGGCCGTCGCGCTCTTGCTGCCGCACGTCGTCCGCTGGAACTCACCCGTAGTCGCCCCGCGCTACGCCGAACTCGCGCGCCTCGCGGGACGAAGCGTGCGCGCGGACGAGGATGCGGGCGAAGCTCTCGCGGCGCGGCTCGAAGAGTTGAGAGCGGCGGGCGCGCTCGACGCGGAGGTACACGTGGCAGGCGTGCCGCCCGGCGATCTCGAAACGCTCGCCGCCGACGCCGCGCGGCAATGGACGGGCACGTTCAACCCGCGCCCCTTCGATGCGGGCGGCGCGCTCGAACTCTATCGCCGCGCCTTGCAATTACAACTTCAAAACGCTTGAGGACATAGCCAGCCGTGAAACAGGAATCTCGCTCAACCCGTCGCCCGTCGCGCGCGTTTACGCGCTCACTACTTTTAACTTTCGCCTGTCTACTCGCGCCCGCGCACGTCGCCGCGCAGTGGGCTGACGCGAACACGTGGTCGCAGTTTCGCGGTAATCAACAGTTGACGGGCGTGTCGAAGGCCGACGTGTCGAAAAATTTACGGCCGCTCTGGAATTACGAGGCGGGCGCGGGCGTCGAATCCTCGGCGGCCATCGCGGGCGGCACGGTCTACGTCGGCTCACAGGACGGCGTGCTCGCCGCGCTCGATCTCGGCAATGGCGCGGTGCGCTGGAAGTACAACACGAATAGTAAGGAAGGCATCGGCGAGTCGTCGCCCGCCGTGGTGAACGGACTCGTCTACGTGGGCGACCTCGGCGGAACGATTCACGCCGTCAACGCCTCGAACGGGCGCGGCGCGTGGACGTTCAAGACCGGCGGCGAGATCAAGTCTTCGCCCGTCGCCGTGGACGACAAAATCCTCATCGGCTCATACGACGGCCATCTCTACTGTCTCGACGCTAAGAGCGGCGCGGTGCGCTGGAAGGTGAAGACGGGCGGCCCCGTCCATGCCACGGCCGGCGTCGCGAACGGCACGGCCTACATCGCGGGCTGCGACGAAATCTTTCGCGCCATCCGCATCTCCGACGGCCGCGAACTCTTCACGGTCGTTTCCGGCGCGTACACCGGCGCGTCGCCCGCGTTGATGAACAACTCCGCTTTCTACGGCACGTTTGATAACGACGTGCTCGGCGTCAGTCTCTCGACGCGCCGCATCTCCTGGCGTTACCGCAACGCGCAGAGACAGTTTCCCTTCTACTCTTCGGCGGGCGCGGTGGAAAACCGCGTCGTGCTCGGCGGCCGCGACAAGTACGTGCATTGCCTCGACGCGCGCACGGGGCGCGCCCTGTGGACTTTCGCCACGCGCGCCCGCGTCGAGTCGTCGCCCGCGCTCGCCTCCGGCCGCGTCTTCGTCGGTTCGAGTGACGGCCGTTTCTACGTGCTCGATTTTTACAGCGGCGCGAAGCTCTGGGAGTTCGATGCGGGCGCGGCTCTCTCCGCCTCGCCCGCCATCGCCTCCGGGCGCATCGTCATCGGCTCGCAGGACGGGCGCGTCTACTGCTTCGGGTAAGGAGACAGGGGTAGGGCGGAAGGGTAAGGGGGAAAGGGTAAAGGGTAAAGGGGAAGAGGAAGAAGCGGTGCGCGCGAATAGGTTTTTGCTTTGCTTCCTTGCCCTTTCACCTTTACCCCTTACCCCTTTCCCTCGTGCTTTCCCCTGACGCTTGCGGCGATTGACTTGGCCGCCCGTTTCGGCTTAGAAACATCTGGTACAACTTCCAATCAACTCCGAGATGAGGCACACGAAAATGAAGAAGCGCATTCTTTTTGCCCTGTCGCTCGCCGCCGTCCTGTCCGTGCTCACGGTGGCATGCGTGCAGACGCCGACGACGAACCAGGCGGGGAACACGAACGCCGCCGCGACGAACACAAACGCCACGGCCGCCGTCCCCGCCGAACTCAAACCCGCGCTCGACACCATCAACGCCAACGACATCCTGCAACACACCAAAACGCTCTCGTCCGACGAGTACGAGGGGCGCGGCCCCGGCACGCGCGGCGAGGAGTTGACCGTCAAATACCTGACCGAGCAATACCAACGTCTCGGCCTGAAACCCGGCAACCCCGACGGGACTTACGTGCAGAAGGTTCCGCTCGTCGGCTTCACGGGCGCGCCGCGCGCGTCGTTCACGGCGGGCGGGAAAACGATGGAGTTGAAGTTCCCGACCGATTACGTGGCCGTCTCGCGTCGCTTCGTGCCGGAGTCGAAGGTGGAAAACTCGGACGTGGTGTTCGTCGGCTACGGCGTGGTCGCGCCCGAATACGGCTGGGACGATTACAAGGGCGTGGACGTGCGCGGCAAAACCATCGTCATGCTCATCAACGACCCGGCCGTGCCGGACGCGGGCGACCCGTCGAAACTCGACGAGCGGATGTTCAAGGGCAACGCCATGACCTACTACGGCCGCTGGACTTACAAGTACGAGATCGCGCGCGACCGGGGCGCGGCCGCCGCCATCATCGTCCACGAGACGGCGCCCGCCGGGTATCCTTACGAAGTGGTCTCCGGCAGTTGGTCGCGCGAGAATTTCGACGTGCAGACGCCGAACAAGAACATGGATCGCGCGGCGGTCGAAGGCTGGATCACGCTCGACCGCGCGAAGGAACTGATGACGGCGTCGGGTCAGGACTTCGACGCGCTGAAGCGTGCGGCCGTGACCAAAGACTTCAAGCCCGTCACGCTGAACGCCAAAGCCAACTTCGAGATCAAGAACACGATTCGCGAGATCAATTCGAGCAATGTCGTCGCCAAACTCGAAGGCTCGGACGCCGCGCTCAAGAACGAGTACATCGTCTACTCGGCGCACTGGGATCATCTCGGGCGCGACCCCAAATTGCCGGGCGACCAGATTTTCAACGGCGCGCTCGACAACGCCTCCGGCACCGGGGCGATGCTTGAGATCGCCGAAGCCTTCACCAAGATGACGCCCGCGCCGAAGCGTTCCATCATCTTCCTCTCCGTCACCGCCGAAGAGAAGGGCTTGCTCGGCGCGAAACACTACGCGGAGAACCCGCTCTACCCGGCCGCGAAGACGCTCGCCAACATCAACATCGACGGCGTCAACCAATGGGGACGCACGAAAGACATCACGATGGTCGGCGACGACAACTCGACGCTCATCGACCTCCTGCGCGAGGCGGCGGGCGCGCAAGGGCGCACCGTCAAGCCCGACCCCGAACCGGAGAAAGGTTTCTACTATCGCTCCGATCATTTCGAGTTTGCCAAGGTGGGCGTGCCCGCGCTCTACACCGATTCCGGCGTGGACTACATCGGCAAGGACCCGGCCTACAGCAAACAGAAGCGCGACGAGTACACCGACCGTGACTATCACAAAGTTTCCGACGAGATAAAACCCGATTGGGAATTGTCCGGCGCGGTTGAAGATGCGCAACTGCTCACCTTGATCGGCTACCGCGTCGCACAGGGCGAGCGCTTCCCCGAATGGAAAACCGGCTCGGAGTTCAAAGGCAAGCGCGACCAGACGATGAGCGGCGCAGCGAAGCCGTAAGCATGAATCGGAAAAATAAAAAGGGCAGGGACCTT
>DASVVO010000086.1:0-101905 GCA_036386515.1 Pyrinomonadaceae bacterium
GGCGGCACGCTTACAGGCCGCCATCAACGCGAACCCGAACCTTCGCCTCGGCCTCATCGCCAGCGTTTCGAGAGCCGACGGCGGGCCGGAGAGCTTCTTCATCGGCTCGGCCGGAACTGCCGAACCCGTGCCCGAACCGGCCACGATGATTCTGCTCGGCACGGGACTGGCCGGTGTCGCGGCGAAGATGCGACGAAAGCGGAATGCCAAAACGGGCGAACTCAATACCTAATCCATTGTCTCCCTGACTCCTGCTCTTCGGAGCAGACAAGAAAAGAGGCGAGCGGTCGCTAATCCCGCTCGCCTCTTTTCTTTTTTCTTTTGCGCCGCCCCGCCTCGACTCACTTCGCCCCGGAACGCGTGCAATAGCCTGGCGCGCGCGCCCGCCCCGGCCGCGCCTCCGTAAAGCTAGAACATCAGATCGAAGTGGCCTTCGAGCACGCGTTCGAGTTTGCCGGTGCGCCAGCCGCGCACGCTGTCGCGCACGAGCGGCGAGGGTTCTTCGCGGTAGCGACGGACGATCTGCTGCGAGCCGTGCGCGTCCGTCGCGGCGAGAGCGTGCGCGGCCTGTTTGCGCCAAGCGTCCGCCCCGCGCCCGGCCGGTTCGTCCGGCTGCGCGACGACGCGCACGTGGACGCGCGCGCGGTTGAAAGATTTTTCATCCTGCGGCGTTTCCAGCACGTGCAGCCCCGCCTCTGTGTGCAGGATCGAGTAGGCGGCGAAACCGGAAATCGCCGCGAGCATTTGATAAGGGGCAATGGCCGCGCCCGCTCCCGCGCCGTCGCCCTCCGTCGTCGCATCCGAAGTTTCCTGCAAGACCTCGAAGCGCATGCGCCGCGCTTCCGCCCAGCGGCGGTACATCCCGCTGATGCGGCGCGCGAAATCGTTGCACAGGTCGTTGTCCGCGCCCGCGTCGCAACTGGCGCGCACCTGTAGGAAGAGGTCGCGCGGGTGCCCGGCGGCGAGGCCGCGACAGGCCGCGTCGAGCAAGTAGAGTTGCTGCGCGAGGCGCGCGACGAGGTCGGCGGGAAAGTGTTGACGGTCGCGCGTCTGCCGCGAGCCGCTGAGACGTTTGAGGAGCGAACCGGCGGTGTCGAGTCCCGTCTCGATGCGATCCATGTACTCGGCGAGGCCGAGCACGGCGAAGCGTTCGGGCGAATCCCAGAAGCCCGGCGCGGAGGTTTCCCGCAGCGCGCCGTTTTTTCGCCCCTGCCATTCGTCCGCTTCCACTTGATCGGCGAGCGCGTCGAAAATGGCCTGAAGGAAGCGCACCTCGGCGAGCGTGCCGCGCGCGTCCGCCACGATTGATTCGAGCCGGAGTTCGCCCGCGTCCGCGCCGTCCTCTTCGGCGGGCGCGTCGTACGCGAGCGCGACCGTGGCTTCCGGCGCGGCGGAAGCGTCGGGCGCGTCTGGGTCTACAAACTCCACGTCGAGCGTTTGGCCGCCGCGCGCGTGGACGAAGAGAAATTGATCGCCTTCGGGAAACTGGTGGTTGACGATCGTGAGCGCGAGCGGCGAGAGCAGGTAACGCTCGATGGCGCGCTTGAGCGGGCGCGCGCCGAGGTCTGCCGTGAAGCCTTTCTCCAACAGAAAATCGATGGCCGACTCATCCCACTCAACCGCCCACTGGCGCATACGCAAGCCCCGCCGCCGGAGCACGTCGCTCAACTCCTTGCGCAACAGGTCGCGCATGATGCTGCGGCCGAGCGGACGAAAGACGACGACGCGATCGATGCGATTGACGAACTCGCGCCGGAACGCGCGCATCACGGCGCGCTCAACCGCGCCCGCCGCAAACTGCGCCTGCTCCTGCGAAAAACCGATGCTCGCGCCGTGCGGCAGGGTCGCGCCGAGGTTCGAGGTCATGATCACGACGCAGTGGCGAAAGTCGGCCGTGTTGCCGCGCCGGTCGGTGAGTCGCCCGTCGTCGAAAACTTGCAGGAACAAGTCCCACACCTGCGGGTGCGCCTTCTCGAACTCGTCGAGCAGGACGACGGCGAACGGCTGCTTGCGAATCGAGTTGACGAGCGCGGTGCTCTCGGCCGTGTCGCGCTGTTCGCCGAGGATGCGGTCGAGCGTGTCGGGCGTTTGAAACTCGCTCATGTCGAGGCGGATCATCCGTTCGGGCGAGCCGAAGAGAAACTCTGCGAGCGTCTTGGCGATCTCGGTCTTGCCCGTGCCCGTCGGGCCGACGAAGAGAAAGACGCCTTGCGGGCGCGTCGGGTCGGTCAAGCCCGCCTTGATCATCGCCACGCGTTCGACGAGACATTCGACCGCCTCGGGCTGACCGAGCACGCGCGACTCGAAGAAGCCGCGCAGGTCTCCGAGGTCTAACCCCGCGCGATCGTCGAGCATGCTCACGGGCAGACCCGTCAATTGCGAGAGCGTGACGAGCAGATCGTCGAGCGTCATTTCGCCCGTCGTGGTCGTCCCACTCGCGCCGCCCGTCTGTTCGTCGCTTGCGCCGCGCTCGATCAGGAGGCGGCGATGAGTCGAGTCGAGCAACAAGAGCAGATTGCCGGGCGCGGCCTTGTCGGCGAGATATTGTTTGGCGAGTTGGAAGGCCTCCTGCAAGGTCTGCTCGGAGATGCGCGGCGCGGCGTGGGCGGGCGCGCCGGAAGGTTCCGGCGTGGTGCCCGCGGCCGTCGTGCGTCGCTCCACCACCGCCGCCCAACGGCGCGCCACCTCCAGCGTCTCCGCGTCGCCGAGCGCGCTCACGCGGCACGTCTCCAACGAAGTGCGTAGCTTCGGGCGCATCTGCATCAACTTCTCATACGCCGTCGAAGCGGTTTCGCCGATCAACTTCACCGCGCCGCTCTCGACGTGCGGCAGCAGGAGATCGAGCAAGCCCGAAGGGTTGTATTGATGACGACCCGCCCAGACGAGTTCGTGAAAATTCGGCACGACCCAGAGCACGCGCTTGCCGCCGATTTCGCGCACGAGCGTCTGCACGCGCCCTTCGAGTTGGCCGATGTATTGCTGCCCGGCCAACACGTCGCCCGCCGACGCTTCCAAGATGATCCAACGCTCGCGTTGCAGCCGACGCCCCAGCACGCGCACGAGCGCCGTCTTGCCCACGCCCGAATCGCCCACCAGCAACACCGAACGCGGCGGCTCTTTCCTAAGCGCCGTCTCCATCTCAATCACGCGCTCGCGCACCGCTTCGAGCATCAGCACGCCCTCCGGCGCATCCGCGTCTTCCGCGCTCGCCGCCGCCTCTCCCGCGTCGAACTCCCACACGCGTCCGAACGAGCGCAGAAAATCGAGATCGACGCGCGCCTCTTTCAAACTCTCGAACTCGCGCACCAAACGCGGCGGCAGCACGTCCTTGAGATCGTCGAAGACTGTGGTCAGCAGTTCGAGTTGATCGGCCGGGAGCGTGTGGAGCGCGTCGCCGAAGGTGGCCTCACTTTCGCCGCGCGCCAGGCGGTTCACGACGAACTCGCGCAGCGATTGCAGCGCGGTGTATTCGCCCCACGCGCCCTTGATGTGCAGCAGCAGCGGCACGAGCACGGGGCGCGCGGCGGCGCGCTCGTCGAGCGCGTGCAGGGCGTAATAGCCCGGCCAGTAGTAGAACTCGTTGATGTGCGCGAGCAGCGGCTCAACTGCGTCCGGCTCGTCGCGGCGTTCGGCCAACGCTTCGAGCGCGATGCAGGCGACGACGACGTTCGTCTCGCGCGCAAACTCGATGAGGTCGCGCGTCGTGTAGTAACTGCCCAGACACAACTTGACGCCCTTGCGAAAACATTCGTGCAGCCGCAACTCTGACGGGCGCGAACTCCGCTGGTAATGCGCGTCCATCGCCGCCGCGAGCGCATAGATGTTCAACTCGTTCACGCCGCCGCAGGAAGACTCGCTCGCTTCGCCCGCGTCGGCCGCAGTTTGGTTCGCCACGTCGGTGCGGAAAGAGTCGGCGAGAGTCGCGGTCTCGTTCAAACGCATCGTCTCGGAAGTCTCGCCCGTTTGAGTCATCTCCGGCGCGTCTCCCGGCGTCGCGGCCGTCACTTGCGTTGGTGTCTCCGCCGTCCCGTTCGTCTCCTGCCTCGACGGTTCGATTGGCACGTGAACGGGCACCGGCGTCGCGTCGGTGGCCGACAACTCCCGGCGTTCGTCCTTCTCCTCCGCCACGCGTCGCAGGCGCGCGAGCGTGCGCGCGAGATAGGCGATGACGCCCACGGAGAGCAGGCACAACAGGACGAGTCCGGCGATGATCAATTCGGTCATGGGAAAAGCGACACCGTTTCTAAGGATGAAGGGTTAAGCGCGCCAGGGCGTGTTCAGCGGGTCGAGCGGCGATGTTATCACAGGAAAGGGAAAGGAGCGGAAACGTGAGAGATGAAGAAAAGCGTTAGAACCGGAGAAGCTCTTCATGTATGATGCACGCGCTTTCCCATCCTTCATGAAACGTTTAGCCGACCCCCGCCGGCCTGAACTCCATAGGACAACCCAGATGCTAAAAAGACTTTTTATGACGCTGGCGATCTGCGTCTCTTGCGCGCTTCTCTTGATCGCTTGCGGCGGAGCCAACTCGAACAACGCGCCCGCAACCAATACCACCGCCGCCAACAACTCCAACGCCGGTAAAGCCGCAACGAACACCGCAGCCCCGGCTTCAACCGCCGCCGCCACCACCACGGGCGACCGGATCGGCGTCCCCGAATGCGATGATTACATCGCGAAGTATGAAGCCTGCGTTTCCGGTAAAGTTCCGGCGGCGGCGCGGGCGCAGTATGAGTCCTCGCTGGCGCAGATGCGCCAGTCCTGGCGCGACCTCGCGGCCAACCCGCAGACGAGGGCGGGACTGGCGCAAGCCTGCAAGACGGCGACCGAATCCGCGCGGCAGTCGATGAAATCTATGGGCTGCGAGTTTTAATCTCCGGCGGGAAAATTTTCCCGCCCTTGGAACGGAGATGTCGGACATCTCTCGAAACAACCGCGCGGTCACAAGGCGTTCGCTTTGTGGCCGCGCGGTTAATTTATGCGGCGAAAGCTCGTTTGCGCCCGGCTCGTCTCTCGTCAACCCGCGCCGAACTCGTCCTGCCATCTCAGTTTTTCCCCGCCCATCGGTTATAATCTTCCTTATCTGGAACATCTCATTTCACACGCACTAATTTCCGAGGAGTAAACATGACCGCTGAGAAGATCGCCAAACGCCCCGACCGCATCAGGTTCGACGGGCGCATCCTGTTTTTGACCGACGACACTTCGCTCATCCGTCGTCAACTCGAAGGCGGCGAAGATTTAGACTTCGACCCCGAACGCGCCCTGATGAATAATATCTCGACGGACGAGATCACGCCCGGCTGGGTCTGTTTCTACTACGACGAAACGCTCGGCCAGTACGTCTACGTCGGGATGCGCGAGGCGGCGGTGCAGAAGGACGAAGTGAAGGGAGGGGCTTTCAAGGTGGTCGTCTCCGGCCTCTCGAAAGGCTGCGGCTCCTCGCGCGAAACCGCGCCCTATGCGGAACGCGCCGCCGGGCTGGAACTCGTCATCGCCCGCACCATCGAAAAAATCTACGGGCAGAATTCGCAGAACATCGGCCTCCTGACTTCGACCGACTTCGGACTCATCGAACGCATCCGGCGCGGCGAAGAGATTCCGCTCGCGGAATTCACGCGCGGCCTCGATCCGATCTCGCAGGCGATCGTCGAATACGGCGGCCTCTTCAACTACAACAAGGCGCGGCTCGCGGGCGAAACCGTGCCGCCCGCCGTCGAAACCGGGAAGCGGCCGATGAACATCGTCGAGAAGATCATCGCGCGGCACGCCTTCGTGCGGGCGGGCGAAATAGGCGTCGAAGCCGTACGCCCTGGCGACGCGCTCTTTGCCGTGGCCGACGTGCGCTTCTCGCACGAGTACGTCACGCCGATGGCCGAGTCGCTGTTCAAGGGCGCGCTCGGCCGCGACGCGCAGGTGACCGAACCCGAATCCGTCTACGCATTTCGCGACCACCTGACGTTTTTGGGGCGCGTCATGTCCGACGACAAGAAGAAGATGGGACTCCTGGAGCGCGCCGACGGGCTGGCCGTGACGCAGGAGAGTTTCACCTCGGAGCAGGGCATCAAACTTTACAGCGGCACGGAAGAGAAAGGCTCGGAGGCCATCTGCCACAACGCCGTCGTCGAAGACATCGCGCTGCCCGGCCAACTCGTTATCGGCACCGACTCGCACACCTGCATGGCGGGCGTGCTCGGCTGCTTCGCCTTCGGCGTCGGTTCGACCGACATGGCGAACGCGTGGTACACGAAAGACATCCGCGTCAAAGTGCCTGAGACCGTCCGCTTCGTCCTCAGCGGACAAAAGCGCGCTGACGTGTCGGCCAAAGACGTGATGCTCAAAATCCTCTCGACCGACTACATGAAAGAGGGCAAGGGGATCGGCCAGGTCTTGGAGTTCGCGGGCGAAGGACTCGCAGACATGTCCATCGACGAGCGCGCCACTCTGACCAACATGGCCGTCGAAGCCGGGGGCACGACCGGCATCATCGAACCCGACGAAGTGACGCTTGAGTATCTCGTCAATGCGCGCGGACTCGACGCGGAAGAGATTCGCCGTGGGTTCCTTAAGAGCGACCCCGACGCCGAATACGCCGCGACCTTCGAGATCAACCTCGACGAGATTCGCCCGATGGTCGCCACGCCGGGCGACCCGCGCAACGGCGTCAACATCGCAGACCTAGCCGCCGAAGTGCGGATCGATGCGGCCTACGGCGGCTCGTGTACGGGCGGCAAGATGGCCGACATGGACATGTACGCGGCGGTTCTCAGTCGCGCCGTCGAGCAAGGCAAACGCGTTGCGCCGGGCGTGCGCCTCTACCTGCAATTCGGTTCGCAGAAGATCAAACAGTACGCGCGCGAGCGCGGCTACATAGAGATTTTCGAGCGCGCGGGCGCGGAGTTGATCGACCCCTCGTGCGGCGCGTGCATCAACGCGGGGCCGGGCGCGTCGAAGACTTCGGAGACGGTTACGGTGAGCGCGCAGAACCGCAACTTTCCCGGCCGCAGCGGCCCCGGAAAAGTTTATCTCGCGTCGCCCTATGTCGTCGCCGCGTCGGCGATCGCGGGTCACATCGTCGAGCCGGAGGAATTTTTGCGGGAGCGCGAAGAGGAGTTGGTCGGCGCGTGAAGGGCATCGGCAAGGGACGCTTGAGCGCGGATCACTCGCCGAAGTACGAACGCCTGGAGCGCGAGCGGCGATACCTCCTGCGCGAGTTGCCGCCCTCGCTCAAGGTCAACGACCGCCACGCGCAAATCACCGACAACTACCTCACGGGCACGCGCCTGCGCCTGCGCAAAGTGCGCTGGCCGCAGACGAACGAGTGGACGCTGAAACTCACGCAGAAGCACGCGCCCAACGCGCCCGACTTCTCGCGCACGCTCATCACGAGCCTCTATCTCAACGAGTATGAGTACGAAGTGTTCTCCGTCTTCGAGGCGAACGAGATACGCAAGAACCGTTACCCCTACGAGCACGAGGGGCGCAAGTATTCCGTAGACGTTTTTCTCGGCGCGCTCCACGGCCTCATCCTCGCCGAGACGGATTTCGACGCCGACGATGAGATGGACAACTTTGCGCCGCCGCCCTTCGCCGCGCTCGACGTGACGCACGACGAACTGTTCACCGGCGGCCGCCTCGTCTATCTGACAATCGACGAACTGCGCGCCGAGTTCAAAGCGCGCGTCGAGAAATGGGAGGGTCAATGATGGATGCACGTTCCGGCGGGTTGTTGGTGGTCTTGGTCGGCGTGGGCATAGTGGTCGTGGGGCTGCTCGTCTACGCGGGCGCGCTCTCCTGGTTCGGGCGGCTGCCGGGCGATCTTAATTTCGGCGGCGAGCGCACGCGCGTCTTTATCCCGCTCACCTCGATGCTCATCGTCTCGCTCGTCCTGAGCCTCGTCACGTGGGCGTTGCGCCGCTTCTTCTGATTCAACCGAACATGCCCGACACCCCAACAAACGCACCCGCCATCTACACCATTGGACACGGACGCCACGCGTGGGCTGATTTTCTCGCGCTCTTACGCGAACACGGGATCGCGCTCGTCTGCGACGTGCGGAGCGCGGCGCGCTCGCGCTGGCCGCAGTTCAACGGGCGCGTGTTGGAGGCGAACTTGAAAGAGGCGCGGATCGGTTATGAGTGGCTGCCGGAGTGCGGCGGCAAGGTGGTCGCGCCGCCCGTGGAACTGGCGCGCGGGCTGGAACGAATTATGGAGTTGGCCTCGGAGATGCGCGTCGCGTTGATGTGCTCCGAGTCGCACCCGCTCACGCGCCACAAGCAGCCGCGCGCCAACTGCCACCGCGTCGGCCTGCTCTCGACGCCCCTGCGCGCACGCGGCGCGCGCATCATCCACATCCTGCCCGGCGGCGACACCCTCGAAGTTGACGAAGCCACGCTCCCTTCCATCTGGACTGAAGAGACGTAAAAACGTGAATCGTAAAAAGACGTAAATCGTGAATCGTGAATAGAAAGAACAGTCTTTCTACTATTCGCGATTCACGGCTTTATTGTCCGGCCGTGGCGGCGCGTTCGATCTGGCGGCCGAGGGCTTCGGGGTCGAAGTAGGCGCGAAAGCGCGTGATGCGGTCGCCTTCGATTTCGAGGATGCTGACGCCTTCGTAATTGAAGGGCGCGCCGCCAGCGGTGGTGCCTTCGGTCGTCCATTCGAGCGCGGCGCGGGTGTCGTTGATGATGCGGTTGCGAAAGGTCGAACGCACCTCGCCGAACGTGTCGCGGTACTTCGTCCAAAACTCGCGCGCCCCCGCCTGCCCGGTAAATTTTTCGGGCGCGTTGACGTTGCCCACCTCGCTCGACTCCGCGTAGAGCGCGACCATCGTCTCCAGGTCGCGGTTCTCTTCCAAGCCCCTCAATGCTTCGATAAATTGTTCGGCTATGTTGGCCGCCATCTTGATTCGTCCCCTCCCTGTTTGATCGGATGGCTGATTTTAGATGGGCGCGCTTTGCGAAGTCTTCACGGCGGACACACGTTGCGGTGTCTTCCGGCGCGGGCGCGGAAAAGAGTTGTGGAGATTTACCGTGGCGGGCTTTTGCGGTTCAACTTTCGACGGGAGTCGGAAGTTCGGCGTGCGCCGGGTAGCGTGCGGCGTAGGCGCGGGCGAAGTAGGCGGCGAGCAGGAAGGCGAGGAGCATGATGGCGGCGGCCGTCCAGAAGGTGAAGCGCAGCGAGCGGTCGCTCATTTCATGGAGATGGCCGTCCGCGCCGTAGGTGGCAATCGCGCTGTGGATGAGGAGCGCGGCGACCATGGGGCCGACGACGCGCGCCAAACTCGCCACCGATTGCGTGACGCCGAGCACGCCGCCCTGTTCGCCCCGCCCGGCGCTGCGCGAGGCGAGCGTTTGGAGCGACGGCGTGGCGAGCGCGTTCCCGACGGCGAACGTGCCGCCCACGAGCAGCAGGGCGGACAGACCCGTCCGCGGCCCGACGAGCGGAATGGCGAACAGGCTCAACGCGAACAGGAGCGCGCCCAACAGCACGAGCGGCATCTCGCCGAACATCTTGACCAGACGCCCGATCAACCCGCCTTGAATGAGCGCGCCGATGATGCCGACGTACATGAAGAGGTAGCCGTTGTGCTTGGCGTCGTAGCCGAAGCGGTACATCGTGAAGAGGGTGAAAGAGGTCGTCATGATGGAGAAGGCGACGACGAAGAGAAAGTAGATGGCGAGAACGTAGGCGAGGCGCGGCTGGCGCACGGCGTCGGCGAGTTGCGACCAGCGACCCGTGGCGGCCGACGTGCGCGCCGGGTGATCCGGCGTCACGGTCTCGGGCAGGGTGAAATAGAGCAGGACGGCGTTGGCGAGCGCGAGTCCGCCCGCGAAGAAGAACGGCACGCCGATGCCCCACTGGCTGAGAATGCCGCCGATGGCCGGGCCGAAGGTGAACCCGAGGCCGAACGCCGCGCCGATGAGTCCCATGCTCCTGGCACGATTTTCGGGCGGCGTGATATCGGCGAGGTAAGCCTGCGCGGTGGAGATGTTGCCGCCGGTGATGCCGTCGATGATGCGCCCGAGAAAGAGCATCCAGAGCGTGGTCGCGGAGCCGAGGATAAAGAATCCGAGGCTTGTCCCGAGCAGGCTGAAGAAGAGGATGGGGCGTCGGCCGTACCTGTCCGAGAGCCGCCCGAGGATGGGCGAGAAGATAAACTGCATGACCGAGTAGGAGGCGAACAGGATGGCGACCGTGCGCGGCGTCGCGTTGAACTTCGTTCCCTCCGCGTAGAGTGGCAGCACCGGGATGACGATGCCGAACCCCACGAGGTCTATGAAGACCGTGATGAAGATGACCAGCAGCGGCGAGCGTTTCATAACTTAAGTGACAGGTGACAAGTGACAGGTGACAAGAGAAGAACAGGTTTAATCCTGTCACCCGTCACTTGTCACCTGTCACTTAATATTTACCAGCGGCGACGGGGCGGAGCCTGGAGTCTTTCGTCAACGGAGAGGCGTCCGCCGCCCACGATGAGCAGCGCCAGCGACATGCCGAGCAGCGCGACGGTGTATTCGATCCCTTTGTTGCTCAAAAAGAAACCGCCGCTCCAGTGGACGCCGACCATCGCGACGAGCATCGTGACGGCGAGGAAGAACGCCCCGGCGCGCGTCAACAGTCCGAGCAGGACGAGTAGGCCGCCGAGGAGTTCGGCGATGGCCGCCATGCCCATCCAGAGCCACGCGGGACGCATGAAGCCGAAGGGCGCGCCCGCCGCCGTGAACTTCGTCCACCCCGGCCCGCCCCATACGCCGAAAACTTTCTGCGCGCCGTGCGCGATGAAGATGAGGCCGAGCGCGAGACGCACCGGCAGCGTGAACCACGTCGCCGTCGTCGCAATCAAACTTTGGAGCATCGAGAGGGTGTCCTTTCCTTATGTCAGACAGGCCAGTTGGTCGTCCTTGAAACCTCAAACGCAGGTGCGGCGGGCGACGCCAGGCAGCGGTCGCCCGTCGCCGGTCGTTTTTCCGGCCGCAACTCTCTTCCGCCTTAACCCACGCGCGCGCGGCCTGACTGAACTGAACCCGGCTTAAACTGGCGCAACGCCGACAGTTTTATCATAGCTTTGCTTGCCGCGCACACCGCCGAGACCGGAGGGTAAAGGGGAAGGGGAAAGGGGTAAAGGTAAGATTCGGGAAAATCCGGCAGGCCGCCCCGAAGAAATCCGGCAGGCCGCCCGGCTTTTCCGCCCTTCCCCTTTACCCCTTCCCCTTTACCCCTTTCCCTTTGCTCCCTTATTTGATCTACACTGCGCCGCACGCCACCAACTAAACATGAAAGCCCGGCCGGTGATTTTATGAAGGACACAACTTCGCGCCAACTCGTTATCACGCGCGTCCGCGAACAGGGACGCGACATACGTTCATTCGACATGCGTCCCGCAGTTGAAGCGGGGGCGGCAGCGGCGGTTCCGCCCGTCGAGTTTCTGCCCGGCCAGGTCGCCGCGCTGCGCGCCGGGAGCGCGGACAGACGATCTTTCTATTTCGCTTTCGCCAGTGCGCCGGAAGATGATGAGTTGGAGTTTTTGGTCAAACGCGCGGGCGACGATGGTCAATCGCTCTATCACCTGCGGGCGGGCGACGCGGTGACGCTCACGGGCATCGTCGGCCACGGCTTCCCGCTCGACGCGCACAAGGGAAAAGACCTCGTCATGATCGCGATGGGCACGGGCGTCGCCCCGCTGCGCTCCACCCTGCGCCACGCCCTCTCGCATCCAGACGACTTCGGCCAGATCGTCGTGCTCTACGGCGCGCGCACGCCCGACGATTTCTGCTACCGCGACGAGACCGAGACGTGGCAGGCCGCGGGCGTCGAACTCCGTCAGGTCATCTCCAGGCCCGACGGCTACGAGTGGGCAGGCTCGACCGGCTACGTCCAATCGCTCCTCGACCACGTTCTCCCCAACCTCACCGAACCCGTCGCCCTCGTCTGCGGCTCGCCCGAAATGATCACGCACACGCGCGACCGCTTGCAGGAGATGGGACTCGCGCCCGAAAGTATTCTGACCAATTATTAACCATGCCCGAACGCGGCGGCGCAAAGCAAACTTCATGCGCTAACTTCAACAGACCTTTTATTTGACGCAAAGAGCACGAGCGAGAAGTTCCCGCCCGCAAAACTTTGCTCTTGACTTCTCCCGTCAAGCCACTAGAATCGAAGTTGTGCTCAAGAAGGGACAGCGCAAAATTCTGCGAGCCTTCAGGCATCGACGTTACCCTACATCTCCTTAAACTCAGATCAAATCCCGCCGTCTTGAAAGTCAGACGGTAAAGTGTGCTGCCAGGAAAAAGCCTGCTGCGCCTCAGCCCGCAGCAAGCGTCGTAGTTACATCCGGACGGCGACGCCTCTCCGTCTCAACGACTACTTCTGTGCGGCGTTTCGATCTGAAAAACAGGAGACGTTTCGTCGGCGCGCTTGGTTAAGCAATTGTCACAGCCAGGACGTTCGCCATGCCTTCCCGCCCGCCCTTCGCGGGGAAGCGGCGACGCCCGCCGAACGCCCCGCAACTTTTTACACGGGCGCGGGCACGCGGGTCATACGTCACGATTTTGCGCCTGTTAAATCGGCGCGCCGCACCGTCGAACCTCATCCCGACGCGGCGCGCTCATCCGGAAATCTCACCAACCTCTTAAGGAGAAATTATGAAGTCTTCTTCGCGCCTCACCGGCCAGTCCGCAGGGCTGGCTCTCTGTCTCTCCATCTTGTTGTTCTGTGTTGCCGCGCCCGTCACACGCGCCGTCGCCTACACCAACAACGACAACTTCGCCAACGCGGAAATCATCACCGGCAGCAGCGGCAGCCTGACCGTCTATCACGACAACGGAACTGTAGAGTCGGGCGAACCGGCTCACGCTGCACAGACCATAGGGGCTTCCATCTGGTACCAGTGGCAAGCCACGGCGAGCGGCGACGTGACCTTCGATACGGCGGGCAGCCACATGGATACCGTGATCGCAGTCTATACCGGCAGCAGCCTCTCAACCCTGACCGGAGTCGCCGGCGACGACGACACGGGCTATGACCTGCACGGCTCCGTCACCTTCAACGCGACGCTGAACACCGTCTATTATATCGCTCTGGATGTACATGATTGGACGAGCTATCCCGGCTCGATGTCGCTCAACTGGCATCTCGGCAGCGCGACCCCGACGCCCACTCCGGCCGCGTCGAACCGCATCGCCTTCAGCGCGGATCGCGGCTCGGCGACCGGCGTCTACGTGATGGACGGCAACGGCGCCGGGCAGACACGCCTGACGGACAAATTAAACTACAGCTTCGGAACCGTCTGGTCTCCCGATGGAACCAAGCTCGCCTTCCACACCTATCGCGACGGCCAGTCGGAGATTTATGTGATGAACGCCGACGGGTCGAACCAGACGCGCCTCACCACCTCCGTGATCGGCTCTTACCAACCGGCCTGGTCGCCCGACGGCACCAAGATCGCCTTTCGCAGTTACGATTCGCAGGCCTACTCCGACATCTACGTCGTGAACACAGACGGAACCGGCCTGACCAATCTCTCCAACGACCCGTGCGGCTGCGCTTACACGCCGTCATGGTCGCCCGATGGCACGAAGATCATGTTCATGATCGAGGATGATTACACTTCGGAAATCCACCTCATGGATGCCGACGGCTCGAACCAGACGCAGCTCACGTACAATATCGAATATTCGCCCGTCTGGTCGCCCGACGGCGCCAGGATCGCTTTCGTCAGCGAGCGCGACGGCGCGCCGGAAATCTACGTCATGAACGCCGACGGCTCGAACCAAACCAACCTCACCGGCACTTACAACGTGCTCCCCTACGCGCCCTTCAACGACGCGCCGGCCTGGTCGCCCGACGGCACACAACTCGTCTTTTCCAGCGACCGCGACGGCCAGGTCGAAGTTTATGTGATGGACGATGACGGCGGTAATCTGACGCGCCTCACAAACTCCTCCGGCTCCGACGAGCCGCGCTGGTCGGCCGACGGCCTGAAGATCGTTTTCAACACCAACCGCGACGGCAATCAGGAGATTTACTCGATGAACCCCGACGGCACCAGCCAGGTCAACCTCACGAACCATCCCGCCTACGATAGCCAGGCCGATTGGCAGCCCGCGCCCTGACGGGCTGCGCGGCCGGCGAAAGATGCGCGGCAAAATCGTCGGTTCTGTCACAAGTGAGAAGTTCCTCCCTAAGCCTCGACCGCTCAGGGAGGAACTTCTCACTTCCACTTGCTGAATGAATGCTCATTCAGTATGATGTGTGCCCTCTCGCACGAGACTTTTGGAGAAAGGTTTTTCCCCTATGCTTCGGATCGAACGAGCGGCGGTGCTGGGCGCGGGTACGATGGGCGCGCAGATCGCCGCGCACCTGGCGAACGCCGGAATCCCCGTCCTCTTGCTGGACATCGCGCCGCGCGAACTCACGTCCGACGAACAGGCCAAAGGCTTGACGCTCGACGCGCGCGCCGTGCGCAACCGCATCGCGCAGGCCGGACTCGACGCGGCGAAGCGTGCGAAGCCCGCCGCCTTCTTCACCACGGAGGCGGCTGCGCTCGTCGCGGTCGGGAATTTTGAAGATGACATGGCGCGTCTCAAAGATTGCGACCTCGTCATCGAAGCGGTCGTCGAGAATTTGGAGATCAAGCGAAAGCTCTACGCGCAGGTTGAGCAGCACCGGCGCGCGTCGTCCGTCGTCGCGTCGAACACGAGCGGCATCCCGATTCGCGCCATCGCCGAAGGCTTCTCGGAAGACTTCCGCGCCCACTTCCTCGGCATACACTTCTTCAACCCGCCGCGCTACCTGCACCTGTGCGAATTGATCCCGACCGAATGGACGCGGCCGGAAGTGGCCTGCGCCGTCTTCGGCTTCCTCGATCAAAGACTCGGCAAGGGCGTCGTCATCGCGAAGGATCGCCCGAACTTCATCGCCAATCGCATCGGCACTTACGGCGCGCTCGTCTCAATCAAGACGATGCTCGAAGACGGCTACACCATCGAAGAGGTTGACCGGATGACGGGGCAGGCCGTCGGCCGCCCGAAGTCGGCCACCTTCCGCACCTTCGACATCGTCGGCCTCGACGTGTTCGCGCACGTCGCGCGTAATCTCTACGAGGCCGTGCCCGAAGACGAGGAGCGCGAAGTGTTCGTCGCGCCGGAATTTTTGCAGGGGATGATCGGGCGCGGCATCCTCGGCAACAAGACGCGCGGGGGCTTCTACCGCAAGCAAAAAGGCGAGGGCGAGAAACAGGAAATCTGGACGCTCGACCACGCCTCGCTCGAATATCGCCCCGCCGAGAAAGTGAAACTGCCCGCGCTGGAGATGGCGAAAAACGTCGAAGACGTGGGCGAGCGCATCAAGGCTCTCGTGTGGTCGAAGGATCGCGTCGGCGCGTTTTTGTGGAAGACCATCTCGCGCACGCTGCGCTACGCGGCCAACCGCATCCCCGAGATCGCCAACACGGTCGTGGACGTGGATCGCGCGATGCGTTGGGGCTTCAATTGGGAGTTGGGCGTGTTCGAGACGTGGGACGCGATCGGCGTGGAGCGATCGGTCGCGCGGATGCGCGAGGAAGGCGCGGCGGTTTCCGCGAATGTCGAGCGGATGTTGGAGGCGGGCGCGCGGAGTTTTTACAGGACGGAGGCGGGCGCGCGCTTCTATTTCGATTTCGATAAACTCGACTACCAGCCGGTGAACGAACCGGCGGGCGTGCTTGTCCTGAAGTCGGTTAAGGATCGTACGGGCGTGGTGAAGAAGAACGCGGGCGCGTCTTTGATCGACATCGGCGACGGCGTGGCGTGTCTGGAATTTCACTCGAAGATGAACGCCATCGGCGGCGACACGATCCAGATGCTCAAGTGGTCGCTCGCCGAGGTGGAACGAAACTTCGTTGGCCTGGTGGTCGGCAATCAGGCGCAGTATTTCTCGGTCGGCGCGAACCTGATGCTCATCCTTCTGGAAGCGCAGGAGGAGAACTGGGAAGACATTGATTTGATGGTGCGCGAGTTTCAACGCGCGACGATGAGTTTGCGTTATTCGTCGAAGCCGGTGGTCGTCGCGCCGTTCGGCCTCGTGCCCGGCGGCGGCTGCGAGGTGACGATTCACGGCGACCGCATCCGCGCGTCCGCAGAGTTGTACATCGGTCTGGTCGAGGCGGGCGTCGGCGTCATCCCGGCGGGCGGCGGGACGAAGGAGATGCTGCTGCGCGCGCTCGATTCGATCCCGAAGGGGATGGACGACGCCGACCCGTTCCCCTTTGTCAAACGCGCCTTCGAGACGATCGCGCTGGCAAAGGTCGCCACCTCCGCCGGGGAAGCGCGGCAGTTGGGCTTCCTGCGCGACGAGGATTCCGTCTCGATGAACCCGGATCGCCTCATCGCCGACGCCAAACAGGACGTGCTCGCGCTCGCGCGCGGCGGCTACACCGAACCGCAGCCGCGCACCGACATCCTCGCGCTCGGAAACTCCGCGCTCGCCACTCTGAAACTCGGCATTCACCAGATGAAACGCGGCGGCTTCATCTCCGACTACGACGCCCACATCGGCGAACGCCTCGCGCGCATCCTGACGGGCGGCGATCTCAACCACCCGACGCGCGTCAGCGAACAATACCTGCTCGACCTCGAACGCGAGGCGTTCCTCTCGCTCTGCGGCCAACGCAAGACGCAGGAGCGCATGGCGGCGATGCTCAAGACCGGTAAGCCGCTCAGGAATTAGTTTCAAGTTTCAGGTTTCAAGTTTCAGGACTGAGGTTCTTAGTTTTTAAACTTGAAACCTGAAACCTGAAACCCTTTATGGATTACCCTGTGACGCCCGCCGTGAGGTTGCTGCGGGAGCGCAAAGTAGAGTTTGAGCCGCATCTCTACACCTACGAGGAACGCGGCGGCACGCGCCACTCGGCCGACGCGCTCGGCGTGGACGAGCACGCGGTCGTCAAGACGCTCGTGATGGAGACGGAGGCGCGCAAACCCCTCATCATCCTGATGCACGGCGACCGCGAAGTCTCGACGAAGAATCTGGCGCGCTCAATCGGCGCAAAGAGCGTGCAGCCGTGCGACCCGGCAAAGGCGCAGAAGCACACGGGCTACCTCGTCGGCGGCACAAGCCCGCTGGGGACGCGGGCGCGTCTGCCCGTCTACGTCGAGCGCACGATCTTCGCCTTGCCGAAGATTTACCTCAACGGCGGCAAGCGCGGCTTTCTCGTCGGGATTGAGCCGAACGTTTTGCGTGAGTTATTGTCAGCCGAAGAAGTTGAAGTAGCCATCAAGTGACGCGAGGTGCGAGATGCAGAATATTTACAGGCTTCCACTGGTATTAGAACCGCAACCGGAAGGCGGCTACACGATTACCTGCCCGCTTTTGCCTGAGCTTATTACCGAGGCCGACACGTTGGATGAGGTGATGACGAATGTCTCGGATGCTCTGGCGGCCGTAATCGAATCTTATGAAGACACGAAGCAGCCTTTGCCGGAGATTCTCAAACCGTTGAATCCCAACTCACCGTTGTGGACGGAGACGCTCGTGTCTGTGAAAGCAGCATGAACTACAGGGAAGTGGCGGCGAAACTGCGCGCTCGGCTGCGTAGAGATTCCGCGCCGGAGCGGCGGGTCGCACCGGAAATGGCACAACCCGCAGAAGCAAAAGATCGCGCCCGTGCCCGATTGGGGTAACAAAAGCCTGAAGCTCGGAACCATCCGCGCTGTCGTGCGGCAACTGGATTTAGATTGGGAAGCATTCAAAAATGCGTGAGCATATAGTTCGATAAAGTTTTACCGGAAGGAAGAATTATGAGAGACGCAGTGATCGTATCGGCGGTGAGGACGGCGGTGGGGAAAGCTCCGAAGGGAACTTTGCGCGACACGCGGCCGGATGAGATGGGCGCGGCCGTGATTCAGGAAGCGTTGCGGCGCGCAGAGGGCGTGGAGTTGAACGAAGTCGAAGACGTGATCATGGGCTGCGCGATGCCGGAGGCGGAGCAGGGCATGAACGTGGCGCGGGCGGCGGCGATTCGCGCGGGGCTGCCGGTGGAAACGTCGGCGATGACGATCAACCGCTTCTGCTCGTCGGGGCTGCAATCGATCGCGATTGCGGCCGACCGCATCAGGACGGGCGCGGCCGACGTGATCGTCGCCGGGGGCTTGGAGACGATGTCGCTCATCCCGATGGGCGGGCACACGATTCGCCCGAACCCTTACCTCGTCGAGCACTACCCGGACTTTTATCTGAACATGGGACTCGCCACCGAGAACGTCGCGCGCAAGTATGAAGTGTCGCGCGCGGAGCAGGACGAGTTTTCCTACCAGTCGCACAGCCGCGCGGCGGCGGCGCAGGACGCGGGCAAGTTCGACGACGAGATCGTGCCGCTCAAGATCGTGTTTGAAGAGTTGGACGAGCGCGGGCGCAAACAGCGGCGCGAGGCGACGTTCGCGCGCGACGAGGGCGTCAGGCGCGACACGTCGGCGGAGAGCCTGTCGAAGTTGCGGCCGGCGTTTCACGCGCAAGGGACGATCACGGCGGGCAACGCGTCGCAGATGTCGGACGGCGCGGCGGCGGCGGTCGTGATGTCGGGCGAGCGCGCGCGCGCTTTGGGCTTGAGGCCGATGGCGCGCTTCGTGGCCTACGCCACCGCCGGATGCCCGCCCGAAGAGATGGGCATCGGGCCGGTCTACGCGATCCCGAAGGTCTTGAAGATCGCCGGGCTAACGCAGGATCAAATCGACGTGATCGAACTCAACGAAGCCTTCGCCGCGCAATCGCTCGCCGTCATCCGCACGCTCGGACTCGACCCGGAACGCGTGAACATCAACGGCGGAGCGATCGCGCTCGGCCACCCGCTCGGCTGCACGGGCGCGAAGTTGACCGCGACCGCCCTGCGCGAACTCGAACGCAGGGGCGGCCGCTACGCGATGGTGACGATGTGCGTCGGCGGCGGCATGGGCGCGGCCGGAATTTTCGAGCGAATCGAAGAATAGTTTCAGGTTTCAAGTTTCAGGTTTCAGGACTGAGGTTCCGGGGCTTTCAAACTTGAAACTTGAAACCTGAAACTTGAAACTTTATTCCGACTTACAAGGAGCAAATTATGTCAGCCGTGGTCGAAGAGAAAAAGATAATCGCGGGCGGCAGTTTCCTGATCGAGGAGCGCACGCCGGAAGAGGTGTTCACGCCGGAGGATTTCACGGACGAGCACCGGATGATCGCGGAGACGACGCGCGAATTCATGGACAACGAAGTGCGCCCGGCGACCGACGAGTTGGAGCGGCACAACTGGCAACTGGCGCGCGAGTTGATTCGCAAGTCGGCGGATTTGGGGATGGTCGGCGTCAACATCCCCGAGGAGTACGGCGGCCTCGGACTCGACCAGACGAGCGGCGCGATCGTCGGCGAACTGTTGGGACGCTCGGCCAGTTTCGCCACGACGCTCGGCGCGCAGAGCGGCATCGGCCTGACGCCCATCCTCTACTTCGGCACGGAAGCGGCGAAGCAGAAGTACCTGCCGCGCATCGCTTCGGGCGAGATGGTGTCGGCCTACGCGTTGACAGAGGCCGGTTCGGGTTCGGACGCGATGGCGGCCAAAGCCACGGCGCGCCTCAGCGCGGACGGCACGCACTACATCTTGAACGGCGAGAAGATGTGGATCACGAACGGCGGCTTCGCCGACGTGTTCATCGTCTTCGCCAAAATCGACGGCGACAAGTTCAGCGGCTTCATCGTCGAACGTCAGGAAGGACTGACGAACGGCGCGGACGAACACAAGATGGGCATCAAAGGATCGAGCACCACCGCGCTCATCCTGTCGGATGCCAGGACGCCGGTGGAGAATTTGCTCGGCGAGGTCGGGAAGGGCGCGAAGATCGCGTTCAATATTTTGAACATCGGCCGCTTCAAGTTGGGCGCGATGTGCTGCGGCGGGATGAAGTTGATGCTGCACGAGGCGGTGCGCTACGCGAACGAGCGTCAACAGTTCGGCCGCCCGATCTCTTCGTTCGGCGCGATCAAGTCGAAGCTGGCGGAGATGGCGATCAAGACGTGGGTGGGCGAGTCGATGGTCTATCGCACGCTCGGCCTCATCGAAAACGCGATCAGCGGCGAGACGGAGGCGGACGCGAAACTGCGCGGCATCGAGGAGTATGCGGCGGAGTGTTCAATCGTCAAAGTGGCCGTGTCGGAGTATTGCGATTTCGTCGCCGACGAGATGGTGCAGATTTACGGCGGCTACGGCTACTCGGCCGACTACCCGGCGGAGCGCGCCTACCGCGACTCGCGCATCAACCGCATCTTCGAGGGCACGAACGAGATCAACCGCATGTTGATACCGGGGCGCATGATGAAGAGCGCGATGTCGGGTCGGCTCGCGCTCCTGCCCGCCGCGCAGAAGTTGATGGACGAAGTGTTGTCGCCGTCGCTCGGGTCGTTTGAAGAGGACGAGGGCGTGCTCGCCGCCGAGATGAAACTCGCGCGAAACGCGAAGAAGGTCGCGCTGATGACCCTCGGCACGGCGGCGCAGAAGTACATGGCGAAGCTCGCCGACGAGCAGGAGATTCTGATGGGCGTCGCGGACATCACGATGGACGTGTACGCGATGGAATCGGCCATCCTGCGCGCGCAGAAACTCGCGGCGAAGCGGGGCGAAGCGGCCGCCGCGCGCTACATCGAGATGGTGCAGGTCTTCTGCAACGACGCCGTGCAGCGCATCGAAGCGCGCGCCAAGAACACGCTCGCCGCCATGAGCGAAGGCGACGAACTGCGGACGCTCCTCGCCGCCCTGCGCCGCTTCACGAAACAGACGCCCATCAACACCGTCGCCGCCCGCCAGGCGATTGCCGACGTGCTGATCAAGGCGAACAAGTACGCCTACTGAAAAGCGGAAGACAGGAGACAGAAAACAGGAGTCAGAATGGAGCGTTTGCCGGCTCGTACTTTTCAAGACTTGATCGTGTGGCAGAAAGCGCACGAGTTTGTTTTGGGGGCGTACCGCCTGAGCAAAAACTTTCCGCGAGAAGAGATGTATGGCCTGACTTCGCAATTCAGGCGTGCCGCGGTTTCGATACCGGCGAATATCGCGGAGGGTTTCAAGAAGAAAGGCTCTAGTGATAAGGCGCGGTTCATGAACATCGCACAAGGCTCTTTAGAAGAATGTCGCTATTACCTGATCCTGACAAACGATCTCGGCTACGGTGATACAAGAGAACACATGCGGCAACTTGAAGAGGTGAGCAAACTTCTCGCGAGTTACATCTCCGCGATTAAAACTTCTGACTACTGACTCCTGACTTCTGTATCCTGTATTCGCCATGCGCATCATCCCCATCTCGCTGCCGACGCCGTTTTACATCGGGCCGGTCAACGTCTACCTGATCGCGGAAGACCCGGTGACGTTGATTGACACGGGGCCGAAGACGCCCGAAGCGTTGGAGGCTCTGCGCGAGGGACTCCGGCGGGCGCGCTTTCGCCTGTTGGACGTGCGGCGCATCGTCTTAACGCACGCCCACGAGGATCATTGCGGGCTGGCGAAACGCTTGCGCGACGAGGCGAAGGATGCGGAAGTGCTCGTTCACGGGTGGGAGACGGGGCATCGCCAGGGGCGTCTCGAATATGAGGAGCACCGCGCGCTGCTGGTGCGCGCCGGGGTGCCGGGCGAGGAAATCGAGGGGATGCGGCGGATGTATGAGGGCGTGCGCCGGTATGCGGACGCGCTCTCGGACGAGGAACACAAGGAACTGACGGATGACTCGGAGTTGGAGTTTGCGACCGGCGCGTTGCGCGTGGTGCATACGCCGGGACACACGCCGGGGTCGTGCTCGTTCGTGCGCGAGGCCGACCGGACGATCATCGCTGGCGACTGCGTGTTGAAACGCGTGACGCCGAACCCGGTGCTCTCGCCCGACCCGGTAGACCCTTCGCGCAGATTTCCGTCGCTCGCCGAATACCTCGTGAGCCTGGCGCGTTTGCGCGCCTTCGCGCCCACGCTCGTTCACGGCGGGCACGGCGAGGCGGTGGAGGATTTCGAGGAGTTGTTCACGCGCTACCTGCGTGCGATCCGGGAGCGGCAGGCGGAAGTGGTGCGCCTCGTGCCGAAAGCGGGCGCGAGCGCGTGGGAGGTGGCGCGCGAGATGTTTCCAGGGGCGGAGGACGTGCATCGCTTTCTCGCCGTGTCGGAGGCGGTGGCGCATCTCGATCTGGCGCACGCGGAGAATAAACTCGCGTTGGAGATGACCGCCGACGGGCGGGAGGTTTATCGTAAGTCGGCTGGCGGCTGAAGAGTGCGGGCGCGCGCTGACGCTGCCGCAGGCTCAAATCGAAGCGGCGCAGACGCGAGTTGAAATCAAACCGGCCGCCGTTCGTCAGGTTGAATGACGAACGGCGGCCGGTTCAATTTAGCGGAACAGCCTTGAGGCGTTCCGGCGGATGAGAATGCGGGCGGCTCGCGCCGCCGCGTCTATTGGTCGCCCTTGGCGGCGGCGCGGCTCTTGCGCGTCGCCTGAGCCTTGGTGCTGACAGGCGGGGCGGGAACCGCCGTCAAAGCTTCGACGTTGACGAAGAAGCGGAACGTGCCGTTCTGTTCCACGCCGAGCAGGAACTGCAAGTTGACGCTCGCGCCCGCCGGAAGCGGATTCGCCAGTGTCACCGTCCCGGCCGAGAGCGTGGAATTGAAGGCGCCGCCGTTCGATTGGCCGAGCGCGTCCGTCTCAAGCGTCGTGCCCTCGATGGTGGTCTGCGGGCTGGGATTGTCGGAGCAGAGGTGCGGCGTGCCGTTCTCGCTCTGGCAGGTGGCTGTCACCTGCGCCGAAGTGATTGCGCGCAGGTCGGCCGTACCGAGCGGCGCGGGGAAGGTGGTGATGTCCACGATGCGGAAGCGCAGCCGCGTCACGTTCTGACCCGTGTTGTTGGTGAAGCGACGACGGATGGAGAGCGTGCCCGTCGAAGTGGGCGACGAGCCGTAGCCCGAACCCGCATTCGTGCGACGCTCGAAGCGGCACGCGCTCGGCAGCGTCGGGTTGACACTGATGCCGGTGCATTGCGTGTCCACGAGCGACGCCTTGATCTCGGCGTTACGCTGCGTGGGCGACGAGAGATTTTCGGGGCCGGGTGCGCCGAGCCGCTGGCAACGGAAGTTGATGGTCGAGGAGCACAAGTTCGTGCCGTTGATGTCGGCGGTCTGGAAGTCGGTCTCGTTGTTATTGGTGTCCTGCGGCATGCCGCTCAGCGCGTTGCGGAAGAGGCTGTAGTTGACGCCGGGGTTCCCGCTCAGGGCAGCCGAGAACGGGGGGTAGCCCGTGCCTTCGACGTAGATCGGGTTGGCCTCGGTTGTCGGGCCAACGGCGTCGAGGCGATTGGCGAGCGTGAACCCGGCCTGAAGCGACGTGTTGAAGATTGCGATCCCGGCGTTCGTCGGGATGTTCTCGTTGAGGGTGTTGTCGCCGGTGGCGGTCGTGCCGTTGCCCGCCGGGTAGGCGCTGCCGCTGAAAGAACCCGTGCAGCCGCCGCCGCCGTTGTTGACGGCGAGGTAGTGGCCGCGCGCCGGGATGAGCGTGCCGTTCGGGATGGTGAACAGGACGTTCCCGTTCGACTGTGCCACGCCGAAGCCGGCCGAGCCGGGTTCGAGCGACTGCACCGTAAAGGTGCTGTTGAAGGGGTTGTAAATCTCGATGAACTCGTCGCAAGTGCCGGTCGGCCCGAAGGTGCGGAACTCGCTGATCAGAAGTTGAGTCCCGACGAGCGAATTGCGCGGGGTCGGGGCAGCGGCGGTGAAATCCAGATTGTTGTTGTTGGTGTCAACGCTGCCGCCGCCGTTGCGGATGTCGGCGGTGGTGGTCGAAGGCGCGGGCGCGGGGCCTGCCCCTTCAAAGCAGTTGGCGGTCGTGCCGTAGCCGACAAAGTCTCTGACCTGCGAGGGGGTGGACGGGCAGCCGCTCGCCGTCAGCGTGACGGGGGTGGTGCTGTTGGCGAGAAAAACTTTGCCCGCCGTCGCGCTCATGGCTATCGTGCCGGTCGTGTTCGGCTGCGGGAGCGCGGTCACGCCGTTGTTGTTGAACGCCTCGGCAACCAGATAATACTGCCCCGGTTGGAGCGTGAAGTTCGTCAGCGGTGTGATCGATCCCGCGGCGTTGGCGATGGTCGTGCCGCCGGCCGCGCTGTATTGCACCGAGAGGCCATTGAGCGAGACGGCCGTCGTGCCGCGGTTGTAGATTTCGATAAAGTCGTTTTTGTAAGTGGAGCACCCGGCCGTGCCGCAGCCCGCGCCGCCGTATACCTGGCTGATGACGAGGTCGGGGCTGCCTTGCGCGTAGGCGACCTGCGAGGTCGAGAAGGCGAAACCGAGCGCGATGATCGCGAGGGCAAAAGTATAGAATCTGCGAAGGGGTTGCATCAAGAAGTTCTCCTGGGAAGTTGGCATTGAAAATGGCGTCGTGCGTGTTGATGGCCGGCGGGCTTGTCCGTTTTCTGTCTGGTCTGGTCGGGCGCGCCTTCTCTCTCGAAGCTGTCGGTCTAAATTCGGGGAAGTCGAATTTTCCTGTAGAGGGGTGAGAATAAGCTAAACGCCGATTCCGGTCAAATGATTTAACCGGAGATTTCCTTAACTTACCCTTAACTCACCCTCGTAGCTCAACCGAGTCGCCCAATCGCGCCGCCGCGCGACGCCCGCGAACAGGCGACGCTAAAGGGTAGAGCGCGAACGCCGCATCGCACCGGGCGAGATAGACCGCCTCGTGCCTCGCGCCCCGGCGGACGTAGTAAACTCGACGGCGAAGCGACATTAAAAGGCTCGCCCGCGCGTCATGTTTGCATGACGCGCGGGCGAGCCTTTCAACTTAAACCGGGGAGGCGTCCGGGCGAAGCTCCCGGTCTACTTGTTGCCCCTGGCGGCGGCGCGGCTCTTGCGCGTCGCCTGAGCCTTGGTGCTGACGGCCGGGGAGGGAACCGCTGTCAAAGCTTCGACGTTGACGAAGAAGCGGAACGTGCCGTTCTGTTCAACGCCTAAGAGGAACTGCAAGTTGACGCTCGCGCCCGCCGGAAGCGGATTCACCAGTGTCACCGTTCCGGCCGAAAGCGTGGAGTTGAAGCCGCCGCCTTCCGGTTGCCCGATTGCATCCGTCTCAAGTGTCGTGCCCTCGATGGTGGTCTGCGGGCTGGGATTGTCGGAGCAGAGGTGCGGCGTGCCGCTCTCGCTCTGGCAGGTCGCAGTGATGGATGAAGAAGAGATCGCCCGCAGGTCGGCGATGCCGGGAGTGCCGATCCCGCCGAGGTAGGTGGAAATGTCCACGATGCGGAAGCGGAGGCGCGTCACGTTCTGACCCGTATTGTTGGTGAAGCGACGGCGGATGGAGAGCGTGCCCGTTAAAGTCGGGGATGCGCCCGCTCCCGAACCCGCGCCCGTGCGACGCTCAAGGCGGCACGCGCTCGGCAGCGTCGGGTTGACACTGATGCCGGTGCATTGCGTGTCCACGAGCGACGCCTTGATCTCGGCGTTGCGCTGCGTGGGCGACGAGAGATTTTCGGGGCCGGGCGCGCCGAGTTGTGAGCAGTTGAAGTTGGCCGTCGGGAAGCAGAGCGTCTCAGCGAACGCGCTGGCAACCTCGAAGTCCGCATCGTTATCGTTGGTGTCTTTGGGCAGGCCGCTCCGCAAATCCCGATAGACGCTGTAGTTGGGTTGCGCCATCGGGCTGATCGGATCGTAGTCTATCTGCGGATAGCCCGCGCCCTCCCGGTAGAGCGGGTTGGGTTCGGTCGTGGGGCCGACGGCGTCGAGGCGGTTGGCGAGCGTGAACCCGGCCTGGAGCGACGTGTTGAAGAGAGCGATGCCGATGTTGGTCTCAGGAATGTTCTCGTTGAGAGTGGTGTCGCCGGTGGCGGTCGTGTCGTTGCCCGCCGGGTACGCGCTGCCGCTGAAAGAGCCGGTGCATGCGCCGCCGCCGCTGTTGACGGCGAGGTAATGACCGCGCGCCGGGATCGTCGTGCCATTCGGGATGGTGAACAAGACGTTTCCGTTCGACTGTGCGACGGCGAAGCCGAGCGAGCCGGCGGCGAGCGACTGCACGGTGTAAGGGCTGTTGGACGCGTTGTAAATTTCGACGAACTCGTCGCACGAGCCGGTCGGCCCGAAGGTGCGATACTCGCTGATGAGGAGCGGCGCGGCGGCTCCGCTGAAAACGGACGCGTCGCCGGGGATGCCGGTGTTCGGCGCGCCGGGCGTGCCGTAGGAAGCGGCCTCGACCACGAACCGCGCGCCGGTGTCGTTATCCTGATAGGCCGTCAGTGTGTCGGCCGTGGGGATGAAGCGGACGCTTGCGTTCGAGGGAATGCCGCTTGAGCCGTTGATGTTGTCGGTGGTCGTGGTGCTGTTGTTGTCGCCCCACGTCGCGCCCGAGATGAGCGAGGCGTTCGTGCCCGCGAGCGTTTGATCGATGAGCGTTCCGGCGGCGCGCGTGCCCGCGTACACTTGAATGTTATCGCTCGCGGCGTTGTCTATCACACCGGCGACGGTCAGCCCGGCCGTCGCGCCGATGATCAGCGTCAGCTTGCGATTGCCGTCGGTCGTGCTCGTGTCTTCGACGAGCGTGTTGGTGTTGGCCGCGGGCGTCGTCAGGACGATGACGACGAAAGTGCCCTGCGGGACGTTGGCGAGGTAGGCGGCGTCGGAGGGCAGCGTCACGTCGCCCTCGGTCGCGGGAGCTGAATTTGTCCCGCGCGACCCCACGTCGGAGATCGTCCAGCCTTGCAGGCTGACGCCGCCGGGTCTGGTCACGAGCAGTTCGATATATTCCTTGCCGGTGGCCGGGTTGACGACGAACTCGTTGATCACCACGTCGTCTTCCGCCTGCGCGAAGGCGACCTGGGAGCTTGAGAAGGCAAAGCCCACGGCGAGCGTTGCGAGGGCGACGAACAATAGTTTGCGAAGGGATTGCATTGGAAAATCTCCTTGAAATCGAGCGTTTAAAATGAGGAGTTTGGTTAAAGCGGCCTGAGTTTCTTCAGCGCGAGACAAACGGGGGCGGCGGGAAATGCCTGCTTGTTTGAGTCTCGTTTAGGAAATTCGGAGGGGACGAATTTTTCTGTAGAGCGGCAAGGATAAGCCAGGCGGCCGACTCCGGTCAAATGCCCCGGCCTTCGATTTCCGTGAAATCTCTCACCTAATATCTCGACCGCGCGACGAGCCGGGAGAGACACTCCCGCGCCCCGTCACGAGACTGAAACCTTTTCCCGCGACTCCCCATCTACCATACCGGAGCACACGCGTGCGGCCGATCACTTGACGACTTCAAACTCGAAGTAGATGGTCTTGCCGCGAATCACGTAGCAGAGGTAAGTCTCCCAGAAGCGGCGTATGAAGCGGAGGCCGGGATAGCGGTTGGAGAGGTTGACGAGAAATTCTATTCCGAGCGCGCGCCAGAGTTTCAGGAGCGTGACGCGGACGACGCGGGGGCGCAATTGCACGTCGCTGTAGAAGGCGAAGTCGGGGCGTTTGCCCGTGAAGTAGGCGAAGGATTCGGTCGTCAGGTGGTGGCGGTGCGTGGGGTCTGTGTAGGAGGCGATGTCGGAGTAGTGGGGCGTGTCGAGGCGGATCAGCCCGCCGGGCTTCGTGATGCGATGCAACTCCGCGACGACGGCCAGCACGTCGTCGATGTGTTCGATCACCTGATTGCCGACGATCACGTCGAACTCGTTATCGGGAAAAGGATAGGGCACGGCGTCGAGGTCGTGAATCACGTCGGCGTGCGTTTTCGGGTTGCTGTCGAGGCCGATGCTGCCGGGCGTCTTCTTGATGCCGCAACCGATGTCGAGAATTTTCATCGCGGAGAAATTAACCCAGGTGCGCGTGCCCGCGCAAAATACGGGCGCGCTCGCGCGGCGCAAAATTTTCGGAACCACGCGGCCTGCGCCTCGTGAAATTGCCAGAAATCTCTCTCGGAGGATTGATGTATGTTCGTTAAAAAAACGGTTCTTTCTCTCGTCCTCGCGCTCTTTGCATCCGTCGGCGCACAGGCGCAGGAGGCGCAAGGGCGCGGCGGCGGCGGCGGCGCGCAAGTTTTCGTCTCCGGCGGAGGCAATCATCTCGGCGTTTCGGTCGAAAGCGTGACGCGCGAAAACATGAACAATTTGAATTTGCGCGGCGAGCCGCGCGGCGTGGCCGTGCGCGACGTGCTGGCGAACAGCCCGGCGGCGAAGGCGGGGCTGCAAAAGAACGACGTGATCCTGCGTTTCGACGGCGAGCAGGTTTCGAGCGCGCAGAAACTCCAACGTCTCATCAACGAGAGCGCGCCGGAACACACGGCGCGACTCTCCATCAGCCGCGGCGGCGCGGAGCAGGAGTTGTCCGTCAAACTCGGCCGGCGTGAAGGTTTCGCGCCGGGGGCGTTCGGTAATTTCAACTTCCCGCCGGGTCAGACCTTCAACTTCGACGCCGACGAGTTGAAACGTCGCGCCGAGGAGTTGTCGCGCAACTCGGAGGAGTGGAAGAGACGTGGGCAAGAGTGGGGGCGGAATTCCGAAGAGATGCGCCGTGGCCTGGAGAAGTTTCGCGCCGAAGGCTTCGGCAACAACAACAACTTCGCGCGCGTCTACGGCGCGGGCGGCCGCCGCATCGGCGTCACCACGCAAACCCTGAGCGAGCAACTCGCAAACTACTTCGGCGTGGCGGGGCGCGACGGCCTGCTCATTACCTCCGTCGCCGAGAACAGCCCGGCGGCGAAGGCCGGACTCAGGGCGGGCGATGTCGTCACGGAAGTTGACGGCACGCGTCTCAACAACGCCAACGAACTCTCGCGCGCCCTCAACCGCAGGAACGAAGGCGACGTGTCGCTGACCATCGTGCGCGACAAGAAAAAGCGCACCGTCAAAGTGACGCCGGATCGCACGCAGAGCAACCCGACGTTCTACACGCCGGGCGGCCTGGGAGCGGCCGCGCCGATGGCCTTGCACGCGCCGCGCGTCGCCGTTGCGCCGCGCGTGCCCTTGACCGCGCCGCTCGCGCCCGTGCCGCTCGCGCCCGTGCCGCTCGCGCCCGCGCCGCTCGTCGCGCCCCTCGCGCCCGCGCCGCTCATCGCGCCGCTTCCGCTCGTCGCCCCGCGCATTTACGCCGCGCCGCCCGTCGCGCCGCTTGCACCGCTCGCGCCGCTGCCTTCCGGCGCATGGATTTTGTAAGCAGGACAGGCGCGCGGGCGGCGACCGGACAAGGTCGCGCGATAATGGCGGTAGACTAAAGTACCGACCGCGTGAGCGACGGCAGACTAAAGTGTAGGCTGCGCGAGCGATGGCGGAGTTAATAGCTCTCATCGTAGGGTTAGTAGCTCTCACCGTCGGGTGAAGGAACAGAGCAGTAACCATAGGCAGAAGCCCCGTGAGGGCGACACGTCGAGCGTTGAACGTGTCGCCCCCACGGGGCTTCTTTGTTTCTATTGACGCTATCGAACCGCGTCCATGCAAGACGCGACTATTAACTGCCGCCGCCGCTCGCGCGGCCTTGCCCGGCGGCCGCCCGCGCGCCTGTGTCCGTGGTCGCCCGCGCGGCCGCCGGACTTTCGTTCCTTAGGGTCGCAAATCGCGCAGTTCCCGTTCGGCGTCGGCGTATGCGCCGTCCTTGATGTTGCCGAGGCTGATGGCGGCCTCGAAGGCTTTGATCGCTTCGTCCCTGCGTTCGAGGAAGGCGAGGATGCGACCCATCGCGGTGTAGGCGCGCGAGATGAGCGGGCGATCCGATTCGGAGGTGGCGGCGTTGATGGCGAGCCGGTAGTTTGCGAGCGCGCGGCCGAGGCGTTCGTCGCGGACGGTTTCGACGAAGGCGTCGCTGGCCGAGATGCTGGCTGCCTGCGCCATGGCGAAGAAGATGCGCGGCTCGCCGCCGTTCTCCGCCATCAGGGCGCGCAGGCGCGTCTCGGCCTCGGTGTAGTTTTTCGCGCGCAGCAGTTGGTTGATGTCGGCGATGCTTTTATCGAGCGCGGCGCGGGCGGAGTCGGCGCGCGTCTCCTCGCCCGTGCGGTTGGCCGACGCGCGCGCCGCCTCTCGACGCAAAGCCGCGACGCGTTCGCGCGCCGCCGCATACTCGGCCGGGCGCACGCGCTCGCGCGCCACATCCACGCGCGCCATCATGTCGGAGAAGAAGTCGGAGAAGTCGAACCCGGCGATCTCCTGATCGCGCAGTTGTTCGGAGAAGTAGAAGGCCAGCACCGCGCCGCGCTCGTAAGCGTCGGCGAGTTGCGCGGTCAACTCGTCTTCGATAACGGCGCGGTCGGCCTGCGACTCTTTAACTACGCTCGCGCGCTCCGCCTCTTTCGCGCGTTGAAGCCGCGCGCTGGTCTGCTCGGCGAGCGCGCGGGCGCGGGCGGCGAAATTCATGCGCGCGTCCGCCGCGATGACGAGCGACCGCGCGACCGCCGCGAACACGTCGGTCGTGGCGGCGTCGGCGGCCGCGGCCGCGGCGCGTTCGTCGAGGAGGGTGCGAATCTCCGCGCGCTTCAAGGCGATGTCGCGGTTGAAACGCAGGATGACGGGGTCGATCACGTATTGCAGGTAGGCGCGGCGCACTTCGGAGGAGGCCGGGTCGATGCCTGCCGGGACGACCGCGAAATAGTCGTCGCCGATCACGCGGAAGTTGATGGAGCCGGGAACGGCGAGGAGATCGGGCACGAGCCGGAAGCGACGTTCGCGCTCGCGCGTGATGTAGACGGGCGGCGCGTCCTTCTTCGGCTGCGCCGAGGGGTTCTTGACCGGCACGCGTTCGAGCGCGAACGTGACGGGGCGTGTGTGCAGATAGGTGAGCACGGCGCGCAGCATCTCGGAGGTTTGCGGCCGCAGGCGGTCGCCTTCGGTCTGGTGCGCGGCGAGATAGGCGGGGAGGCGTTCGGCGATCCCCGACTTCGTGTAGAACTCGCGCAGGAGCGGCGCGAAGTCGAGCACGTCGAGCACGCCCGCAAAGAGGTCGTCGGAGCGCGCGGGCGCGGTGAAGGCGGGCGCGGCGCCGAGCGCGTAGGCGAGCGAGACGTAACGCGCGGCCTGCTGCGCGGGCGTCGCGGCCGGGTCTTTGAGCCGGTTCAGCTCGTAGAAGCGGCGCATCCGCGCGCGCAGTTCCCGGTCGAGGTTTTCCTGATCGCGGCGCACCAGCGCGCGAAATTCGGAGGGCTGACGCCCCGGCGGCGTCGGGTCGAAACCGGCGGCGTCGAGCGCGGCCATCATCACGAGCAGGCGCGGCTCCGGCTCGATCCGCACGCCGTAATCCGACAAATCGAGCGTGCCCGAACGCATGGAGGACGGGCGTGTGGAGGACGGGCGCGGCGTCGGCTGCGCGGCGGCCGTAGGCGCGGGGCGCGCGGGCGTCTGCTGCGGAGTCGGAGCCGAATTACTCTGAGCCACGGACGCCGTCCGGCCGAACGCGAGCAGGGCGACGATAACGAATAGATGCTTCTTCATGCGATTAACGACAACTACTTGTGTTTGAATTTTCCACGCCGGGAAGGAACTCTGAAATCACTGCCTGAGTCACACTACTTAAAGATGCCGCGCACGCCGCGCCGGATGCCAGTGAAGAAAGGGATGAGGGCGGAGGGATGAGGGATGAACAAGAAAAACCTTAACCAGTTGAATGCTTTCATTCATCCCTCATCCCTCCGCCCTCATCCTTTTGTTTATTCCTGTGCCGCGCGCGGATCAGCTTTAAGGTAACAGGATAGGCGGCGAGCGAACAAACGACGGAGAGAACCATGCCGCCGACGGAGAAGGGCACGACGATGTCCCACAGGTGCGTGAACAGTTGCCGCCAGTAGGCGGCGGTCAGGAGGTGCGGTTCCTGCAACAGTCTCCAGCCTTCTTCGGGCAGGCTCAAGGGGCGTCCCATGATGAGCGCGCCGACGGCGTAGGAGGCGGCGATGATGGGGACGAGCGTGAGAAACGGGTTGTTGATGAACGTGCCCGTGTAGATGGCGATCTTGTTGAAGCGGAACAGGAAGGCAACGAGGGTTGCCATGATGGTGTGGAGTCCGAGGAAGGGCGAGAAGGCGATAAAGACGCCCACGGAAAAAGCAAGCGCCGTCCGCTCCGGCGGGTCGTCAACCGCGAGCAGACGGCGAAAAGCGGCGCGAAACATAAGATGGTGATAGGTGATAGGTGATAGGTGATAAGAAAAACAGGATTTCTCCTATTACCTATCACCTATCACCTATCACCTATTTGAAACTGTTGAGCGCGCTCGACTCGTCGTCGTAGGTGTCGAAGACGGTGAGCAGCTTGGTGATGGCGAGCAGGTCTTGAATCTTCTGGGTCAGGTTGAGCAGTTTGAGTTGGCCGCCCTCGCGGCCGATGGCCGTGAAGCTGGCGACGAATTCGCCGATGCCGCTCGAATCCACGTAGCTGACCTGTGAGAGGTTCAAGAGAATCTTCTTCTTGCCCTCTTCGATCAACTTGCGGATCGCGTTGCGGAGGTCAACCGAGCCTGCGCCGATGGTGATCTTGCCGCTCATGTCGAGGACGGTCACATCTCCGGCCTGACGCTCATTGATGTTTAGTTCAGCCATTACAGGAAATCTCCTTCAGGAATAGTCAGTAGTCAGTAGTCGGTAGTCAGTTGCTCAACGAAATCTTTGGTAACTCACGTGATTGCCACATGCAACTGACAACCGGCCGCGGACGACGGACAACGTTTTACCGCTTCTTCGTCATGCGCACGACCGTGCCGCCTTCGGGGTGGGGCAACCATTCGACCGTGTCCATGAAGTTGCGCATGAACAGGATGCCGCGCCCGGATGCTTTCAGTAAATTCTGCTCGGCGGTGGGGTCGTCCACGCTCGCCGGGTCGAAGCCCGCCCCGCGGTCGCGCACCGTCACCACGAGTTCGCCGCCCGCATCCGTGAACGCGATCTCGACCGGCTTCGACTCGTCTCGTTTATTGCCATGCAGGACGGCGTTCGTCACCGCCTCGCGCACGGCCATGTCGAGACCGAAGGCCGCGTCTTCGCTCAGGTGCAAACGCCCGGCCACCTCGTCGGCTTTGGCGGCCGCCTCGGCGATAGCCTCGATGCGGCTCGGCAATGTCAGTTCAATCGTCTCTTCAGTCACAGTTGCAGACCGAGACCTCTCTTCAAAGAGAACCCTCCGACAGACGGGCATCCGCTGCCGCGCGTCAAACATGTGAAAGCAAACCGGAAGCCTGCACAATTTAAGACGCGCGCCGCGCGCCTGTCAAGAAAGAGCACACGGGGAAGGGGGAAGGGGTAAAGGTTAAAGGCGCAGAGTTAAGTTGAACCGACCGTGTAACGCTTCTTCTTTCCCCCTTTCCCTTTCCCCCTTCCCCCTCCTTCTTTTAAGATGGCCGCATGAGAATTCAACCGGCGCGCAGGCTGCGCGGGCGTGTGCGCGTGCCGGGCGACAAGTCTATTTCGCACCGCGCCGCGATCATCGCCGCGCTGGCTCAGGCGGGCGGGCGTTCGCGTCTCGCCAATTATTCGACGAGCGCGGATTGCGCCTCGACGCTCGACTGCCTCGCCGCGCTCGGCGTACGCATCGAGCGCGACGGCAACAACGTCTCGGTCGAGGGCGCGGGCACGCGCCTGGCGCACGCGCCCCGCGCGCCGCTCGATTGCGGCAACAGCGGCACGAGCATGCGCCTGCTGGCCGGTGCGCTCGCCGGGCAGCCTTTCGCCGCCACGCTCACGGGCGACGCTTCGCTCTGCTCGCGCCCGATGCGGCGCATCATCGAACCCCTGGAGTTGATGGGCGCGCGCGTCTCCTCCGCGGCGGGACGCGCGCCGCTTCGCATCGAAGGACGCGCGCCGCTGACGGCTATTAGCTACGCTCTGCCCGTCGCCAGCGCGCAGGTCAAGTCGTGCGTGCTGCTCGCCGCTTTGAACGCCGACGGGCGCACCGAAGTCGTCGAAGCGCGCGGCGCGACGCGCGACCACACGGAGCGTCTGCTCTCCCTCTTCGGCGCGGAGGTGCGGACGGAGTTGAAAGATTACGAAGGCCGCCTCGGGCCTTTCGTCTCTCTCGAAACTCCGGCGAGTTTGCGCTCGCGGGATTGCCGCATCGCGGGCGACATCTCCTCGGCGGCCTTCTTCCTGGCGGCGGCCGCGCTGCTTCCCGGCTCGGACGTGACGCTTACGGAAGTCGGCCTGAATTCGACGCGCACCGGCTTGCTCGACACGCTGCACAGGCTCGGCGCGGATGTGGCCGTCTTGGACAAACGCGTGGAGTCGGGCGAAGAGGTCGGCGAACTGCGCGTGCGCGGCCACGACGGCGCGCTCGCCCCCGTCGCCGCGGGCGCAAACGTCCTCAGCGGCGAGTTGATCGCGAACGTGATAGACGAGTTGCCGATCCTGTGCGTGCTCGGCACGCAGGTCGAGGGCGGGCTGGAGATACGCGACGCGGCGGAGTTGCGCGTCAAGGAGACCGACCGCATCGGCGCGATGGTCAAGAATTTGCGCGCGCTCGGCGCGGAGGTCGAGGAATACGAGGACGGCCTGCGCGTTCACGGGCGCACACGGTTGCGCGGCGCGCGGCTCGAATCTTTCGGCGATCATCGCATCGCCATGGCGTGCGCCGTCGCCGCGCTCGTCAGCGAAGGCGAGTCGGAGTTGACGGGGGCGGAGGCGGTCGCCGTCTCCTTCCCGGAATTTTTCACGATGCTCGAATCGGTTACCGAGAGATGAACGCGCGCGCGCCGCAACGCCGGATCGCGCTCACGGGTTTCATGTGCGCGGGCAAAACCACCGTGGCGCGCGCCCTCGCCGCGCTGCTCGATTGCGAGATGCGCGACACGGATGATTTCATCGTCGAACGCGAAGGCCGCAGCATCGAAGCGATCATCGACGGCGACGGCGAGCCGCACTTTCGTCAAATCGAACGCGCCGCGCTGCGAGACATCTTAGAGCGCGGCCGCCCGCGCATCATCGCGCTCGGCGGCGGCACGTGGGCGTCAGCGGAGAACCGCGCGCTCCTCGCCGCGCACGATTGCCTGACCGTCTGGCTCGACGCGCCGTTCGAGTTATGCTGGCGGCGCATCGCCGATTCGCACGACGCACGCCCGCTCGCGCGCGACCGGGAGCGGGCGCGCGAACTCTACGAGGCGCGCCGCGCCGCTTATGAACTCGCGGCGCGACGCGTCGAGATCACGGAAGCGCGCAGCGCGGAAGACGCGGCCGCCGAGATCGCGTTTATCATCGGGCGGCGGAATTTGTCAGACGAACACGAGGGATGAGAGGGAGAGACAGCCGGATGGCTAAAGACACTACGGATGCGAAAGCCTTGAAGGTCGCCAAGACCTTGAAGAATGCCGACAACTGGAAACACCTCGCGCGCCGCCACGGCGAGGGCTATTACGAACTGCACACCGAGGACACGGGCACGACGCCGGTGCGCCTCTTTTTGACCAAACAGCTTTTGGACGACGCCGAGGACATCCTCTACCGCCAGATCGTCAACGCGACGCGCTTCCCCGGCGTGCGGATGGTCGTCATCACGCCCGACACGCACTACGGCTACGGCGTGCCCGTCGGCTGCGTGCTCATCACCGACGCCGACGCGGGCGCGGTCGCCATGGGGCCGGTCGGCTATGATATCGGGTGCTTTACGGCCGACACGCTCATCCCACTGGCTGACGGTCGTACCTACCCGATTGGCGAACTGGCCGCGCGCGGCGAGGAAATTTTCGTTTATGCGATCTCTCAAGAGCAGAAGATCGTCGTCGCCAAAGCAACAGCCAGGAAGACCCGTTTGAACGCGCCGCTTGTCAAAGTGACGCTCGACAACGGCAGGGAAATTTTCTGCACGCCCGACCACGAGTTCATGCTGCGCGATGGTACTTACCGGCAGGCGCGAGAGCTGACTCCGAAAACTTCGTTGATGCCGTTCGAAGTAAGAGTTGAGCGAGATGATTACGTAGTCTTTGGTCATCCTGCTGCTTGGAACGCGCGAAGTGCGTTCAGTTATAACCACAAAGTCGTCTCGGTCGAACGGCTGGAGCAAACGGCGGATGTGTTCTGCCTGACCGTGCCTGAGTACGGCAACTTCGCGCTCGACGCGGGCGTGTTCGTGCATAACTGCGGGATGATGTCGGCGCGTTCGGAAGTGGAGGCGGGCGCGGCGACGCCGGAGAAGCGTCTGGAGTTCAATCGCGCGGTGATGGAGCGCGTGAACATGGGCGCGGGCGGCAAGAGCGTGCGCTTGGGCGAGTTGTCGAAGGGCGAGTTTAATAATCTGGTGCGCGGGGGCGCGGAGTATTACGTCGAGCAGTACGGGGCGACGTTTGACCGTAGCCGGGCAGAGCGGCACCGCATCCCGGTGGACGACGGCTGGCAGATTCCGTGGGGCGGGAAGGGCAGGCCGGAGCGGGGCTTGAACCAGTTGGGGAGCCTCGGCGGCGGCAACCATTTCATCGAACTGCAACGTTCGGAACAGGCGGGCACGATCTTCGTGCAAGTCCACACGGGCAGCCGCGGCTTCGGGCACGGCTTGGCGACCAACTATTTCGAGTTGGCGCGCGAGGAGAGACCCGACCAGATGACGGACATCGACCTCGGTTACTTCATGCCCGACTCGCGCCATTACCGCGACTACCTGAACGCCGTCGCGGCGGGCGGCAACTACGCCATCCTCAATCGCCTGATCATCTTCGAGCAGGTGGCCGACGCCTTCCGGCAAGTGTTCGGGCAGGAGCTTGAGTTGATCTATGAGATCAGCCACAACCTCGTGCAGCGCGAGTGGCACCCGGAGTTCGGCGAGGTGTGGGTGCATCGCAAGGGGGCGACGCGCGCGTTTCCCGCCGGGCATCCCGCGCTCGCGGGCACACACTGGGAAACGACGGGGCATCCCGTCCTCATCCCCGGCTCGAACAAGGATTGGAGCTACATCCTGCAACCGCTCGCGGGCGCGGTGAACAGCGGCTACTCGGTCAATCACGGCGCGGGGCGTCGGCTCTCGCGCGGCGAGGCGACGCGCACCTTGTCGCAGCGCACGATCGACGACGAGTACCGCGAGGCCGGGATTCTGGTCAACATCAACGGGCGCGTGCCTTTGGACGAAGCCGCGCCCGCCTACAAGTCTTCGCAAGAAGTGATCGAGGCGGTCGTCGGCGCGGGGCTGGCGCGCGTCGAGCACCAACTCTGGCCGCTCGCCTCGCTCAAAGGCGCGGACGAACGCAAGGGCAAGCGGCGCAAGGGGGTCAAGGGCGACATGAAAAAGGGACGGAAGACGAAAGAGCACTACTGAGACGCTTCAACCTGACAGGAGGTAATTCCATGAGACATGCCACCGGCTACGTCTACAGTCTGTTCCTGCTACTCGCCCTGCTGTCGCACGGCGATACGCTCGCGCAGACGGTGAGCCGCCATGAGACGGCGCGAAAGATCGAGTCGTTGCGGAAAGAGATGAAGTTACTGGAAACCGAACTGCTCGCGCCCCCGCGCGCCGACCGGGAGCAGTTCGCGGAGTTTCTGGCGCAGCCTGACACCGGATTGATCCGCCTGCTACCCAGAGAAAAGTGGGATGATAAACTCTCGATCCGGGGCGGCGGGGCTTACTACCACTTCGCCGGGCGGACGCACGAATACGGCCGCGGTTCGGACATCAGTCTGGAACAGGGCATGTTCGGCGTCGGCTTCGCGGGCGCGGACTTTGGCTTTATCACCCAACTCGGCGACATCCCGCTTGAGCAGTTGACGAAAGACGCGGAAGCCGCCGGGTTTCTCTCCGCTTTCGCCGCACCGACCGCCGAGCCGGAGGCGCGTGAGCAATACCGCAGGAGCGGGGTCGGCTTCCGGTCGGGAGACCTGACTTACAAGTCTCGCCTGCCCGCGCTCGCCAATAAGACTTACCTCCTGCGCTCGATCAACTACGGGTCGAGCGACGTGCTCGTCGCCTTTCGAGTGGTGCGCGCGGATGAAGACGGCAGCATGGTTCTACTCTGGAAAACGCTGCATAAATTTTCAAAGCCGCAACTCGAAAAAGAGCGCGCGGCCGGTGGGCGTTGAAAAGCCGCGCCGTTCTGCTCGGTTCGTAATTGTTGCGATGCCTGCTAAGCCTACGCGCGCAGCAGTTTCAGGAGGGCGCGTTCCTCCGGTAGGTATTCGGGCTGCTGGCGTCCGATGCGACGTTCGCGGCGGGGGCGAAATTCGTCGAGCGTGATGCCCTGACAATAGCGTTCGAGGACGGCCGGGTGGATGTAGCTGGAACGGCAGACGGCCGGAGTGTTGCCGAGGTGTGCGGCCACGGCGCGCACGGCGTGGAGGATGTTGCGCCTGGCCTGTTTGTCGCCTTCCGGCTTGCCGAGGTCGGCGAGTTCGACGGCGCACAGGAGCGTGCCGCCCCAGGTGCGAAAGTCTTTGGCGGAAAATTCGGGCGCGGTCGCCGTCTTGATGTAGTCGTTCACGTCGCGCGGCTTGATGCAGACGGGGCGTTTGTTGTCCGCGTCCCAGTATTGGAAGAGACGCTTGCCGCGCAGAGATTGAATGTCGCGCATGAGCGTCGCCAACTCTTCGTCTACGAGGATGCGCCGGTGTTTGATGTGATGCTTGCCGACGAAGGAGAAGACGAGGCGGCCGCCGCGCTTGATTTCGAGGTGGCGATTGCGCAGCGTCGTAATGCCGTAGGTGCGATAACGCATGACGCTCTCTTCCGAGCCGACGCGGAAGTAGAGGTCGTTGATCAGGCGCACGATGACGGCGAGCACGCGTTCGCGCGGCAATCCTTCGCGGGCGATGTCTTCGTTGGCGCGGCGGCGCAGGTGTTTGAGTTGTTCGCCGAAGCGTTCGATCTTCGCGTACTTGCGCCGCGCTTGCCGGGCGGCGAAGGCCGGATGATAGATGCGCTGCACGCGACCCGAAGCATCGAGGCCGATGGCTTGCAACTGGCCGCGAACGCCGGGGCAGATGCGTACCTCCGTCCACGCCGGCGGAATGACGAGCGACTTGATGCGCGCGCGCGCGGCCTCGTCCGCGAGCAGGTTGCCCGCGGCGTCTTCGTAGCGAAAGCCGCTGCGCTTCGTGCCGCGTCGCCGCCACCAGCGGCAGCGTTCGCCGCGCGTCACACTCTCGACCGCGCTCCTGCCCGGTTTCTGCTCAACCGAAATTTGCCCGCTTGACATCACGATAGCCGCCCCCTCGCCCGACGAAAGTTTGAGCCGACATGTTGCGGCCGCGGGGTCACGAAAATATAACGATGCGGGAGGGGAGGGGGGCAAGTTTCAAGTTTCAGGTTTCAAGTTTCAAGTTAAAGAACAAACCACGTTCAGACTTGAAACTTGAAACCTGAAACTTGAAACCTACTTCGCCGTGTGCGCCGTGGTTTGTTGCGGCTGCTCGGCGGGGACGTAGTAGAGGATGCGGTTGCAGTTGTCGCAGGTGATGATCTCTTCGCCGAGACGCACTTGCGACATGACGTGCGGGCGCAGCGACATGAAACAGGCGGAGCAGGAATTGTTGCGCGCTTCGGCCACAGCCACCCCGCCGCGGATGCGCGAGCTGATGCGGTTGTACATCAACGCCATCGGTTTGGGGAGTTCCGCCGCCAGTCGTTCGCGTTCGGCGCGCAGGGCGGTGAGTTGCTCGGCCTGCGTGCGCGTCTGTTCTTCAAACGCTTTGAGCTTCTGTCCCAACTCGCCGCGCAGTTGCGCGATCTGCGGTTCGTGCTCGCCGATCTCTTTCTCCGCGCCCTCCATGGCTTCCATCTGTTCGAGCACTTTGGTTTCGAGTTCGGAGATGTGCTTGCGCGCCGCGTCGGCCTCGCGGATGGCGGCGGCATATTCCTTCTCATTCGTCGAAGACATCAGCGCGCGGTCGGCGTGTTGAGCTTTGGTGCGGGTCTCCGCGATCTCGGTTTCGAGCCGGGTGTGCTCGGAGCGCGCGCCGTCGCGGCGGGTTTCGATGGCGCGAAATTCAAAGGCGCGCTGCTCGAATTCCCTTTCGATCTCAGCGCGCCTCTCTGGAATGGCGTTCAACTCGGCTTCTAGCCTTCTGATATTTGTGTCCGTATGCTGCAACGCAATTAACTGTGCTAACTCCGCTTTCACTTCGGGTATTCCCTCCAAATATCTGGCAACTTAGTGTTCCGCTCTCTCGCTTCGCCTTAAACACGAATCATCGCACAACCTCAATGACAGTGACAAGCGACGGGAGAAAACGGTGACAGGTGACAGGTGACAGGTGACGGGACAAAGAGAGGTCTTCTTCCTGTCACCTGTCACCTGTCACCTGTCACTTTCAACACTATCTTGCCGAAGGTTTCGTTCGATTCGAGGCGTCGGTGCGCGGCGCGGATGTCGCGGAGCGCGAACACGCTGTCGATGACGGGACGGAGCGCGCCGCGCGCCAGAAGCGGCGAGACGTGCGCGGCGAAGAGACGCGTGGCGCGCGCCTTCTCCTCCGTCGAGCGGGCGCGCAAGACCGTGCCCACGAGGCGCAAGCGTTTGCCCATCACCTGCCGGAAGTCGAGCGGCGCGCTCGTTCCCGCCATCGTGCCGACGAGCAGCAGGCGGCCGCGCGGGGCGAGCGCGTCGAGATTGGCGGCAAGGTAACTCGCGCCGACGAGATCGAGTATCACGTCCACGCCCGCGCCGTTCGTCCAGGCCTTCGCCGCGTCGGCAAACGCCTGCGGGTCGGCTCCGACGACGCACGCCTCGTCGAGACCATAGGCGCGGGCGCGTTCGAGTTTGTCGGCCGTGCGACGCGCCGTGCCGAGAGTTTGCGCTCCGGCGGCGCGCGCGAGTTGGATGGCGGCGAGGCCGACGCCGGAGCCTGCGGCGTGGACGATGATGCGCTCGCCCATCGCCAGATTCCCTTGCGTGAACAGCGCGTCGTGCGCCGTGATGAACGCTTCCGGCACGGCCGCCGCCTCTTCCCAACTGAGATTCGCGGGAATTTCCGCGAGCGTGTTTTCGGGCACCACCACGTATTCGGCCTGCGCCCCGCCGCCCGTGATGCCGTACACGCGTTGCCCGGCGTGCCACCTCCGCCGCGCGTCCGCCCCCACGGCCTCGACCTCGCCCGCGAACTCCAACCCCGGAATATCCGCGGGCGCGCCGGGCGGCGCGGGATAAACTCCGCGCCGCTGCAACAGGTCGGCGCGATTCAACGCCGCCGCGCGCACACGCACGCGCACGCGGTCGCCCGCCGCCTCCGGCCGTTCGACCTCCACCACTTCCAGCCCTTCAACCCCGCCGTGAGAGACGATTCTGACTGCCTGCATGATGGTGATGGTAAATGGTGAAGGGTGAATGGTAAATGGTAAATGGCGTGCGAAGGGTTGGCCGGGAAAGTTTATCGCCACGGGCGGTTTTCACTATTCACCGTTTACCATTTACCATTCACGGATTAAGCATGACTCAACCGGCCGAGACATTTGTTGTCGTCAACTACAACGCGGCGCGTGCGCGCGTCGCGTGGTTGCAGGTCGGGCGCGCGCTCAAAGAGAGCGGCGTGCGCTTCGACGCACACGAGGCCAAAGAGGCGGGCGACGCGCAAAGCTCCGCGCGCGAGGCTCTGCGCGCGGGCTACCGGACGATCGCCGTGGTCGGCGGCGACGGCACGCTCGGCGAAGTGGTGTCGGGATTCTTTGAACCGGAAGGCGTCTCCGCCGCTGTGGGCACGATGGCGGCGAACCCTCCCGCGCGCATCAACGACGAAGCCGCGCTTGCCGTCCTGCCCGCGGGCACGGGCAACGATTTCGCGCGCGGCCTGGCAGGCGAACGCGCCTCGCTCGAACGCTGGCTCGCGCGTTTGATCAAACACACGCGCCGCGATGCGCGAGCGGCGACAACGATGTCAACGCGCGCCGTTGACGTATTGCGCGGGACGATCGGAGACGCGGCGCGCCCCTTCTTCTGTCTGAACGCGGCGACGCTCGGCATCGGCGCGGAGGTCGCGGGGCGGGTGGCGGCGCAAGGCGGCCTAGTGCGGCAATGTCCGGGCGAGGCGCGCTTCGCGCTCGCGGCCGTGCAAGCCCTCGCGCGCTGGCGTGCGCGCCGCATCTCGGTGCGGGTGGACGACGCGGAGGCGTTCGAGTGCGCGACGAATCTGGTCGCCATCGCCAACAGTCCCTACGCGGGCGGCGGCATGATGTTCTCACCGGAAGCGCGCACGGACGACGGCCTGCTCGATGTCGTCACCGCCTCCCGCCTCTCGCGCCGCGCGCTCGTCCGCGAGATGACGCGCATTCACAGCGGCGGCCACATCAAGAACCCGCGCGTCCGCATCACGCGCGGCGAACGCGTCCGCGTCGAACACCGCACGCCCGCCGACGCGCTCGCCATCGAAGCCGACGGCGACCTGCGCGGCCACACGCCCCTCGAATTCCGCGTCCTCGCGGGCGCGCTCAAAGTGGTTTACTGAAGAAGTTTCAAGTTTCAGGTTTCAAGAAGGGTTTCAAGTTTCAGGTTTCAAGTTTCAAGACTGAACATTCTCCGGCCTTTAATTTGAAACCTGAAATCTGAAATTTGAAACTTGAAACTCTTTCAGACTTGAAACCTGAAACCTGAAACTTGAAACTCTTTCAAATTTGAAATTTCAAATTTGAAATCTTATGAGAGCGTCTCGCGGCGTTCGATGTCGAGGACTTTGTCGAGGCGGCGTCGGTGGCGCGGTTCGCCGTTGAAGCGCGCGCCGACGAAGGCGCGCACGATCTCGGTCGCCACTTCAATGCCGACGACGCGCGCGCCGAGACAGAGGACGTTGCAGTCGTCGTGCTCGCGCGACTGGCGCGCCGAGTAGGTGTCGCCGCACAGGGCGGCGCGCACGCCGCGCAGTTTGTTGGCCGCCACCGCTGCGCCGACGCCGCTCCCGCAGATGATGATGCCGCACTCGGCGGCGCGGTCGCGCACGGCCTCGCCCACGCGCACGGCGTAGTCGGGATAGTCGTCCGGTAGCGCGCCGTCGTGCGTGCCGAAGTCCACGATCTCGTGTCCCGCGCCGTCGAGGATTTCGATGATGTGTTCGTTGAGCGGATAGCCGCCGTGATCCGCGCCGATGGCGATCCTCATGCCTGTTTCACCCGTCGCCTTGCGTCTACTGGCGCGCCAGCACGGCGCGGGCGCGCGCCACAACGTTTTCGACGTTGAAGCCGAGGTTGCGGAGCGCAACGTCGCCGGGGGCTGACGCGCCGAAGCGGTCGAGGCACACGCAGTCGCCCGCGAGTCCCGTGTAGCGCGCCCAACCGAGGCTCGCGCCCGCTTCGACGGCGAGGCGCGCCGTGACGCCTCGCGGCAAAACCTCTTGTCGATAGCTCGCCTCTTGCGCCTCGAACAATTCGCAGCAGGGCATCGAAACGACGCGCACGCCCGTGCCGTCCTTCTGTAACTCCGCGCGCGCGTCGAGCGCGAGCGAGACTTCCGAGCCGGTGGCGATGATGATGAGTTGCGGCGTCGCGACGCTGCGGCCGTCGGCATCGGTCGCTTCGGCGAGAATGTACGCGCCGCGCCGCGCGCCTTCGGCCGGTCGGTAAAGTTTCTGATCGAGCGTGGGCACTTTCTGTCGCGTGAGAATGAGCGCGGTCGGCGCGTGGCGGCGTTCGATGGCGATGCGCCAAGCCTCGCGCGTCTCGTGCGGGTCGGCGGGGCGTATCACGTAGAGATTGGGGATGGCGCGCAAGCCCGCGAGGTGTTCGATGGGCTGGTGCGTCGGGCCGTCTTCGCCGAGGCCGATTGAGTCGTGCGTGAAGACGTAGACGACCTGCACTTCCGAGAGCGCGGCGAGGCGGATGGCGGGCTTCATGTAATCGGAGAAGGTGAGGAACGTGCCGCCGTAGGGGATGAGGCCGCCGTTGAGGCTGATGCCCGTCAGCGTTGCGCCCATGGCGTGTTCGCGCACGCCGAAATGAAGGATGCGGCCGTCGTATGACGCGGGCTGAAAACTGCCGCCCTCTTTGATGTCGGTGTTGTTGGAGACGCCGAGGTCGGCCGAGCCGCCAATGAGCGCGGGGAGCGCGCCCGCGAGCGCGTTGATGACTTCGCCCGAAGCGACGCGCGTCGCCATCGGTTTCGCGTCGGCGAACGTCGGCAACTTGTCCGCCCAACCGGCGGGCAGTTCATTCGTCATCAGATCGCGCCACGCTCGACCCTCGTCGGCGTGCGTCTCCGCGTAGCGCGCGACGAGCGCGTCCCATTCGGCTTCCGCCTGCGCGCCGCGTTCGACGGCCGCGCGGAAATGCGCGAGCGCGTCCGCGGGCAGGTGAAACTCCCCAGCGTCCTCCGGCCAGCCTAAAGCGCGCTTCGTTTCTTTCACGGCCTCCGCGCCGGGGGCGTCCGAGTGAGCCTTGCGCGTGCCGGCGGCGGGCATGCCGTAGCCGATGACGGTCTTGACGGAAATGAGCGACGGCCGCTCCGTCTCGGCCTGCGCCGCGCGAATGGCGCGTTCGATGGCGTCGAGATCGTTGCCGTCTTCCACTGTCACGGTGTGCCAGCCGTAAGACTCGAAACGCCGCGGCACGTCTTCGGTGAAGGCGAGCGAGGTGAAGCCTTCGATGGTGACGCGGTTGTCGTCGTAGAGATAGATGAGCTTGCCGAGTTTGAGATGACCGGCGAGCGAGGCGGCTTCCGCGGCGACGCCTTCCATCAAGTCGCCGTCGGAGACGATCGAGTAGACGTAATGATCGATCAAGGGCAGCCCGTCGCGGTTGAACTTCGCCGCGAGGTGCGCCGCGCCCATCGCCATCCCGACGCCGTTGGCGAAGCCCTGGCCGAGCGGCCCCGTCGTGATCTCGACGCCGGGCGTGAGCACGTTTTCCGGGTGCCCCGCCGTTTTCGACCCCCACTGGCGGAACTTCTTCAACTCTTCGAGCGGCAGATCGTAGCCCGTCAAATGCAACAGCGAATAGACGAGCATCGAGCCGTGCCCGGCCGAGAGCAGGAAGCGGTCGCGGTTCTGCCATTTCGGGTTCTGCGGATTGTGACGTAGAAAACGCGTCCACAAAACGTAGGCCATCGGGGCTGCGCCGAGCGGCAGGCCGGGGTGGCCGCTCTCGGCGCGCTGCACGGCGTCGAGCGAGAGCGTGCGAATCGTGTTGATGCAAAGCTGGTCGAGTTGCGAATCGGGCGGCGTGGCGGTTGGACGTGTTGACGCGCTCATAATCGGGAAGTTTCCTCGCTTCTGGGTTCAAATATGAATGACTAGCGGTTGCCTGAGATTCTAGCGCAAGGGAGCGCGCGACGGCGACCCGACCGGGGCGCGCGTAGGAGGGGCGTCGGCGGTTTCCGCCGCCCCGCTCACTGGGCGCGATTCTTCAGAAAATGTTCGACGACGAAGATGATGTCTTCGCCGAAGTATTGATTGACCGTCTTGAGGGCGCGAAAGGTTTTGCGGCGGCTGACGTTGTGCGCCGTCTCGGTGTCGGCGACGAAGTTGAAGACGCAATCGCGCAGCAGTTCGAGTTCGCGCAGCAGGTCGATGAGCGAGTAGCCTTCGATGGAGCGCGTGTAGCCGTGCTGGCTGGCGGCGCGCGCGGTGGCGAAGTCGGGCACGTCGTCTTGCCTGAGGAGCGTGCAGAGTTCTTCGAGCATCTGCGGGACGTGATCGACGATCTGCGTCGTCGTCAAACGGTCGTCCGAGCGCATGTGCGCGTCGTTACGCACGCACCGCACCCAGTCGAGCGTGATGTCGTCAATGCTGTTTTGGAACGCTTCGCACAGCGCGTCCGGCTCATCGGTCATGAATTTTCGCCGCCTTAACTAAAAGCCCCTTCGACCGGGGAGGGTCAAAGGGGCTGGTGGAGTGTCGCCGTTCAGAATAGCCGTCTCCGTGTTACTCGGCGCGGACGGCGCGCGCGGCGTTGACGCGCCCGCCGCTTGAGACTTTGCCGTCGAGCGCGGGCAGTTTATCAACCGTGTCGAGGAGCCGCCGCCGCAAGTCCGTCACGGAGAGGTCGGGGTTGACGGAGAGGATGAGCGCGGCGACGCCGGAGACGACCGGCGTCGCCATCGAAGTGCCGGAGTGTTCTTCGTATTGGTTGCCCGGCCAGGTGCTCATGATCTCCGCGCCGGGCGCGGCGATGTGGACGGTGTTCGCGCCGAAGTTGGAGAAGCGCGCGAGCACATCCGTGCGCGTCAGCGCGGCGACGCTCAGGACGTTCGGCAAATCGTAGTTTGAAGGATAGTGCGGGCGCGTGTCGTTGTTGGTGGAAGAGTTGCCCGCGGCGGCGATGAAGAGGATGCCCTCGTCGCCCGCGCGTTTGATGGCATCGCCGAGCGCGCGCGAACGCGCCGTCGAACCCCAACTCGCGCTGATGATGCGAACGTTGACGCCGGCTTTTTTGCGCGCGACCACATAGTTGATGCACTCGATGGCGTCTTTGGTCGTGCCGCTGCCGCTACGGCCGAGGAACTTCAAGGGCATGATCTCGACTTCCCAGTTGACGCCCGCGATGCCGTCGCTGTTGTCGCCTTCCGCGCCGATGATTCCGGCGCAGTGCGTGCCGTGGCCGTTGTCGTCCATCGGGTCGCCGTCGTTGTCGGCCGCGTCGAAGCCGTGGCGGTCGTCGAAGTCGCCGAGGTCTTCGTCGGAGTAGGGCGCGAGCGCGGCGGGGCGCGTCCAGATGTTCTTGCTCAAGTCCTGGTGGTTGTAATCGACGCCCGTGTCGATGACGGCGACGACGATCTTGCGGCTGCCTTTCGTCTTCGCCCACGCGCGCGTGGCGCACACGTCCGCGCCCGATGTGCCCGCGCGCTGTCCCGTGTTCAGCAGCGACCACTGCTCTTTGAAAAGCGGGTCGTTCGGCTGCGTGCCGCCGTCGCCGGGATGCCGCACGACGGGCGGGTCGTCGTTATCGTCGTCGTCGTCATCTTCGGCGGCGGGGAAGCGTCGCTCATCATCCGTCACCGGGTCGAGTTCGATGACGGTGTTCGGCTCGGCGTATTCCACTTCGGGGAGGCCGCGATATTCGGCCGCGACCGTCTCCGGCGCGAGGCCGTCCTCGTCGGCGATGACGGCCTGATTGTTGATGAACTCGAAGCGATCCAACAGCCGGTCGTTGAGTCCTTCCGTGATGCGGTTGATGGTCGCGCGCGAGGTGCCGGCGCGGAAACGCACGATCACTTCGGCGTCTTCCAGTTCCGATTCGTCGTCGTCGGCCTCGTCGGAGTCGTGATCGTGCCCGTCGTGCAGCACGGCGACGATCTCGCGCTTCTCAAACGTGGCGTGCGAACGCTCCATGCGCCGCATCTGCCCGACGAACGCCGCCAGCACGACGACCGCCACTGCCAATGCCAGATGTCCGAAAAAATTCTGCCGGTTCATTGCCTTACCTCATTGCTTCTGCTGCGGAAAACTTTGGGTGCGGTTTTAGACGCTGTAGTTCGCGCCTTTGAAGTTGAAGAGACGGAGGCGATTGCGGTTGGCGCGATACTCATAGACCTCGCCGCCCGCGCGGAGACGGATGCGCCAGCCCGGCGTGATCATCTGCGCGCTCATTTCGCCCGCCGCGCCTGCGCCGAACGACGCATCCGGGAAATCCGCATCCTCAACCGAATCTTCTTTAATCTCATCTTCGGCCACGCCGAGCCTCCCGGCGAGATCGATTCTCGCCCTGCTCACGGCGTCCTCCCTGCTCATTGCCATACGCTCGACGCTCCTTCAAGGTTTCTCGGATGCGGACAGAGGAAGACTTGTTCTCACGGCGCGCGGCTTCGACCACTCCGGCCGCGCCCGCGTTCAACTCGACTGCGATTCATATTCTGCGCTTACTCGGGCGCATTCGTCAAAAAATTTAAGGGGAGGGCGGTTACGCGCCGCGGATTAAAACCGGCGTCGGAAAGCAAAGGCGGCGGAGTTCGAGGGCAACTCCGCCGCCTTTGCGCGCGCGATCTTTCGGTGCGGGTCGTGAGCGCGCCTTTGAGGCTTCATCGCCGCGCCCGACGGTTCCGCGACGGCGTCAGCAATCCGAATAGTCGATCGTATAGTACGGGGTGCGACAGCCGCTACTGCCGCCGCCGCAATAGCAGGTGATGATCCTCGTGCCGCAGGCCACCGTCATCGAAGCGTCGGTGTAATAGGTGTACTCGATGGTTGACGAGGGACATGCGCCCGCTTTCGGGGGCTGCACCGCGACAAGACTGAACGCGACCATCGACATCACGAGGCCGGCGGCCAACCAGAAGCGACGGGCGAGAAGTTTTTTGATGTGAGTGGACATAGCTGATCCTCCTGAGGTGAGTTCAATCGCCTCCGCGCGGGCGGCGCGATTGAGGGCGGATGTGTGAGGCCGGTGAAAGCGTTGAGAGCGCTCGCCGGCGAGAATTGAACTGTGAAACGGCGTCACTCTATGCCTGTCCGCGAGACGTGTCAAGAGCTTGAGCAAACGGCGCGTTCAGCTTCCCCCACAGAGGGCGACGGAGGATGACGGAGGACGGCGAAGGCGGCCAATTTTTGTCGGCGTTCAAACCAAATCCCCGTAGAGGTGTTGCAGCAAACCCGTCACGACGATGGCCGCCGTCTCCGCGCGCAGCACCCGCCCGCCGAACGTGACGGCGTGCCAGCCGCCCCCGGACGCACGCGCGATCTCCGCGTCCTCCCAACCGCCCTCCGCGCCGACGAGCGCGGTCAGCTTCGCCGGACGCGTCCGCCACTCCCGCATCGTCTCGGCCAGCCCGCGCCCGCCCCGCTCGGTAAAAAACAGACGCCGTTCTTCGTCAACGCCCGCTTCGCCCTGTGCGCCCGCTTCGCCCCCCACCAACGCCGCGAACGCGACCGGCGCGCAAACTTCGGGCACGCGCGCGCGCCCCGACTGCTTGGCCGCTTCGAGCGCGAGTCGCCGCCAGCGCACGACGCGCTCCGTTGTCGCCGCCGGGTCGCGCCCGTCGCGCGGGAGGCGCACCTCGGCGCGCTTCGTCTCGACGGGCACGATGCGCCATGCGCCTAACTCCGTCGCCTTCTGCACGACGAGATCGAACTTCTCGCCCTTCAACAGCGCGACCGCGAGCGTCAGGTCAAGCGGCGACTCCGGCCTCTGCGGCTCGACCTCTCCGCGCACTTCGAGCGTCGCCGTCTCCCCGCGCCTGCCGCCCGCGCCCGCCGCATCGCCGACGACGCATGCGTACTCGCGCCCCGCGCCATCGAACACGAAGGCTTCATCGCCCGCCCTGAGCCGCAGCACGTTTCGCAGGTGCTGCGATTCCTCGCGCGCGAGCACGACGGTCGCGCCATCGGGCGCGAATCGCTCGGGCGGGGCATAGAAACGGCGACGCATAAGAGTTTCAGGTTTCAGGTTTCAGGTTTCAAATTTCGGATTTCAAGTTTCAAATTTCGGATTTCAAATTTCAAGTTAAAGACCGGATCACGGTTCAGTCCTGAAACCTGAAACCTAAAACCTGAAACTTAGATCACGATGGCGACCCACTCGCCGTCCCTCTCCGTTTCGGTTTCGCTGACGCCGAGTTCGGCGAGGCGCGTGCGGACGGCGTCGGCTTGCGTGTCGAGGATGCCGGAGAGAATCAGGCGGCCGCAGGTGGCGGCGATGAGGGCGGGCAGGAGCGGCAGGATCACGTCGGCGGTCAGGTTGGCGCAGACGCAATCGTAGGACTCGCCCGCCGCTTCAACCGTGCCCGTGCGAAAGTTTATTTGCGCGGCGACGCCGTTCAGCCGCGCGTTCTCGCGTGCGATCTCAACCGCTTCGGCGTCCGTGTCGCAGGCTTCGACGCGCGCCCGCGGGTCGAGCTTCGCGGCGGCGATGGCGAGGATGCCCGTGCCCGTGCCGACATCGTAGAGGCTGCCGCCCGTGAAATGTTTTTCGAGCGCGACGAGACAGAGGCGCGTCGTTTCGTGCGTGCCCGTGCCGAAGGCCATGCCCGGTTCGATGCGGATAATAATGCGCCCCGGCTGCCCCGCCACTTCGCCCCACGGGGGCGCGACGACGAAGCGCGCGCCCACCTCCACCGGCCGCCAACTCTTCTTCCACTCGCCCAACCAATCGCGCGCCTCAACCTCGCGCGCCTCAATCTCGCGCAGGCTCGCGGGCGGCAGCGCGTAAATCCTGAGCGCGTCGAGCACGCGGGCGCGCACCGCCTCGCGCTCCGGCGCGTGGTCGAAGTATGCGGCGACGCGCAACACTTCCGCGTCCCCGGTCGCCGCCGTCTCCGTGCCCAACGCCCCGGCCTCCATCAACGCGTACTCCACCGCCTCGCGCGCCGCGCTCTCTATGCTCACATCGAGTGCGTACCACATAAGATCGGAGGGGCAAGGGAGAAAGGGGAAAGGCGAAGGGTGAAGAATATTTCAGGCGTTTCGCGTCGGCCGCGCGTCGCCGGTTTTCGCTTAACCCTTCCCCCTTCCCCTTTCCCCCTTGCCCCTTTCTTCAATGCCCATCTCGTTCAGTGCGCGTTCGCTGTTGCGCCAGTCTTCCTGCACTTTGACGAAGAGTTCGAGGTGCGCGCGGTGGCCGATGAGATGTTCGATGTCGTGGCGGGCTTTCGTGCCGACCTCTTTGATGCGCTCGCCCGCGCGGCCGATGATGATGGCCTTTTGCGAGGCGCGTTCGACGTAGATGATGCAGTTGATGCGCGTGAAATCTTCGCGCTCCTCGTCGAAGCGTTCCGTGACGACGGCCGTGACGTAGGGAATCTCGTCGCCGGTGGTTTGCAAAATCTTTTCGCGGACGATCTCAGCGCAGAGCGTGCGCATTGACTGGTCGGTCAGTTCGTCTTCGGCGAAGAGGGCTTCCTGTTCGGGGAGGTGTTTGATGACGGCGGCCAGGAGCGTGTCAACCATGTCGCCCGTGCGTGCCGAGAGCGGCACGATCTCGCGCCAGTCGTATTCGCCCGCGTACCACTGCATGAGGGGCAGCAGTTTCGCCTTGTCGTCGAGGCGGTCGGCCTTGTTCAAGAGAAGCAGGGCGGGCTTCGCGGACTGTTTGACGAGGTCGAGCACGAAGCGGTCGCCGTTGCCGGTCGGGACTGACGCGTCGCGCATGAGCAGCACGAGATCAACGCCTTCGAGCGCATCGTGAACGGCGGCCATCATGCGCCGGTTGAGGAGATAGCCGGGCTGGTGGACGCCGGGCGTGTCAACTAAAACGATCTGCCCTTCGTCGCGCGTGATGACGCCCTGAATCTGGTGGCGCGTCGTCTGCGGCTTGTTCGAGACGGCCGCGATCTTTTCGCCGACGAGACGATTCAACAGCGTGGACTTCCCGGCGTTCGGTCGCCCGATGAGCGCGACGTAGCCGCTCTTGTAGTTTGCGTGTTCTGTCATCAAAAACTCTTAACCGTTCTGCTCGATCCGGGAATCATAGCGGCCTTAGGCGTTCCCGTTGCGCCGTTCGCTGATGTAACGCTCGACGGTGTTGATGAGCGCGTTCAATCTCTCATCCGCTTCCCGCCCGCGCTCATCAACTGCCCTCACCGACTCACTCATGGTGTTCACCGATTCTCTCATGGTGTTCACCGATTCTCTCAACTCACCGATCTCGCGCTCGTGAAGCTCCGCAATCGCGAGCAGGGAATTGATGCCGTCCGCCGTCCGATCAACCTTCTCGGATAGACGCCCCACGGTGGCTGTGAGTTGCGCCTGCTGTTCGACGATGAACTGCATGGTGCGTTGCATCTCTTCGTTGATCATGACTCACTTATCCTTTCTGCTGCGCCAGTTCGCCGTTGACTTTGAGGACTTCGAGGGTCATCTCGGCGGAGGCGTACATGTCTTTCACGTCGAGCCATTCCTTGACGGTGTGGATGGCGCGCATGCCCGTGCCGAAGTTGGCGCATTCGATGCCGCGCTGGTTGAAGATGTTGGCGTCGCAGCCGCCGCCGGAGGCGAGCGTTTCGACTTTTTGACCGAGCCGCGCGGCCGCGCGATAGACGAGTTGGACGACGCGCGAACTGTCCGGCACGTCCATCGCCGAATACTCGCGCGTGACGTGCGCCTCGACCCGCGCCTTCGTCGTGCAGCCCTCGACCGTCACTTCGTGCTTCGCCGCCGCGTCCTCGAAACACTTCGTCATGTGCGCCGTTTGCGCTTCCAGCTTTTTGTCATCGAGCGAGCGCGCTTCGCCGCGCAGGGTGACGAGGTTGGTGATGATGTTGGTGGCCTTGCCGCCTTCGATGACGCCGATGTTGGCGGTCGTCTCGTGGTCGATGCGGCCGAGGTTCATGTTGTTGATGGCTTCGGCGGCGATGCGGATGGCGGAGATGCCCTGTTCCGGGGCGACGCCCGCGTGCGATTCGAGGCCGTAGATTTTCCACTCCATGTGGTCGGCCGAAGGGCCGCGGGTGAAGAGGAAGCCGGGGTCGTCCGAGTCGAAGACGAGGCCGTATTTCGAGTTCAGCTTCGACGTATCGACGTGCTTCGCGCCGAGCAAGCCCACCTCTTCGCAGATCGAGAAGACGGCCTCGATGGGGGCGTGCGGGATGTTCTGTTCCTGGAGGCAGCGGATCGTCTCGATGATGACGGCGCAGCCGGATTTGTCGTCGCCGCCGAGCACGGTCGTGCCGTCCGAACGAATGATGTCGCCCTCGACGATGGGCTTCACGCCTTCGCCCGGCACCACCGTGTCCATGTGGGCGGACATCATGATCCAGTCCGCGCCGGGGATCGTGCCGGGGAAGCGCGCGATCACGTTGCCGGAGTTGCCGCCGACCTTGCTCCCGGCGTCGTCGATTTCGACGGTCGCGCCCATCTCCTCGCAATACTTCTTAATGCGCTCGGCCACGTCGCGTTCCCGGCGCGAGACGCTGTCGATTTGGACGAGTTCGAGTAGCAAGTTTTTGATCCGTTCCTGATTGATCATGCGTGCCTCCAAGCAAGTTTGATTATTGAAGCTGCGATTTCGCTGGAAATGCTTTAGCCATGAGTCGCAAAATTCTTAACAGATGTTTGCCGACATCCTACTACACGCCGCCACGCACACGCCAGATTTTGCTTGAGACGACGCGAGCTAGTGGTCGAGCGCGTCGAGCGCGCGTTGCAGTTCGAGGCGTTTGGCTTCGAGGGCGGTTTCGTCGGCGTCCGCGGGGACGTAAATCGGGGGGGCGAAGAGGACGCGCGCGCGGGTGAAGGGGTAGGGAACCTGGAGGGCGTCCCAACTCGGCGCGGCGTAGTAGCGTTCGGCGTTGACGGAGAAGGGCAGGACGGGCGCGCCCGTCTTTTTGGCGAGCAGCACCGCGCCCATTTTGGCGACGCGGCGCGGGCCGCGCGGCCCGTCGATGGTGAAGCCCGTCGGGCGACCCCGGCGCACCAGTTTGACCATCTCGACGAGCGCGCCGACCGCGCCGCGCGAAGATGAACCGCGCGCCGCGCCGTAGCCGAAGCGTTGGATGAAGCGCGCGATGTATTCACCGTCGAAACTGCGCGAGGTCATCACGACGATGCCGCGCCCGCGAAAGAAGTAGGTGGCGAGAAAGACCTGGTTGTGCCAGAAGGCGTAGATCGGCTGCCGCACGCCGCGCGTCGCCGCCTCCCAGTGTTCCCATCCTTCGACGCTGAAACGCGTGGTGCGCCCGATGAGATTGATGAGCGCGTAGAAGGCGAGGTCGGCGGCGCGAATGGTGAGGCGTTGCTTGAATGAATAAGCCGACAGGTCTGCGAAACAATCGGCGCGCGCGGGAGTGTTACGGTCGCCGCCCACGCGTTCGTGGCCGCGCGCGCGCGAGGCCGCGTCGCCGTCGGGTTGTTCGCCTTTGTCGAGTGAGACCTGCATCGGGGTGAACCGAGCGCGAGTCTAGCAGAAAGGCGCGGGGCGACAGTAGCGTGCGGCGTGCGCGCGTGCCGTGCGGGTGCGCGGGCGGCGCGTGCCGTGCGTTGTCAGGGGCGCGAGGCTTGGGCTAAACTGCCGCCCGCTCCGATCTCCGGCATGTCAACCAACGCACACATCAAACAGTTTACGGTGGCCGACACCGACGCGCTCCTCGCCTTCCTGCGCGAAGCCTACCCGGACGACCCGCGCAAGAGCGAGCCGGTCTACTGGAAATGGCACTACCTGGAAAACCCGCACACCGACCTCGCGGACGTGCCGCTCTGGGTGTTGGAGGACGCGGGGCGCATCGTCGGGCAGGTGGCGACGATCCCGGTCGCGCTGAAAGTCGGTGCGGAGGAACGGCGCGCGATCTGGATTCTCGATTTCATCGTCGGCGAAAATTATCGCGGGCAGCGTTGGGGGCGGCGTCTGCTCGACACGGCGCGCGAGCATTGCCGGACGATGCTCGCGCTCGGCATCAACGCGGGTTCGACCGGCGTGCTCAACAGTCAGAAGTGGGCGGCGATGGGCAGCATCAACCGTTATCACCTGCTGCTCAATCCGGGTCATGCCTTCAAAGAATTGGCGCGCGTGCCCGCGCTCGGCCGCGTCGTCAACACCGCCTACGCGCCTTTGCGCCCGCGCGCCGGGACGCTGGCCGCGCCGGGCGTCTCGCTGCGCCGTGTCGAACGCTTCGACGCGGATTTCGACGACCTCTGGCAGCGGGCTTCGACGCAGTGGCCGTGCGCGGTGGTGCGCCGCGCCGCTTATCTCGACTGGCAGTTTCGGCGGCAGCCGGGCAAGCGATACGAGACGCTCGGACTCTACGCGGGCGGGCGGCTGGCGGGTTACGTCGTGCTGTTTTTTCGCAAGGCGGAGGGCGCGGCGTCGCCGAAGGTGGCCGTCAGCGATCTCTGTTACGACGCGCTCGCCGAATTCGACGTGATAGACGAACTTTTGCGCGCCGCGCTCGCTCTGTCCCTGGAGCGGCGCGCCGGGAGCCTGGTGGTGGACGTGCTCGATGCGCGCGTCGAGGAACGACTCGTGCGGCGCGGCTTCTGGCGCATCAAACGCGCGCCGGGCTTCATGGTCTACAGCGAGACCGAGCGTGAGTTGACGAACGACCCGCGCCACTGGTTTCTGACGCGCGCCGATTCCGACGTGAGCATCTTCGAGCATCCGAATTTGTGAAATCGCGCGGCGAGTTGTTGAGAAGCTGTTTGAGAAAGTCCCGCAAGGGACGATTGACAATAGCCCGGCACTTGAGTGCCGGGAGAGAGAGAGGCAAATACGTATCAAGTCCCGTAGGGACGATTGGATGTGCCGCCAAATCCGTCAATTGTCCCTACGGGACTCAACCCGTTCGCTCTGCCCGATCACCCGGCGCTCAAGTGCCGGGCTATTAGCAATCGTCCCTTGCGGGACTCGTTCAAACAGTCTCCAAAGAAATGCAAGTTCCAGTCATCTTCTATCACAAGATAGACCGCCCCGCGCCCGACTCGCTCGTGCGCGGCGGGTTCACGCCGCCCGCGCGCTTCGCCCGCCAGATGCTATACCTCAAGCGGCACGGTTACGTTTTCTACACGGCCTCCGAACTCGTTGACCATTACCTGGCGCACGGCGAGTTTCCCCCGAACGGCATCAGCATTACGCTCGACGACGGTTGGGAAGACAACTATACGAACGCCTTCCCCGTCCTCAAACGCTTCGGCGTCAAGGCCACGATCTTCACCATCCCTTCCTGCATCGGGCAGACGGCTTACAAGGCGCAGGCCGAGGGCGAGGGCGCGCGCCCGCACCTCACGCGCGAGGAGATTTTGGAGATGTCCGCGGCGGGCATCGAGTTCGGTTCGCACACGCTCAACCACAAGTTGCTGCACGAGATTTCCGAGGCGGAGGTGCGCGAGGAAGTGTTCGAGTCGAAGCGGCAGTTGGAGGAGTTGCTGCAAAAGCCCTGCAAAGTTCTGGCCTATCCGGCCGGATTTTTTTCCGACGCGGCGCGGGCGGCCTGCCGCGCGGCCGGGCATACGGCCGCCTTCACCACCCATTACGGCCCCTCCGACCCGCTCGACCTCTACGCCCTCAATCGCACCGAAATCCTGCGCCGCGACCGTTTCCTGTTCCAGTTCGCGCGCAAAGTAAAACCGTTTCGCGCCCCGCGCCCGTAAAGCCGGTGGCCGCTCTTTACTGCCCGCGCGCGGGGGCGTGTGCTATATTCTGGAAACCTCGTGACGCCGATGGGCGTACAACGTAGCGGTTAAGCGTGTCTCCCCGGACGCGCTTTTTCAGTGCCCTCCCCGAAGTGTTCAAGGTGTTCAAGGTGTTCGCAAGTCTCGGACGGAATCGGTGATGGATGGATAAACGTCGAATCCTGATCGTGGATGCCAACAAGGAACTGCGCACGCTCTTGTCGCAGGTGCTCGGCGAGTTCGGCCACGAGGTCGTCGCCACGGGCAACCGCGACGAAGCCCTCGCCCGCGAAGACCTCGAAGACTTCGACCTCATCATCAGCGACCTGACGGAAGACGCCGACGGCGGCGTGCAAATCCTGAGCGAGATCAAGCGCAAGCGGCTGGTCGTGCCCGTCGTCGTCTCGTCGGAGGACACGCTGCACCCCGGTCTCGTCAAAGCCTTCAAGATGGGCGCGGCCAACTACCTGCGCCGCCCCTACGACAAGCAGGAACTGCAAGCCATCGTCGAGAAGACGCTCGGCTACAAACTCCGCTTCGTCGAAGACATGAAGGTGATGCCGTTCGTGCGCGAGCGCATCGAGTTCGAGTTGCCGAGCGATCTCTCGCTGATGAACGGCGTGCTCCATTACCTCCACGAGCGCGTCACCAAACTCGGCATCATCAATCCCGAACGCTCCAATCTCTTCATCGCGCTCGACGAGGCTTTCGTCAACGCCGTCAAGCACGGCAACAAGTACGACCAGCGGAAACTCGTTCGCATCACGGCCGACCTCTCCCCGAAAGAGGCGCGCTTCACCATCGAAGACGAGGGCGAAGGCTTCAACGTCAAAGAGATTCCAGACCCGCGCGACCCGGCCAATTTGTTCAAGACTTCGGGGCGCGGCGTGCTCCTGATTTACAACATTATGGACGAGGTCGCGTACAATGATCGCGGCAATCGCCTGACCATGGTTAAACGTCCCGAAGAATCTTTCGACAACAAACTGATTGACTCTCTCACGCCCGAAGAACGCCGCCACCACAGTGGCAGCCCCGCGAACGACAGCGACCCGACACGCCGACGCCCCGGCCGCGGTTGACGGGCGCGCGACCGTCGTCGCCGCGACGGCGACGACCGCCCACGGCGACGATGCACTCCCGCCGATGCGCCGCGCGTGGCGTTTCTGGCTTCCGCCCGCCGCCCTCGCGCTCCTGCTCACAATCTTTTTCAGAGACCCTTTCGCCGGAGACTGGGACGCGCTCGACTACACGATCAACGCCGTGCGCGGCGTGCCGTCCTCGATGCTCTTCGGGCGGATGCTGTTCATCTTCACGAACCACGCGGCCTATCGCCTCGCGCACGCTCTCTTCGGGTTGCAGACGGAGCACGCCTACCTTCTCTTCAAGTACATGGTCGTCGCGCAGACGCCCTTCGCCGTCGTCGCCTGCTGGACGCTCGCGCGCGAGTTAACGGGGTCGCTCAAAGCGGCGACGGTCGCCGCCCTGATGCTCGCGCTCTCGCCCCTCTTCATCGTCTACAGCGGGCAGGCCATGACGGAGACGCCTTCGCTCCTGTTGGTTTCGGTCGCGCTCGTCATGCACGTGCGCGGCGTGCGGGGGCGCGTCATGTGGCGGGTGATGTTGGGCGCGGCGTTGCTCGGCCTGTGCGTCAACGTGCGCGAGCCGATGGGGTTCTTCGGCCTGTGGCTCCTGCTCGCGCCCACCTGCTACGGGTGGAAACTCAACCGGCGCGGAGTGCTTTTGACGGCCGCCGCCTGCGCGATCTTTTTAGTTTGCGCCCTCGCGCCGTTCGCCGTCTGGTGGTTGGCGGACGTGGGCGGCTTCCGGCAGGCGTGGTACGGGTGGGTCGCTTCGATGCGCGCGGAGTCGGCGTTGCACCCGGTCAAGCTCGGCAACCTCGTGCCGTTCACGCAACTCTTCATCATCGTCGCGCCGGTGACGGTTGCCCTGCTGCCCTTCGCCCTGCGCCGCGAGTGGCGCGAGCGCGGTTGGACTCCGCTGCTCGCGCTCGCGCTCGTCGGCCTCTGCTGCAACCTGATGTTGCTGGCGAACTACAGCACGGTCATCAACGCGCGCTACCAGTTGACCGGGCTGCCCGGACTCGTCCCCCTCTCGGCCGCTTACCTGGTCGATCGCTGGACGGCGCGCACGCGCGGCCACGCACGGCGCGCCTTCGCCTATGCCGGCGCGACGGTGGTGGCGGTCTCTTTGCTCGTCGGCGCGCTCGTCTACGTGTTCACGCGGCAGACGCTCGCCAATCATGGGATGACCAAAGACTACCGGGCGCGGCTCGCGCGTCTGCCCGTGGATGCGGTGGTGATGGCGGGCGGGCAGACCGTCTCGGTAAACTATTATCGCGGCCTCGGCTTCGGCCGTTGGGACGTGATCGGCACGGGCGGCGGCTGGCCTGGCGCCCGGCTCACGCAGCAGATCGAATGGCACCTGCAACAAGGCCACCGCGTCTTCGTGGACGTTGACCCGCGCCTCTGGTCGATGGACGGCTGGCACGAACAGGAGACGCGCGCCCTCGTCAAACTGGCGGAGAGCTTCCGCTTCCGTCACCACTCCGCGACGTTCTACGAGCTTCGCCCGCGCCACGACGAGACGGCCGACGACGACCCGAACTTGCGAATTTTACTGACCAAGCCCAGAGCGAGATTCCGCTAACCGCTGAACAAGGGATGAAGGATGAGGGATGAGGGATGAAAGAAAGCATTCAACTTCTTAAGTAGTTTTCCTGATTCATCCCTCATCCCTCCGCCCTCATCCCTGCTTTTTTATGCCTTACGAACTTTTTCTCGCCCTGCGTTACCTGCGCTCGAAGCGGCGCGGGCGGCGTGCGAGTGCGCGCGTGACCGCGCTGGCGGGCGTCGCGGGAATCGCTTGCGGTGTCGGCTCGCTCATCTTCGCGCTCGCGCTGGCGAACGGTTTCCAGGACGAGATGCGCGACAAAATCCTGCGCGGCACGGCGCACATCACGCTCTCGCGCGCCGACGGCGACGGGTTCATCGAAGATGTGCCCGGCGTGCTGGCGCGCGTGCGCGCGGTCGAGGGCGTGGTTGATGCCGCGCCGACGAGTTACACGGGCGCGCTGCTCGCCGGCGCGGGCGGCGAGTCATACACGATCATGCGCGGCGTCGAGCCAAGCTCCGCGCGCGGCGTCGCGGAGATTCGCCGCACGCTCGTCGCGGGCGCGGTCGAATCCCTGTTCGCGGAAGACGCGGCGGAGGAGCGCGCCGCCGCGTCGAAACGACATCCCGACGCGCCCGTGCCGGGCGAGACGGAGCCGGGCGAGACGGAGCCGGAGGCGGGAACTTTGTTCGGCGTGCCGCTCGACGGGCAGGACGCATCGCCCGCACCCGTCATCATCGGCGCGGAACTGGCGGCGCGCACCGGCCTCGAACGCCTCGGCGAAGAGGGCTGGCTCATCACCGGCCGGAGATTTTCCGAGCCGCCGTATTTTGTGACGCACACCGAGCGCGTCCGCGTCGCGGGCATCTTCCGCTCCGGCCTCCACGAATACGATGCGACGTGGGTTTACGTCGCGCTCCCCCGCATCACGGGGCAGACAAGCGCGCCCGAATCGAGCGCGCCCGTCATCAGCATCGAGACGGCCGACATCTATCACACGCGGCAGACGGCGGAGCGCGTGCGCCATGCGCTCGGCGCGGGCTTCAAGACGGTTGACTGGCAGGAGGCGAACGCGCCCCTCTTCGCCGCCCTCCAACTCGAACGTCGCACCGTCGCGCTGATCATCGCGCTCATCATGTTCGTCGCCGCGCTCAACATCACCACCACGCTCGCGCTCGTCGTCGTCGAACGCCGCGCGGACATCGCCATCCTCGGCGCGATGGGGGCGCGCGCACGCAGCATCATGCTCGTCTTCATCTGCGAGGGCGCGATCATCGGCGCGACGGGCGCGGGACTTGGCGTCGCGCTCGGCCTCGCCGCCTGCTTCCTCGGCGACCGCTACAAACTCGTCTCGCTGCCCGCCGACGTTTACTCGCTCAGTGCGATCCCCTTTCACCCGCACCCGCGCGACGTGTTGCTGGCCGCCCTCGCCGCCTTCGTCGTCAGCCTGCTCGCCACGATCTACCCGGCGCGCTCCGCCGCGCGGCTCAAACCGGCCGAGGCTCTGCGGTATGAGTAAGGTTTCAAGTTTCAGGTTTCAGGTTTCAAGTTTCAAGTTTCAGGTTTCAGGTCAGAACGTTTTCCGACTTGAACTCCGACCCCCGAACCGCCAACCTTCAGACTTGAAACTTGAAACTTGAAACCTGAAACCTGAAACTTCAGACTTCAAACTTCTTCAGTCCTGAAACTTGAAACCTGAAACTTGAAACCTGAAACCTTTTTAGACGTGCGCGAACTGCGCAAGGCTTACGCGTCGCCGTCGGGGGCGGCGTTGGAGGTGTTGCGCGGCGTGTCGTTCACGCTGGCGGCGGGCGAGATGTTGGCCGTGATGGGAGCGTCGGGCGCGGGCAAGTCCACCCTACTGCACTTGCTCGGCGGGCTGGACACGGCCGACGGCGGCAGCGTGCGTCTCGGCGAGGTCGAGCTGACGCGCACGCGCGGCGCGGAACTGGCGCGCGTGCGTAACGAGCAGGTCGGGTTCGTCTTTCAGTTTCATCATCTGCTGCCGGACTTGAGCGCGCTGGAGAATGTCGCGTTGCCGCTCATGGTCGCGCGCCGCTCGCCGCGCGCGGCGCGTGCAGCGGCGGGCGCGATGCTGGCGGCGGTCGGTTTGAGCGAGCGCGCGTCGCATCGCCCCGGCGAACTTTCGGGCGGCGAACAGCAGCGCGCGGCCATCGCCCGCGCCCTCGTCCACGAGCCGCGCATCGTGCTGGCCGACGAGCCGACCGGCAATCTCGACGCCCGCACCGGCGAGGCCGTCGCCGTCCTTCTCTCCACGCTCGCACGCACGCGCGGCGCAGCCATCATCGTCGCCACGCACAACGAACAACTCGCACGCGCCTGCGACCGCACGCTCATACTGCAAGACGGGCTTTTGCGTGAGCCGGAAATCCCTTGAACCGCGCGCCCGTCGCAATTCTCTCCACCTTCGCTTGGCCGCACATGGGCGACGGAAAAACCGTCTATCTTTTCTTTCGCCGCGCATGCTATAAAAATTATCGGGCACTTGGTCGAACCGCCCGCCCGCCCCAATCTCACCTGATAGATTTTTCACGCGAAAGTTTGAGGAGTAAAAATTCGTGAACCGGAAAATATTTCGCGGCGTGATGTTGCTGCTGGCCTCCGTGTGTGTGCTGTCGGCGGCCGCCGCGCAAGGGCAATCCCCGGCGCGTGCGCGGCGGGGCGGTGGCGGCGGGCTGGATAATTTGTCTCTGCCGTCAACGACGGCGCGCGTGGCGTCGGCCTCGACCGGCGCGAGCGCGTGGCAGACGTTTGCGCCGGAAGGCGCGGGCTTCTCCGTCTCGCTGCCGGGGATGCCGGACGAACCGGCGCGGGCGGGCGGGCAAACGGCGGCCGCCGCGCAGTTTCGCAACTACCGTCTCGCCGCCGGGGGGTTGAAGTTTGAAATAGGGCGCACGGGGCAACTGCCGGAACAACTCGTGTCGCGAGCCGACTACGTGGAGAAATTTTTCGCGGGCGCGGCCGAGGGCATCACCGCCGCGCTGTCGCGGGAGAATCAGCAACTCAAATTCAAACTCGTCTCCGAAGAGGCCGTCTCGCTCGACGGCTACGAGGGGCGCGAGTTTGAATTTGCCGCCGCGGGGCATCGCGCCGTGGCGCGCCTCTTCCTCGTCGAACGCTCCATCTACGGTCTCAGCATCATCGGCGCGAATAGCGAGATGACGGCCGAGAACGTCAACCGCTTTCTCGACTCGTTTGCGCTGACACAGTAAGAATTTACGGGGAAAGGGGAAGGGGGAAGGGGGAAGGGTAAAGCGGAAACGCGCCGGTGAACGCTTGCCCTTTACCCCTTCCCCCTTACCCTTTCCCCTGACTTGAATTTCCTTTCTCTTCTGCCTTTCGCCGCATTAGGTTATAATGCGCGCGGGCAGACGTGAGGAGTTTTTTATCTCTGCTTCTCGTCCGACGCCACACCAAAAAGTTTTCATCGGCAACTTCAGTAAATCGTTTTATGTTTGAACGCTACACGGAGAAAGCGCGGAGGGTGATCTTCTTCGCGCGCTACGAAGCCTCGCAATTCGGCGCGCCCGCCATCGAGCCGGAACACCTCCTGCTCGGTCTGATGCGCGAAGACAAAACGCTCACGGCGCGTTTCCTCGCGCGCGCGCAAGCCTCGCTCGAAGCCATACGCAAAGAGATCGAGGGACGCGCCCCTTTGCGCGAAAAGATTTCCACCAGCGTCGAACTCCCGCTCGCGCCCGAAACCAAGCGCGTGCTCCAGTTCGCCCACGAAGAGAGCGACCGCTTGCAGCACCGCCACATCGGCACGGAGCATCTCCTGCTCGGCCTCTTGCGCGAGGAGCGTTCGATGGCCGCCGAGATTCTCTACGAGCGTGGACTCAGGCTCGCCGCCGTGCGCGAAGAGGTTGCCCGCGCCACCGGCGCAGACCCGCGCGCGTCGCAGAAGAAAGACACGCCGCACCTCGCCGAGTTCTCCCGCGACCTGACCGAAGACGCCGCCAACGACAAACTCGACCCGCTCGTCGGGCGCGACAACGAGATCGACCGCGTCATCCAGATACTCTGCCGCCGCACGAAAAACAATCCGGTCTTGATCGGCGAGCCGGGCGTCGGCAAGACGGCCATCGTCGAAGGTCTGGCGCAAAGGATCATGCGCGGCGAAGTGCCCTCGTTTCTGGAAAACAAGCGCATCTTGTCGCTCGACCTGTCGCTCATCGTCGCGGGCACGAAGTATCGCGGGCAGTTCGAGGAACGCTTGAAGCAGATCATGCGCGAGTTGGTGGAGAACCCGCAGTACATCGTCTTCATTGACGAACTCCACACGCTCGTCGGCGCAGGCTCGGCGGAAGGCTCGCTCGACGCGGCCAACATTTTGAAGCCCGCGCTCTCGCGCGGCGAGATTCAGTGTATCGGCGCGACGACGCCCGCCGAGTTTCGCAAGTCCATCGAAAAAGATCGTTCGCTGGAGCGTCGCTTCCAGGCCGTGAAAGTTCCGCCCCCGTCGGAAGAGGAGGCCGTGCGCATCCTCGACGGCGTGCGCGAACGCTACGAGGCGTTTCATCAAGTGCGCTACACGGAGGAGGCCATCGAGGCGGCCGTCTACCAATCGAGCCGCTATATCCCCGACCGCTTCCTGCCCGACAAGGCTATTGACGTGATTGACGAGGCCGGGGCGCGCGTCAAACTGCGCGTGCGCCGCGAGCCGATCATCGACCGTGAGCGGGGAATCGGCGCGGGCGACGACCCGCGCGCTCTGGACAAAGAGCGATTGCGCACGTCCTACCTCGTTGACAACCTGACGGGCGCGCGCATCCACGAGGAGGACGACATCCTCGTCTCCGTCGCCGTCACGAAAGACGACGTGGAGGATGTCATCGCGCGCTGGACGGGCATCCCCGTCAACTCTCTGAAAGAGGAAGAGACGCAGAAACTCCTGCGCATCGAGATCGAACTGCACCACCGCGTCGTGGCGCAACGCCCGGCGATTTCCGCGCTCGCCCGTTCCATCCGGCGTTCGCGCGCGGGATTGAAGAACCCGCAGCGGCCGGTCGGCTCCTTCCTGTTCCTCGGCCCGACGGGCGTGGGGAAGACGGAAGTGGCGCGTTCGCTCGCGGAGTTTCTGTTCGGCTCGGAGCGTTCGATGATTCGCTTCGACATGTCGGAGTTCATGGAGAAGCATTCGGTCTCGAAGCTGATCGGTAGCCCTCCGGGCTACGTCGGCCACGAGGAGGGCGGGCAGTTGACCGAGCGCATCCGGCGTTCGCCCTACAGCGTCCTGCTTTTCGACGAGATCGAGAAGGCGCACCCCGACATCTTCAACGTGCTCCTGCAAGTTTTCGAGGACGGCACCCTGACCGACGCGCTCGGCAACGCCGTCGATTTCAAAAACGCGATCATCATCATGACCTCGAACATCGGCGCGCGCTTCATCCAGAAACGCGGCGCGCTCGGTTTCCAGGCGCAGGCCGCCGATTCGCGCGAGAAGCTCGAAGACATGGTGATGTCGGCCGTCAAGCAGACGTTCAACCCGGAATTCATCAACCGCCTCGACGAGATCATCATCTTCGACGAGTTGCAGGACGACGAACTGTTGGAGATCGTCGGGCTGCAAGTCGAGTTGATGAACCGCATGCTCGGCCGGCGCGGCCTCGAAGTGCGCCTGACCGAGGAAGCCAAGCACTGGATCGTCAAGAAAACCTGCGCCGACCGCACCTACGGCGCGCGCCCCTTGCGCCGCGCGCTCCAGAAATACGTGGAAGACCCGCTCTCCGAAGCCCTCATTCAGGGCGAACTCGGCGGCATGACGCTCATTGAGGTTTACGAAGACGGCGGCACGCTCAATCACCGCCCGGCGGGCGTCGAGGAAGTCGGCGACGAGATTTTGATTCACTAAAGTTAAGGAAAAAGGGGAAAGGTAAAAGGGGAAAGGGGAATGGTAAGCTCCCTGTTTCGGGGAGTTCGCGCCCTTGCCCTTTGCCCTTTCCCCTTTTACCCTTGTATAATGCGCGCCTTTGCCCGACTCGACGGCTGGCAACTGGCGGCGGCGGACGTGAATCCAAGCCTCCGATACTCATTCTGAACCGTACCCCGTTTCGTGTCTTGATACGTGCCGCCGGCGGGTACACGAAAAAGGATTCGATTTCCTACTTCCCAAAGTATTTTTCTGCTTTGAGGCAAAAAGCAATTATGCGAACCAACGCGCCCTTGCGGCGCTTTCTGCTGGCCGCGCTGATGATCGGCCAAACGGCGCTGTTGCACGCCGCCTTCCCCACGGAAGCGCGCGCGCAGGAGCCGCAAAACACGCCCGCCGCCGTCGCCACCGCCGGGCAACGCCTCGTCGAGAGCGTGGATATTCAGGGCAATCGCCGCAACCGCGACGAAGATTTGCTCTATTACGTGACCACCCGCGCGGGCGACCCCTTCAACGCGGATCAAGTGGCGCGCGACCTGAAAGCCCTCAACGATCTCAACTTTTTCAACAAAACGAAATCGCGCGTGCTGACGCTCGAAGGGCCGCGCGGCGGCGTCGAGGTGGTTTTCGAGGTCGAGGAGTTGCCGGTCATCCGCGACTTGCAGTTCAAAGGGTTGTCGAGCGTCACCGAGTCGGACGTGCTCAAGGCGTTCCGCGAGCGCCGCATCGGCGTCCAGAAAGAGAACTTGCTCGACCCCGTTAAGATCAATAACGGAACCCGCGTCATCAAGGAACTGCTCGCCGCCGCCGGCCACCCGAACGCGACCGTGACTCCCGAGATCGAGGAAGTTTCGGCCACCTCGTCGGCCGTCACGTTCAATATCGACGAAGGCGACCGCGTGCGCGTCGTCGAGATCGAGTTTGAGGGCAACCGGAATTTCAAGGACGGCGAACTGCGCGGCGCGATGAGATACGTCAAAGAGGCGGGCTTCCTCGCGCGCTTCAAGGGACAGGACATCCTCGACCGCGAAAAACTGGACGTTGACCTGCGCCTCATCCGCAACTACATGGCGGGCAAAGGCTATTTGCAGGCGCGACCCGGCGAGCCGCGCATCGAAGGCCTGGGGCGTCGGCGCACCGGCTTCCCGATCCTCCCGCTGCCCCTGCTCTCCTCGACGGACGAAGCCCTGCGCATCACCATCCCGATCATCGAAGGCAAAGTCTATCGCCTCGGCGAACTCAAGATCGAAGGCAACTCGATCTTCGACGAGAGGGTGATCCGCTCCGTCATCGGTTTGAAACAGGGCGACGTGGCGAGCGGCGAACGCATCTACAAGGGTCTCATCGAAGACCTCAAAAAACTCTACGGCAATAACGGCTTCATCCAGTACACGGCCGAGCCGGAGCCGACCTACAAGGACAATCCCGCGAACCCCAACGAGGGCATCGCCGATTACACCATCACCATCGACGAGGGCAAGCAGTTCACGCTGCGCCGCCTGGAGTTCACGGGCAACACGTTTACGCGCGACAACGTGCTGCGCCGCGAGTTCGTCCTCAACGAAGGCGACATCTATCACCAGGACTACGTCGAATACTCCGTCCTGCGTCTCAACCAACTCGGCTTCTTCGACCCGATCGACAAGGAGAAGGACGTGGATTTCCGCCAGAACGAGGAAGAGGGTCTGGTGGACGTGAACGTCAAGGTGCAGGAGCGCGGCCGCCAGCAAATCTCTTTCAACGGCGGCCTGTCCGGCATCGGCGGCTCGTTCTTCGGCCTCGACTATTCGACGAACAACCTGCTCGGGCGCGGCGAGAGCTTGTCGCTCAACTTCGCGGCGGGCAACCGCCAGCAATCGTTCGTCTTCTCGTTCACCGAGCCGCAGATTCGCAATCGCCCCATCTCGGCCGGGTTCTCGCTGTTCGTCCAATCGTTGAAATTCTTCGGCGAGGGCACGTTCCTGTCGCAGAACGCGGACGCGCTGCAAGGGCTGTCGGGGTCGCAGTTGGACTTCCTCAACACGGGCGACGAGAATTTGTTCACGCAGCGCACGGCGGGCTTGAGTTTGTTCGCCACCGCGCCGCTCTCGGAGTTCTACAAGAAACGCCCCTTCACGCTCTCGACGCGCATCGGACTCTCCTACGCTCTCTCGCAGACGAGCGTGAGCGACCCGGAGGTCAACACCGATCCGGCCAACCCGCAAAACGCCATCCCGGTGATCTACCGGCAGCCGAACATCCTGACCAGCCGCATCACGCCGAGCGTCGTTTACGACTCGCGCGACGTGCGCGGCGTGGACGCCATCGGCGGCAAACAGATCGCGCTGCAATTCGCCTTCGCCGGTCTCGGCGGCGACGTGCGCACGATCCAGCCGAGCCTCACCTACCAGCACTTCATCCCGGTCAGGAACAAGCGTTCGAACAACCCGCACGTTTTCGGCTTCCGCATCCTCGCCGGCCACGTCGGGTCTTTCGCCACGACCGCGAAGATCAGAGACGCGCAGAGCACCTCGCTCTCCTTCATTCAGGGCGTGCCCGTCTACGAACGTTTCTTCCTCGGCGACGAGTTCACCATTCGCGGCTACAACGTGCGCTCAATTAGCCCCATCGTGCCGATCGAGCAGTTCGTCAGTTCGCGCGGCGTGGTGGTGGCGAGCAATGCTTCGGACACACCCGTCGCGCTGCCGGGCTTACAGCAGTACGCCTCGCTCGGCGAGTTCACCGGAGTCGGCGGCGCGAACAGCCGGTTCATCAATCGCGGCTACCAGCCCACCGGCGCGGACACGCAACTGCTCGGCAACTTCGAGTATCGCGTGCCGATCTTCGGCCCGGTGAGCGTGGCCGGGTTTGCCGACATCGGCTCGGCGTTCAACCTGCGCAAGGGCGGCGATCAGGTCTTCTCGTCCCTGTTTCAGGACGACCTCCCGTTTCTCAGCACGCTCGGCTTCATCCAGTGCCCGTCCAGCCCCTTTGGCATCGCGCCCGCGAATCTGACGACCCTGGTGGCGTGCCGCGCAGACTCGGAACTGGCGTTCACCGCCGGTTTCAGCCTCGTCGCGCGCGATAATCGCCTCGTCACGCGCGGGGAATTGGAGAACAGTTCGGGCTTCCGTCCGATCGACCCGATCACCGGACTCCCCTTCGGCTTCCAGCCGGTGTTTCTGCGCGGCCAGGCACAGACCAATACGGCCGTGCGCCTCTCGCAGTCGGTCTTCGACAAGATCAGTGATTTCCGTTCGAGTATCGGCGTCGAATTACGCGTGCAGTTGCCGGTGGTCAACGTGCCGCTCAGGCTCATCGGGTTCTACAACCCGAGCGCGCGGCGCGGCGTCAACGACCAAGTCCCCCTGTTCTTCCAGGAAGAAAAGATGGGCTATCGTTTTAGCATCGGGCGGACTTTTTAACCCGTCTATTTGATAAACTGTTACGGCTGGCGCAACCTACGGCGAGCGAAAAGCACCTAAACGTGCGCCACCCATTTTAACTGTAAGGAGCAGTGCAAGAAAGACAATGAAACTATTTCGCTTTATCGCCGCCGCTTGTCTCGTCGCGGCCTCTCTCGTGATCTCGGTCGGCGCGCAGACGGCGGCGCGTCCCCAACCCGCCGCCCCCGCCCAGGGTGGAGCAGCCGCGCCCGCCTCTACGGGTCGCATCGCCATCATCGATTCCAGCGCGTTCAGCGACGAAAAGGCCGGCATCGCGCGCGTCGTCAACGCCATGAAGACCGTGGACGCGCAGTTTCAGCCGCTCCGCACCGAAGTGCAGGGCATGCAGACGCGCTATCAAGCCTTAGTTGACGACATCAACAAGACGAGCGCGGTCGCCGACCCGAAGACCATCGCCACCAAGACGGATCAGGCCGACACGCTCAAGCGCGACATGGAGCGCAAGATGCAGGACGCCCAACTCGCCATCAAGAAGCGCATGGACGAAACGCTCGGGCCGTTGCAGGAAGATGTCTTCAACTCGCTGCAAGCCTTCGCGCAAACTCGCGGCATCTCGATCATCATCGACGCCAGCCGCGTGCCGCTCATCTACGCCGCCGATAGCGTGGACATCACCAGAGACTTCATCGCCGAGTACAACCGCACGAAGCCTGCGACGGCTTCGGCCGCCCCTGCGGGCGGCGCGGCTCGTCCCGCGGGTCGTCAGTAAGTCTCCGATTAGCCGCTCAGCCGTCAGTCGTCAGCCGTCAGCAATTCTTGGCTGATTAGCCGATGGCTGGCGGCTGAGTGCTGATTATGGAAACTGTTCTCGATACGCGCGCCATCCAGGAACTCCTGCCGCACCGCTATCCCTTCCTGCTCGTTGACCGCATCATCGAACTCGTGCCCAGAGAGCGCATCGTCGGCATCAAACAGGTGACGATCGGCGAGCAGTTCTTTCAGGGACATTTTCCGGGCGCGCCCGTGATGCCGGGCGTCTTGATCGTCGAGGCGTTGGCGCAGGTGGGAGCCATCCTCGCGCTCCGCGAGATCGAGCGGCGCGAAGAAAAACTCGTCCTCTTCTCCGGCATCGAGCGGGCGCGTTTCCGCCAGCCCGTCGTGCCGGGCGACACGCTCACGCTCGAAGTAACGGCCTTACGCATCGGCTCGCGCATCCAGCGCATGCGCGGCGAGGCGAAGGTTGAAGGGCGCGTCGTGGCCGAAGCGGAGATCATGAGCATCGTCGCCGAACGAAGCGGCATCCAGTAAAGGCAAAGGGGGAGAGGGGAAAGGTTAAAGGGGAAAGGGAAGCCAGGTTTCTTCCTTTCCCCTGACCCCTTCCCCTTTTCCCTTGTGTGGTTATTTATGATTCATCCGACGGCCATCGTCAGCGACCGCGCGCAACTCGGCGAGGACTGTTTCGTCGGGGCGTATTGCATCATCGGCGACGAGGTGGTGTTGGGCGCGGGCGTGCGCATCGAGTCGCACGCCGTGATCGAAGGGCGGACGCGCATCGGCGACGGGACGCACATCTACCCGTTCGCCTCCATCGGTCTCGCGCCGCAGGATTTGAAGTACAGGGGCGAGGCGGCCGAGACGCGCATCGGCGCGCGCAATCAGATACGCGAGTTCGTCACCATCCACCGCGGCACCGAGGGTGGTGGCATGCTCACGGCCATCGGCGATGATTGTCTCATCATGGCGCAGGCGCACGTGGCGCACGATTGCCTCGTCGGCGACCGCGTCATCATGGCGAACGCGGCGACGCTCGCCGGGCACGTCGTCGTCGCATCGGGCGCAAACATCGGCGCGTATTCCGGCGTCCATCAATTCTGTCGCATCGGGCGCGAGGCATACGTCGGCGGCTATTCGGTCGTCGTCAAAGACGCGCTCCCGTTCGCGCTCACCGTCGGCAACCACGCGAAGTGTTACGGCCTGAACAAAGAAGGCATGCGGCGGCGCAACTACCCGCCCACGACCATCGCCACGCTCCACCACGCCTTCCATCTCTTGCTCGCGTCCAAACTCAACACGTCGCAGGCCGTCGCGGCCATCCGCGCCGAGATCACGGATTCACCCGAAACCGAAGAACTCCTGACGTTCATCGAAACCTCGCAACGCGGAGTCGTCAAGTAGGAGTTTCGGGTTTCAAGTTTCAAGTGTCAGGACTGAAAAGTTCTCCGGTCTTTAACTTGAAACCTGAAACCTGAAACCTGAAACCTGAAACCTTATATGCGCTACGGATTGATTGCAGGCAACGGGAGATTTCCGTTTTTGGTGCTTGAGGGCGCGCGGCGCGCGGGGGTGGAATTGTCGGTGGCGGCCATCCGCGAGGAGACCGACCCCGCGATTGAGCGCGAGGCGGCGCGCGTCGAGTGGGTGGGGATCGGGCAGTTGGGAAAGATGATCCGTTTCTTCAAACGCGAGGGCGTGGGGCAGGCGATCATGGCGGGGCAGGTCAAGCACGTGCAGATTTTCAGCGGCGCGCTGCCCGACGTGCGTATGCTCAAGATGCTCCTCTCGCTCCCGCGCCGCAACACCGACGCGCTCATCGGCGGGATCGCCGCCGAACTCCTGAAGGAAGGCATCGAACTCATAGACTCCACCTACTTCCTCCGCGATCACCTGCCCGCGGCAGGCACATTAACCAAACGCGCACCCGAAGCGCGCGAGCGGGGCGACATCGAATACGGCCTCGAAGTGGCGCGCGAGATCGCGCGGCTCGACCTCGGCCAGACCATCGTCGTGCGCGCCCGCGCCTGCGTCGCCGTGGAAGCGATGGAGGGCACGGACGCCTGCGTCGCGCGCGCCGGTCAACTCGCGCGCGGGCGGCTCACGGTGGTCAAAGTCGCCAAGCCGGATCAGGACATGCGTTTCGACGTGCCGGTCGTCGGCCTCCCGACCATAGAAACGATGGCGCAAGCGGGCGCGACGTGCCTGTGCATCACGGCGGGCAAGACGCTCATCTTCGACCGCGCGGAGATGCTTCGCCTAGCCGACAAACATCGCATCGCCGTCGTCGCCGTTTAGCGATGGCGGCGGCGCGGCGGGTTATCGAGCCGGAGCCGCGACCGGCACGTTCGCGTCTTTCAATTCGCCGGAGCAAATTGATTGACAGGGCTGCGCGCGCGGCTTAGTCTACTAGACGGCAGTTTTAACGCGCGGACGAAGCCGCTTCCACGCGTTAATCCGATGAGCTTTCCCGGCGCGATTCCGAGTGTTACCCAAACAGTCGCCTATCGCCATTAAAATAAGTCAATCATAACCCTTCCGGTTTTCGTCCCCTTGAGCGGCGAGACGTGTTGCATCCTAAACACTCCGCCGACGTTGATCTTAAGTTTTCAACCATGCCTGACGACAATTCCCCCATCCCCTTAGAGCGCAAGTCCGCGAAAAATTCGTCCCCATGCGCGCGCCGATTGATGGCCGCGCCCCGCCGCGCCGCGTCGCTCGCCTTGTTGCTTTGCTTTTTCATCATGTCCGGCGGCGGCGATATTCCTTCGCGCGTCTCCGCGCAGCAGGCGGGCGCGCCGCCGCTCGTGCGCGAACTGTTCGCCGGGCAGATGCACACCTATCGGCTGACTTTGAACAGCGGCCAATTCATCCGCGCCGTCTTCGACCAGCGCGGCCTCGATGTCGAGGTCGCGCTGATGGACGCGGGCGGGCGCGAACTGTTGCGCGTCAACAACCCGGTCGGCGCGTGGGGGCCGGAGCCGGTCTTTTTTGAAGTGGTCGAGGGTGGCCGGTACACGCTCGTCGTGCGCCCGTCGAAGGCCAACGCGCCGCCCGGTCGTTACGCCTTGATGCTCGACACGAGAGCCGCCACCGCGGCCGACCGGAGAAGCCTGCCCGCCGAACGCGTCTTCGCCGAAGGCACCAACCTGCTCCTCGCGCACAACGCCGACGCCTATCGCGGCGCGATTGGAAAATACGAAGAGTCGCTCCGGCTGTTTCGCGCCGCACACGACCGGCGCGGCGAAATCACGACGCTCGACACCATCGGGTCGCTCAAGGCCGCGCTCGGCGAAGGCCAAAACGCGCTCGCCTACTTCGACGAAGCTCTGCCCCTCTTGCGCGCGGCGGGCGACCGCGAAGGCGAGGCGAGAGTTTTGCGCAGCATCGCGCAGGTCTATTTCGCGCTCGGCAATAAAGAGAAGTCGCTGGAGAATTTTCAGTCGTCCGAGCAACTCTCCCGCTCCGCCGGCGACGAGCGCACGGCCGGTTACGCGCTCGTCAACATGGGACTGGTGCGCGTCGAGATGACGGAGCGACGCGAGGCGTTGGCCGATTTTCAAGGGGCGTTGGCCTTGCTGCGCGGCGCGGCAGACCGGCGCGGCGAAGCCTACGCGCTCAACCACATCGGCCTCGTCTACCACTCGCTCGGCGAACCCGCGCAGGCGCGCCGCTCGCACGACGAGGTGGTCGCGCTCATTCAGAATCTGGACGACTGCGTGGAACTCGCGCCCGCCTTGTCGAACCTCGCGTGGGATTCGCTGGAGTCGGGCGATAAGCAGAAAGCCATCGATTACTTGAACCAGGCGTTCATCCTGCAACAGAGCCTCGGCGATCTGCCGGGACAAGCCACCACGCTCAACAACCTGGGATTCGTCTATCACTCGTTCGGCGACCGGCCGCGCTCTCTCTCCTACCTCCGGCAGGCGTTGACGCTGTTCCGCGAGTTGGAAGACAAGGGAGGCGAGGGCGACGCGTCCGGCAACTTGATGTACGCGCTGCGAGGCGGCGGGAAATTGAACGCGGCGATCTTTTTCGGCAAGCGCGCCGTCAATGCCTATCAGGAAGCGAGAGCGAGCCTGCCCGCGCAGGACTCGATGACGCAGCGAAGTTTCATCAAGTCGAAGGAGGTCGCTTATCGAGAGTTGGCCGACCTGCTCGTCACGCAGGGACGCCTCGTCGAAGCGCAGCAAGTGTTGGGGATGCTCAAGGAGCAGGAGTATCAGGACTACGTGCGGCGCAGCGGCGAAGATACGGGCGGCGCGCCGAAGCAGGCCACGCTCACGCCCGCCGAGAGGAGCGCGGAGAATAGTCAGGAGTTGTTTGCCGGGCAGTTGGCCTTGCGCGGCCGGGAGCGCGGCATCTTGATCTCGAAGCAGGGGCGCACGCCTGCGGAGGAAAAACAACTGGCGGCGTTGGAGACGGGCTTGCAGGCGTCCGGCCAGGCCTTCCAAATTTTCCTCGACCGGCTCGGCGACGAACTGGGCAACACGAAACAGGCCACGCGCGTCAACGACCTGCGCGAATCACAGGCGTTGATGGAAGATTTGCGCGAATTGGGTTCGGGGGCGGTCGCGCTCTACACGATCGTGGGCGCGGAGAAGTATCGCGTGGTGCTCGTGACGCCGGACGTGCAACAGACCGCCGAGTATGCCATTAAGGCCGCCGACCTCGAACGGAAAGTGCTGGCCTTCCGCGAGGTGTTGCAGAACCCGCGACAAGACCCGCGCCCGCTGGCGGCGGAGTTGTACAAAATCATCGTCGGCCCCATCGCCAAAGACTTGACCGACGCGCAGGCCGAGACGCTGATGTGGTCGCTCGACGGCGTGCTGCGCTACGTGCCGGTGGCCGCGCTCTACGACGGCGAACGCTACCTGGTCGAACGTTTCCGCAACACCGTCTTCACCCCGGCGAGCAACAGTCGTCTGAAGGATCAGCCGAGCGCGAAATGGAGCGGCCTCGGTCTGGGCGTGTCGAAGGCGCAGTCGGGGTTCAGCGCGCTGCCGGGCGTGCCCGAAGAGTTGCGCGGCATCATCGGCGAGGGCGAGACCGCGGCGGCGGCGGCGGATAGCGGCGGCGGCAGCGCGCTCGTGGGCAAAGTGTTTTTGGACGATGCGTTCACGGAGGAAAGTTTTCGCGCCGCGCTCAGGCAGCGTTTCCCGGTCGTCCACATCGCCAGCCACTTCGCCGTGCAGCCGGGCAACGAGACCGATTCGTTCCTGCTGCTCGGCGACGGCAACCGTCTGCCGGTCTCCAAAATCAGGAGCGGCGTGAACATGTTCGGGGGCGTGGAACTCCTGACGCTCTCGGCCTGCGACACGGCGACGGGCGGGACGGGCGCGGATGGCAAGGAGGTGGAAAGTTTCGCCGTCCACGCGCAACGTCAGGGTGCGAAGTCGGTGATGGCGAGCCTGTGGCCGGTGGCCGACGCGAGCACCAAACAACTCATGCAGAGTTTCTACCGCATCCGCAACGCGCAGCCCGGCATGTTGAAGGCCGAAGCCCTCCGGCGCGCGCAGGTCTCGCTGCTGCGCGGCGAGGCGACCGATCTCGTCGGCAGCATCGAGCGTCGCGGCTTGCTCGCCAAAGCCCCGCAGCGCGGCATCGAAGGCACTGCTGCGTCCGCCCTCGGCGGTAAGACCAACTTCGCCCATCCCTTCTTCTGGGCGCCCTTCATCCTGATCGGCAACTGGCGATAGGCCGCCCGGCGATCAACCGCAAGCGCGACACGAAAGCCGCCTTCAGTCTCATCGGACTGAGGGCGGCTTTTGTGACGCGCTTGCGGTTTGATCGTGTTCGGGCTAGTTGCTCGAAGCCTGTTGCTGGGTCGCGGCGCGCGGGTCGTAGGGCGTGGCGAGGAAGCCCTTGGCGACGGTCTGCGCGTTGTCGTAGTTGATGCCGGTCTCGACGGCCTTGTTGTACTCGGTCGTGGCGCGGGCGCGGTCGCCCTTGGCATCGTAGGCGTTGCCGCGTTTGATGTGCGCCCAGACCTCGATCCACGAAGGCTTGCCGTTGCCGTTCAAGGCGGCGTTGAAATTGTCGAGCGCGGGATCGTAGTTGCGCTGTTCGAGATAGATCAGGCCGAGATTGTAGTAGACCCACGAGTTCGACTTGTCGAGCTTGAGCGCTTCTTCGAGTTGCCGCTGCGCTTCGGCATACTGGCCTTCGCGGTAGAGTTCGATGCCGCGCCGCGCGACGACCGAGACGCGCAGGTCTTCCGAGAGGCGCAGGATTTTGTTGTTCGGATCGACGATGACTTCGAGCGGCGCGCCCTGCGACTCGAAATCGAAGTCCTCGCTTTTCTCGTCGATGCGCACGGTCGTGACCTGATTCTGGTTGTCGCCCTCGGCGCGCAGCATCACCTCGACGGGCATGCGCAAGCCCTCGAAGTTTTGCTTGACCGTGCCGCGCGCGCGAAACTTGTTGGTGCGCGTGCGGATGATCTGGTAGTCAACCGTAAATTCCGGGACGCCCGTGCCTTCCACCCAGCGCGCGAAGAAGTAGCGCATGTTCGTGCCCACCTCTTTCGAAGCGAGCCGTTCGAAGTCGTCAATCGAAACGCTCTTGCCGCGATACTGCTCGAAGAGGGCGCGCAAAACCTGGTCGAACTTCTCACGGCCTAGCGTTTCGCGCAGCATCCTGAAGACCATCGCGCCCTTGTAGAAAACGATCGACTGATATTGCGGCGAGGTGTCGTCAAGCTGCGACGGCGCGCGCAAAATCGAGGCCGACTGTTCGAACATCAGGGCGCGCTCCTGCATGTCGCGCTGCGTCGCGTCGAGCTGCGCGCCCGTCATGGACGACTCGCGCAGGGCGAACGCGCTCCACTCGGCGAGACCTTGCGAGAGCCACGCATCGTCGAAAGATTTGAGCGCGACCGTGAAGCCCCACCACTGGTAAGCGGCCTCGCGCTGCAAGCGTTCCTCTTTGGCCGTGCGCGCCGGGTCGAAGAAACTGGCCGACAGGAATTGCATGCCCGGCGCGGCGTAAGCCTCCAAGCTCTCGTCGTCGATCTGCGCGATGGTGTAGCGCGTGCCGAAGGCGGGCGCGCCGTACTGCTTCGTGTAGAACTGCAACGCCTGGCCGAACACCTCGCCGAAACGCTCCACGCGCGCCTCGTTCCCCGGCTGCACGAAGAACTGCAACTCGTAACCGCCGATGCGCAACGTCCGCGTCACGTAGCGACCGGCGGCGATGTTGCCGATGAGCGCGGGCTGGCGATGAACGAAGCGATAACGCGTGGTGCCCGCCGCGCCGGAGGTTTGCGTCGGCGGCTCGTCGCTCGAACCGGCCACCTGGAAGCCGGTCGGGACGACGACGGTGATGTCGGCGGTGGCGCGGTCGGCCGCGTAGTCGTGGAAGGGAAACCAGCGCGCGGCATACAGCAGATAAGAGCCTTCGTTGCCCACGTAGGCCAGGCGGCGCGTGACGAGCGGCCCGCCCTCGGCCGAGACAAGCGCGCCCGACCAGCGGAAGCGCAGCGTTACCGGCGTGTTCGCCTGCAACACTTCGCCGAGGTCAATGCGCACGTTCGGGCCGATGGATTCCAAGCCCGCCGGGTCTTGCACGAAGTTCGTCAGCGGCTTCCCGTTGCGCTCGATGCTCTCAACCTTGAGCGCGCCGTTCAGTTCGAAGACGACGGAGCGCGTGGTATCGAGCAGGGTGAAGGTCACGTCGGCGTTGGCGCGCAGGATGTGCTCGGCGGGGCGGAGTTCGGCCTCGATGCGATAGTTGGTCACGTCGTAACGCGTGCCGCCGCGCGGCTGTGCGGCGGCGGTGGAGGCGAACGCGGCGAAAATCGTGAAGACGAGCGCAGCGGCGGCGGAAAAGCGCGATAGGGAGTTTGACATAGAATCTCTCTCTGGACGGACGGCTCTTAAACTTAACTTTGCGGGCAATTATACATACGGCCGCGCCGGAAGCTGACGAACGCGCGGGGCGGACGGCTCACGGCCGCCGCGCGGGCGAAACACCTTCTCAAAGCAATATTCTGCGGCACGGCAAGGTTTTAGATGTGCGGGAAGCGTGCAGAAGTTGGCTGCCGGTGAGGGGAATAAAAGCTCATTACGCACGCCCGCCCGGCCGCCGCTCCGGCCAAATCGACGGCCGCCGCACGACTTCGCCCGGCCGTGACGAATTGTGCATATTTCGTGCTCAACTTGACACCGCACGGCACGCGCCTTCATGCTCTCGCTCCGGCAATCAAATCCGACACGCGAGAGGACAATGCTCGCGGCCGCCGCGCCCTGCTTCGGGACGTTCGGGCGCGTCGCAGCCGAAACTTTTTCATGGAATATACCGACCCGGCCATCCGCCTCACGCTCCTGCCGCGCGATACCAATCCGCAGGGCACGATCTTCGGCGGCATCATTCTCAGCTACATCGACATCGCGGGCGCGGTCGAAGCGCACCGGCGCACGCAGATCGAGCGGTTCGTCACGGTGGCGATGCGCGAAGTCATCTTCCACCAGCCCGTCTTCGTCGGCGACCTCGTCAGCTTCTACGCCAGCACCGTGCGCATCGGCACCACCTCGATCACCATCCGCGTCATCGTCGAAGCCGAACGCTACGGCGGCACCTCCGAACGCATCAAGGTGACGGAGGCCGAAGTGGTCTACGTGGCGGTGGACGCCAACCGGCGCAAGATGCGGATACCGGAAAACGTCAAAGAAATGTTCGATAATTTGGCGAGCGAATAACCAGTTCTGACAGGTTTTTATAGCCGGAGGTACGCGAGCGGTACGCAAGAATTTGGCGCGAGGATGGTGCCCGATTTCGGGGTTACTGTGGGAGTCCGACTTTGCGCATGAGTTCGGCGAAGCGTGGGTCTGAGCGAAGATTATTCAATTTCGGGTCGATTTTCAGAAACACCATTTTCGGATCGCGTTGCTGATAACCTTGATCCAACCATTCAAACGTTTTGTCGCGCTCGTCCAGGCCGTTATAAATCAGCGCGATGTGGTACGGCGGAACGAAACGCACTTTTGACAGTTCCAATAATCTTTCAAGCACGACGCGCGCCTCAACGCGTTGGCCTGATTTCGCCAGAGCGTAACCCTCGTTAACGTCTGACATGGTTTCGTTGGGCGCAAGTGCTTTCGCCCGATGCGCCTCGGCGATGGCTTCCCGGTACATTCCTTTCTCGTTATAAGCGCTGGCAGCGAAGATATGAGGGAAATAAAAATTCGGGTCGAGGTCGGCCGTCTTCTGCAATCTGTCTAACGCTTCATCGGTTCGTCCGGCATGTAACAAAAACTGTCCTTCGAGCGCGCCGGCAAATGAAGAAAGCGGGTCGAGTTCTCTGGCGCGTTTTATTTCTGCGAGTGCTTCGGCGTGTCGTCCCGTGTTGGAAAGTAAGTGCGCGTAAAACACGCGGGTGATGGGGCTGTTCGGATCAAGTTCTAAGGCTCGCCGGTTTTGATTTTCGGCTTCGTTCCAATTCCAATCGTAAAAAAACGCGGTCACTGCGAGAGTGGAATGGGCTTCGGCCAGAGCATCGTCAAGTTCGATGGCCTTTTGCGCCGCCGCTTTGGCTTTCGGCAAAGTCTCAGCCGGATTCATTTCGCCGCCGAGCGTGAGCGACCGGTATGCCTGAGAGAGTCCGACATAGGCGAGCGCATAGTTCGGGTCAAGCCGAATTGCCTCCTGGAGATATACAATGCCCTTATATACTTCCGGCGGTGTGATTTTGAAGACGTGATAACGTCCTTTGAGATAAAGCTGATAGGCTTCCGCGTTGTCCGTGTAGTTTCTCACCACCTTTTGCTCGTCTGCTCTCGATAATCGCGCGCGCAATTTCTGCGAGACATCGCGCGCAATCTCGCTCTGCAAGATTACCAAGTCCGCCAGTTTGCGATGGTACTGCTCGCCCCACAGCTGATTACCGTTGCGCCCATCGACCAGCGCTAAGTACAGTGTCAAATCATTGCCGCGTTGAACAAATCGCCCGGTCAAGAGTGATTGCACGGACAACTCGGAAGCGATGGTTTCCGGCTTCATCTCTTTGCCTTTGTAGCGAAACACGGAACTGCGAGCTTTGACTGATAAAAGAGGTAGTTGAGAGATGCTGTTAATGAGCGTTTCGGTCATCCCGTCCGACAGATGCTCGACCTCGCTATTGCCGCTCTCGTTAATAAACGGCAGGACAGCGATCGATTCGATGTCCCTCAACTGTGACGAGCGACCGGCAATAAACCGGTAGCCCCAGACCACGCCGGCGACCAATAAAACTCCTAAGGCAATGGCGAAACCGAGTTTGTAGGTTCGGATTGCGCCGGCAACCTCGTCGCTCCTCCGAGTCGGACGAGCCGTGAGGATTTGCGTGGCGTGTTCATGCTGTGTGTTGTTTGGCGCCGGCGTGCGCTCGACTTCATCCTGAGTCTCAAGTTTTTTTAGCAACCGTCGAAGGTCAACCAGCAGGTCTTTGGCGGTTTGATAACGCTCTTCGCGGTCTTTCGCTAAACTTTTGCCGACTATTCTTTCAAGTTCCGCCGGAATGTTTTGATTGAAATGGCTCAACGGCGGAGGCTCGGATTTCAAGATGGCGGCAATCATATCGCTCGCCGTCCCGCCTGCAAACGTTCGGCTCCCCGTCAGCATTTCATGCCACACCACGCCCAAACTAAAAATATCTGTTCGCGCATCAACCTCTTGCCCTCTGGCCTGTTCCGGCGACATGTATGCGACAGTTCCAATCACCGCGCCGGGCTGCGTCAGTCCCAGGGCGAAGGTCGTGGCTTGCGTGTCGCCGGGCGCCGCGCCTCGCTGCTCGACCAGTTTCGCCAAACCGAAATCCAACACTTTCACCAGGCCGTCTTCGCGCAGCATGATGTTTTCCGGCTTCAAGTCGCGATGCACAATACCGCTTCCATGCGCGGCATTGAGCGCAGAGGCGATTTGGATGACGATATCAAGTATCTGTTCAATCTCTAATCGCCCCGTTCGCAACTTCTGGCGCAGCGTCTCGCCTTCAATGAGTTCCGTAGCGATAAAGTGCGTGTCGCCGTCCGTTCCTATTTCATGGATGGTAATAATGTTCGGATGATTTAAGGCCGAGACGGCTCTCGCTTCCTGCTCAAAACGGCGTAGATGTTCGCGGCTATCAATAAAGCTATCGGGTAGAACTTTGAGCGCGATTTTGCGCTTGAGCCGTGAGTCGTAAGCTAAATACACTTCGCCCATGCCGCCCATGCCGAGGAGCGAGCAGATTTCGTAGCGTCCGAGTTGTGTACCTGTGGTGAGAGGCATCTTTCTGACGAGGAGCTATGAGTTTCTTCTAGCAAGGAGTTATGAGTTTCGGCGCGGGGCAGCACACTATGAGAACTAGAAGGTTGGCACATTCTATCCCCATTCGGTTGCATCCGCCAGAATAATCCGCCGCAGACACAAAAACGAAGGTCAAATGTTATGGAGAGTGCAGCTCAACTATTGAATCGCCGAAGCCAAACGCAAAAGCGAAATCTCCGTGCGCCTCAAGGTGACGGAGGCCGAAGTGGTTTGTGTTTCCGTGGGTACCAACCGGCGCAAGATGCGGCTCAACCGCGACCTCGTCCATGGCGACACCTCCGGCATCGAGCAACATGAGACTTCCTGAACCCTTCCGGCGCGGGTTGCGGCCACGGCGCGCTCGCGTTACGGCGGGGTCGTGGCCGTCGGCGGCGTGTCGATAGATCAGGTTGGATCAGTTCAGGCGCGCTTGCAGGCGGCGCAGGGCTTTGGTGGCCTGCGTGAAGTTGGGCGCTTGTTGGAGGGCGAGGCCGTAGTGGCGGGCGGCGAGCAGGAGGCGGCCGCGCTGCTCGTAAACGCGCCCCAGATTGAAATGCGGGAAAGCATAGGACTCGTAGCGCGACGCTTCGAGGGCGCGTTTGAACCAGCGCACGCAGTTGTAGAGATCGCCTTTGGCGATGAGGTAGCTGCCGATGTCGTTGTAGGGATTGCCGAAGGTGGGGTCGAGGCGGATGGCGGCGAGACAGGCATCGATCGCCTCATCGTAGCGTTGCTGAAAACTGTAGACCCAGCCGAGAAAGGTATGCGCTTCGGCGGTCGGGTAAGCGGCGATTGAGCGACGGTAGAGTTCGATGGCCTCGCCGTAGGCCGAGGCCTGCTGCGCCTCATACGCGCGCCGGAACAACTCCACGGCCTCGCGCCTCGCCTCGCTGGAAATGTGCTCCTCGTCGAACATGATAAAGCCGTGACAGGCGACGGGTGACAGGTGACAGGTAACAGGTGACGGGTGACGGGTGACGGGTGACGAGATGAAGACAAGTTTTTTGCTTTAACCTGTCACCTGTCACTTGTCACCCGTCACTTCATTTATCTTTCCGCTCGATGCGCCCGTCAACGGCGGGGGAGATTTCGGCGGCCGCGCTGATGGTGTTCATGAGCATGGCCGGTTCGACCTGCGCCTCTTCGGGCTTGAGCAGGAGGCGCGCGTCTTTGAACATCGTGTAGCCGTCGCCGCCGCCGAGCACGTAGGTGTTGACGGCGAGCGTGTAGGTCTTCGCCGGGTCGAGCGGCGCGTCGCCGACCGTGATGCTCGTGACGCGCGCGCCGGACGCGAGCCGCCCGTCGTAAGTGAACCGCAGCCCCGACACTTGCGGAAACAGTCCCGCCTCGCGCTCCTCGCGGATGCGGCTCACGCCGTGTTCGAGCGCGGCGCGCAAGGTCGCACCCGTCACCTCGATCTTCACAATCGGATTCTCGAAGGGAAGGATGGAGAGCACGTCGCGTTTCGTGAGCGCGCCGGGGGCGTAGGTGGTGTTCGAGCGGATCGAGCCGCCGTTCAAGAGAGCCACGTCCGCGCCCGCGTACTTGCGATAAGCGTCGGCGATAAAGGAGCCGAGGTTCGTCTCGCGCGAGCGGTTCGTCTCCTGCCGCGCGTCGAGTTCGACGGTGGTGCGGCCGACGGGCAGGTCGAGTTCGGCGGTCAGACGCTTTTCATACTCGGCGATGACGGCGGCCGCCTGCGGTTCGTCCGCGAGTTCGTCCGTGACGGGGATGATCTCCCAGTCGATGCTCTCCAGCGTGCCGTCGCGGCGTTGGATGTTGAGGTCGATGCGGCCGAGGTTGCGCGCGTCCGAACCCATCTTGAAGATCGGCGTGCGCCCGGAGAGGGATTGCAGCACGGAATGTTCGTGGCCGCCGATGATCACGTCGATGTCGGTGGCGCAGCGGGCGAGCCGCTTGTCTTGCTCTATGGTCAGGTGCGTGACGGCGACGATGGTGCGCGCGCCGCGCTTGCGTAGTTGCTTCGTCATCTCGCGCGCCGTCCGGCACGGGTCGCGAAACTCCACATCCGCGCCGGGCGAAGACGATTGCTTCGTGTCGGTCGTCAGCAGCCCGAACAGCCCGACGCGCACGCCGCCGAATTCGCGCACGACGTAGGGCGGCATGTCGCCGAAGAGTTTGCCGGTCTTGCGGTCGAAGACGTTCGAGCCGAGCCAGGTGAATTTCGACTCACGCATACGCTCGCGCAAGACGGCGTCGCCGAAGTCGAACTCGTGATTGCCGAGCGCGGCGTAGTCGAGTCCGGTGGCGTTCCAGGCGGCGATCATCTGGCGGCCTTTGAAGATGTTCGAGGCGACCGAGGGGCCGAGCGTATCGCCCGCGAGCAGGTAGAGCGTGTGCGGCGATTCCGCGGCGATTTTCTTCCTGAGCGTCGCGATGCGCGCCAGGCCGCCGCGCCGGCCGCGATCCACCGGCGACATCTGGTACACGTCGTTGACTTGCAGCAGCGTGACGCGGACGGTCTGCCCGGCCTCCTGTGCGAAGGTTGAAGCGGCGACGGCAAACGTGAACGCGAGCGCGAGCGCAGCCCGGCGTCGCCGGAAGGACGCGGAACGGAACCTTTGCATAAGTTAGGTGATTTCTCCTTGGAAGTTGACTGCACATCGGTCGCCTGATGTTTCTCTCGCGTCCGCCCCGCGTCCGACGACGGACGGCGGTAGAGCGGTTAGGCTGCGCCGAAGCGTCTGAATTATACTCGCCGCACACGAGCCGCGCCACACATGATAATTTCGCGCGCGTGGTTTGAAAGGTCGGGAACATTCAGCAGAGCAACATCAATCAGCCGTCGCCGTTATCTCAGAACCATCATCGCATGCCGCCATCGAAGATTCTTCAAGTCAAACTCGCAGACGACCACGCGAGCGACACCGCTCCCGACGCCACGGCCTTTTGCGTCTTCACGGACGAACCGCGCCTGCCCGTCGCCGCGAATTCCGATAGCGCGCCGCGCCGCGCGGTCGAGGATTTATTGCGCGCCGGAGAGTTCGAGGGAGAGACGGACGAGGCCGTCGTCATCCACCTGTCCGAGGCCGCCACGAGCGGAGGCGCGCCGCGGCGTGTGGTGCTCGTCGGACTCGGCAGCCACGAGGATTTTTGTCCCGACGGGTTGCGCCGCGCGGCGGGCATCGCCGTGCGCCGCGCGCGTGAGTCGCGCGTCACACATCTACAATTCGTGCTGCCCGAAATCGCGCAGGGCGACGCGTCGGAACTCGTGCGCGTCGCCGCCGAGGGCGCGCACCTCGGTTTCTACGAGAACGATTTTTACCAACAGCGCGACGAAGAGGACGACCAACCCGCGCTCGAACGCTTCACCATCCTGGCCGCGCCCGACGACCGTCTGCGCGGCGCGCTCGAACGCGCGCGCATCGTGGCCGAAGCGGCGAACTGGGCGCGCGCTCTGACGGATGAACCCGGCGGGAGTTTGCCGCCGCGAGAGTTTGCGCGTCGCGCGGCGGACATGGCCGCGGAGTTCGGCCTGACCGTGGAGACGCTCGGCGCGGACGAGATACGCGCGCGCGGCATGGGCGGCCTGAGCGGCGTCGGGCAGGGTTCGGACGAGCCGCCCGCGCTCATCGTCGTGCGCTACGAGCCGGAGGGCGCGACCGTGGAAGATGAGTTGTGGGCGTTCGTCGGCAAGGGCATCACGTTCGATACGGGCGGCATCTCGATCAAACCCGCGACGGCGATGGAGGAGATGAAGTCGGATATGGCGGGCGGCGCGGCCGTGCTCGGCGCGTTGCGCGCCGTCGCGGAGTTGAAGTTGAAGCGTCGCCTCGTCGCCGTCGTTCCGGCGGCTGAAAACATGTTGTCGGGACGCGCGCTCAAACCCGGCGACATCATCCGCACGCTCGCGGGCTACACCATCGAGGTCGCGGACACGGACGCCGAAGGCCGCCTCGTCCTCGTTGACGGCATCGCCTACGCGCGCACGCTCGGCGCGGCGCGCATCGTTGACCTGGCGACCCTGACGGGTTCGATCATCGTCGCGCTCGGCGACCACCGCACCGGACTCTTCTCGAACGACGACGAGTGGGCGGCGCGCGTCGCCGAGGCCGCCCGGCGCGCGGGCGAACCCGCCTGGCGCATGCCCGTGAGCGACGATTACCGGAAGAAGATCGAGAGTCCCATCGCCGACTTCAAAAATTACGGCGGACGCCCCGACGCCACCGCCGCCGCCCTGCTTCTCAGCAAGTTCGCCGCCGATACCCCGTGGGTGCATCTCGACATCGCCGCCACTTCCTGGTACGACGCCCCTCGGCCGCACGCGCCCGGCGGCGCGACCGGCACGGGCGTGCGCACCCTGGTCGAACTCGTGCGCGGTTAGCCCGACCGCACAAGATAGAGGATGCGGAACGCAACTCGCCGCGCAGACACGCTTAAGGAGACGCGGAGAAAAGCATCTCAAATTTGAAATTTCAAACTTACGAAAGCATCTCAAATTTGAAATTTCAAAAATTGCTAAGGCATCTCTGATTTCAAGTTTCAGAGTTTGCAAAAGTATCTCAAATTTGAAATTTCAGAACTTGCAAAAGTAACTCTTGATTTGGAGTCTCAGAGTTTGCGAAAGCATCTCTTGATTTGAAGTTTCAGAGTTTGCGAAGATGTCTTGATTTGAAATTTCAAGGTTGCGAAAGCGATTCTGATTTGAAATTTCAAATTTGAGATCGTGAATGCTTTGCTCCGCGTCTCCTCCGTCTCCGCGGTGCTTGTGGCGATGGATGCTTTTATATGTTGTCTCAAGAAACGATTTTCCTGACGGGCTTTCCCGGTTTCATCGCCGCGCGTTTGATCGAGGAGTTGGCGCGTGATGACGGCGGCGCGCGGTTTTTGTTGCTGGTGCAGCCGGCGTTCGTGTCGCGCGCGCAAGTTGAAATCTCGCGTCTGGCCGCGGAGACGGGAGCGAGCGCGGATCGTTTCCGGCTCATCGAGGGCGACATCACGAGCGCGCGCCTGGGGATGAGCGAGGCGGAGTTTGAACGGGCGCGGGCGGAGACGAGCGTGCTGTTTCACCTGGCCGCCATCTACGATCTGGGCGTGCGGCGCGATCTCGCCATGCGGGTCAACGTGGAGGGCACGCGCCGCGTCAACGAGTTTGCGCGCGCCTGCACGCGGCTGAAACGTTATCACTACGTCTCGACGTGCTATGTCGCGGGGCTGCGCACGGGCGTGATTCGGGAGAACGAGTTGGAACACGCGGCGGGCTTCCGTAATTTTTATGAGGAGACGAAGTATCTGGCCGAGTTGGAAGTCGAGCGTTTGAAGTCGGAATTGCCGGTGACGATCCATCGCCCGTCGGTCGTGTGCGGCGATTCGCGGACGGGCGAGACGGCGAAATACGACGGCATCTATTACCTGATCAAGTACCTGCGCATGTGGCCGGGGCTGCTGTCGCTGGTGAACATCGGCAACCGTGAGGTGGGGCTGAACATCGTGCCGGTTGATTTCGTGGTCGCGGCGATGGCGGCCTTAGCCCGCGACGAGCGCGCCACGGGCGCGACCGTGCAACTGGCCGACCCCCACCCGCTCACCACCGACGAACTCTTCGAGACGATCTCGCACACGCTCACCGGGCACGGTTCGCGGCTCCGGCTGCCGAAGCCGCTCGTGCGCGCCTCGCTCGGGCTGCCGCTCTCGGAGAAGTTGTCGAAACTCCCGCGCGTCGGCGTGCCCTATTTCTTCCTCGAACAGACTTACGACACGACGCGCGCCGTGGCATTGCTCACGCCGCACGGCGTCTCCTGCCCGCCCTTTCCCTCTTACGTCCGCGCGCTCGTCGAGTTCGTCGCGCGCCACCCGGAACTCTGAGTCTTGACCCGGACGGAAGACCTTTCCGCGATTGACCGCGCGGGCGTCCTCGCGCTACAAAGTCGTGCATGAGTTGGACGGCCGCCGCGCGCGTCACGAAAGAGAACGCTTCGCGCGCGCCCCGAAGTTTTGCCGCCGCGCGACGAACGCGAGCGGTGATTGAATGATGTAACGATAAATGTGAACGGGCGACGGGCGCGCTCGCCGCCAGGTACGCTTGACCCTTTACCGGGGAGGATTTTTATGCCGAAGACGGGGACGCAGATGCCTTCATTGGAAGGGGCGACGGAGTGGTTCAACGCGACGGGCGCGCGCGCCGCGGCAGAGGCGGAGGGACACCCGACGCTCGTTCATTTCTGGTCTGCCGGTTGCGCCGTGTGCCGGGACAACATGGCGCACGTGGCCGCCTGGCGCGACAGGTTCGAGGAACTGCGCGTCATCGCCGTACACACGCCGCGCGACGAGGCCGACGCGGATACGGAGCAGGTGCGCGATGCCGTCACGCTCTGCAACATCACGGAGCCTTGCGCCGTGGACAACGAACACAAACTGCGCGCGGCGTTTCAAAACGAGCCGGGCGACGTGCCCGCCTATTACCTGTACGATGCGGAGGGCAAGCTGCGCCACTTCGCCACGGGCGCACGCGCCTTGAACACGATGGAGGACGCGCTCGAAGGTCTGCTCGGCGCGGGCGGCGAGGCGAGTTCATAAAGATTCACTTCGCGGGGCGCGCGAAAGGATAGATGAAAAGGGGGAGGCGATCCCGCGCCGGGATCGCCTCCCCCTTTTTTGTGGGCGACGGCGAAATTTTTTAGAAGAGCGCGGAGAGGCGACCCCAGAGAAAGTCCAGGATGAGGTAGAGGACGAACAGCGAGCCGGCGAGCAGCGCGAGCAGCGCGAGCATGACGAGGCCGACGAACAGCCAATCGCTCGTGCGCCCGGAGTGCGCGTCTTCCGCCGAGACGGTCGCGCGGCGGCGCAGCAGTTCGACGTTTTTCTGACTCGATTTCCACGCCGCGTCGAAGAGGTCGCCGACCACCGGGATCGCGCCGAAGACGTAATCGACGCCGATGTTGAGACCCATGCGCAGCAGCGTCACCTTCGAGACGCGGTAGCGCACGCCCGCCGCGAGGATGTAGAAGCCGACGAGCGTCGAGGCGGTATCGCCGACGCCGGGGATGAGGCCGACGATGGCGTCTAAGCCGAACCGCCAGCCCGTGCCGGGGATGCGAAACAGCCCGTCCATCCAGCGGCTCAACTGGTCGAGGCTCTGCTCGATCTCAACTTGAGAACGCCGCCCTTCATTCGCCGCTATCGCCCTGCCCGCACGGCGCGCCAACTCTTTCGCCGCCTCACGCCCGCCGCCGCCACCGCCTGCCTGTTTCAGTTCGCTCATCCGAAAATCCTCCCCTGTGTGTTTCAACGTATGCGCGTCATCTGCCGCCAGAAGAAGCGGCCGAGGCGCGAGACGGGATTGCGGTTGGGCGCGCCGTCTCGTTCGGTCGAGAGGCCGAGCGCGGCGGCGAGTTGCGGGTTGGGCGGCGCGATGTCCTCGTCGCCGCGACGCTCGGAGAGCCAGCGGTCGAAGGTGCGCGTGACGGCGCGACGATCGGCGACGCGCGCTTCGGCGATGAACGCGCCGCGCAGATCGTCGAGTTCGGCGATCTCGTGGCGGTTGGCTTCGGCGTAGCGGCGCAGCGCGGTGAAGACGCGTTCCTCGCCGAGCAGTTTGACGAGCGCGTCGTACATGAGCGCGCCCTTGGCCGAGACGATGGCGGCATACTGGAAGGAGTTGCGAAAGTCGCGCGCGGGGCGCAGGGCGGGCATGTCTTCGCCGCCGAAGGTGCGATAGATTTCATAGACGCCGCGCAGTTGATCGTCGCGCGCGGCCTGGGCGCGAATCGCGCCGTGCGTCTCGCGGTAGTAGACGAGCGCAGACCAATGGGCGAGAGCTTCGTCGAGCACGGGCGCGCGCTCCGGCGAGTTGCCGACGAGCATGCCCCACCACTGGTGCGCGAGCATGTGGGCGGTGGCGAACTCCAAACTGTCTTCGACGGAGGCGCGCTGCTCGCGCACGAGTTCGGGCAGGTTGCGGATGGCGGGCGAATCGAAATCCACGTAGAACGCGCTGGCGATGAGGCTCAGGTTGGCGAACTCCGCGCTGCCGAGTCCGGCGACGAGGGGAGCTTCCGCCACCGTCACGCTCGCCACGGGCAGCGCGCCGTAACGCGCCGTGAAGACGCGCACGGCCTCAGCCGCCGTGTCGAGCACGCGCCGCCCGATCTTCTCGTGCTCCACCGTCCAGACCGAACGCACGCGCACGCCGCCCACGCTGCGTTCGCCCGCTTGCAGTCCGCGCCCGGCGAGGATGGCGAAGTTGCGCAAGTTCTCACCGGCAAAAGAACGCGCGCCCGTTTTCGCGCCGTCCGCGCCCGTTTTCGCGCCGTCCGCGCCCGCGCCCGCGCCGCCCGCCGGGTGCGCGCCGCCGGGTTCGGCGGAAGTGAAGAGGGCGATGTCGGCGGGCGCGTCGATGGTCACCTCGTAGTCGGCCACCTCTGTGTGCAGCGGGTCGCCGACGGTGGCGCGCACCTCGCGCTGCCACTCGTCGCCGTCGCGCACGGCGAGCACGGGATAGGCCGCGCCGAGCACCATCACGCCGCGCGCGCGGAAATTGGTGTCGCGCGCGCGGCGCGTCTCGCGCGTGTCGCGCAAGGCCGCGCCGAGTTGCTGGATGACGTGCGAGGGAAGGCTCGTTTCGTCGGGGTCGATTTCTGGCACCGTGCCCGCGAACGCGATCTCGATGTCGGCCGCCGCGCCGGGGGCGACGGGTTCGCGCAGGTTGACGCGCAGCAGCGTCGCCGGTTCGTCGAGCGCGTAGGCGAGTTGGCTCTGCGTCGCGGCGTGGCGCACGCTCTTGATCTCGATGCGCGGGTCGTCCGATGCCGCGCCCGCCGCTTCTCCGGCGGCGGGCGCGGCGCGCGGCTCATCGTTGTTGCCGTTGCCGTTGCCGTTGCCGCTGATGCTACTGCGGAGGTTCGCGTAGAGATGAAAATAGACGACCGAGACGGGGCGGTGGTCGCGGTTGACGAAGCGCACGCGCTCGGTCGCCGTGAAGGCGCGCGCCTCGAAGTCGAGGGCGAAGTTGATCTGGTAGAGCGTGCGGGGCGGCGGCGGGGCGGCGGGTTTGCTCTGCGGCGTCGGCGATTGCGCGAGGAGGGGAGCGGCGCACGCGAGCGAGAGGGCGACGAGCAGGCCGAGGCAGGCGGTGCGCAACGGAAACTCGAAGGCGAGCAGAGACGAGAGAAGGCTCTCAAGCCGCCCTCGTCCCGGCGCGCCTGCGGGTTGAAATCTGCTGTTCAAACAATTCTCCATCCGCGCCTACCTGCGCCGCGTTTCGGCGACGTTGACGGCGAGGATGCGGTCGCCGCGCGTGATGCGGTCAACGACCTCTACGCCTTCGACGACGCGCGCGAAGACGGTATAGCCGCCGTCGAGATGCGGTTGCGGCGAATGCGTGATGAACCACTGCGAGCCGCCCGTGTCTTTGCCGGAGAGCGCCATGCCGACCGCGCCGCGCGTGTAGGGCACTTCGTTGATCTCGCAACGAATCTGGTAGCCGGGGCCGCCGTTGCCGTCGCCGCGCGGGTCGCCGCCCTGGATGACGAAGTTCGGCACGACGCGGTGGAAGGCGATGTTGTTGAAGTAGCCGCGCCGCGCGAGTTGGACGAAGTTGTCCACGGTGAGCGGCGCGGCGTCGGGCAGGAGTTCCAACTTGAACGCGCCCTTGTCCGTGTTGACGGTGGCGACGACGCGCGCGCCCCGGCGCGCGAGCGCGCGACGATAATCGCCGAGCCGGTTGCGCGTGGCGACCGTTTCGATGCGCCCGTCTTCCCCGCCCGCCGCCGCGCCCGCGTCGGCCTCAGGCTGCGCGGATTGCAGGATGGCGGCGGCGCGGCGGCGGATCAGGTAGTCGGGCGAGTCGAGCGCGGTTCTGATGGCGGCGAGGGCGGACTCGGATTTCTGTTTGGCGAGCGCGTCGAGGAGGGCGAGCGCGGCATCGTTCATCTCATCGCGCTGGAGCGCGGCGGGAAGGGCGGCGGCGAGCGCGGTGGTCGTCTCCGGGTCGGGCGCGAGTTCGCCGAGTTGACCGGCGGCCGTGGCGCGCACGATCACGTCCGGGGCGGCGAGTTGCGCGCGCATGACGAGCGCGCCGTCGGGCGGTTTGAAGGCGGCGATGGCCGTCAGCACGTCGGGCACGGCGAGCGCGGGCGTGGACGGCTCCGCGAGCATCGTGCGCAAGGCCAACTGCGCGTCGGCCTGCACGGACACGACGCTGTTGCCCGCCCGCTCGCTCGACACGGCCGCGACTTCGCCGAGACCTTGAGCGACGGCCGCGTAAGTCTGCCACGTGACGCGACTGTCGGGCGCGCGGAAGGAGAGTTGGTGAAACGGGCGCTCGCGCAAATATTGATTGGGTGCGATGCGCGCGAAAGCGATCTCGGCTTCCGGCGCGCTCCACATTTCGGCCTCGCGCAGCGCGCGGACGAAGCCGAGCGCGCGTTCATTGCCGCTGCCCGCGAGCACGCGGCTCAGGCTGGTGACGAGTTCCAACAGTTCGTTCAACTCGGCGGGGCGCGCCGAGGCGTTCGCCGTCCTGGCCGCGCGATAGGCGCTCAAGAGAATCTCGCCGCGTTTGACGAGCGGTTCGGCGGCGCGCACGTCGCGCAAACCGCCGAGCGAGCGCAACGCGCTGACGCGCACGCGTTCGTCGCGGTCGTTCGCCGTGCGGTCGAGCAGCAGGTCAAACGCGCCTTTATCTTCCGCCGCGCCGAGCGCGCGGGCGGCGTTGGCGCGCACGACCGCGTCCGTGTCCGAGGCGAGCAACCGGCGCAGTTGCTCGATGCCGTTCTTGGCGCGCAGCCGCGTGAGCGTGTTGGCGGCGTCGGCGCGCAGCCGCGCATCCGTCGAATCCAGAAAGAGCGCGACGACGCGCCCCGCGCCTTCGGGACGCGCCCGCAACACGGCCGTCAGTCCGAGCAGCGCGACCTCACGATTGGCCGCCAGCCGCCCGCGCGCTTCGAGTTCGACGAGCAACGCCCGGCCGATCTCTTTGGCGCGCGCCGCGTCCGCCTGCGACATGGCCGCCGCGATCTTACCGAGAGCTTCCACCGCGCGCGCGCGCACGCCCGCCGTCTCGGCCAGGCTCAAGGCCGTCTTGCGTTCGACGATGCCTAACAATCCTTCGACCGCCGCCGCCGATTCCGTCTCGCCGAGAGCGAAGGCCGCGGCCGCGCGCACGCGTGGGTCTCTGTCCGTCTGGAGCAGCGAGACGAGCGGGGCGACGGCGCGCGCGTCGCCGATGCGTCCCGCGCCGAGCGCGGCGCGGGCGCGCACGCTCGCGTTCGCGTCCGAGAGCAGCGCGCCGAGGTCTGCCGTGTCGAAACGTCGTTCGTCTTCGGCGCGCACGATGCGCAGCAAAGTCTCCTCGGGGACAACTTGCGCGCGCGGGGCGGCGGCGGCAGGGCGGCGCGGCGTTGCGCGTCGCGCTTGCGCGGCGACCGGCGCGGCAGGCGCGCAGAGGACACAGAGCATTAACGCCGCCGCGCAGGCGAGCGCGGGAAGGCGTCCCTTCCCGGCGGCGCGGCGCAACACTTTTTCCGTATGAGCAAAAGATCGCATGTGTTTTTAAATTAACTTTCGGAAGACCCGACTCCACCCGTCCAGCTCGCTGGCGAGCGCGGAGAAACCTCATGTATGTATCGGCGAGGCGCGCCGTTCCTGTCAAGTCTGAAGGGAAGGAAAGTAGGGATGAGGGCGGGGCAGAGGGATGAGGGATGAGGGATGAGGGATGAATCAGGAAACTACTCAACTTAAGCGAGTGCCTTCTTCATTCATCCCTCATCCCTCCGCCCTCATCCCTCATCCTTCCCCCTCATCCTTCCCCCTTGTTTTCGTCATGTGTCCGAAGTTTACTGCGCGGGGGGCGTCGGTTTGAGTCTGTTTGGAAATTTGGAGTGCGACTTTTACGACGTTTTCGTTTCTCGGCCGCTGGCACCGGGTTTGCCATTGAGACGGAGTTGGATAATTCAACTAGCGTAGGAGGGATGCCGGATGAAGAGAAAATATTTGTGTGTCGCGCTGCTGGGCGTGTTGCTTCAGTCGTTCGTGGGGCTGCCGGTCGTGGCGGCCGCGAAGGGGCAGGCGGGGAATGAGGCGGAGGTGTTGGAACAGGTAAAAGTCAAAGTCGCGCGGCTCGGCGTGGGCGAGCGTGCTCGCGTGACCGTCAGGTTCAAAGACGGGACGAAGCTGAAAGGCTACGTCTCACAGGTGAAGGACGAAGAGTTTATCGTGCGGGATCGAAAGACCGACGCGCCGAGCGTCGTGCTCTACCGCGATGTCGCGCGCGTCGAGAGCAATCGCGGCCACTCGACCGCGAGAAACGTCGCCCTCGGCACGGCGATCGGAGTCGGCTCGGTCTTGACCGTTCTCGCCGTTCTGATCGCATCGCTCGACTAAACAGACGCGCGGCCGCCTTTATCCCGCGCTCGCTTCGCCGAGGCGTTCGATTTCGACGAGCGCGTCGTAGAAGGTTGCGCCGCCTCCCATGTCGGTCAGGGTTTGCGAAGTCAACTGGTTGATGTTCGTGTGACCGGGCGAGAGCTTATTCCACCAGACCGAAGGCGAGACGACGACGCCGGGGCGGGCGCGCGTCGTGACGACCGCCGTCAGTTCGCACGCGCCGCGCTCGTTCGAGACGCGAACGCGGTCGCCGTCCGCGATGCGGCGCGCGGCGGCGTCCTCCGGGTTGATCTCGACGAAGGGGCGTTTCTCCTGCCGCAGGTGCTTGGGCAGGTGCGCGAAACTCGAATTGAGAAAAGCGTGCGCCGCCGGGCTGATGAGCGCGAGCGGAAAACGGCGCGCGAGTTCCGGCGCGCTGGCGTGTGATTCGCGCGGCGGGATGAACTCGGGCACGGCGGGCAGACCTTGAAGTTCGAGCCGCGCATTGAAAAGTTCGCACTTGCCCGACGGGGTCGGGAAATTTCCTTCGGCGAAGGGCGCGTAAGTTTCCGGCACGTTCAGACGCATCCAGCCGTGTTCGCGCAAGGCTTCGAGCGTGATGCCCGCGAGCGCGGGATGATCCAGCTCAATCGCCTGCCGCGCGATCTCTTCATCGGAATCCTTGAAGCACTCTTCCTCGAATCCCAGACGCGCGGCGAGCAGGCGAAACACCTCCGTGTTCGGCTTCGACTCGTGGAGCGGCGCGATCGATTGTTCGTTGATCGTGAGATAGAGATGGCCGTAAGCCTTGTGCAGGTCGAAGTGTTCGAGTTGCGTGGTGGCGGGCAGCACGATGTCGGCGTAGTCGCAGGTGTCGGTCATAAACTGCTCGTGGACGACCGTGAACAGGTCGTCGCGCCTTAAGCCTTCGAGCACCTTCGCCTGTTCCGGCGCGACCGCCGCCGGGTTGGAGTTGTAGACGTAGAGCGCGCGCACGGGCGGGTCGCTGACGCGGGTGAGGGCATCGCCGAGTTGCGACATGTTGAGCGTGCGCGGCGCGGGCGTAGGGATCAGATCGGGACGTTTGAGAGCGTTGTGGTTGACGGGAAACGCGCTGCTCGTCGAGAGCAACGCGCCGCCGGCCGCATCGCGCCACGCGCCGGTGACGGCGGGCAGGCAGGCGACGGCGCGCACGGCCATGCCGCCGCCCGCGTGCCGCTGCATGCCGTAGTTGAGACGGATGACGGCGGGGCGCGTCGTGGCATACTCGCGCGCGAGCCGCACTATAGTATCGGGCGTCAGTCCGCAGATTTCCGCGACGCGCGCGGGCGGATACTCGCGCGCTCGTTGTTTCAACTCGTCCGCGCCGATGGTGTGCGCGGCGAGGTAGTCTCTATCTTCCAGGCCTTCGGCGAAGATGACGTGCATGAGGCCGAGGGCGAGCGCGGCGTCGGTGCCGGGAAGGAGCGCGATGTGCTCGTCGCATTGATCGGCGGTGCGCGTGCGGCGCGGGTCAATGCCGATGACGCGCGCGCCCTTGTGTTTCGCTTCGAGAATGAACGGCCAGAGGTGGACGTTGCTCGTGATGGTGTTCGTGCCCCAGAGGATGATGAGGCGGGCGTCGGCGAAACGTTCGGGGTCGGTGCCGAGGCGTGCGCCGATGGTGGCATCATAACCGGCGGAACCGGCGGAGGCGCAGATCGTGCGGTCGAGCAGGGACGCGCCGAGGCGGTGGAAGAAACGCCTGTCCATCGACTCGGATTGAACGAAGCCCATCGTGCCGCAATAACTGTAGGGCAGGATCGTCTCCGCGCCTTCCCGCGAGGCGGCGAGCGCGCCGAAACGCGCGGCGATCTCGTCGAGCGCGTCGTCCCAGCTAATCGGCTCGAAGCCGTTCGCGCCTTTCGCGCCCGCGCGACGACGCAAAGGCGTCCGGATGCGGTCGGGGCTGTGCGTGCGCTGTTCGTAGTTGGCGACTTTGGTGCAGAGCGTGCCGCGCGTGAAGGGATGCGCGGGATCGCCCGCCACGCGCACGGCGCGGCCGTCTTCCACCGTGACGAGCATCGCGCACGTGTCGGGACAATCGTGCGGGCAGGCCGCGCGCACTATCTGGCGTTCCGGTTCGTTAATCATGCCGTTCAATTGTACGTAGCCGTTGAATACCTTTATACTTCACCCGATGGCGATTATGGCACAAATATCAGAACAGAGCGTGCTCGACGCGCTCGGCAAAATTATCGACCCCGATCTGCACAAAGACATCGTGACGCTCGGGTTCATCAAGGATTTACACATTAACGGCGGCGAGGTTTCGTTCCGCATCGTCTTAACCACCCCGGCCTGCCCGGTGAAGGAAGAGATGCAGACGGCGGCCGAGCAGCGCGTCGGCGCGCTCGCGGGCGTGACGGGCGTGCGGGTCACGATGGACGCCGAAGTGCCGAAAGGGCGTGGCATCGGCGAGAAGGTCACCGTGCCGGGCGTGCGCAACATCGTCGCGGTCTCTTCGGGCAAGGGCGGCGTCGGCAAATCGACCGTGGCCGTCAACATCGCCGTCGCGCTCGCACGCGACGGCGCGCGCGTCGGCTTGATGGACGCCGACGTGTACGGGCCGAACGCCCCCCTGATGCTCGGCGTCACCGACGCGAAACCGGAAGTGGCGGGCAACAAGCTCGTGCCCGTCAAAGCGCACGGCCTCTCGATGATGTCCATGGCGATCCTGAAGCCGGGCGACGAGCCGATGATCTTTCGCGGCCCCATCCTGCACGGCCTCGTCCGGCAGTTTCTCCAGGACGTGCTCTGGGGCGAACTCGACTACCTGATAGTTGACATGCCGCCGGGCACGGGCGACGTGCAACTGAGTTTGGCGCAACTCGTTCCCGTGCAGGGGGCGGTGCTTGTGACGACGCCGCAGGAGGTGGCCGTGGCCGACGTGCGGCGCGCGCTCAGGATGTTCGAGACGGTGGCCGTGCCCATCCTCGGCATCGTCGAGAACATGAGCTACTTCGTCGCGCCCGACACGGGCACGCGCTATAACATTTTCGGCGAGGGCGGCGGCGCGCGGCTGGCCGAAGCCTATGGCGTGCCCTTCCTCGGCGCGGTTCCGATGGGCCTGGATGTGCGCGAGGGCGGCGATGCGGGCGTGCCCGTCGTGCTGAGCCACCCGGAGTCGCCGCAGGCCGAAGCCTTCCGGCGCGTGGCGGAAGAAGTGGCGCGGCAAGTTTCGATTGAGGCCATGAAGCCCGAACTCAAAGTGGTGGTGACACAGGCGCAGTAAAAAACGTCAGTTGTCCATGGTCAGTTGCCGTTTGCCGTTGTTCATTACTTGTGGCGGGTGGTGAAGACGGGTAATATTGAGCGCGTCGTTGCTCTGAAACAACTGACAACGGGCAACTGACCACTGACATCTAATTAACGGTTAATAACCACATACTGAATCAACAGGACTTAATTTAAGGAGAGAGAAACATGTCAACAGCAACGATGCCGACCGTGACGGTCAACGTGACGGAGAATGCGGCCACCGAGATCAAGAAGTTTATGTCGAGCGAAGAGGGCTTGCCGGAGACCGCGGGCTTGCGCGTGCGCGTGGTGCCGGGCGGTTGCTCCGGTTTTCAGTACAGCCTGAACATCGAAGAGGAGTCGAAGGCGGGCGACCACATCCAGGACGCACACGGCGTGCGCCTCTTCGTGGACATGTTCAGCATGCAGTATTTGAACGGCGTCGAAATTGATTACGTCAACGGCGTGATGGGTTCGGGCTTCACGTTCAAGAACCCGAACGCGACCGGCGGCTGCGGCTGCGGTTCTTCGTTCACCGCGTAATCTAAGGTTCGAGCGCGCTAAAGCGGCTTCAAGCCGCGGCACGCGAACATACGAGCGCGCCTGGCCGCCCTCCTGAATCGGGGGCGGCCAGGCGCGCTCGCACGTTCGCGTACCGCGCTTTTCTGTTTTGGTGTAAACTCTCGCCCGCCCGAAGCGATCACCAAAAATTCATATTACTAGGAGCCGAGAAAATGCCCGTAATCCAAGCCGAGACCGCCACCGGCACGCAAGACATCGACGCCGAGGCGGGGCGCAAACTCGTCCTCGTCCTCGAAGACGCCGGAATCGACATCCTGCACCGCTGCGGCGGCAACGCCAAATGCACCACCTGCCGCATCGAAGTGCTGGCGGGCGACCCCGGCGAGATCGGCGAACCGGAGCGCGCCCGCCTCGCCATGGAAACCGGACTCGCCGAAAATGTCCGCCTCTCCTGCCAGATGCGCGTCGCTGACGATCTCAAAGTGCGCGTCCTGCGCCAGGCCAGCGTTGACAACCTCGCGCCGGGCGGCCGACCCACAGAAGAATAGAGGTTAGAGGTCAGAGGTTAGAGATCAGTTAAAGAAATTTGTTTTAACTAACCTCTGACCTCTAACCTCTGACCTCTAAAATCCATTGCGACGCGCAACGCTTGGTGCTAATCTCTCGCGCGTAACATCCGGCAAGCAAGCCACATCATCACTACAGAGAAAACTTCGGAGGTCATATGCTGATCGAGTCATCCGCTCATCTCCCCATCGGTTTCGCGATGCTGCAAGAGATTTTCCACGCCCCCGGAGGGGAGTCGCTCGTCCGCGTGCTGCTGCGCTGGTCGCACTTCGTCGCCGGCATCACCTGGATCGGGCTGCTGTACTTTTTCAACCTCGTCAACGTTCCCTTCCAGAAGGGACTCGACGCCGACACGAAGAAGAAGGTGAATCCAGACCTGCTCACGCGCGCCCTCTGGTATTTCCGTTGGGGCGCGCTCGTCACCGTCCTCGTCGGCTTGATGTACTACGCGATGTACATCCTCAAGGGCGACGTGGTCAACGCCAACGCTGACGGCGGCAACGCCAACACGTGGGTCATCCTCATCGTCTGGTTGATCATCTCCGTCGCCACCTTCGCCATCGAGTTCTTCATCATCACGCGCGTGCCCGCCTTGATCAAGGACGGGAAGGTGCTCGGCGCGGTCGTCGCCGTCCTCGTGATCGTGATGTCGATCATCATCGTCTACTATTTGAACTCCGCCCTGAGCGCGCCGGGCGGTGACAGCTACGCCAGCAACAAGACCCACTCGATCGGCATCGGCGGCGCGCTCGGCATCATCATGCTCCTCAACGTCTGGGGCATCATCTGGCCTTCGCAGAAGCGCATCATCGCCGGCACGGCCGGGACGGGGCCGGCCGCGCCGCCCGAACTCGCGCGCCGCGCCTTCCTCGCCTCGCGCATCAACGCCTGGCTCTCGCTGCCCCTCCTTTTCTTCATGGCAACCTCGCACGGCGACTACGTCATCTTCGGCAAGTAGCTTGAGAACCGTGACGGGTGACGGGTGACAGGTGACAAGTTAAAAACCGAGCAGTTTTAACTTGTCACCCGTCACCCGTCACCCGTCACTGTTCACCCGCCACTGTTTCTTCTCATCCTCTCCACTCAATCGTTACACACCGACGCACCGGCGGGTATAAACTGTCGGGCATAGCATCCCCGCAATCATAGAAAAGGAAGTAGAGGAGCGAACAGATGTTCTCGAACAATTCTTACCAGCCCAAACAATTCAACCTGAGCGGGCTGAACGGCATCTCCGACAAGACGCTGGAGCTGCACTTCAAACTTTACGAGGGCTACGTCAAAGAGACGAACAACCTGACGGAGCGCATCTCGAAGTTTCTCGCCGACGGCCAGGTTGACCAGGACGAGATGCCCGCCTATTCGGAACTGACCCGGCGGCTCGGCTTCGAATACAACGGCATGGTCTTGCACGAATACTATTTCGGCAACATGCGGCGGCAAGGCACGGGCGATCCGGCCAAAGACTCGAACTTCACGAGAGCGGCGGAACAGAGTTTCGGCAGCTACGACATTTGGAAGGCCGATTTCGTCGGCATCGGCAAGATGCGCGGCGTCGGTTGGGCGATGTGTTACCAGAACCCCGCGAACGGCCGCCTGTCCAATCACTGGATCACCTTGCACGAGACGGGCAACGTCTCCGGTTTCACGCCCGTGCTCGTGATGGATGTGTGGGAACACGCCTTCCTGCTCGATTACATGCCCGCCGAGCGTCCGAAGTACATCGAAGCCTTCTTCTCGAATATCGACTGGGCGGCCGTCGAACAGCGGCTCAACCCGCACGCCTCTCCCGCGCCCCCCGCCACGGCCTAGACGCAAGGGGAAAGGGGAAAGGGGAAAGGGGGAAAGGGAAAAGGTTAAAGACAAAGAGGCGCGTTCATCGTGCGCCGCCTTCTTTCCCCCCTTCCCCTTTACCCCTTCCCCTTTACCCTTTCTCCTTCCCCCCTTCCCCCCTTCCCCCCTTCCCCTTTACCCCTCCTTCTTCCTATACTCTCACGCGCCATCAATCGAACAACTCAGGAGGCACGTCTATGAAACTTCCCGCACGTCTCTTTTTGCCCTTCGCGCTCTACAGCCTCGTCGCTGTCGTCGTCGCCTCGTCCGCCTGCACGGCCGCCGACAACACGAACGGCGGCAACACGACCGCGACCACCACCGTCACGCCGCCCCCGGCCGGTTCGCCCTCGCCGCTCAATCTGACGGTCGCCGAACGCCCGCAGAAGATTAAAGATCAGATGCAGGCGCGCGGCGAGCAGGACGCGGCCGCGCCGACCCTGCGCTTCGTCGAACCGCGCGACGGCGCGACCCTCACGGGTTCGACCGTCAACGTCAAACTCGCGCTCGCCGGCGACCTCAAAGGCTACAAGCCCGGCAAAGACCCCGCGACGAACATGGGCAATCACATCCACGTCATCCTCGACAACCAGCCCTACGAGGCTTACTACAATCTCGACGAAGCGTTCGAACTGCGCAACGTGACCGAGGGCAAGCACACCCTGCGCGTCTTCGCCTCGCGCCCGTGGCACGAGAGCTATAAGAACAACGGCTCATTCCAGATGGTCTCGTTCACCGTCCGCGGCGGCGGCGACGCGTCGAAACCGACGACCACCGCCACCGGGCAGACGATGGCCGATAACAGGAACGCGAATGCCAACGCCGCCAACGCAAACGCTGCGAACGCAAACGCTGCGAATGCGAACGCTGCGAATGCGAACGCCGCCGCCACGCCGCCCGCGCGCGAGGGCAAAGAGGTGGCCTCCAGCCAGGCCGGTGAGATCGACCGGGCGAAACCGCTCCTGACCTACAGCCGGCCGAAGGGCGACTACAAGGGCGCGGACGCCGACGCCATCATGATCGACTTCTGGCTCACGAACGCCAGGCTGCAAGGCGACGGCGGCGATTACCGCGTGCGCTACACGGTGAACGGCGGCGAGCCGAAGTTCATAGACAAGTGGGAGCCGATCTGGTTGACGGGTTGGACGGCGGGTAAGCACAGCGTCAAAGTCGAACTCGTAGACCGCGACGGCAACATCGTCGAAAACGGCGGCTACAATTCCACCGCGCGCGACATCAACGTCAGCAAGTAGGCGGTTTCCGAGCACGGGCGCGAAGACCCGTCGGGAGGCGGCAGGCTGCTTCCCGGTCTTTGCGCCCTTGTGGTTAAATTCCTGCGATGCACCCGACCGAAGAAAAGCACGCCCTCTTTGCCGCCCTCGCCGCCGAGGCCGCCGCGTGCCGCCGCTGCGAGACGATGTGCGGGCGCGCGGCCGTGTTGAGCGAACGGAACGGCAGGCCGGAGGCGCGCGTGATGTTCATCGGCGAAGCGCCGGGGCGGCAGGGCGGCGACCGCACGCGCGTGCCCTTTTCCGGCGACCAGTCGGGGCATAACTTCGGCCGCTACATCGCCTCGATCAACCTCGCGCGCGAAGACATCTTCATCACCAACTCGGTGCTCTGCAACCCGCGCAAAGAGTCGGGCGCGAACCGCAAGCCGAGCGTGAAAGAGTCTCTGAACTGCGCCGGGTTTCTCCGGCGGCAGATCGAACTCGTCGCGCCGCGCGTCGTCGTCACGCTCGGAGCGGTCGCGCTTGTCGCCCTCGGTCGCATTGAGTATCATCAATTCACACTCAAAGATTCGGCGGGTCGCGTGTGCGAATGGAACGGGCGTCTGCTCGTGCCGCTTTATCATCCGAGTCCGCAGGTGCTCGCCTCGCACCGGCGCGAGGACGCGCAACTGCGAGACTACACGGCCGTGGCGCGCGCCATCCGGCAGAGCGGCGAGAAATCGCACGCCGGAGCGCAGTCGCGGGAGAGACCAGCCGGGAGAATTTTCGGAGAAGCATGAACGAGACGGCCGAACAGTTGACGACGGTTCATCCCCTGACGCTCGCCGAGACGCACCGGGCGCACGGCGCGACTTTCACCGCGCGCGACGGATTCATGCTCCCCGCCACTTACGGCGACGCGGGCGCGGAGTATGAAGCGGTGCGCGGAGGCGTGGGCGCGGGGCTGATCGATCTTTCGGTGCGCGCACGCATCGAGGTGAGCGGCGCGGAGGCGGTGCAGTTCTTAAACGGCCTGATCACGAACGACGTGAAGACGCTTGAGGCCGGCGCGTGGATGCTCGCCGCCTTCCCCAACGTGCAGGGACGCCTGCTCGCGCACGCGCGCGTCGCCCGCCCCGGCCGGGAGGTCTCTTTCCTGCTCGACACCGAAGCGGCCACGCACGAAAAAGTTTTCCAGACGCTTCAACGCTTCACGCTCGCAGGGGATTTTCGCGTCCGCGACGTGACGGGCGAGACAACGCAGTTTTCCTTACAAGGCGCGCGGGCGGGCGCGATCATCGAGTCGGTGTTCGGCGGCGCGTTCGCGCAGGCCGGACGGCAACAGCAGAGCGCGGCGAGCGTGTCGTGGCGCGAGGCTTTACAGGTCGTCGTTCTGCACGCCACGCACACGGGCGAAGACGGCTACGACCTCGTCTGCCCGGCGGGCGCGGCGGCGGATTTGTGGGAGGCGTTGACGGCGGCGGGCGCGCGCCCCGTCGGTTTCGACGCCTTTGAAGTGTTGCGCGTCGAGGCGGGCGAGCCGCGCCACGGCGTTGACGTGACCGAGACGAACGTCGTGCTCGAAGCCGGACGAGACGAAGCCGTCAGCTACACGAAAGGCTGCTACATCGGCCAGGAGATCATCGCGCGCATCCACTGGCGCGGCCACGTCGCCAAGCAGCTCGCCGGACTCGTCCTCGAAGACGAACGCGACCCCGGCGCGGAGGCGATAATCAGAACGGCGGAGGGCAGGGAGATCGGGCGCATCACCTCTCACGTCTTTTCGCCGAGGCTCGCGCGCCGCATCGCCCTCGCCATCCTCAAGTACGATTACCTCCAACCGGGCACGGAAGTCCCGGTCGTCGCGGGCGAAGCGGAACTGGCCGCGCGCGTCGCTGAGTTGCCGTTCGTGCGCGGCAGTTGGTACGCCGACGCCGGGGCGACAGCAGGCGACGCGGAGGAGGAGGCGACCGCGTGAGCGAGCAACCGCCGACAGAAGCCGACTCTCCCGACACGAAAGACGCCGCCGCCGCCGCCGCCATGCCGCGCGATCTCGATTTCGCGCAAGCGCGCCTCGCCTATTCGATCATCCAAACGCTCCTCGAACACACCGCCGTCTTGAGCGACCTCGTCGCCCTCATGGCGCAAGTCATCGACGAAGACACCACGCGCGCCCTCACGCAGACGCCCAACTGGACGGCCTACCTCGAAAGCCGCCGCCGCATGGAAGCGACGCACGCCGACGTGGAGAAGTTCGCCGAACTCATGAAGGGGCTGGGCGAAGAGGACAAAGAGGAATAAGGGCGGAATATGATCGGGCGCGCCGTGTGGCGTAAGGGGTCGGACAGCCCTCGCGCCCGTCCGTCTGCGCCCGTCGCGCCCATGACGAAACCGGACAGCGCCCGTCGCGGTTGT
>DASVVO010000087.1:0-12206 GCA_036386515.1 Pyrinomonadaceae bacterium
CAGCGCGTCTTTTCCTGCGGCACCCGGCACCGGCGGTAGCGGCGGTAAAGTTCTTCGGTCGTCAAGTGCGGCATCAAGATGATCGGTGTTGCCATGGCAGCGTTCTACATCACCTTAACTTGTTATGCAACTCGGTATAACCTCTAACCTCTGACCTCTGCGGTTAAGGTTTCTTCGCGGGCGTCTCTTCGATGAAGTCGTCGTCTTCTTCGATGATCTTCACCTCGCTGCCGAAGCGTTGATAGTTGCGGAAGCGGATTTCGTTGCGCGACTGGACGATCTCGGTTTGCGTGAACTTGCCGCGCCCGCCGCGCTCGATGTAGGTGACGGGGACGGAGGTGGTGAAGGTGGCGGTGGCGGCAACGGGCAAGAGGTATCGCTTTTCGGAGATCGTCACCCAGTCGTATTCGATGGCCTTGTCGAGATTGCGGATGGGGAAATCCGGCTCCACGTCGGTGGTGGCATACTCGGCGCGCAGCACGCGGAAGTTTTCGCGGTCAACCCAGATGCGCCCGCGCAGGCCGGTCGTCGTCATGCGCGTCTCGCCGTTTCCGTTGTAGAGCAGGCGATTGCCCGCCACCTCTTTTTTGATGTTGAAATCGTAGATGATCGTGCGGCGCGCGCGCAGCGTGTCGGTATCGACGGCGTTGAAGGCAGCGGCGGCGTCTGCCGAAAAAATGCGGATCAGTAACGACGCAAACTCGCCCGTCGTGGTTGAGCCTCCCGCCTGTTCGTAGCTGCCGCGCTCCGCGCCGCTCGACGCGTCCGGCAGCCCGTTCGTCGAGAGCAGTTTGTACTGTTCGCCGCCCGCGCTCTCGCGGTAGGTGACGGCGACAGTCAAGCGGTCGCGCACCCGCCAGTTCTGCGTCTGGCCGCGCGCCTCGGAGCGCGTGACGAGTTGCTTGACGACGAAATCCGGGATGCTTTTCACGGATTCGAGCGACGCCCGGCGCGCGTTCGCCAGAACTTGCGCGGCTTCGGCCGCGGAGGGCGGCGCGTAGTTGGCCGGGTTCACGCGTCGCCGCGCGGCCTCTTCGAGCGTGCGGCGCAGGAGCGGGTCGCTGCCGCTCTTGGTGGCGACGATGCCGCGCAGCCCGGTCGTCAACTCGAAATCAATGCCGCGCCGCCGTATCTCTTCGACGATCTCGTCGCGCTTCTGCGGCTGCGCCGGGAGTTGATAGACGAGACGCACGAGTTCCTGGCTCGTCAGAGGTTTCTGCTGCGGCGGCGGCTGCGCCGCGGCGTGAGGGGCGGAGAAGGCGATGAGAAGCAACGCGCCGGACAGAGTTTGAAAAAATGCGGATTTGAAAATTTGTTGGAGCATAAAAAGAGACTGTTCTTTGTCAGTAGTCCGTTGTCAGTCGTCAGCCGTCCGTTGTTATCTGCATTCGTCGGTGTTCGGTTCAATCTTTAGCGAGACAGTTAATGCGGCATCAACAACTGACAACGGACGACTGACGACTGACAACGGACTACTGACAAAACTTCCCTATCGCCCGCGCGAGAATGTCGGCGCAGGTTTCGAGTTCGGCGACGGGCACGAACTCGCCGGTGCGGTGCGCGGTTTGAATCTGGCCGGGGCCGAAGACGACCGCCTGCGCCCCCATCTCGCTCAACTGCGGGGCTTCCGTGCCGAAGGCGACCGTGCCCGCCGTGCGCCCGGTCAAAGTTTCCAACTCACGAACGAGCGGCGCATCCGCGCTCGTCTCCATGGCCTCGTCCAGTCGTAAAATTTCGATGTCGCAATCGAAGTCCGGTTCGGCGGCGCGCAAACTTTCAACCTCGGCTTGGATGAGTTCAACGACGTGTCTGGCTGCCTGACCGGGGATGGGTCGCCATTCGAGCGTGAAGCGGCATTCGCCCGCGATGATGTTTTTGGCCGTGCCGCCCCGGATCACGCCGACGTTGAGCGTCGTGTAAGGCGGCTCGAACGCGGCGTGCCGCGCGGCCTGAAGCGTCTCGGCCGTGCGCTCGATGCGCGCGATGAGCCGCGCCGCGCGAAAGATGGCCGACGCGCCGAGCGCGGGATACGCGCTGTGCCCCTCGCGCCCGCCGACACGCACTTCCGCCAGACAATAACCTTTCCCCGCGCGCATCGGTTGCAGCGAAGTCGGCTCGCCCACGATGGCGTGGCGCGCCGCGAGCGCGCCGGACTCCGCGAGCCGTTTCGCGCCGAGACACCCGACCTCTTCGTCCGCCGTGAAGACGAGCGCGAGCGGTCGCCGCAGCTTCGCCAACTCGAACCGCTCGATCGCCGTGAGCGCGGCGGCGATAAACCCTTTCGTGTCGCACGAGCCGCGCCCGTAAAGTTTACCCTCGCGCTCCGTCAGCGTCAGCGCGTCCGTCCACGCGGGGTCGAAAGGCACCGTGTCCGTGTGCCCGACGAGCGCGAGTTCAACTTCCATCCGCTCGGCGTCCACCTGCGGCGGGACGCAGACGAGGTTGAACTTCTTGACGCCCGCCTCGTCCACATACGGAAACATGCGCGCGCACATCCCGGCGGCCTCGACGCGCGCGGCGAGGTAAGAGATGATCTCTACATTGGAACGCGACGAGACGGAATCGAGGCGGACGAGTTCGGCGAGTGTCTGTGCAACCTTCATGTCGAATTAATTCTCTCTGCCGCCGCGACGCTCCCCCGTCACGATCTCGACGCAGCCGTTGACGATTTTGTTCAGGTGCGACAGATCATTTTGCATCTCTTCATCAGTCAAAGCGTTGTTCCTGACTTCGTGGGGTTCGTGCGCCGAGCGTTTATCGCCAGAGCCTGCGCTGTAAATTGGTGAAGCGTTCGATGATCCCATCTTGCGCCGGGTGCTGTCCATCTTCGACGATGCGGCGGCCGCCGACGACCACGTCGCGCACGGCGGTGCGCGCGAGCGAGAAGAGGACGGCGGGCAACAGCGCGTCCGTTCCCGCTCCGGCGATTGAAGGGTCGTCGAGAGAGACGGTGAAGAAATCCGCGGGGCGGCCAACTTCGAGCGCGCCGCCGTTTGCGCCGATGCCGGTCGCGCCGTTCACGGTGGCGCAGTCGAAAAGGCGCGCGGCGAGCGAAGCGAGGCTGCCAGGTTCGTCGTTTGCCGCGCGGGAAGTTGCGGCGGGCGGCGCGTTCGCTTCGGGCGCGTTCGTTTCGGGGGCGAGCACGGCGCGTTCGAGTTTTTGCAGGCGGAGGTGATATTCGAGTTCGCGCGCGTCTTCGAGGAGATCGATCTGCGTGTGGCTGTCCGTGCCGAGCGAGACGCGGACGCCCGCGCCGAGCAGCAAATCGGCGGGGACGATGCCGTCGCCCAGGTTGCGTTCGGTCGTGGGGCACGCGCAGACGTGCGCGCGCGCGGCGGCGAGCGAGCGCGCTTCTTCCGGCGTGACGTGGATGCCGTGGACGGCGGTGAACCGTTCATCGAGCAAGCCTTCATCGGCGAGCAGCGCGACCGGCGTGCGCCCGTGTTCCTCCAGGCAGGCGGCGACCTCGGCGGGCTGCTCGGCGACGTGCATGTGGACGGGCATCGCGTGCGCGGCGGCGAACGCGCACAAGCGGCGCAGGTAATCGAGCGGCACGGCGCGCACGCTGTGCGGCGCGACGCCGACCCATGCGCGCGGCGCGTCTTCCGCCTCCCCGGCCTCCAGGCGTGTGCGCGCGTCGGGGTTGGCGGGCGCGCTGCGTGCGAGATCGCTCTTGAGAGTTTCGGTCTGCTTGAGAAACGTTTCGGGGTCGGGTTCGATGAAGCGCGCCTGCCGCTCGTCGGGCAGCTTGTTCCAGCCCGCGCGTGCGTAGGCGACGCGCAGGAGCGCGATGCGGATGCCAACGTCCGTGGCGGCGCGGACGACTTGTTTCGCCAACTCGTTCTCGTCCGCGTAGCGCACGCCTCCGGGGGCGTGGTGCAGGTAATGAAACTCGCCGACGGCCGTTATGCCGCTCGCGGCCATTTCGAGAAAAGCCATGCGCGAGGCGTCGTAAGTGTCTTCGGGAGTGAGGCGCGCGGCGGCCGCATACATCATCTCGCGCCACGTCCAGAAGGAATCGTGCGCGGCGGAGCGACGTTCGGTGCGCCCGCGGATGACGCGCTGGAAGGCGTGCGAGTGTGCGTTGACGAGGCCGGGCAGCAGGGCGCGACCCTTGAGGCGCACGACGCGCGCCGCGAGGTCGTCGTCGTCAACGCGCGCGAGTTGCGCGATGCGACCCGCGCCGTCTGAGACGAGGGCGAGGCCGCTTTCAAATCGCCCGCCCGTGTAGACGAAATCGGGCAGCCATGCCGTCAATGTCGAATGCTTGTCTGGCAAGAATGTTTTTGTCGGCGCGCTCTCCGGCGGGCGCGCGTCGTCATAAAAAAGCAGGCCGCCGCCGACTGAAACGTGAACAAACTCAAACGGCGGCGCACATCCAACCCAAAATAACCGGGAGAGATTACGTGTCCTGAGCATACAACACGACGGCGAAAGGTAAGAAATTGTCGGTGGTAGTCAGTTGTCAGTCATCAGTCATCAGTTGTTCGTGGTTCACGGGCGGCGGGACGGAAGTTGAAATGTGTCAGCTTATGCAAGAGGTAAAAGAACTGCGACTGACGACCATCAACTGACGACCATCAACTGACAACTGACGACTGACGACTGACGACTGACCGACTTGCCGCATCTAATTATTTATGAAAACGACAGCCGGCAATTTAAGAACATATGCGGGGTTCGCCAGGCGTTTCGGGCGGCGTTTCGTGGAGGAGCGCGTGCGGGAGAGGCGGAGCGAGGTTGCGCCCGCGCCGCACCGCCCGCGCCCGGCGGAGTGGCGCGACGACCGCCTGACGGTCGCGTGGCTCGGCCATGCCACGACGCTCATCAATTTTTACGGGACGTGGCTCGTGACCGACCCGGCTCTCAGGCAGCGCGTCGGCGTGCGCGTGCCCGGCCTCTTGACGCTCGGGCCGCGCCGTCTCGTGCAGCCCGCGCTCGCGGCGCACGAGTTGCCCGCGCTCGACGCCGTGCTCGTCTCGCACGCGCACATGGATCACTGCGACACGGGCACGCTCGCGCGCCTGCCGCGCCGTCTGCGCGCCGTCGTGCAGCGCGGCAACGGCGACCTCGTGCGTCGTTTCCGGCGCGTGGACGAGTTGGGGTGGGGCGAGTCGGTCGAAGTGGACGGCGCGCGCATCGAGTCCGTCGAGGTGAGCCATTGGGGCGCGCGCAAACTGACGGACAGCCAACGCGGTTACGGCGGTTTCCTGATCGAGAAGAACGGGCGCGCGATAGTCTTCGGCGGCGACACGGCGGACACGCGCGCTTTCGGGCGTCTGCGGGAACGCGCGCGCGTCGTGCTGGCGATGATGCCGATCGGCGCATACGACCCCTACATCCACGCGCACGCCAACCCCGAACAATCCTGGCGGATGGCGCGCGAAATGGGCGCGACCTACATCCTGCCCATGCATCACTCGACTTTTCGTTTGAGCCGCGAGCCGGTGGGCGAACCCGTCGAGCGTCTGCTCGCCGTCGCCGGGCGCGAACGCTGGCGCGTGGCGTTGACCGAGGTCGGGCAGACGTGGACTTTGCCGGAAGATTAACGCGGAGAAATTGACGCGCGGAAGTTGAGCGCGAGCCTCACGCCGGACTCGATGCGGCCGGAGACGCGGGCGGGCGGCGTCTTTAACGCGACGCCCGACCCCTCCTGAGCGCGCGTCTCTCTGTGAAGCATGAGCGCGGGTGCGCTTATCGTCCGGGCGGGCGGTAAGCGCAATCGCGCGTTTAGCGTTCGCTGTGCCTGAAAGTTTTGGGCAACGTGGGAGAGGAGCGTTGATGATCGCTCAACATGCGCGCGTAGCATTTGAGGCACATGCCGCGAGAGTTTTTGGTGTCGAGGCGACGCACGACCACGCCGCACCACGTACAGATTTCCTGATACATCGTCCCCGTCAATCCTTCGTTCTGGTTCATCACAATTTCACCTACCCGAACTTGATTTTAAACGTCGCTTTGCAGGGGATGCCGAAACTTTAAACTCCGCCGGTAACCCGTGTCTGTACGCGTTCGTACCGCTTCGCCGCCCGCGTCCTCTGTGCGTCAGCGGACAGACCCGGCCGCTCGCCTACGTTAGACTCCCCGGTTTCCGCCTTAAAGAATTCAAGGTCGCGCGTGAAGTTTGGAACGCGAGGTTCGGAGTGCGGGCGCGCTCGCGCGTCGGCGTCCGGGTCTCTGCGCGCGGGCTGATTCGTGTGGGCGCGGAAAATATCAACGGAGCGCAAAAAGGGAGAGGAAGCAAATGGCAGAAGAAGAGCAAGAGGACAAAGAGCAGACCATGCCTTCGCAGCAGCAAGACCAACGGCCGGGCATCGAGTCGGAGATGACGCCCCGCCCCGTGGCCGACGACGCGACGCATCTCGGCAGCCGCAAACTCGAAGGCAAGGTCTCCATCATCACCGGGGGCGACAGCGGCATCGGCCGCGCCGTCGCCATCGCCTACGCGCGCGAGGGCGCGGACGTGTGCGTCATGTATCTGAACGAACACGATGACGCGCGCGAAACCGCGCGACTCGTCGAAGCGGAAGGACGACGCTGTCTGTTGATCGACGGCGACGTGGGCGACGAGAACTTTTGCCGCGCGGCTGTGGAACGGGTGGTGAGCGAGTGGGGGCGTCTGGACGTGCTCGTCAACAACGCGGCCGAGCAGCACCCGCAGGAGACGATCGAAGACATCAGCGCGGAGCAGTTGGAGCGCACCTTCCGCACGAACATCTTCTCGATGTTCTATCTCGTCAAGGCCGCGCTCAGGCACCTCAAGGCGGGAGGCTCGATCATCAACACGACCTCGGTGACGGCCTACAAGGGCAGCCCCGAACTGCTCGACTACTCCTCGACCAAAGGCGCGATTGTCGCCTTCACGCGCTCGCTCTCGCAGTCGCTCGTGGAGCGCGGCATCCGTGTGAACGGCGTCGCGCCGGGGCCGATCTGGACGCCGCTCATCCCTTCCACTTTCCCGCCGGAGAAGGTTGAGACGTTCGGCGCGGACGTGCCGATGAAGCGGCCGGGGCAGCCCGAAGAAGTTGCGCCCGCCTACGTCTTCCTCGCCTCCGACGACGGCTCATACATGGCCGGTCAGATTCTGCACCCGAACGGCGGCGAGGTGGTGAACGGGTAAGGGGAAGGGATGAGGGCGGAGGGATGAGGGATGAAATAAGAGAAGCATTCAAGAGATTGAGTGCTTTCATTCATCCCTCATCCCTTCGCCCTCATCCCTTCTTCAGGTCGGCGGTGTCTCTGAACTGGGGCGGGCGGCGGTGCCTGGTGGCCTGCTCGAAGGCGTAGGCGAGGCGGATGAGCACGGGTTCGCTGTAGGCGCGGCCGAAGAAGGAGATGCCGACGGGGAGGCCGTAGATGTAACCGGCCGGGACGTTGATGTTCGGGTAGCCGGCCACGGCGGCGGGCGTGGAACTGCCGCCCGAAAAGTGATCGCCGTTGACGAGGTCGGTCGTCCAGGGCGGCCCGCCGGTGGGCGCGACGATGGCGTCGAGACGATGTTTGGTCATCACGGCGTCGATGCCTTCGGCGCGCGAGAGGCGATGATTTTTGGCGAGCGCGGCGAGGTAGGCTTTGCTCGTGAGCGGCTCTTTCGCCTGCGCTTTCAGGAAAATCTCCTGCCCGAAGTAGGGCATCTCGCGCTCGCGGTTGCGCTCGTTGAACTCGATGAGTTCTTTGAGCGAGCGCGGCACGCCCCCGCCGCGTTCGGCCAGGTATCGGTTGAGGTCGGCCTTGAACTCGTAGAGCAACACTTCAAACTCAGAGTCGTCATACTTGCCATGCGACGGCAGATCGGCCGGGTCTACGATGGTTGCGCCCGCGCGCTTCAACACGTCGATCGCGTCGCTCATCAGACGGTCTACGCGGTCGCTGAAGCCGAAGAACTTGCGCGCCACGCCGATGCGCGCGCCGCGAAGTCCGGCGGCGTCGAGAAAGCGCGTGTAGTCGGCGTGTGATTTGCCGCGAGAGCCTTGCGTCGCGCGGTCGCGCGGGTCGATGCCGGCGAGGACGCTGAGCAGGATGCAAGCGTCGGCGAGGTTGCGCGCCATCGGCCCGGCCGTATCCTGGCTGTGCGCGATGGGGATGATGCCGGAGCGGCTGACGAGGCCGAGCGTGGGCTTGATGCCGACGAGCGAACTGGCCGACGAGGGACAGACGATTGAGCCGTCCGTCTCCGTGCCGACGGCGGCGGCGGCGAAGTTGGCGGCGACGGCGACGCCCGAACCGGAACTCGAACCGCACGGATTGCGGTCGATGGCGTAGGGATTGCGCGTCTGCCCGCCGCGCCCGCTCCAACCGCTCGACGAATGTGTGGAACGAAAGTTAGCCCACTCGCTCAAGTTCGTCTTGCCTAACAGCACCGCGCCCGCCTCGCGCAGGCGCGCGACGATGAAGGCATCGCGCGGCGCGGGCGTTCCGACGAGGGCGAGCGAACCGGCGGTGGTCTGCATGCGGTCGGCCGTGTCGATGTTGTCTTTGATGAGGATGGGGACGCCGTGCAGCGGAGAGCGCACGCGCCCGCTTTTGCGCTCGCGGTCGAGCGCGGCGGCGAGCGAGAGCGCGTCGGGGTTGAGTTCGATGACGGAGTTGAGGGCGGCGCCTTTGCGGTCGAACCGCTCGATCCGCTCGATGTACTTCTCGGCGAGTTCGCGCGCAGACCATTTCCCGCCGCGCATTCCTTCCTGCAATTCGGCGATGGTCGTCTCTTCGAGTTCGTCGGTCTTCGCGGCGGGCGCGGCGGCGGCGGCGAACGCCGGGAGACGTTCCCCCGTCCCGGCCAGCGCGGCGGCGGCGGCGACGCCGAGCGTCAAACCCGCTCCGATAAACTTTCTCCGGTCGAGGTGCAAATCGCGCTCTGCTTCTTTCCTGTGGCTCAAGGCTCTCTCCTCCCGGCGGCGGCCGGATGCGTGTCTGCTGTAAAATGAATTGGCCGATGCAGCTTGAAGGGGCTGTCTGCCGATGGCGGCGATACGAACGAGAATATATCCGCAGACCCGCGCGCGCCGCAACCGGCCTCGCCCGCCCCCCACGCCTGCGCCGCTTGCGCCGCCGTGGCAACCGGCCTGCCGAACGCGGCAACTTAAGGAGCGACGCATACGAGCGCGCCTCCATGAATCTTGACAACCATTGAGCCGTGCCATACTTTGAGCGCGGCCACGGAAACGCCCGCGCGAATCTTAACGCCCGCGCGTTCACTGTGTCCGAAGTTGTCCACGGGATGCGCCGCGCTTCGTCACCATTCGATTCAACGAATCCTCGCCGATTTGATCGCGACCGCACGGTCGCTCCTGAAAGTCGTGAATCGTGAACGGAAGAAATCAGTTTTCTCTCTTCACGATTGACGATTCGCGCTTCACTATAAAAAGGATCATCGAGCATGAAATTGAAACTCTGCTGCCTGGCTTTCGCGCTGTGCGCGTTCGCCGCGCCCGCCTTCGCCGACATCGCCCCGCCGCCCAACCACACGCCCGCGCCGACTCCGCAGAAAGCTCGCCGCGCCGCCCCGCTGCCCGCCGCGCGCATGTTGATCGAGTCGCGCCGCGATGCGACGGAGGCGCGCCTGCAAATTCCGCGAAACATGCTCGCGCAACTGCGCGCGGAATTGGAGCGCGAAGAGGCGTCCGGCGCGACGGGCGCGACCGATTCGCCCCGCCCGACGCAGACGATCATCGCGGGCGGCTTCCTTTCGCTCTCGCTCGCCTTCGCGGGCGTCTTCCTCGCGCGCACGCGTTCGCGCGCCGCCAAACAAGCGGCGACGGCCGCGCTCGTCGTCTTCGCCGCGACCGGCGCGCTCGCCATCAGCACTCTCGCCAACGCGCGACCGCCCGAACCGCGCACGCTCGACGCCGGTTCGCTCAAACTCGCCACGACGCCGGACGCCGGCCTGAACGGCGTGATCAGGGTGGAGGTGGTGGATGAACACAACGTGTTCAAGTTGATCGTCCCGGCCGCGACGGCGGCGACGACGGGGAGCCGGTAAGCGTAATGGAACGCGCGGCGGAGATCGGGAGATTGGAGTTGCGTCCCGCGTCGGGCATGGCGGGAGCGAACAGGGGCGGCGTCGGCGGCGCGGCGGCGTGGCCGTTCGCGTTCGTCTCGCTGGCGTTCGTCGCGGCGGCGGCGTTGCTCGCGGGCTGGGTGCCGCTGCGTTTCTCCATCATCACGGTCTTCCTCTTCGCAGGGCCGCACAACTGGTTCGAGTTGCGTTATTTTCTCGCGCGCCTGCCCGCGCGTCTGGGTCGTTCGCGCAACTTCTTCTGCGCCGCCTTCGCGGGCGTCGTGTTTCTGCTCGCGGCCTACGCCGCCTTGCCGTTCCTCGCTCAAGCGTTCCTCTGGGGCGGCGACGAGTGGACGGCGGCCGTGGGCGTCTGGAACAGCCTGCTCATCTTGTGGCTCGGCGCGCTCGTGTGGATGCGTGGGCGACAGTCTCCGCGCCGCGATTGGTCTTGGAGTTTCGCCGTCGCCTTCGCGCTCGTCGGGGCAAACTGGCTCGCGCCGCAGGCGTTCAGTCTCGCCCTCGTCTATCTGCACCCGCTCGTCGCGCTCTGGTTTCTCGACCGCCAACTGCGCCGCACGCGCCCCGCGTGGCGACGCGCTTATCATCTCTGCCTCGCCGCTCTGCCGCTCTGCATCGGCCTGCTCTGGTGGCAACTCTTCGATGCCCCCGCGCTCGCCGACAGCGGCGGCGACGCGCTCGCGCTGCGGATCACGCGCCACGCCGGGTCGGAACTCTTGCAGGGCGTCTCAAGCCACTTGCTCGTCTCGACGCACGTCTTTCTCGAAACAATTCACTACAGCGTGTGGTTGCTGGCCTTGCCGCTCGTCGGCCTGAGGCGCGGCGGGAATGGCGGTGCGCCGTGGCGCGTCGGCTCGCGGCCAGCCGCGCGTCATACGTCGCGCGGCTGGCCGCGCCTCGTGCGCGCGCTGCTCGTTGCGGCCGCCGCCTGCGTCGTGCTGCTCTGGCTCGCCTTTCTCGCCGACTATTCCACGACGCGCGACCTCTACTTCACGCTCGCGATGGCGCACGTCCTCGCCGAAGCGCCCTTCCTGCTGCGGATGTTGTAAACAAGGTGGAGGAGCGCGTCGTTCAACTCTGGTGGTTTCTCCCCGTCGGCTATCTCTTAACCGTCGCGTTGGAGACGCCCGTGCTGCTCCTCTGTCTTGCGCCGCGCCATCCCGTGCGCCGCAAATTTCTCTCCGGCCTCTGGCTGACCGCCTGCACTTACCCGGTCGTCGTGCTCGTGTTGCCGCTCCTCTTCGGGAGTTCGACGCGGTTCGCCTATCTCGTCGTGGCGGAGACGTTCGCGCCCCTCGCCGAATGCGCGCTTTTCCGTGCGGCCTTCGGCGCGGGCGACGAAACGGGGCGCGCTTTCATGTGGCGCGACTTCGGCGCGATCACGGCGGCCAATCTCACGTCGTTCGCGCTCGGCGAGTTGTTGAATTTGTACGGATGGTTCGGTGTGCTAGGCTAAATTCAGAGAGCGAGACGGAGCGCGGGCGCACATGCCGAAGGGCGCATAAATCCATGCGCGCTGGACATGCGCGAAAATCTATCGAGGAGTGTTGATGATGAAAACAGCGCGGACGATCTGCCTGCTATTACTGTTTGCTGCGTTCGCGCAGATGGCGAGCGCGCAGGCGACGGGCGCGCAGACCACGGCCGCGAAGCAACCGGCCGACATCGTCTCGACGCGCGAGATGGATCGCATCAACTGGATGGAATTTCGCGAGGTGGTGCCCGCGCGCATCCAGACCGTGCTCCTGCCGACGGGAACGCTCGAACCGCACGGCGTCGTCAACAACGGTGCGGACAACACCGCGCCGCTCGCCATCGCCCGCCGCATCGCGCAGCGCACGAACGCCATGATCGCGCCCGTGCTGCCCTACGGGATGACGGGCAGCATGGAAGCCTACCCCGGCGCGTTTCAGATCACGGAGGCGGCCTATCGCCCGTTCGTCAAACAAATTTTGGAGGGACTCGCCAAGAACGGGTTTCGCAACATCGTCATCATCAACGGGCACGGCGGCGGGCAAACCGCCGTCTTGAATTCGGTGGCGGCGGAAGTCGCAGCCGAACGCAAAGTGCGCACGCTTGTCGTCAACTGGTGGTCGTTCGCCTCGGATGTCACAAAGCAGGTCTTCGGCGAAGACGGCGGCCACGCAGGCTGGAACGAGACCGCCTTCGTGCAGGCCATAGACCCGACGCT
>DASVVO010000088.1:0-58152 GCA_036386515.1 Pyrinomonadaceae bacterium
TTTTTTAACTGGCCTCTCACCTCTCACCTCCGACCTCTGCTTTCTTGACATGCCTCGCGGGCGATGATTCAATAAACGCCGACGGACAAACGTGGTGAGTTAAGGCGACTTGCGGCCACGTAAAATAAACAGCTAAACAGCTCGGCCAAGTCTTTCACGGGAAACCACCCGCATTTCGAGTCGTTCGAAGGAAAGCCCCGCGTTGTTTGGCGCGGGGCTTCCCGTTTGCGCGCGCGAGCGTTGGCCGAAAACGGAGACAAGTTAAAACTACATGAAAGATTTCCTCCAAACTTTGCAAGACCGCATCGTCGTTTTCGACGGCGCGATGGGCACAAACCTCCAGACGCAGAACCTGACCATTGACGATTACGGCGGCGCGCAGTTTGAAGGCTGCCCCGAATACCTGCTCATCAGCAAGCCTTCGGCCATCGAGAGCGTACACGCGGCCTTCTTTGAAGTCGGCTGCGACGTGGTGGAGACCAACTCTTTCGGCGCGATCCCCTACGTGCTCGACGAGTATGGCATCGGCCACATGGCCTACGACTTGAACGTCCGCGCCGCGCAACTGGCGAAGCGCGTCGCCGCCGACTTCGCCGCCGCCGACCGCCCGCGCTGGGTCGCAGGCTCCATGGGGCCGGGCACGAAGTCTCCCACGCTCGGCCACATCGCCTTTCGCGACATCAAGGCGGCATATTACGAACAGGCGCGCGGCCTCATCGACGGGGGCGTCGATCTGCTCATCGTCGAAACCTGCCAGGACTTGTTGCAGACGAAAGCGACGCTCTCCGCCATCTTCGAATATTTCGCCCAGGCGAAGCGGCGCGTGCCCGTCATCACGCAGGTCACCATCGAACTTTTCGGGACGATGCTTCCGGGCACCGAGATCAGCGCGGCCTTGACCGCCCTCGAACCGTTTCCCATCGACGTGATCGGCATGAACTGCGGCACGGGGCCGCGCAACATGTCCGAGAGCATCCGTTACCTCTGCGAGAACGCGCAGCTTCCCGTCTCCGTCCTGCCGAACGCAGGACTGCCTTCGGTTAAAGACGGCGCGATGCACTATGACGAGACGCCCGAAACCTTCACGGCGCAGGTCGCGCATTTCGTCAAAGACTTCGGCGTCAACGTCGTCGGCGGTTGCTGCGGCACGACGCCCGCGCACTTGAAGTTGCTCGTCGAAGCGATGCAGGGCGTGCGGCCGAAGCCGCGCGAGGCGAAGACGCTCCCGGCCGCCTCTTCGATCTACAGCCAGCAGCCCTACGTGCAGCAGAATTCTTTCCTCATCGTCGGCGAGCGCGTCAACGCCTCCGGCTCGAAGAAGATGCGCGATTTGTTGAACGCCGAAGATTGGGACGGTCTCGTCTCGCTCGCGCGCGCGCAGGAGAAAGAGGGCGCGCACGTGCTCGACGTGAACGTGGATTTCGTCGGCCGCGACGGCGTCAAAGATATGCACGAACTCGCCTCGCGCCTCGTCACGAACATCCGCCTCCCGCTCATGTTCGACTCGACCGAATGGGAGAAGATGGAGGCGGGGCTGGAACACGCGGGCGGCAAGTGTATCCTCAACTCGACGAACTACGAGGACGGCGAGCCGCGCTTCATGAAAGTGATCGAACTCGCCAAGGGGTTCGGCGCGGCCGTCGTCATCGGCACGATTGACGAGGAGGGCATGGCGCGCACCGCCGAAGGCAAGTTCACCATCGCGCGCCGCGCCTACGAACAGGCCACCGCGCAACTCGGCTTCCCCGCGCACGACATCTTTTTCGACCCGCTCGCGCTGCCCATCTCCACCGGCATCGAAGAGGACAGGCGCAACGCCGCCGAAACCCTCGAAGGCATCCGCCGCATCAAGCGCGAACTGCCCGGCTGCTTCACCATCCTCGGCGTTTCAAACATCTCGTTCGGTTTGAACCCGGCCTCGCGCATCGTGCTCAATTCCGTCTTCCTGCACGAAGCGGTGGAAGCGGGCTTGGACGCGGCCATCGTCAACGCGAGCAAGATCGTCCCGCTCAATCGCATCGGCGAGCGCGAGCGCGAAGTGGCGCGCCAGCTTATTTACGACGAGCGCAAGTTCGACGGCGACATTTGCACCTACGACCCGCTCGGCGAGTTCACCACTCTCTTCGAGGGAGTGACGACGAAGAAAGCGCACGTTGACGACGCGGCCTTGCCCGTCGAAGAGAGCCTCCAACGCCACATCATCGACGGCGAGAAACAAGGACTGGAGACGCAACTCACGCGCGCGCTCGAAAGCTATCCCGCGCTCGACATCATCAACAACATCCTGCTCGGCGGCATGAAAGTGGTGGGCGACCTCTTCGGCAGCGGCCAGATGCAGTTGCCGTTCGTGTTGCAGTCGGCGGAAGTGATGAAGGCGGCGGTGCGTTTTCTCGAACCCTACATGGAGAAGAAGGGCGGCGCGACGACGAAGGGCAAAATGATTCTCGCCACCGTCAAGGGCGACGTACACGACATCGGCAAGAACCTCGTGGACATCATCCTCACCAATAACGGCTACAGCGTCGTCAACCTCGGCATCAAGCAGCCGATCGAAAGCATTCTCGACTCCTTCGAGCGCGAGGGCGCGGACGCCATCGGCATGAGCGGGCTGCTCGTGAAGTCAACGCTCATCATGCGCGACAACCTCGAATTGATGAATGAGCGCGGCATCAAAGTGCCGGTCGTGCTCGGCGGCGCGGCCTTGACGCGTCGCTACGTGGAAGACGACCTGAGGGCGATTTATCAAGGCACGCTCTTTTACGCCAAAGACGCCTTCGACGGGTTGCACACGATGGATGCCCTGACCGGCGAGAAAGCGGGTGCGGAGGCGGGCGCGAAAGGGAACGGCGCGGCGCGTTTGAAAGCGGAGAAGGCGGCCGCTGCGGCGGCCGGCGCGGATGGAGAAGGCGCGGCGGCGGAAGATGCGGAAGACTTGATCGGGGAAGAGGCGAAACTCGGCATCCGCAATCCGGCGCGCCCGCGCGGCGCGACTAAGCTGGCGGGCGACACGACGCACACGCGCCGCTCCGACGTGCGCGCGGACGCGCCCATCCCGCGCCCTCCCTTCTACGGGTCGCGCGCCGTGAACGACATTTCGCTCGACGACGTGTTCGCCTTCGTCAACGAAACGGCTCTCTTCAAAGGCCAGTGGCAATTCAAGCAGGGTCGCCGCGCGCCGGAGGATTATCGCGCGCTCGTCGCGACGAAGGTGCGCCCCGTATACGACGAGTTGAAGGAGCGCGCCAAGCGCGAGGCGTTGCTCACGCCGCGCGTGGTCTACGGCTATTTCCCCTGTCAATCGGCGGGCAATGATCTGATCATTTACGAGGACGACGGGCGGACGGAGCGGCAGCGTTTCACCTTCCCGCGCCAACCGGAAGGGAAGCGTCTGTGTCTCGCGGACTATTTCGCCTCCGTCGATTCGGGGCGCGTGGATACGGTCGCCTTTCATCTCGTCACGATGGGGCGACGCGCCAGCGAGTACGCGCACGAGTTGTTCAAGTCGGACAACTACACGGAGTATCTCTACTTCCACGGCCTGAGCGTCGAGGGCGCGGAGGCTCTGGCGGAACTCTGGCACCGGCGCATCCGCCAGGAGTTGGGCATCGCCGCGCGCGACGCCGCCGAGATCACGAAACTCTTCCATCAAGGCTATCAAGGCTCGCGTTTCAGCTTCGGCTACCCGGCCTGCCCGAATCTCGAAGATCAAACCAAGCTGTTCGAACTGCTCGACCCGTCGCGCATCGATGTCTCGCTCACGGAAGAGTTTCAACTCGAACCCGAACAATCAACCTCCGCCATTATCGTGCATCACGAAGAGGCGAAATATTTTTCGATAGACTGAAAATAGGTTTCAAGTTTCAGGTTGCAAGTTTCAGGACTGAGGTTCTTCGGTCTTTAACTTGAAACCTGAAACCTGAAACCTGAAACTTGCCCGAATGTCTTCGACGGAACTCGAACCAACGCCGGGAGAGATGGAGTCGCGTGCAAGCGCGCCGCTCGCGCCTCTGGACGAGCCGACGCCCGCGGAGTTGGCCGTGCTCGCGCCGATGGAGCGGGTGGCGTTCCGCGTCACGCGGCGGATGAACGAGGGCGCGTGGAAACGCTTCTGGACGTTCTGCCAGCGGACGCTCGGCATGAGTTGGATACGGCTCTGCACTTATAACCTGATGCGCGTCCACGGCCTCGAACACGTCGAAGCCGTTTCGCACGAACGACCCATCCTGCTCGTCTCGAACCACCGCTCGTTCTTCGACATGTACACGGTTTCGGCCGAACTGTTCCGGCGCACGAGTTGGGAGAAGCGTCTGTTCTTCCCGGTACGCGGGCGTTTCTTTTACGAGTCGCCGCTCGGCATGCTGGTCAATCTCGTGATGGGCTGGTGGTCGATGTACCCGCCCTTCTTCGCGGCGGGCAGCAACCCGATCCCCGAAAAGCGCGACTTCGATAAATACTCCATGCGCGTGCTCGTCGATCTCTGCCAGCGCGGCCGCGGACACCTGATCGGCTTCCACCCCGAAGGCACGCGCAACAAAAATCCAGACCCCTATTCATTCCTCCCCGCGAAGCCCGGCGTCGGCCGCTTGATCAAAGACGCGACGCCGCAAGTCATTCCCGTCTTCGTCGCCGGACTCAACAACGATCTGCCCAAACAAGTTTTGGGCAACTGGACGGGAGGCGAACTGATCCGCGTCCACTTCGGCGCGGCTCTCGACTACACGCAGTTTCTCTCAAGGCGCGACGGCATCCGCACCTACAAAGAGATCGCCGAATTCGTCATGTCCAAAATCGCCGAACTCGGCGAACAAGATCGCGCGCTCTACGGACAAGTAAAAGGGATGAGGGATGAGGGATGAGGGATGAGGGATGAATAAGAAGGAACGGAAAGTTAAACTTGGGATAAGCGCAGACGGAGCGCGCGACGCCACAACTGCCGACGCTGCAACTGCCGACGCTTCAACTCCCGACGCCGCAACGTGTGCGCCTTCATCTGCAACGGCCGCGCCTTCATCCCTCATCCCTCATCCCTCATCCCTCCGTTCCCATCCCTCATCCCTCCGTTCCCATCCCTCCGCCCTCCCGCTCGTGATCGTCAATCCCGCCTCGGCGGGCGGCGCGACGGGACGGACGTGGGCGCGCCTGGCGAGCGATTTGCGCACGCACTTCGGGGCGTTCAATTGCGCGTTCACGGAGCGCGCGGGCGATGCTTCCGTCATCGCCGCACGCGAAGCGGGCGCGGGGAGAAGTTTGATCGTCGCGTGCGGCGGCGACGGTACGATTTCGGAAGTGGCGAACGGCATCCTCGAATCGGGTGCGGACGCGGAGTTGGGGATTTTACCGAGCGGCACGGGCGGCGACTTCAGGCGCACGCTCGACCTCCCGCAACGCGCGCGCGACGCCGCCGCGGCTCTCGCCGGCGGGCGCAGCGTGCGTATGGACGTGGGGCGGGTGGAGTTTCAGGATCGCGCGGGCAAACGCGCGCGGCGATATTTTTTGAACGTGGCCTCCTGCGGCATGGGCGGCGAGGTCATCCGCCGCGTGGAAGAGAACTCGGGCGGGTGGCTGGCGTCGGCCTCGCGCCGCATCGCCGGCGGTCAGGCCGCATACGCCTTCACCTCGCTGCAAGCGGCCGTCTCGTTCCAACGGCCGACGCTTCGCATCCAACTCGACGAACGCCCCGAATTTCGTCTCGCCATAGCGAACCTGTGCATCGCCAACGCGCGCTACTTCGGCGGCGGGATGAAGATCGCGCCGGAAGCGAAACTCGACGACGGGCTGCTGGACGTGGTGGCCGTCGGCGACCTCGACACGCTCAAAATTTTAACCAACGTCTATCGTCTCTATCTCGGCACGCATCTCGGCATGCGGGAAGTTCGACACGCGCACGCCCGGCGTGTGCGCGTGTCGGCCGACAAACCGGACGAACCGGTGTTGCTCGAAATCGACGGCGAGTGGTCGGGCACGCTCCCCGCCACGTTCGAGATATTACCTCGCGCCTTGCGCCTGCGCTGTCCTTAAAGTTCCTCACCCGATGCCGGCGAGCGAGATCAAGTCGCTCCGCGTCAGATCATCGCCCGCGAAAATTATTTTCTTGACACGGGCGCGCCTCTTCATCTATTTACAGGTCATACACAGGGTCAAGTAAGTTTCTCACCACGGGTGCATGAAAAGTTCTTTCCGCGTTCTCACATCACATTGAACAAAGGACGGAGACAGTCAATGGTAACACGCAAGGGCAACACGAAAGGTGGGACGGCGAAGTCTGCCCGCTCCGGTGCGAGCAAAGTCGGCGCGCTGCCGCCTTACGGGGTGGCGATCCGCGACGCGCTCACGCGCGGAGACGCGGGCGAGATGAAACGGGTCGCGGCCTCGGCGCGCAAATATCTGCGCGAGGTGGGAGCGGCGGCGGATAAACTGGATGAAGCCCTCGCCCGGACGAAAAGCTAAAGGCCGTCGCCGCAGGGCGGCCGCTTCGGGTCTCTCAACAAACATCGATCTTCACTCACTTCAACTCAAAGGAGAATTTTAATGCCGGCACGCAAAGGAACCAGCAAAGGCGCGAGCAAGGGCGCGAGCAAAAGCTCGGGCAGTAAAAAGGGCGCGACGAAGTCGAAAGCTCCGGCCGGAGGCGGCGGCGGTGGCGGCATCCAGCCGTTATACGGCGTGGTGATCCGCGACACCATCGCGCGCGGCGACACGGCCGAGATGAAACGCCTGGCGACAGCCGCGCGCAAGCACATCAAGGACGTGGAGAGCGCGCTCGCCAAGCTCGATGCGAAACTCAAATAACAACTCCGCCAACAGGGAGTGATCGACTTTATGACGGAACCAGCGCGCTACGTGACCCCGCAAGACCGCACCGGCTTGACGCCCGTCTACGCGGTGTGGGAGATAACGCTCGCCTGCGACCTCAAGTGCCAGCACTGCGGGTCGCGCGCGGGCAAACGTCGCCCCGGCGAACTTTCCACCGAGGAATGTCTCGACCTCGTGCGACAAATGGCGCGGCTGGGAACGCGTGAAGTAACGCTGATCGGAGGCGAAGCCTACCTGCGTCGGGATTGGTTGCAGATCATTCGTGAAATCAGAGATCAGGGAATGGTCTGCACGCTCCAGACAGGCGGGCTTCACCTCACCGAAGAACGCGTGCGGCAGGCGGCCGACGCGGGGCTGCAAGCCGCCGGAGTTTCCATTGACGGCTTGCGCGATCTGCACGATAAACTGCGCGGCGTCCGTGGCTCTTACGATGCCGCCTTCGCCGCGCTCAGGAATCTCAAGAAATATAATTTACAGTCGAGCGTCAACACGCAGATCGGCGCGGGGGTTATGCCGCAGATGCGCGAGTTGATGCACCTCTTCATCGAGGCCGGGGCGCGCAATTGGCAGTTGCAGTTGACGGTGGCGATGGGGCGGGCGGCGGATCGCCCGGAACTGCTCTTGCAGCCTTATGAGATGCTTGAGTTGATGCCGCTCATCGCCGAGCTTTACGACGAAGGACTCGAACACGATTTCCTCGTGCAGCCGGGCAACAACATCGGCTACTTCGGCCCCTATGAATCCGTCTGGCGCGGCAAGGGCGACGATAGCGTCCACTGGCTGAGTTGCAACGCCGGGCAGAACACGCTCGGCATCGAGGCCGACGGCACGATCAAGGGCTGCCCCTCGCTGCCCACTTCGCCCTACGCCGGGGGCAACATCCGCGACCTCACGCTCGAAGACCTCTGGCAGACGCCCGAACTCAGTTTCACCCGCACGCGCACGCAGAACGACCTCTGGGGCTTCTGCGGCACCTGTTACTACGCAGACGTGTGTCGCGCGGGCTGCACCTGGACGACGCACGTCCTCTTCGGCCGCGCGGGCAACAATCCCTTTTGTCACCACCGCGCGCTCGAATTGGAGAAGCGTGGCCTGCGCGAGCGAATCGTGCAGACAGCCCCCGCCCCCGGTCTGCCCTTCGATCACGGCAGCTTCGAACTGCTGGTCGAACAGAGCGACGGCCGGCCGCTTTCATCCGCGCCGGAGGCAGGCGAGAGCGCAACCCCTCTCGCCGCAAGTTCGCTCGTGCAGATCAAGTCGGCACGCAAGCGCGCGCACGCCAAAGATGCCGCGTCGCCCGTCTATCGGGAGATGCCTTACCTCGTGGTCTGTCGAGGCTGCAATCGCCACGTGATGCCCGCGACGGAGACGTGCCCGCATTGCGACGGCGACATCAAAACATTCGAGCGCGCCTATCAAAAGAGACTTCGCGCCGCGCGGGTCGCCTACCGGGAATTGCTCCAACACTTCCCGCAAATGTAAACAGCGCCCGCCGCGCCCCCCCTCGCTCACCTCCGCCGCGCACTCGAAAAACTCAAAGCCGGGAGCGGGAAACGTCGTGCTTCCCGCTCCCGGCTTTTGAACTTCTTCGCCCTCGCGTCTAAACGAATGCGCCTTTGCCGAGAAAATTCTCGCGCACGTAAGCGACGGTGTCTTGCAGCGTCTCGGCGGCGTCGCGCGGCGCGAAGCCCAAATCGCTCACGGCCTTCGTGGAGTCGAAATACCAGAAGTATTCCGCCATCTCGATCTCGGCGGGTTCGATGGGCGGAGCGAGTTTCCACTGGCGGTAGAGCGAGTGGAGCGCGCGCGCGCCCGGCACGGCTAACTTCGACGGCAGCGAGAAACGCGGCGCGGCAACTTTCGTCAGACGTTCGAGCCGCCCGAAAAACTTATCGAAAGTCCAGTTGGCCGCCCCCAACAGGTAACGCTCGCCGTGCGCGCCGCGCGCCATCGCCGCGCGCAATCCGGCGGCCGCGTCGCGGGCATCGACGAAACTCAGTCCGCCGCCCGGCACGGCCATGATCTTGCGCGCGAGGAAATCGAGCACCACCTTCGTCGAACTCAGACGCTCGTCGCCGGGGCCGAGCAGCAAACTCGGATTGACGATCACGAGCCGCCGCCCCTCGCCCGAGAAGTGTTCCAACGCGACGCGCTCCTGATAATACTTGCTCGCGTAATAAGGCCAGCGCGCGATGATGTCGAGCGGCGGCGGCCAACTCTCGTTGGGCAGCGCGGTCGCATCGTCCGTCACCGCGATCGTGCCGCTCGAAGAGGCGAGCACCATTGTTTTCACGCCCGCGCCCGTGGCCGCCTCGCAGAGCACGCGCGTTCCTTCGACGTGCAATTCGTACATGCCGTGCGAGTCTCCGCGCCCGCGCGCGACGCGTCCCGCCAGATGATATACGGAGGCGACGCCGTCGAGCGCGCGCGCCACGTCCGCCCGGTTCGTCACAGACCCTTGCGCCGTCTCGACGCCCGCTTCGGAGAGCCACGCCGGGTTCGTCGTCGCCAGCACGCGCACGTTGCGCTCGCCCGCCTCGATGAGTTGGCGCACCAGGTGCGCGCCGAGAAAGCCCGTCCCGCCCGTCACCAACGTGTAGGGTTGCGCCCGCTTCACGAGCGCGACGCTCGCGCCCTTCTGCGCTGCGGCGGCAGCGGCGGCCTTCGGCACGGCGGTGGCCTTCGGCGCGGCGGCGGCGGCTTTCGCCTTGGCCGGAGCCTTGCGCCCCTTCGTCGTCGTTTTCTTGGTAGCCATATGAGAGTGACAGGTGACAGGTGACGGGTGACAGGAAAGAACAAGTTTTGCTTTCAACTTGTCACCCGTCACCCGTCACCCGTCACTTTTATACAGTTACTTCCGCTTCGGGCGTGCCGCGTCGTTCGGCGCGCCAACGCTTGCGGAGAGCTTTGGCGTCGAAGTTGTGGCGCGTGCCGTCGCGTAAGTTTTCGACCTGATGATGGACGAAGGCCGCGATGAGCCGGTACGACTCGGATTTCGACATCCCGCGCGTCATCTCCTCCAACTCCTCCGCGCCGAGGAAGCGACCGATGCGCGCCGCGATGTCGCGGCTCTTGAGCATGTTCGATCCTTTCGGCAACGCCTCGTAAGTGCCGTGCAGATAGACGGGCAAGATACCGATACGCGCCGTCAAGGCGAGAAAGCCGAGCACGGGCTTGAACTCGGCCAACTCGCCCGTCACGGAGCGCGTGCCTTCGGGAAAGAGCAGCGCATTGTGGCCGCGTTCGAGGAAGGAGAGCGCCTGCCGGAGCGACTTGCGCAGGGAGCCGCTGCGCTCCATCGGGACGGTGTTCGTGAAATTGTCCATGTAGGCGCGCTTGAACTTGTTGTCGAAGAAGTAGTCGGCGGCGGCCAGCGCGACCATGTCGCTGCCGTGTGCGCCGAGCGCCATCTTGACGAGTCCCATGTCGAGGTGCGAAGCGTGGTTCGAGGCGACGAGGAAATTCGTGTGGACGGGAATGTTCGACTCGCCCTCGATCTTCATGTGCAGAAACTTCTCGTAGAAGACGCGCTGCAAGGCATCGAGTCCCTTGTTGCCCACGGTGCGAACGAGCGAGGGCACGTAAATCTCTGCGTCGCCGCGCCGCGCGTCCGCGCTCGCGCGCCGCTCGGCTTCCTCTCGTTCGGCGGGCGTCGCCTGTCTGGTCACCACGCCGGCGAGTTCGCGCAAATCCCGCACCTCGGTCAGGGTGTCGGGCGAGCGGAGCGTCCCTCCCGCCTGTTCGATGGCGGAGGCGAGTTCGACGTACATCAAGCTGTCGAAGCCGAGATCGACGAGCCGCGTGTCGTAGGTGATGTCAGCGCGCGGGCGGTTCGCCACCGTGGCGACCACTTCGAGCAGCCAGGCCGCGCCTCTCTCCTCGCGCACGTTCGCCGAAACCTGCGAGACGTTGCGCTGGCTCTGTTCGAGCACCTGCATGGCGGCCACCACTTCGCGGCGTTTAACTTTACGCGTGGCCGTGCGCGGCAGTTCGCCGTCCCAGAAGTGCAGCGTCTTGACGCGCTTGAAGAAGGGCAGAGAGGAAGACACGTCGCGGAAATGCTCCTCGACCTTGCGGCGCACCTCTTCGCGCGAGAGCGCGATGTCGAAGTCGTGATCGGCGACGACCATGCACGCCACCTTTTCGCCGATGCCTTCAGCCAAGCCCACCACGCTGAGTTCCTTGATGTAAGACGAGGCGGCGTAGAGTTCTTCGATCTCGTCGGGGTAGACGTTCTTGCCGTTCGTGTCCACGATGATCTCTTTGGAGCGGCCGACGAGGTAGAGATTGCCTTCGTCGTCGAGACGGCCGAGGTCGCCCGTGTGGAGCCAGCGGTTGATGAGCACGGCGCGCGTGGCCTCTTCGTTGTTGAAGTAGCCGCTCATCACGTTCGGGCCGCGCGCGACGACTTCGCCGATGCCGCCCGCGTCGGGGTCGAGAATCTTCACCTCGACGCCGGGCAGGGGCTTGCCGACGCTCATCGAGATCAGCTTGTTTTGCGGGCGCGTGACGGTCAGGACGGGTGAGGCTTCCGTCAGGCCGTAGCCTTCGAGAATAGTGAAGCCGAGGCCGTGGAAATCCTTTTTGACTCCCTCGCTCAAGGCCGAGCCGCCGCTGATCAGGTAGCGGATGCGACCGCCGAGTCCGGCGTGAATCGGGCGGAAGATGATCTGGCCGAGGTTGAACGGCGAATGATCGCGGAGCCAACTATTGGCCTCGATCAGGTAGTTCGCCGTGTCGCCGATCAACTGGCCGCGCTCGCTGAAACGAGTCTTGATGCGACGGTGCAGCAGTTCCCACAACGCGGGCACGCCGACCATCCCAGTCACATAGCCGTTCTTGATGGCGCGCGTCAGTTCCTCGCTCGTGAGTTCCGGCAGGTAGGTGATCTGCGCGCCTCGCGAGAGCGGCGTCAGGAAGCCGGTGGAAAATTCAAACGTGTGGTGCAGGGGCAGGACGGAGAGCACGCCGTCCTTCGTCGTCATGTCGAAGATGGAGGCGAGCATCGAGACCATGCTCGTGAAATTCCGGTGCGTGAGCATGACGCCTTTGGGCTGCCCCGTCGTGCCCGAAGTGAAGATGAGCGAGGCGGTCGTCTGCGGGTGAACTTTCGCGGGGAGCAGGGCGATGCGCTGGTCTTCGAGCTGCTGCGGCGGCAGCGCGAAAATTTCCTCGAAACGCCAGAGGCGCGTCGTCTCCAGGTTCTCCTCTCGCAGCCGCTCCGCGAGATCGTCGTGCCGCTCGCGCAGTTCGTCGCTGATGACGAGGCCGAAGGCTTCGCTGGCGCGGATGAAGTTGATGATCTCGCTCGTCGAACTTTCCGGGTCAACCGGCACGCAGGTGCCGCCCGCCTTGAGCACGCCGAAGTAGGTCATGCCCCATTCGGGCGCGTTGTGGCTGAGGAGCACGACGCGGTCGGAAGAACGCACGCCCTCGGCGGCGAAGAATCCGGCGGCGCGCGTGGCGAGTTCGTGCAGGTCGCGATAGGTGTACTGCTCTTTGCGCCCGTCGCGTTCGATGCGCATGGCGACGCGCGTCGCGTAGCGTTTGGAGGAGGTCTCGAAGAGTTCGAGCAGGTCGCGGTAGGTGTAGACGCGCTTCGGCTGCGCGCGCATGTCCTCTTCGAGTTGCGGGAAGATCCATTTCTTGAGGCCGGGGAAATGGATGTTCATCCAGTAGTCGTACCAGTCGAACTGTTCCGGGTGCCACGGCAACAGGGTTTGCTCGTCCTTGCGGATGCGCGAAAAGAGCGAGCGCACGTTGTCGGCGCGGAAGATGTAGGCGTTCTCGACCATGAAGGGGCGAAACATCTCGAACGCTTCCTTCGTCTCGTGCGTCAACTCTTCGAGCCGTTCGACGTGCTTCTTCGCGTGATCGACAAACTCCGTCAGCCGACCGCCGCCCCAACGCGGGCGCACCCTGTCGAGCAGCGACGAGGCTCCTTTGGCCGCCGCGTTGATCATCGGCGTCGAAGTTTTCTCGAAGCGCGAGGTGGTGACGGGGCGCGTCTCCATGTGCGAGGCGATGCTGTTGATGAAGCGGAAGCCGGTCTCTTTCTCGTCGAAGTGCTTGCGCTTGTAGAGGCCGAGCATGCCGACGATGCGGCGCATGTCGTTCGGATTGCTGTCGCCCGTCGCGGCCTGGTAGACGAGGCGGGGTTCTTCGACGCACGCCTCGGCGGCGACCGCCAGCATCACGGCGGCCACCTGATCCACGGGCGTGATGTCCAACACCAACTTCTCGTTGACGGGAATTTGCGTCTGCCCTTTGAGCGCGATGAAGATGAGCGGCGCGGTCGTCGTGAAGCCCTCGTTCCAGCCGGGGAACGGGTAATCCTTCGCCGACTCGACGATCGACGGGCGCACGATGGAACGCACGATGCCCGTCTCCGCCGCCACGAGTTGTTCGCCGAGACTCTTCGTGTAAGTGTAGATGTTCGGCCAGCCCCACCATTCGGCGCGTTCGATGCCGAGGTCTGTCAGGCGCGTGCGCGTCCACACTTTGCGCTCGCGCGCCACGGCCAGCCCCATCGCATCGAGGTCGTCCGCATCGCGTCCCTCTTCGACGAGCCGTTTGCGCGCCCCGTCGCGGAAGCGCGCCACCTGCATCGCGTCTCGCGCCTCGTCCTTCACGCGGTCGGCGAGTTTGGCGCAGTCGCGTATCTCCTGTTCGACGGAAAACTCCACGCCCGGCAACTCCTCGCGGCGCGGGAAATAGCCGATGACGGGATCGCTCTCCCACACCGGGCCGGAGCGATTGCCCGCCACGAAGCAGGTCGAGATGTGGACGAGCGCGGGGCGATGCATGCGCTTGACGAACGCGATGACGTTTTGCGTGCCGACGACGTTCGTGCGCAGCGCGCTCTCCAGCGTCGGGTTGAAGGTGACGTTGCCCGCGCTGTTGATGACGACATCGATGTCGGCGGCAATCGTTTGCGCCTCTTCTTCCGTGAGGCCGAGATTCGTGTCCCCAATGTCGCCGTTATAGACGCGCACCTTGTCGCGGATGAAATCCTCGAAGGCGTCGCCGAAGCGTTCGCGCAAGGGGTCGAAGGGCGGCGCGGTGATGACGTTGTTCCAGAAACGCGTCTCGGATTCGGCGAGCGAGCGCGAGCGCACCGTGAGATAGACGCGCTCGACGTTGGGGAAGCGATAGAGCAGCATGCTCAACGTCACTTTGCCGAGAAAGCCCGTGCTCCCGATCAGGAAGATTTTGCGTCCCTGAAAAATTTCTGTCGGAGATAGTTTCATGCTCTGCTTCACGCTTCGACGTACTCGAAGTAACTCGACGGCTCAGGCACGGGCAGCCCTTCTTCTCGCAGCCCTTCAAGGTGAAACTGGATGGCCTCGCGGATCAATTGCCCGGCCTCTTCCGGCGTCTCGCCGACGGCCACACAGCCCGGCAAGTCGGGCACGTAGGCGCCGTAGCTGGATTCACCTTTTTCGATAATGATCGCATATCGCATTAAACGTCGTCCTCGATTCCAGCCTGACGCCAGATATTCTTTAACGTTCCGACGGGCACGTCAACTCCCGGTTTGCCCGCAACCGTCACGAGTTTAGGCTTCGTCGGATGGCGAAACTGGCGATGGCTGCCTTTCATGCGCGCTAACTGCCATCCGTGCTCTTCCAAACGCTTGATCACATCGCGGACTTTCAAACGAATTCACTCCATATCGCAAATGGCGATCACCGGCTGGTGGAGCATCGTGATTTCGGCGGAGCGTCCCTGGTAGCTGCGCGCCATGGCGATCGCCTCGGTGAGATTGTCGGCGCGTTCCCAGCCCATCATGGCGGGGACGTGCGCGTTCTCCGCCCCGGCGGCGATGACGTGGCCGACGTGCTGGCGGCCGTTCTCGCCCCAGTACCACATGAAGAACGGGTGCGAGCCGTGATAGGCGTTGCCGCGCCGGTACATCTCGACGTAGCTCGGATTATTGGCGAACTCCTGTTCGTACTTGTCGCGCAAGACGTTTGCGTCGCGCGATTCGGGCAGCAGGCGATTGAAGAATTCGATGTAGCTCGGATGAAAGTTGTGGTCGAACTCGTCCGTGCAGGGGTGATGAAGTATCAGCGTGCCGCCCTTCTTCAGCAGCGGCTTGCCGCGATACATGTTGAAGTGATAGCCGAGCGCCATCACCTGTACGAGCAGCGGGTTCAAAGTGGAGTTGACGCTGTAGGGCGACATGTCCGGCACGGGGCAGATCAAAATGTCGCACTGGCCTTCGATGGGCACGACGTACTGCTCCATGCTCTTGGCGATGATGCGCTCGTGGACGGGGTCTGTGCGCCCGGCGTGGCAGGCGATCATCTCGTAGTTGCCCTTGAGCGAGTTGTACATGGCGCGCTTGGCGGGGCGCGGCATTTTGCTCATAGTGAAGCGCATGGCTTCATACTTCATGCGGTCGAAGGCGGAGAAGTCGTCTTCGTTCTTAGTCAGGAATCCCATGTCCGCGCCGAACATGTGGTTGTTGATCGTCGTCTCGATGTGGAAGACGTTGAGGTGTTCGTCAGCGAGACGCCCGACGCGGCTGATGACGCGGCCGAGTTCCGACCCGGCCGGATCCATGTAACTGTTCGAGGCGCGGATCGTGTTCGGGTTGTGGTGCGCGCGCAGCGACTCGTAATCGCAGAGGCCGACGCCGACCGACTTGTGGCCGCCGTTCATCGGGACGAAGTTGAAGTTGAGATAGATCAGGAGGTCGCTCTCGGCGGCGCGGCGGTTGATGCGCAGCGGCTCATTGTGGCGCGTCTCGCCGAGGAGGATGAGGTTCGAGGGGTCTTCGGCGTCGTGGTTGTAATAGCGGTCTGGATAAAAGTCGTCCCAGATTTTCTGCCCCGCCATGCGACGCATCTCGGCGGGCGTCATCTTGCGGTGCAGGGAGATGGCGATGATGATGTGGATGTCGTCCACGCCGTGGCCGTTGAGCATCTCGACGAGGATTTCGAGCGCGGTCTGGCGAATGTCGGGCGTGTTCATCGGCGGGAGCGGCATCGAGATGTCGTCCACGGCGATGGTCACTTTCATGCCCGGCGTCAGTTGCGCGAACAGCGGGTCGCAATCGTGCGGGTGGTTGAGCGCGTAACGGATCGCGGCCTCGCGGTTGACCAGACCCTTCAAGGGTTGGTTCGGGTAGATCACGCGCGTGCCGACCGGCAGGTCTTCCAACAGGAAATCCATGCCGGAGGCGACGATGCGCGGCGCGCTGTCGCGGTCGATGTAGACGACGGATTCGTGTAATTTTTTTCGGAGTTGCAAGGCCATAGTGATAGGTGATAAGTGATAGGTGATAGGAGAAAAGGTGCCTTCTCGCGTCACTTGATTTCTGTCACTTGTTCTCCATTTCTTTCCTTTTAAGATGTTGTGACAGACCTACTATCATACGTGCGATAGTGTTGAGTTGCGTGTATAGGCTCTCGTATAAGTCTTCTTTCAGGTAGCCGAGGTTTTGCGCAATGAGCAGTTCTGTTTCCAACTCACTGGCTGATCCTTGAGCGATAGAGAGAAAATGCATGAACTCTTTTGATGACTGTCGAGCTGCCCCCTCGGCAATATTGGCCGGGATAGAAACAGCCGCACGCCGTATCTGAGATGTCAGCCCGAACTTTTCATCGCTCGGAAAAGTAGAAGTGTTTTTGTAAACCGTCGTCACAAACTCAATCGCCTTATTCCACACTTCCAACTTTTCGTGTGGCCGCATCGCTAAACTCCTTCCTATCACCCATCACCCATCACCCATCACTTGAGATTGAGTATCGGCCAGTCGTGGTGCAGCGCGGTCTGTTTGAGCCGCATGTCGGGGTTGACGGCGGCCGGGTGGCCGACGATGGAGAGCATCGGGAGATCGCTCATGCTGTCCGTGTAGGCATATGACTCGCTCAGGTTGATGCCTTCCTGCTCGGCGTAGTTTCTGATCCAACTCGCTTTCGTGGCGGCGGCGAGCACGGGCGGCAAGAGTCGCCCGGTCGCGATGCCGTTGACGAACTCCAGCCGGTTGGCGACGTAAGTTTCGATGCCGAGGTATTTCATCAGCGGTTCGACGGAGAAGTCGAGCGCGCCGGTGACGCACACCTGGCGCAGGCCGAGGCTGCGCGATTTCTCGATCAACTCGAACGCACCGGGAAAGACGGCGGGCTTCAAGACGCTCTCGAACAACTCGTCGGCAAAGAAGCGCAGGCGGTCTTCGGTTTCGCCCTTGTAGCGTTTGAAGAAGAGGTCGTTGAAGACCTTGCGGCTATATTGGTCGGTCGCGGCGAAGAGAGGGATGCTCAGCACGGTCGTCGCGGTCTTGCGCAGAGAGCGCAGCACGCCCTGTTGATTGCGGGCGTAGAAGCCGAGCGTATGCACGAGATTGGTGCTGACCAGAGTGCCTTCCAGATCGTAAAAAGCGGCGGCTGCCAAACTCTCCTCCTCGCGCGCCGGCGGCTCGAAGCGTCCGGGCTGGCGTCGTGTGTCTGCAAAATTTAGGGCTGAACTGCGTAGGGAGAAAAATATACTCTAATTTGACCGACTGAGCAAAACTGGCTTAGTAATCAACCACTTAAGATTATGTCGTGTGCTTGCGCGCGCGCCGCCCGGCGGCGAGTGGCCGGGAACGGGAGTTTCCCGAACTTATCCGGCGTGTCGCACCGCATCTCCGGCCTCGATCTCACGCACGCGGCTTTCGCGAAAACGCCTTGACCCGACCCGCTTTGCACGCCCACGGCCGGGTCGAGTTGGGTCACCAACAACATCAACGTTGCGAAACTATAAAGCAGGGAGTAGGGTGTGAATCGCGCGCACGCGCCGACGCGCGGCACGATGCTTCATCTGGGAAAGGCTCACCGATTCTTGCCCGTTACGTAGGAGACAATCATGGCAATCACGAAAACTATCAGTACGGTGTGGAAGTGGGTGGTGGCTTGGATGCCCCTCGGCGCACTTCTGCTCATGGCGTTCGTGTCCGCTGTTATCCTGAACAAAGTCGTAAATTGCGACGCCGACTTCACGGGGTTAAAAAAAGGCAAGATGATGGAGCGAGTATGTATCCCCCACGCTCCACAGTTAAAGCCTCAGCCGAACCTTGATTCCCAAGTGGAATTGGTGACGCTCGACCAACAGCCCTTCGCCGAACTTCGCGGCCGACTCACCTGGTCTATCAGCGTCCTGTTCTTCGCTCTGACTATCGCCGTCACCTTCGCGGTGATTCTACGGGCAATTATCGACGCCCTCGTATCGTTCAGGCTGCTGCCCGCGATCCTCATCGTATTTGTCGTCGCCGGAGTGATCGCTGGTCGCTATTTACCGTCGGGGCACACGTTTAAATTTAACGACGCGTTTCTCAACGGCACAGTGTTTCGAGTGTCGCCGGCCGATGACTATGTCGATGCCATTGAATTCATGGGGCCGATGGTGCTCGTCGGGCTTGCTATTGCCGTCTCGCTAATTCTCTTGTGGATCAACCGGCTAATGGATCCCAAGTCGAAATTGTCACTCGCCGCGAAGTTGAGCGTCCTCGCACGCCAGCAGAAACGCGTCCGGCTGCTACTCTACGTCGGAGCTTTGACCCTGGTCGCCGGCACGCTCCAAGCTTCAGCCCTCTATGCTTGGGCGATGAGCATGCTGACTCAGCCCGCGAACGTCACTCCTTACTCCTCAAATCTCTCGGACATCCCGCAAGTTATGGGCATCCTCAACGGCGCGTTCTACTCGATATTTCTGGCGGGAATCTTCGTGCCCGCAATCGCTCAACTGCGCGGTCAAGCGTATCTCTTCGCCGATCTGCAAATGCCAAACGCCTCCCCGGCTGAGCGAAGCAAGTGGCTCGCCGAACACGAAGTGGGCGGGACGGTTCCCAAACAACTAATCTCCGCTTTAGCCGTGTTCGCCCCGCTCCTTGCGGGCGGCCCCCTGATCGCCCTGTTAGAGATGGTCGGGGGATAATAAACCTTAGCCGGGATCGTGTCCGGCGGTGGGAATTTTAACGGCCGCCGATATAATATGAGCCAACGTGAAAATCGCAACCTGGAATGTGAACTCGGTAGCGGCGCGCCTGCCGGTCGTCTTGCAATGGCTGAAAAAGGCGCGGCCGGACGTTTTGTGCATGCAGGAGTTGAAATGCACGGACGAGCGTTTCCCCCGCGAGGCTTTCGCCGAACTCGGCTATCGCGCGGAGGTCTACGGCCAACGAACTTATAACGGCGTCGGCATCGTCGCGCGCTCGCCCGTGACGGACATCGTGCGCGGGTTCCCCGACGACGAAGAAGGCTCGCACGCGCGCTTGATCGCGGGGACGGTCGAGGGCGTCCGCATCGTCAACGTCTATGTGCCGAACGGGCAATCGGTCGGGACTGACAAGTATCGTTTCAAGCTGGCTTGGCTCAAGCGGCTGCGGGAATTTCTCGACGACGACTACTGGACTGACGACGAGGCGTTGCTCTGCGGCGACTTCAACGTCGCGCCCGAAGACCGCGACGTACACGACCCGCAACTGTGGCGCGGCCGCATCCTCTTCAGCCAACCGGAAAAAGATGCGCTGGAAAGCATCCGGCAGTGGGGGTTCACTGACGCCTTCCGGCAGCACGAGCCGGGGCACGGCCACTTTTCCTGGTGGGATTATCGCGCCGGGTCGTTTCGCCAGAACACGGGCGTGCGCATCGACCACATCTGGGTGTCGGACAGCCTGGCCGCGCGCTGCACGAACGCGTGGATCGACAAAGAGCCGCGCGGCTGGGAACGCCCCTCGGATCACACGCCGGTGGTGGCGGAATTCAAGTGATGAAGGATTCTTCAAGCACGGCCGGCGGATGAGAAAACAAGTTGGCGATTTTCCATCCGCCGGCCGTCATCCGTAATCGAAAAAGGGGCGAGCGTGGATAAGAAGAGACAGGATGCGTTGTTATGGGCGGGGGCGGGCGTGGGCGCGCTGCTCGGCGTGCGCGCGGCCTTGAGGAAGCGGCGGGAGTTCGATTTTAACGGCCGGACGGTTTTGCTCACGGGCGGTTCGCGGGGCCTGGGGTTGGTGCTGGCGCGCGAGTTGGCGCGCGAGGGCGCGAGGCTTTCGATCTGCGCGCGCGACCCGCAGGAGTTGGAGCGGGCGCGCGCCGATCTCCTGGGGCGCGGCGCAGAGGTGTTGGCCTTCCCGTGCGATGTGACGGACAGGTCGCAGGTGGACGAGTGGGTGCGCTTCACCGAAGAACGCTTCGGCGGCGTGGACGTGTTGGTCAACAACGCGGGCGTGATTCAGGTCGGCCCCGTCGAGGTGATGACGCTCGGGGATTACGAGGAGGCCATGCGAATCCACTTCTGGGCGCCGCTCTACACGACGCTGGCCGTGCTGCCCGCGATGCGGCGCAAGCGGCGCGGGCGCATCGTCAACATCTCGTCCATCGGCGGCAAGATCGGCATCCCGCATCTCGTGCCCTACAGCGCGAGCAAGTTCGCGCTCGTCGGGCTTTCCGAAGGGCTGCGCGCCGAGTTGCAGAAAGACGGCATCGTCGTCACGACCGTCTGCCCCGGCCTGATGCGAACCGGCAGCCCGCGCAATGCCACTTTCAAAGGGCGGCACCGAGCGGAGTACGCCTGGTTCAGCATCAGCGACGCGCTGCCGGGCACGACGATTCAAGCCGAGCGCGCCGCGCGCCAGATCATCGCCGGTTGCAAGCGCGGCGACGCGGAGACGATCTTGTCTGTGCAGGCCGTGGCCGCCGTGAAGTTTCATCAACTCTTCCCGGAGTTGAGCGCGGACATACGCGGGCTGGTGAATCGTCTCCTGCCCACGGCGGGCGGCATCGGCCAGGGGCGCGCGAAGGGCAAGGACAGCCAGTCCGAACTGTCGCCTTCGTGGTTGACCGCGCTCGGCGACGACGCCGCGAAACGCAACAACGAGACAAAGCCGTAGGGGAGGGGACGAGGTGAACGAGAAACAGAAGTGGCCGGACGTGTTGTGGGTCGTGCGGCACGGCGAGAGCGCGGGCAACGTGGCGCGCGACCGTGCGGAAGCCGCGCGCTTGCACGAAATCGAGATCAACGTGCGACGCGATGTGGATGTGCCTTTGTCCGATTGCGGCGAGGAGCAGGCGGCCGCGCTCGGTCGTTGGTTCGGGAAGATGCCGCCGCACGAGCGGCCGACCGTGGTGCTCACCTCGCCTTACATCCGCGCCCTGCGCACGGCCGAAATCGCCATGGACGCGGCAGGCATCGCGCGCGACGATCTCACCTTCATCGCCGACGAGCGTCTGCGCGAGAAGGAGTTCGGCATCCTCGATCGCCTGACGAAGTTCGGCATCGAGGCGAAGTATCCCGAGCAGCAGGAATTTCGCCGCGCGATTGGAAAGTTTTACCACCGCCCGCCGGGCGGCGAGAGTTGGTGCGACGTGATCCTGCGCCTGCGCAACGCCATCGACACGATCACGCGCGAGTACCGCCGCGAGCGCGTGCTCATCGTCGCACACTCGGTCGTCGTGCTCTGCTTCCGCTACCTGCTGGAACGCATGACGGAGGAACAAATCCTCGAAATCGATCGCGCGACCGACGTTGCCAACTGCTCCGTCACCTCTTACGCCTACGACCCGCACAAGGGCAAGAACGGCAAACTCGTCCTCGGCCAGTATAACTTCGTCGCGCCGCTCGAACGCGAAGGCGCGCCCGTCACCACGGAGAAGGACGTTCCGGTCGCGCCGAAGTAAAAGTTGAGTTGGCGCGTCGTCGTCGGAGCGGCGGCGGCGCGAGAGAAGGGAACGGATGGCGGAGGAAAAAAGTATCCCCGGCACACGAAGCAAACACGCAGAGAGCGAACCTCTCGTCATCACACCGAAGGCGCTCGCCGCGTGGCCGCTGCCGCAACCCGAAGAGGACGATGACAAGGAGGCGCGCGGGCGCGTGCTTGTGATCGGCGGCTCGACCGAGATCGCGGGAGCGGTCGTGCTGGCCGCCACCGCCGCCCTGCGCGCGGGGGCGGGGAAGATGCAGATCGCCACCTGCCGCAGCCTCGCGCCGCACGTTTCGATGGCCGTGCCGGAGGCGCGTGTCATCGGCTTGCCGGAGACGGCCGCCGGGGGTATCGCGGCGGGCGGAATCAAACAGATCGAGACGGAGTTGGAGGGAGCGCAGGCCGTGCTCGTCGGCCCCGGCATGGTTGACGAGGCCGCGACCGCGCGCCTGATGCGAAATCTCCTGCACCGCGTCGAACACGCCACGCTCGTGCTCGACGCGGGCGCATTCGCCTTCCTCAAATCCACGCCGCAGAGTTTGCAGCGTCTGGGCGGGCGGGTGGTGTTGACGCCGCACGCGGGCGAGATGGCGAGTTTGTTAGGGATCGAGAAGTCGGAAGTTGAAGCCGAACCTCTGCGGACGGTGCGGCGCGCGGTGGCGGAGTTGCATGCCGTGGTCGCGCTCAAAGGACGCGAGACTTTGATCGCCGCGCCCGCCAGCCGAAACGTCTATAGCAACCGCGCGGGCAACGTGGGCTTGGCGACATCGGGGTCGGGCGATACGCTCTCCGGCGTCGTCGCCGGACTCGCCGCGCGCGGCGCGACGCCGTTTCAAGCCGCCGTGTGGGGCGTCCACCTGCACGCGCGCGCGGGCGACGAGCTGGCGCGGCGCATGGGGCCGCTCGGCTTCCTCGCGCGCGAACTGCTCGCCGAAATTCCTACGCTCATGGCGAAACTCCACCGGCCGAAGTCGCGTTGAATCTTTCGCCGCGCCGACGACGAACGCGCCGACCCGCGCGCCCCGAACCGGCCTTCATCCCGCCCGTCCTCTTCAAGCGGTGCGGGGCGTCTCAAAACTTTCCGGCGGGGGCGGCGGCCTCTGCGCCAACGCCCCTCTGAACTTCGCCTCCTGCATCTCGTCAATTCGTTTCACGATCATGATCGCGAGCGCGGCGGCGATGACGAACAGGGCGTCCGAGGCGATTGACACCCAGGAGGCCAGCAACATCCCTTCTATCGTCCCCAACCTGTCGCCCACCTGATGGCTCGCCCGTCCGGCGACGTTGGCGATGAGCCAGAGCGCCCACCACCAGCCGACGAGCGGGGGCGCGCCCGGCCGCGCAGCTTCGTCGTCGTCGCCGCCGAACACTTCGCGCGCCTCCCGGCCGGGCGTGCTCTCGCGCCAGATTTCCCTCACCACTTGAAACGGTTTGAAGAGATTCACGAACGGGATGAAGAAGTAGGCGACCGCCCACCCCGGCGTCGTCGCGAGTCCGTCCGCGCCGAGCGCGGGCAGGTTGCGATAGGCGCGATGCAGCCACATCAGGAAGGCGAACGCCGTTGCGGCGAAGATGACGACCTGCAGCAGGGCGACCCCGACGTACAGCATCTCCGCCGCCGTTTCGCCGAACTCGTCAGGCGCGCCGAGGCCGCCCGCGTCGCTGAGCGACCCGACCAGCGCGCCGCTCGCGATCAACGAGAGCACGCTGTTGATCGCTCCGGCGGCCAGCAGGAGCATCGTCAGCAGCGCGCGGAGACGACCCGAGGCGTAAGGCGTGTGGGTGAAAGTTTGCCGCATCGAAGCCGTCAATTTAAATGCTCACGCAAAAAATCGAGGATGAGGGGGCGGGCGAGTTGCGAACCCCAACCGTTGTAATTGTAGTCGAAGGCGTGCTGCGCGTAAGGGAGGCGCAGGGCGCGGTGGGCGACGCCCGACTGCGCGAGTTTTTCCGCGAGCAGCATCATGTGATGGTCGCCGACGAGTTGGTCGCGGCCGCCGTGGAAAAGCAGCGTCGGCGGCGACTGAGGCCTGACGTGCGTGGTGACCGAGGCGAGCCGCATGGCTTCGGACGCCGACGCGGGAGAGCCGCCCACGAAGCTGCGTATCTTGCCCGTCCCATCGAACACGCGCGGGTTGGCCGGGTGCTCATAACCCCATTTCAAATCCGCCGGCGCGTAGAGCGAAACGACCGCGCGCACGGACGCGTCGGGCGCATCGCAACTGGGCGGCAACGCCGTCTCGTCGGTCGAGTAAGCGGCGAGCAACGCGAGGTGCCCGCCCGCCGAGCGACCGAGCAGCGCGACGCGCGCCGGGTCAACCGCGTACCTCGCGGCATTCGCCCTGACCCAACCGACGGCGCACTTCACGTCGCCCGTCGCCGTCTGCCAGTTCGGTTGCGGCGCGAGCCGGTAGTCAACGTCGAAGACCGCGTATCCTTGTTGCGCCAACCATTCGTTCCACGCCGGGTAATCGCTCCGCTCGCCCGCATTCCAGGAGCCGCCGTGAACGACGATGACGGCCGCACGCAACGTCGTCTCGTTTGAAGGCGCGAGGTAAACGTCGAGTTTGAGCGTCTGCCCCGCGACCGTGGCGAAAGTTTCCGTCGTCCGTTCGACGCGCGCGTTTTGCTTCTCCGGGGAGCCGAATAGGTATTGACGGAGCGATAACCCGACATCGTTGGCGCGCGCCACGCGCCACGCGTCGAGCGGCGGAATCAAGGACAGCCCGGCGGCCGCGATGCCGAGAACGAACGCGACCCGCGCCGCCCGCCCGCTCCCCGCCGCACGAGCGAGCAAACTCAGCCCCGCGCCCACCAGCCCGACCGCGCCGAACCACAAGCTCCATTCGCTCGCGCCCACGGCCACCTGAAAGAGCGCGTAGGCGAACGCGGGAACGACGATCCAGATGGTCAGCAGCGTGCTGACGCCGCCGCACAAAAAGGCCGGGATAAGGAGAGCTTTTCGCCGCATGCGCGTAAAAGGGTCGAGGCAGGCAAGCGCGCCCTAATCCGCCGTCATCGTCTCCGGTTGGCGCGTCGTGAGTTCGCGCCAGGTGAGCGGGCGCGAGCCGTCGTCGAGGCGCACCATGGAGATGCAGCCGGGGACGGGGCAGACGAGGTAACAGAGGTTGCAGCCGACGCACTCGTGCTCGTCTACGACGGGGAAACGCCGCCCGTTGATTTCGGTGAGCGGGATGCATTGATGCGCGCCGTCTTCACAGGCGATGTGGCAGAGGTTGCACTGGATGCACTTCGCGTGGTCGATGCGCGCGACCGTCTTGTAGTTGAGATCGAGGTTGCCCCAATCCGTCATGCGCGGCACGCTTCTGCCGATGATGTCGTTGACGCTGAGAAAGCCCTTTTCGTCGAGATAATTCGAGAGGCCGTCGATCATGTCTTCGACGATGCGGTAGCCGTAATGCATGACGGCGGTGCAGACCTGCACGGTGGTTGCGCCGAGGAGGAGAAACTCCGCCGCGTCGCGCCAGGTGCCGATGCCGCCGATGCCGCTGATGGGGATGCCGACCTCCGGGTCGCGCGCGAGTTCGGAGACCATGTTGAGCGCGATGGGTTTGACGGCGGGGCCGCAGTAGCCGCCATGCGCGGCCATGCCGTTGACGTTCGGGTGGGGGACGAACGTGTCGAGGTCAACGCCGACCACGGAATTGATCGTGTTGATGAGCGAGAGCGCGTCCGCGCGCCCGCGCACGGCCGCTCGCGCGGGCGGCGTGATGCTCGTCACGTTCGGCGTGAGTTTGACGATGACGGGTAAGCGCGTCGCTTCCTTCACCCACTCCGTCACCATGCAGGTGTACTCCGGCACTTGCCCCATCGCCGCGCCCATGCCGCGCTCCGACATGCCGTGCGGGCAGCCGAAGTTGAGTTCCACGCCGTCCGCGCCCGTGTCCTCCACCTGCTTCGCGATCTCGTGCCACGCCTCGCGCCGCGATTCGACCATCAGCGAAATGATCAGCGCGTGCTTCGGATACTTTCGCTTGCACTCCCTGATCTCTTTGAGATTCACCGCGAGCGGGCGATCCGTGATCAGTTCGATGTTATTGAGGCCGAGCATGCGCTGCGGCCCCGAATCGATCGAGCCGAGCCGCGAGCAGACGTTGCGGATCGGCTCGCCGAGCGTCTTCCACACCGCGCCCCCCCAGCCCGCGTCGAACGCCCGCTCCACCATCGAACCCATATTCGTCGGCGGGGCGGACGCCAGCCAGAACGGATTGGGCGATTCGATGCCCGCGAAATTAACTCTCAGGTCAGCCATTGGTTTATCCTTAAGAAACTTTTACGAAGTTACATCTGAGACGCCGGACGACTCCGGTTGATCTCCGCCACGGGTCGCATCCTCAAAAACCACGTCGCGATAAATCTCGTTCAAGGCCACCACACACGGCACGGAGGCGCACCGCACGCTTTCGGCGAGGTCGTTAAATTCCCTAAACGTCCAGACGCCGTTCTCCTCCCGGATGAACTGTGAGACGTGCGGGCGATGCTGCGCGACGAGGATGTATTCGCTGAAACTGGCGATGGATTTGTAGTAAGTGAACTTGTCGCCCCGGTCGAACGCCTCCGTCGAAGGCGAGAGCACTTCGACGATCAGAGCCGGATTGAGCAGCATGTCTAACCCGCCGATTTTTTCGATCTCCGGCTGGCCGCACAGGGCTGTTAAATCAGGATAGCGATAAGGGGGATATGATGGAACTTTAACGCGTAAGTCGGCGGGGAAACTTTGACACCCGCGCGTGCGCAATTGCATACGCACTTCAGCCCCAAGATTCATCGCGATCTGATTGTGCGCCAGGCTCGCGCCGCTCATGCAGAACACTTCGCCGTTCCAGAATTCGTACTTCTCTTCGGCGGCGAGTTCCAGCGCGAAGTATTCTTCGAGCGTGTATTTGTGGCTCGGCTGTGACGACATAAAAACTTTAACCTCAACTCTCCGGAGCGGGTCTGGCGACTCGACGCGCGCGAGATTTACACACGAGTTCGCCCGCCACCCGACTCCGGCACCCAGCGCCTAATCAATGCTTGATCTCGCTCGTCTCCTCGTGCAGCGGCACGCGCGCGCCCGCGAATTCGACGCGCTCGCCGGAGAGGTGCGAGTGTATGCCCTGCGCCGCGAGTTTGCCGGCTTGCGCGGCATCGACGGCTTCGCGTCCGCCGTTGACGCAATCGCCGCCCGCAAAGAATTTCGGGTTGGAGGTTTGCATCGTGTCGGGATTGATGGCGACGCGCCCCGCATCGTCCAGCTTGAGCCTGGCGATTTGCGAGAGCCAGTCAACCATCTTCTGCTGGCCGAGCGCCTTGATCACCAGATCGACGGGAATTTCAAACTCCGACCCGGCGATTGTTTGAAACGAGCGACGACCCGCGCCGTTCGTCTCGCTCGCCTCCGTCCTGACGCAGCGCAACGCGGCGACGCGCGTGCCGTCCGCGCTCGCCAGAATCTCCACGGGCGCGGTCTGCCACCAGAACTCGACCGCGTCGCGTTTCGCCAGTTCGTACTCATACTCGTAGGCGGGCATCTCGCGCTCGGTGCGTCGATAGATCAGGAGGACGCGCTCCGCGCCGAGGCGTCGCGCTTGCGTCACGGCGTCAATCGCCGTGTTGCCCGCGCCGATCACGGCGACGGTGCGCCCGTTGGGCACGGATGCCCAGTCGCGCGTCTTGATCCGTTCGATGACATCGAGCGCGTCGTAGACGCCCGCGAGGCTCTCGCCGGGAATCCCCAGTCGCGAGGTCGCGCCGAGTCCGACGCCGAGGAAGACGGCATCGTGGCTCCGCTCCAGGTCGTGCAGCGAGAGGTCGCGCCCGATCTCGGTATTCGTCTTGATCTCGACTCCGAGCCGCGCCACCTGCGCCACCTCTTCCTGCGAGACGCGCTGCGTCATCTTGTATTCGGCCATGCCGTAGGTGTCCATGCCGCCCGCGAGAGGCTTGCGCTCGTAAATCGTGACGGCGTAACCGAGGCGCGCCAGATACGTCGCGCACGACAGGCCGGCGGGGCCTGAGCCGACGATGCCGACTGATTTGCCGTTCGGCGCGCCCGCCTTGAGCACGTCGCGCCCGCGACTAAAAACGGCGTCCGTCGCGTAGCGTTGGAGACGGCCGATCTCGATCGGCTTCGCCATCAGGGTCTTCTCCACGCACGCGCCTTCGCAGAGCACGTCCACCGGGCACACGCGCGCGCACGTCGCGCCGATGGGGTTGGCCTCGAAGATGACGCGCGCCGAGCCGGTGAGATTGCCGCTCGCGATCTTCTTGATGAAGGCGGGCACGTCGATGTGCGTGGGACAGGCGCGCGTGCAGGGCGCGTCGTAGCAATAGACGCAGCGGTGCGATTCCATGATCGCCTCGGCTTCCGTCAAAGGCGGCGCGATCTCGCGGAAGTTGCGCTCGATCTGCGCGATGTTGATGGGCGACTCGTGCGTCGTTGACATAAGCGTTAAAAGTTTCAGGTTTCAGGTTCCAGGTTCCAGGTTTCAGGACTGACAGGTTCGAGGTTCTTCGTTCTTTAACCTGAAACCTGAAACCTGAAACTTGAAACTTATTCTAGTCTGCCACGAGCGGATCGTAGGTGTCCGGCCTGCGGTCGCGGAAGAACTGCCAGGTGTTTCTGACCTCGCGGATCAGGTCGAGGTTGAGATCGGCGACGACGAGAGCGTCCTCGTCGCGCGGGGCTTCGGCGATGAACTGGCCGCGCGGGTCGCAGAAGTAGCTCTGGCCGTAGAACTCGCCGATGTCCCACGGCTGTTCGTGGCCGACGCGGTTGATCGCGCCGATGAAGTAGCCGTTGGCGACGGCGTGCGCGGGCTGTTCGAGCCGCCACAGGTATTCGGACAGCCCGGCGACGGTGGCCGACGGGTTGAAGACGATCTCCGCGCCGTTCAGACCAAGTATGCGCGCGCCTTCGGGGAAGTGCCGGTCGTAGCAGATGTAGACGCCGATGCGCGCGTAGGCGGTGTCGAAGGCCGGGTAGCCGAGGTTGCCCGGTTTGAAATAGAACTTCTCCCAGAAGCCGGGGTTGACGTGCGGGATGTGGTTCTTGCGATACTTGCCGAGGTATTTCCCGTCGGCGTCGATGACGGCGGCGGTGTTGTAGTAGATGCCCGCGATCTCTTCCTCGTAGATGGGCACGATGATGACCATGCCGTGTTGCTTCGCCACTTCCTGCATCAGTTTGACGGTCGGCCCGTCGGGGATTCTCTCGACCGCCTCGTACCAGCGCGTCTGCTGCTCGGCGCAGAAGTAAGGCGTCGTAAACACCTCCTGCATGCAGAGTATCTGCACGCCTTGCCTGGCGGCGTCTTCGATCAACGCCAGGTGCTTCTCGATGTTGGCGCGTTTGATCTCTTCGATGGGCGCATCGGTGGGCGCGGCGTTCGTCGCCTGGATGAGTCCGCATTTAACTGTTCGAGCCATAATCTTTTAGGGATGAAGGATGAGGGATGAGGGATGAAACAAAGACTACTTTGCTTCTTCCTTTCATCCCTCATCCCTTATCCTTCATCCTTTCTAAAGTTTCCCTTCATCAGTAAGTAATATAGAACGAAGCCTATGGCGAAGGTGACGAACCACGCATAGGTGTAGAGCGTGTCGAAAAAGCCGGGCTGACTGATTTGGCCGCCGGGCGTGGCGGCCGCGTGCAGGAAACCGGGCACGACGGGCGCGATCGCCGCGATGAGCGCAACGAGCGCGCGCACGTTGAAACCGTTCGTGTAAGTATAGCGACCCTCCGTTTGAAACAGATCATAGAGATCGAGACGCTGGCGGCGCAGCGCCCAGTAGTCGCAGATGAGGATGCCCGCGATGGCTCCCATCAGGCCGGAGTAGCCGACGAGCCAGGTGAAGATGTACTCGCCCATCGAGGTCATCAACTTCCACGGCATCATCAGGACGCCGATGAGCGCGGTGATGAGTCCGCCGGTCACGTAGGAGATCAACTTCGGGTTGAGGTTGGAAAAATCGTTCGAGGGCGAGACGACGTTGGCGGCCATGTTGGTCGTCAACTGCGCGGCGAAGATGACGGCGGTGGCGAAGAGGATGACGATGACGCTATCGAAGCGTTGCATCAACTCGACGGGGTTCGGGATCGCCACGCCGTAAATCAACAGCGTCGCGCTCGTCACGGCGACGCCGATGAAGGCGAAGGCCGTCATCGTCAGGGGCAGCCCGAGAGCCTGTCCGAGCATCTGCGATTTCTGCGAGCGGGCGTAGCGCGTGAAATCCGGGATGTTGAGGCTGAGGGTCGCCCAGTAGCCGACCGCGGCGGTGAGCGAGCCGGGGAAGATCGTCCAAAAGTTATTCTGCTGCCGCTGCAACGCGCTCGACTCGGACAGCACGCGCCCCAGGCCGCCCGCGCGCCACGCCGCCCACGCGAGCAGAGCCGCGCCGCCCGCGAGCAGCAGCGGAGCCGCCCACGTTTCGAGATGCTTGATGCCTTCGATGCCCTTCAGGATGATGAACACCTGTATGAACCAGAAGATGAAGAACCCGATCCACGTGTGCAGGGCGACTTCGAGCGCCGTCGCGCCGCCGAACAGATTGTTCCAACCGCCCCACATCGCGCCGAACAGGGCATCGAGCGCGGTGCCCCCGATCCACGTCTGGATGCCGAACCACCCGCAGGCCACGATCGCGCGCAGGACGGCCGGGACGTTGGCACCGCGCACGCCGAACGACGCGCGGCAGAGCACCGGGAAAGAGACGCCGTACTTCGTGCCCGCGTGCGCGTTCAAAATCATCGGGATGAGCACGATGGTGTTGCCGAGCAGGATCGTCAACATCGCCTGCCACCAGTTCATGCCCGCCTCGATGAACGCCCCGGCAAGCGTGTAGGTCGTGATCACGACGCTCATGCCGATCCAGAGCGCGGCGATATTCCAGGTCGTCCAGGTGCGCTCGCGGATGGTGGTGGGCGCGAGGTCTCGGTTCCACAAGGGACTCGCCGAGACATCCTCGCGCAACTCTACGAAGTCGTGCTGCGGCGCGTGAACGTCTGTGCTGTCGGTTGCTGTCGCCATAGGCCGTAAATACTCTATTCGAGAATGAAGCGAACCGTGATGCGTGAGTTGACGGCGATCTGGCCGAGCGCGAGCGTGCCTTCCGTCTCCCCCGCCTCGCCGCCGGAACGGGTGGTGCTGTTCAACATGAGACTGTTTTGGGAGGCCGGGTTGCGCGTCGCCGCTTCCTCTTCGATGGAGTAAGCCTTGCCGATCTTCTGCCCGATCTCGCCGGTCAGGGCGATGGCCTTTTCGCGCGCCGCGCGGATGGCGAGCGCGCGCGCCTGATCCCTGTACTTGCGCAACTGCGAGGTGCGGAAATTGATGCTGTTGATGCTCGTAATGCCGGAGGTCATGATTTCCGAGAGCAGGCTTTCCGCCTGCGTCACATCGCGAAGGGTGAAGACCAAGCCCTTGCTTACCATGTAGCCGAGGAACGTGCGCGTCTCATTGCCGCCGCGATAACGCGGTTCGAGTCCAATGTAATCGGTCTGCATGTCTTCCGGCGCGACTTTGTACCGGCGCGCCAGCTCGACGACCTTCCTGAGACTTTCGTCGGTCTGCGCCTTGGCGACTTTCAAATCGCGGTTGACGTTTCGCACCGTCACGTCGAAGACGACCTCATCCGGCACGGCGCGCACTTCCGCCTCGCCCGTCACGGTGATGAGCGGCGGTTCGAGTTTTTGTTGCGCCGTGGCGATGCCCGCTAAACAGAGGCCGACGAGCCAGGCATGTAAAAAGTTTCGGGGTGCGGGAAGCATGAGACTCCTTTATTTCACCGGCGCGTCGATCTTGATGTCGGCGTTGTAGTCGAACATGGTGATGAGCGTTTTCGATTTCCTGCCGTTGAACTCGCCCTCGGTCTCGGTCTGGCGCGGCAACCCGTCGGCCACGGAGAGCCACGTCTTGGCGGTGCTCTTGAGCTTCATGCCCATCGGGTTATTCTGCGTGTACTGGTAGACGAGCATCGGCGCGCCGTCGAGCGTGTCCGCGCCGACGAACTTCACGTCGGCCGTCTTCGCCAGTTCGTCGAGCATCTTCGGATCGCGGAAAGCCTTGATCATCTCGCCCCCGTCAACCGGCGTCTTCACCCATCTGCCGTCCGGCGTTTTGATGTAGGTCGCGCCGCCGACGATGACGTATTCCATTTTGAACGCTTTTCCCGCGCCGCCCGCCTGCCCCTCGCCCGTCATGCGGTAGCGGTCGGGCGCGGCGTATTCGATGAGAATTTTGTTGGTCGCACCGTCGGCCGTCGAGGAAGTCACCCGGGCGCGGTAGGAGCGCGCGTCGAATTGAGCGCGCATCGCTTTGGTCATCACGTCGAGGGGCTTGTCGTTCTCTGAGATGGCGGCCGTCACTGCTGACGCGCCGCTCGTTGTGCCGCCTCCGCCGGGCGGCAGCGCGACGCCTCCGCTGCTCGCGCCCGTTCCGTCGTGCTTGCTGCAAGCGGCGGCCAACGAAAGGATAAGGCAGAGCGGCGCGGCCAGATATTTAATCTTATGGTTCATGGAAACGCGCCTCCCGGCGCGACCGTCTGAAGTTTCCCGCTTGAGAGAACTGACCCGCCGTGGAGCGCGCGGTCAGGGGCGCGCGCAACGCGCGTTACATCGTCACGCACGTCCCGCGCTTGAGGAAACGGCCGTCGCCCGCCTTGCCCTTGTACTCGCCGCCCTCGATAACGACGCGACCGCGTGACAGCACCGTCTCGACCACGCCTTTGATCCGTTTGCCCTCATACGCGCTGTAATCCACGTTCATGTGATGCGTCGCCGCGCTGATGGTCTGTTCGCGTTCGGGGTCGAAGATCACTATGTCCGCGTCAGAGCCGACGGCGATCGTGCCCTTGCGCGGGAAGAGGCCGAACATCTTGGCGGCGGCGGTCGAAGTGAGTTCGACGAAACGGTTGAGCGAGATTTTGTTCTCCACCACGCCGCCGTTGTAGATGAGCGGAACGCGATGCTCCACGCCCGGCGCGCCGTTCGGGATTTTCGAGAAGTCGTCGCGCCCCAGTTCCTTCTGCTCCTTCATGCAGAAAGGGCAGTGGTCGGTGGAGATCACTTGCAGGTCGTCGGTCTTCAAACCCTTCCACAACTCAGCCTGGTTCCAACGCTCCCTGAGCGGCGGCGTCATGACGTACTTCGCCCCCTCGAACCCCGGCTCCTCGTAATTATCATACGAGAGGAACAGATACTGCGGGCACGTCTCGGCAAAGGCGGGCAGGCCGCGGTCGCGCGCCGCGCGCACCTGTTCGAGCGCGTCGGCGCAACTCAGATGCACGATGTAGACGGGAGCTTCGGCCATCTCCGCGATCGCAATCGCGCGATGCACGCCCTCGGCCTCGGCGCGCGTCGGGCGCGTCAGCGCGTGATACTTCGGCGCGGTGCGCCCCTGCGCCAGCGCGCGCTTGATGATCTCGTTGATGACGAGGCCGTTCTCCGCGTGCATGCAGATGAGGCCGCCGCGCTCGCCCGCCGCCGACATCGCGCGGAAGATCATCGCATCGTCCACGAGAAACACCCCCGGATAGGCCATGAACATCTTGAAACTCGTCACGCCCTCGTCCATGATCCGGTGCAACTCCGGCACGCGCTCGTCTTCCAGATCGGTCGTGATCAAATGAAAACTATAATCAATCGCCGTCTTGCCCTCGGCCTTCGCGTGCCAGTTATCCAACGCTTGCGTCAAAGACTCGCCCTTATACTGCACCGCGAAATCGATGATCGTCGTCGTCCCCCCATGCGCCGCCGCCCGCGTCCCCGTAAAGAAATCATCGGACGCCTGCGTGCCCCCAAACGGCAACTCCATGTGCGTATGCGGATCGATCCCGCCGGGAATCACGAGCTTCCCCCCCGCCTCGATCACCACGTCCGCCTCCATGTCCAGCCGCGCGCCGATGACCGAGACGACCTCATCCTCGATCAACACGTCCGCCTTGTAATCATCAACGGCGGTCACAATGCGCCCATCTCGAATTATTGTCTTCATTTTGAATTACTCCATAAAATGAGACTTGACTACCTTATACGTAAATGTCTTCCTGTATTTAATGCCTTAGCCAATCCATAATGTATTAGGTAGCGCTCATTGGTTTTTACTTTTGGTGAGAAATTTGCAGAGCTACGCTCTCGGAAACACCATCTACTGAATATTTCGTTACCTGCATGTTCTTGGTAACAAATGACGTTTAGCTCATATAAAAATTGTAAGAACACATCTGCAGTATCAAAAAAACTTGGCTTAACAATTGAATTCCTACTGATAAATTTTTCGAGTTGCGAAAATGATTGTAGGTATTCATCATATTTAAAAGCTTGCTTTCCATATAAGAATTCAAAGAATTTAAGAAAAAGTTCGTAGTTTGAGTGTGTATAGTAGAAAGATAGGTTATCTCTTACTTCGCCAAGCAAGTAATCTGAATATTTCCTTCTAAATTCTGGATTATTAAAATCCTCTTCTGAAAAGACATCCGTGATGGGTCTTTGTTGCTGGATAAAGTTTTCTTGCAAAATACCAAACATGGAAACAATATCTCTGGGTCGGTAATAAGAAAACCTAAGGAAAGTAATGAATGATGAATCGGTTCTAGCGTTAGTTACAAGATTAACTGCTTTATATGGAAAATAATAATCCCATGTTTCACCATGATCAAGAGGCTTAGTTTGCTGCCATGCAAGTAGCCTGTCCGCTACAAAAAAAATAGATGAATGCCGATACATCTGATAGGTGGTTTGCCAATTTAGTAAAACAGAATTGTCTCTTATTTTATTATTCTGATTTTGCATCCCAAGAGAGTTAAAAATATCTGGTCTTACAAGCAAAACAACACGCATCCGTCCCTTTGAATCTTTGATATTTGAGAAAAAGTCATTGTTTATACTCCAAACAGCATGTGCCAGTCCTTTAACGCACTCTAAGTAGTCATCGTATGGCACACCATTTGGGCGGATGTCGATGCCATCAATAAAAAGAATATGATTATCTTTTAATTTTAGAGATGTAAGCGCATCTTCAAACTTCTTCTGTATATAAAGAAGATTTGTCTGAAAGCGACTTTCACTGAAAGTAATGCTTGCAGTCTCTTCTCCGCTTGCTTTTGCGTATTTAAAAATCAACTCCGCGGCGAGTTTAGATTGCTCTACAAATTGCATCGCATAAATAATTTCAGGCGAAAATGCATTTGCATAGTATTCATCAATTGCTTCTTTCAATATGCGGAACTTAGAGAACGCGCGGAATAAAAAGTTAGTAGACTCACGCTCACTTATAACTTGGGACATCAATAAATAAAGAATGACCTTCCAGATGTTCGTATAATCAGAAAGAGCAAGATGCTTCTCCAGTTTCATTGATATGAACTTTTGATACTCTGTTTCCCTGATGTATTTAATACTCCCTAGCGTTTCTTTGTAATAATTATTGCTAAGATATACGGCGTAAGCTGTCTTTCCTGTGCCCTTATCACCCATTAAAAAGAAAATGTTTTCTTGGCAAATATTGTCCAATTCTTCAGTACGAACAAAGATTTGATTGAATAATTCTTTGTTCTCTTTGCGGCGATAATTTTCTGCATCGTTATAACCAAAGTTGAGTGCTGGAATAGGTAGCATGATATTCACTCCATGTTGAGATGGCTGTATTGCGACTAAATAATAGTCGCGCTTAACGCGATGATCCGTCTAAAACTATTTCTACAATCGAAGATAAGCCTGTATCAAGTGCTTGACAACTCAATCAACGGTATCCTTCGTCGAGTTGAGCATGAGGCTGGTATGGATGACGTTGCTGTAGAGGCCGCCTTTGCCGACGAGGACGCAGTGCCTCTAAGCGAAAGGCGCGACCATCACGGTTCGGTCGCCGCGCGCTTCCGCATAACTGACCTCGCCCGCCAGAGTTTCGTTCGCCAGTTCTTGCACGTCGCGCGCCGTCTCTTCGTCGAGGTATGGCTCGCCGCAGTTGGTGCAGACCTGCGCCGGGATGTCGGTGATGAGCAGGATGGCGTTGCCGCGCTCAACCGGTAAAATGGTTGTGCCTTCCTTCACCTGTGTGTGTTTACAAATCAAACACTTCATACAATTCACCCGCGACGCTCTAAGATAATCAATGTTAGGCGGTCGCCGTTGAGAAAGCTCCATCTAGAGCTTCGACTAATTCGTCAACGGTGTCTTTCGTCGAGTTGAGCATGAGGCCGGTGCGGATGACGTTGCCGTAGAGGCCGCCTTTGCCGATGAGGACGCCGCGGCGTTTGGTCTCCTCGAAGACGCGGAGGACGGATTGGGGGTCGGGTTCTTTCGTCTCGCGGTCTTTAACGAGTTCGAGTCCCTGCATGAGTCCCATGCCGCGCACGTCGCCGATGACTGGATACCTGGTTTTGAGTTCTTCCAGACGCTCGCGGAAGTAGGCGCCGACGGTGGCGGCGTTCGCGCGCAGGTTGTCGTCTTCGATCACTTTGATGACGGCGAGGGCGGCGGCCATCGAGACGGGGTTGCCGCCGAAGGTGGAGAAGGTGAGGCCGGGGAAACTGTCTGCGACTTCCGAAGTGGCGATGGTCATGCCGATGGGGACGCCGTTGCCCATGCCTTTGGCGGAGGTGATGATGTCAGGTTCAACGTCCCAATGTTCGATGCCGAACCACTTGTCGCCGGTGCGCCCCCAGCCGGTCTGCACTTCGTCGGCGATGAACAGGCCGCCGTGTTGGCGTGTGATCTCGACGGCGCGCTCGAAGTAGCCGGCGGGCGGCACGATGAAGCCGCCGACGCCGAGAATGGGTTCGGCCATGAAGGCGGCGATCTGCCCGGTGGTGGTGGTCTCGATCACGTCCTTGATGTCTTCGGCGCAGGCGAGGCCGCACTGCGGGTAGCTCAACTTGAGCGGGCAACGATAGCAATAGGGAGCGCGCGCGTGGACGATGCCTGCGACCTGGGCGGGGAGCGGTCGCCAGGTGGAATGGCCGATGGCGGAAAGGGCGGTGGCCGAGCGGCCGGAATAGCTGTGGCGCAGCACGACGATCTCGTGGCGGCCGGTGTGAATTTTCGCGGCCGTGATGGCGGTGTCGTCGGCCTCCGTGCCGCTGTTGGTGAAGAAGGACTTTTTGAGGCGGCCGGGCGTGATCTGGTGGAGTTTTTCGGCGAGGTCGCCCTGCGGCTTATTGGCGTAAAGCGTGGAGGTGTGCGAGAGGGTCTTGACCTGTTCGATGATCGCCGCGTTGACCTGCGGGTTGGCGTGGCCGACACTCACCGTGAGCACGCCGCCGAAACAGTCGAGATAGCGCGTGCCCCGGTCGTCCCAGACGTATTGCCCCTCGCCGCGCACGAGCGCGACGGGTTCCTGATAGTAGGTGGCGACGGCGGGGAAGAGAAACTCTTTGTGCTTGCGGACGATCTCCGAGGGCGCGATCTGCGGTTCGGCGGTGGTGCTCATGTTTATTCTCCGTTGATGACTTGAAAGATTATCTTCCCGTACCCGGCCGCTACCTCTTCAACGCTTTGGCTGCCCGGCGGAATTTTTCGTTTTGCTTGAACTGCGCGAACGCGGGATGTGTGAGCGGATCGATCCAAGCCCAACCAGCGGTTAGTCGATCATTCTTCCGGTTCACATACGCTTTCTCCAAAGCCGCGATGGTGTTGTCCAAGTCGCCTTGCGCGGCGTAATAATAGGCCAGCCCCAGTTGAAACACCGGATAGGCCGGGTCGTTGGCGACGCCGTAATCCAGCAGCGTCTTTACCTGCTCCCGGTCGCCCGCGGCGGAGTGAATGTCCAGCAAATGCCCGATCAGTTTTCTCCAGTGCGCTGCGTCGAGTTGGCGTTGCTTCCGTTCCATGCCGAGCGCGGTGTTGAGGTCTGCGAGGGCTTCGGCGTATTGCTTTTGCCGGATCAGGGCTTTGGCTCTGTACAAATAATCGAAACTGCCGACAGGCGTTGAAGTGTTTGTGAACTTAACGGAATCCAGCACGCGATAGAACAACTGCTCGTCCTCTTTGTTGAGCGCGACGGCGTTGAGACGAAACGTGATCAAGACATCGTCTTTCACGAAAAATGCTTCCATGCCGCGCCCCATCGGCGCCATCCCGCCGGGAGGCACGGGGTATGGAGAATACATGCGAGCCAGCGGATTCATAATCGAGTATCTGAGCGCGGGGAACTGTTTGTACTCGAAAGTTTTTACGCTTCCGGCGTTGACCCCCTCCGATTTTTTAAGCCTCCGGGCGATGGAGTCTCGTAAGTCTGTCGCACTCCCACCGTCTTTCGCCGCCTCCAGCCGAATGATCAACATGGGGATGTGGTCGGGGGTCAGGTCGTTCTCTCTCAGAGTGGCGACAAACCAGTAACCCCCCTCATCTCTCGAATAGTCGTCCAGCGTCACCGTGTAAGGCGCGAGCGAAACGTCCAGAGACCAATCCTTGCCCGGCCACGACAGCCGGTGCCATCCCGACCCGCTCGCGCCTTGCCCGAAAGCATTGCCCGCGACGGCGAAAATCAAGATGAGCCAGCCGAGGCGCGGGCGCGCTTTCAACATCCGTCTCCGCATCGACATTTAATACAAGTTGCCTTCGCGTTTGCGTCCCGTGTAGTCAACGTAGACGACTTTGAGTTCGGTGTAGAAATCGAGCGTGGTTAAAACCTATTTCGCCGGAGGGATTCCCAGGTCTTTGCAAATCTTCTTAACCAACTGATCTCTGACTTCTATATGTCGCGGCACGGCTGAACGCTTGTTCTGTGCCGGATTGTACCACCACGAATGATTTGCGCCTTCGCGTAAAAGTTTGCAGTTCTGCGAATGAAGATAGCGAATCAAATCTCTACGCTTCATACCGCGATTAATTCTTCTTCGTAATTCGTTCCGGCAGCATCCAGGGCGTCCTGGCGATTAAATTCCAACGCTTCGCGCAAAGTTGCGCGCAAGGCTTGCAGAAGCTCCTCGCGGCTCGCTTCCTGACAATTCACGCCGGGAATCTCTTTGACCCAGCCAATCCACCAATCGCCGTCTTGTTTGACAACTGCTGTGTAAGTATTTTCCATTAATTTGCTTCCTCTTACACCTCGCTCTTAAATTCTCTTAATACAAGTTGCCTTCGCGTTTGCGTCCCGTGTAGTCAACATAGACGACCTTGAGTTCGGTGTAGAAATCGAGCGCGGTCGAACCCTGTTCGCGTTCGCCGACGCCCGTTGACTTGATGCCGCCGAAAGGAATGTGCGCTTCGCCGCCGGTCGTCGGCGAGTTGATGTGCGTCATGCCGGTTTCGATCTCGTCAACGAAACGAAAGATGCGCGCGGCGTCGTTGGTGAAGATGGAGGACGATAGGCCGTACTCGCTGTCGTTGGCGATCATCAACGCTTCGTCGAAATCCTTGGCGCGCATGACGGAGAGGACGGGGCCGAAAATCTCCTCGCGGGCGATACGCATGTCGGGCGTGACGCCGACGAAGACCGTGGGCTTGACGAAATAGCCTTTGCTCAAGCCCGCGCCTTTGGCGATCTCGCCGCCGCAGACGAGGCTCGCGCCGTCTTCGCGCCCGATGTCCATATAGGAGAGCACGCTCTTGAACGCCTTGCCGTCAACGAGCGGCCCGACTTCGGTGGCCGGGTCGCTGCCGTCGCCGAGCCGGAGCGCGTCGGCGCGCGCCGTGATGCGCTCGATGAAGTTGTCGTAAACTTTCTCGTGGACGATGGCGCGGCTCGTCGCCGTGCAGCGTTGGCCGGTCGAGCCGAACGCGCCCTGCGCCGTGGATTCGACGGCGAGGTTCATGTCGGCGTCTTCGAGCACGATGACGGGGTTCTTGCCGCCCATCTCGCATTGCACTTTCGCGCCGCGCCGCGCGCACTGCTCGTAGAGCTTGAGGCCGACGCCATTCGAGCCGGTGAAGGAGACTGCGCGCACGGCCGGGTGGTTCACGATCTCGTCGCCCGCCTCCGCGCCCGACCCGATGACGAGGTTGAGTACGCCCTTCGGGATGCCCGCCTCCGCGAACAACTCCGTGAGGCGCACGGCGGTGGCGGGCGTCACGGTCGCCGGTTTGAAGATGACCGTGTTGCCGGCGACGAGCGCGGGCGCGATCTTCCAGACCGGAATCGCCACCGGAAAATTCCACGGCGTGATGCAGGCCACGACGCCGTGCGGCTGCTTGATCGTATAAGCGAAATTGGCGGGCAGTTCCGATTGGATGGTCTCGCCGTTCATGCGCCGCGCTTCGCCCGCGCAAAACTCCGCGACGTTCACCGCGCGCTTAATCTCGCCGCGCGATTCGGCGAGCGTCTTGCCCTCCTCGCGCGTGAGCAGCGCGGCGAGGTTCTCCGTGTCGTCTTCGAGCAGGCGCGCGAAACGTGCGATGATGCGGCCGCGCGCCGGGGCGGGCGTCGCGCGCCACCCGCGAAAGGCCGCATGGGCGACCTCGACGGCGCGTCGCGCCTCTTCGCGCAAAGAGAGGCGCATGGTGCCGAGCACGTCGTCGGTGTTGGCGGGGTTGATGTTGGTGGCGGTGGCGGTGGCATCGGAGAGAACCCACTGACCGTCGATGAAATTCTGATAGGTGTCCATAGAAAGCGTTTCGGGCGCGCGCGCCGGACGCGTTGCGGCGTCGGGCTGCGGAGACGAACAGTGTCGGTGCTGAACGATTGTAGAGATGGGAGCGTTTCGCTAAGCTGTGGCGCGCGTCACCTCCTGCGGGCGCGGGCGCACGGGAGCGGTTCGGGTCGCCTCAGTTTGCCTGCACTTTATACCGCACAGCCGCACGGCGTTGCAATCTGAATTGATAATGACCACTGAAACGAGAAACCCCGACACGAACATGCGCGAACTGCTCGAACTGCGCGCCGCCGAAACCCCCGCCAAGACTTTCCTCTCCGACGCGCACAACGGCCGGAGTTGGACTTACGCCGGGTTCGACGCGGCCGTCAACCGCACGGCCGACATGCTCGCGGCGCATGGCATAGGGCGCGGCGACGTGGTGAGCCTGCTCCTGCCGAACAGCGCGGAATACGTCATCGCCTATTTCGCCTGTTTCAAGACGGGCGCGCTCGCCGGGCCGGTCAACTCCCTGCTCAAGCCGGAAGAGGCCGCCTACGTCGTCGGCAACTCGGACGCGAAGTTGTTGCTCTACCATTCGCAATTCCGCGACACGGTGGCGCGCATCGGGACGGAAGTTCCGAGTCTCGCCGCCGCGCTTGAATTCGACGACGAGGCGCACGCCAACTCAACTTCCGCCGCGACGCCCGCCGCAGACTCCTGGCGCGAACTCACGCTCGGCCGCGACGACGAGGCGATCATCATCTACACTTCCGGCACGACGGGACGCCCTAAGGGCTGCCTGCTGACGCACGGCAACCTGTTGGCAAACGCACGGCAGATCGTCCGCTGGTTGGGGTTCACGCCCGCCGACCGCCTGCTCTCCGTGATGCCGCTCTTTCACATGAACGCCGTGATGGTGACGACCATCGCCGCCATGTACGCGGGCGCGGCGAGCGTCGTCAGCCCGCGCTTCTCCGCCTCGCGCTTCTGGCAGACGATCTCCGATTACGAAGTGACCTCTTTTGGCTCGGTGGCGACGATGCTCTCGATGCTCCTCGCCACCTACCCGGAAGGCGTCCCCGCGAATTTGCGCCGGGAGCAACTGCGCTTCGCCATGTGCGGCTCCGCGCCCGTGCCCGCCGAAGTCCTGCGCCGCTTCGAGGAGACGTTCGATTGTCTCGTCATCGAGGGCTACGGTTTGTCCGAGTCAACCGTGCGCGCCACGTTCAACCCGCCCGACGCGCGCCGACGCCCCGGCTCGTGCGGCCAATCGATCGGCTGTGAGATCAAAGTGTTCGACGAAGACGAGAGGGAAGTGGCAGCGGGCGAACGCGGCGAGATCGTGCTGCGCGGCGAGAACGTTTTCAAGGGCTACTACAAAAACGCGGCCGCCACCGCCGAGGCTTTTCGCGGCGGCTGGTTTCATACGGGCGACATCGGCTACCGCGACGCCGACGGCTTCTACTACATCGCGGATCGCAAGTCGGACATGATCATCCGCGGCGGCGAAAACATCTACCCGCGCGAAATCGACGAACTGCTCTACACGCACCCGGCCGTCGCGTCGGCCGCCGCCGTCGGCGTGCCCGACCCGCTCTACGGCGAAGAGGTGGCCGCCTTCGTCGTCCTGCACGAAGGCATGGCGGCGTCCGCCGAAGAACTCATGGAGTTTTGCCGCGCGCATCTCGCCGACTTCAAGTGCCCGAAGTCCGTCCGCTTCCTGGACGAGATGCCCAAAGGCCCGACCGGCAAATTACTCAAACGCGAACTCGCCAAACACCTCGAAGCCGGGAGTTGAGTTGGATCAATTCGCTCAATCGGCATTTATCAAGATGTACCAAGTTGACAGGCAGGCGGTCTTGAATTAAAGTCCGCGGGCATATTCAACAACGCCCGATCACATCCTTCTGATGTTTGCCGCATGCGTTCGGAAGGTGCTTGTCAAATCAGTTCTGTCAAAAGCGTAAGGCCGCGCCGGTTTTTCCTTCCTTCCGTCCGACAGATAACAATCCAAATTCGACTACAAGTTGTACGCTGGTCAAACAGGATTTAGCGGGCGATGTCGCGCGCGTCGGCTTTCTTTTCCGCTTGACGCTGCGATTACGTAGTTCGTGTTTAGCCGTGGGAGTTTGATAATCGTTGCTCCCCAAATTTAATCCCCCATGCTGTGTTGCCGCGCAGCCCTTTGCCCCTTGAAGGAGATAGAGTAAAGATGAAATTTTCCAGATTGTTTCTGCTCAGTTTAGTGATTGCCGTCGTCGCTTTGGCGACGGGCACGATTGGTTTTGCCGCCTTGACGAACTCGGCGGCCGTCGCGGGTTGCCCTAACCCCACCGAGACGGTGGTGACGGAGGCAGACGTGACGCGTCAGGTTGAAAATACACCGCCCACGGACAACTGGGTGTTGTACACGCGCGCCGGTACGCCCCCCACGGCGGGCGCGTTCGTGGCAGGCCCCGGCGATCCCCCGCGCGGCGACGGCAGCTTTCAGGCGACAACCGTCACAGGTGGCGAAAAGGTGTTCCTGTTCAATTACGATCACATCGGCACCAAGCTGAGCGACATTGACAACTTAAGCTATACGACCTACCGCACGGCAGGCGCCAATTCACAAGTGACCGCGCTCAACTTGCAGGTTGACTACAACGGCGCGGCGCCCGGTGGTTTCACGACGCTGGTCTTCGAGCCGGTCTATAACTTGGATCAGCACCCGGTCGTGAACGGCCAATGGCAGGAATGGATCGCCAATGGCAGCGGCATCTGGTGGTCTACACAACCCATCAACGGCCAGTGCGCGGGCGCAACTTCGACATGCGACAAGACGTGGGCTGAAATCGTGGCGAACAACCCCGACGCCATCATCACCGGCGGGGTCGGCATCAATCAGGGCAGCGGAAATGCCGGTCTCATCAGCAACGTCGATTCGTTCACCTTCGATTGCGTGACTTACAACTTCGAGCTTGTCAAAGACACGGACAACGACGGCGTCTTGGATAACGTTGACAACTGCCCGACCGTGGCGAACGCCGACCAGGCGGACGTTGACGGCGACGGACAGGGCGATGCCTGCGACGCCGACGACGACAACGACGGCATTCTCGATACTGCCGACAACTGCCCGACGGCCGCCAACCCAGAACAAGTTGACACGGACGGCGACGGGCTGGGTAACGTCTGCGATAACGATGATGATAACGACGGCGTCGCCGACGGTGACGACAACTGCCGCCTCACGCCCAACCCCGGCCAGATCGATACGGACGGCGACGGGATCGGCGATGCCTGCGACACGAGCACCAAACCGACCACCAAAGACCAGTGCAAGAACGGCGGGTACACGCGCTTCAACGACCCGGCGTTCAAAAATCAAGGCGACTGCATCCAGTACGTCAACACGGGCAAGTAGTTAAAATCTACGTGACCGTTTCGGGGCGACGCCGCAAGTGTTTGCGGCGTCGCCCTTTTCATTTGCGCCGGGGCGGGCGAAAAAGTTCGTGGCGAATGGCCGAAACGTGCGGTATGATGCGCGCAAATTTCCAAGACAAGTTGCAAGGGAAAGCCGTCGGCGAAGTTGAAAGACGAGCCGCGAATGAAAGCCCTCTGACCACCATGACGAAAAGACACTTAAAACTTCTCGCCCTGTTGCTCGCCTTCTCCCTGCACGCGCCCGCGCAGGAGCAACGGAGCACGCCGCCGCGTGCGACGCCGGGCGCGAATGCTCAGGCCGCGACGACGCGCGAGGGGCGCATCGCGCAGGCGGCGGAAGCCTTGCGCCCGCAACTCGTCGCGCAGCGGCGCGACTTTCACATGCACCCGGAACTCTCCAACCGCGAGGAGCGCACCGCCCGCATCGTCGCCGAACGTTTGAAGTCGCTCGGGTTCGACGACGTACGGACGAACGTCGCGCGCCACGGCGTCGTCGCCGTGCTTAAGGGCGGGCGGCCGGGCGGGGTCGTCGCCGTGCGCGCCGACATGGACGCGCTGCCGATTCAGGAGACGAACGACGTGCCTTACAAGTCGCGGACGCCGGGCGTCAAACACGCCTGCGGCCATGATGTGCATACGACCGTCGGTTTGGGCGTCGCGGAAGTTTTGAGCCGGATGCGGGGAGAGATCGGCGGCACGGTCAAGTTCATTTTCCAGCCCGCGGAAGAAGGGGCACCTGCGGGCGAGGAGGGCGGCGCGCCCCTGATGATCAAAGAGGGCGCGCTGGAGAACCCGCGCCCGCAGGCCATCTTCGGCCTCCACACCGAACCGAACGTGCAGGCCGGTCAGATCGGCTACCACTCCGGCGCGGCGATGGCCTCGTCCGACACTTTCAATATCATCATCCGTGGCAAGGGCGCGCACGGCGCGCAGCCGCAGTTGGGCGTGGATGCGGTGGTCGTCGCCTCCGAGTGCGTGCTCGCGCTGCAACACATCCGCAGCCGCCGCATCGACCCGCTCGAACCGCTCGTCATCACCGTCGGCACGATCCATGGCGGCACGCGCTTCAACGTCATCGCGAACGAAGTGAAACTGACCGGCACGATGCGCACGCACAACGACGCCGTGCGCGAGCGCGCCATCGAGTTGATGCGCGAGACGCTCACCCACGTGACCGCCGCCTACGGCGCGACCTTCGAGTTGAACTTCGAGGGCAGCAACCCGGTCACGTACAACGAGCCACGGCTCGTCGAGCAGATGCTGCCCACCATCCGTCGCATCGTCGGCGCGGAGAACGCGCTCGCGCTCAAGCCCTTCATGCCCGCCGAGGATTTCTCCTACTTCCAGAAAGTCGTGCCCGGCTTCTACTTCTTCCTCGGCGTCGGCAACCGCGCGCGGGGCATCAACGCCGGTTGGCACACGCCTGAGTTCGACGTTGACGAAGAGAGCCTCGTCGTCGGCGTCAAGGTCATGTCGAACGTGCTGCTCGATTATCTCGACGGGCAGAAAGAGAAGCGTTGAAGGCGGGAATGACGAGCGCGGAAGATAAAGATTGACCGGCGGCCGAGGCCGGGCATAAGCTCCCCGGCGATATGTCTCTTTCCACCGCGAAACTCATTCGGGAACAACTCGTGACGATAAACTTCGAGAGAGGAGAAATGTTATGACCACCATCCTGATCGTGATCCTCATCATCCTGTTGCTCGGTGCATTCCCGCGCTGGCCGCACAGTCGCAACTGGGGATATTTTCCGAGCGGCACGCTCGGCATCATTCTCTTAATCATTATCATCCTCATTCTGCTGAAGCGCATCTGAGAGCGGGTTGCAGGTTTCGGGTTTCGAGTTTCAAGTTTAAGAAAACAGCCGCCGCCGTTTCCGAACTTGAAACTTTCAACCTGAAACCTGAAACTATCCGCATGGCCTCAGTCGCACAACGCTTGCCGGAGAACGTGGCGGGCGATTTTTACGTTGACGCGACGTGTATCGACTGCGACGCGTGCCGGCAGATTGCGCCCGCGACGTTTCGCGACCACGGCGAGCAATCGAGCGTCTACCGCCAGCCCGCCACGGCGGCCGAGACCGAGCGCGCGCTGATGGCTCTCGTCGCCTGCCCGACCGCTTCCATCGGCACCCTCGAACGCCACAACACGCGCGCCGCCGTGGACGCCTACCCCGCGCGCGTCTCCGAGAATGTCTATTTCTGCGGGTTCACCTCGGAGGCGAGTTTCGGCGCGTGGAGTTATTTGATCGTGCGGCCGGATGAAGCGGGCGGCAACGTGCTCGTTGATTCGCCGCGCTTCGCCTCACAACTCGTCAAGCGCATCGAACTCTTGGGCGGCGTCCGTCAAATGTTTCTCACGCACGCCGACGACATCGCCGACCACGAGAAGTATGCCGCGCGTTTCGGCTGCACGCGCATCATGCACGCGGCGGACGGCGCAAAGCGGCGCGGCATCGAGCGCGTCGTCGAGGGCGAGGCGGAATTCGCGCTCGACGGAGAACTCCGCGTTATCCCCGTGCCCGGCCACACGCGCGGCCACATGCTGCTGCTCTACCGCGACAAGTATCTCTTCACGGGCGATCATCTCGCGTGGTCGCCCGCGCGCGAGACGCTGACGGCCTTCCGCAGCGTCGCCTGGTATTCGTGGGAGGAGCAGACGCGCTCGATGGAGAAACTGCTCGCGCAGCGTTTCGAATGGGTGCTGCCCGGCCACGGGCGCATACACTCCGACACGGCGGAGCGCATGCAAGCGCACCTCCGCCGCTGCATCGAGTGGATGCGGCGAACGGCGTAGCCGCCTGTCATTGCTCAGACGGCATAGCCGCCCGTGATTCTCTGAAAATCACGGGCGGCTATGTCGTTTTGTCTCCGCTCTTGGCTAAGAAGCTGTTTGAACAGTAAACCTATTCTCGTCCCGTAGGGACATTTGATAATAGCCCGGCACTTGAGTGCCGGGGGTCATGAACTCTTTATAGATTGAGTCCCGTAGGGACGATTGAAGTTATGCACATTCAATCGTCCCTACGGGACTCAAACATTATGCTTCGACTGCTCCCCGGCACTTAAGTGCCGGGCTATTATCAACCGTCCCTGACGGGACTTCTCAAACAGCTTTTTAAGTGTTCCGACGCAATCTTCTTAATCTATAGAATCCCAACCCGGCGAGCAGAAAACCTAACCCGCCGCCGATCAGTGTCGTCGTTGCGGTCATCCTGTGAAGGGTGAAGATTGACATGTTCGACGAGATGGAATTCGCGGAGACGGCCTTCTCAGGGTTCGCTCCCGGCTGCTCGCCGCCGGATTTCGCCGCCCCCGCGCCGCCTTTGAAATCGTTGGCGGGCGTCTGTGGGTTGTCGGTGACGGTGTAGAGTTTGCCGTCCAAGAGGTACATGCGCCGCAACTCTTCGAGGTTGAAGGGACGTGCGCCGCGGCGGCCGAAGACGGCGAGTTGATTGCCGCTCTCGTCAACGGCGCGGTCGCGGTCGAGACCTTTGGAGATGGCGACGGCGGGGCCGGTGGTCTTGAACGTGGCGATCAGTTTGGGGTCGGGGCGCGGGCTAAAACCCGCGTAGGTGACGGAGGTTTCGGGGTCGGTCAGTTGCAGGATGCGCAGGCCGTTGTGGCCGTCGGCGACGTAGGCGTAGAGGCTCGCGTTCGTCATGGCGACCTTCACCTGATGCGCGTCGTTGAGCTTGCCTTCGGCGTCGTACATCTGCTGGAGCCTGGGTTGTTCCGGCCGCTCGACGTTGATGATGGCGATGCCGTCTTTGCCGTTGGCGACGTAGGCATAAGTGCGCGCCACGTAAACGTCGTGGGCGTGCGCGAGTTTAACCTCCGCGCCTTCCACGAGACGCGCGTCCGCCGGGGTGGTGACATTGATGACCTTGAAGCCTTCTTCGTCCACGACGAAGGCGTAACGGAACTGGATGGCGACCGCGTGCGGGTGATGAAGCGCGAACTGTTTGACCAGTTTCGGGTTCAGCGGGTCGTCGATGCTCACGATCACGAGCGACTTGTCGGTGGTGATGTAGGCGTGCGTCCCGGCGATCTGGATGTTGTTCGCGCCGTCGAGCGCGCCTCCCGGGTTCCACGTCAGCGCGCGCTTGAGATAGTTGTTCAGCGGGTCGCCGTCGAGCAGCGTGGCCGCGCCGACGAGAACCAAGCCCTCGTGCTTGTCGGCCACGTAGAGGTAGCCGTAGAGCGGGTGGATCGCTTGCTCCTGATTTTCGGGGAGGCGCGAGCGCAGGGGGTCGAGCGCGAGCGTCGAAGGCGCGGCGACGGCCGTGGCGTACTTCGTCTTCACCCAGAACCGCTGCCCGAAGCGCGAGACGGGCGCGGTGGTGATGCGCTCGGAGAAGCCCTTGTGATCGATCTGCGCGATGTCGTAGATGCGCAGGCCGCCCGCGCCCGCCGCGACGTAGGCATACTCGCCTCGCATCTGCACCTGTAAAACTTCCGGGTTGCCGGGGTGCTCGTAGAACTCCTTCAACTCGCGGCCTTCGTCAATAAACTTTTTGTAGCTGTCGGGATAGGCGAGCTTGTGCAAGGTGCTGCCGATGACGGCCTGCGGGTCTTCGCGCTCGGTGACGGGGACGGCTTCGAGCGAGTGCTCGGCGGCCACGTAGACGTAGCGACCCATGAAGTTGACGAAGTTCGTCCCCTGCATCAGGAGTTGCGCCATCCACGCGTTGTTGTTGTTCTCCTTCGAGACGTGACAGTCCGTGCAGCCCTTCGTCTCGGTGGCGCGGACGGTGTGCGGGACGTGCGTGGAGAACGCCTGACCGCTGAAGCCCTCCGTCGAGACGGTCTGTTGCTGCGAGTAAATCCACTCTCGGTTTTGATTCTGCGAACTGACGATGACGCCCGAGCGCGAGGCGGCGGGGGCGACGCGATGACCCGTCACCGTGCCGTCGCGTGCGAGCATGAACACGTCGTCGCGCAAGACCTGAAAGTTGTAGGTCGTGTAGTTGCGCGAGTCGTCGCCCTCGTTGTGGCGGTTGGGCATCTTGCGGTTGGCCTTCATCGAGAGGTGGCAGCCGAAGCAACTCGTCATCCAGGACGAATGGCACGAGAAGCACGTCATCGAATCGTCGGCGTGCGCGAGCTGTTCGTCTTTTTCGGGCACGTCGCCCCACGTCCGGTTGTCTTTGCGGATGGTCTTGGCGTAGCGCGAGAGTTCGTTGTAGTCGGGCGATGCGGGGTCGATGCTGTCGATCGTCTGCTTGACGCGCCACCACTTGCCCGGCTCGACGATGGAGTTCTGCACGATCTCGCCCGCTTTGAGTTCGACCTCGACCTCGCGGCCGTCCTCCGTCTTGATCTTCTTTTTCAAACCGGCGGCGGGCGCGAGTTCAAACAGGGGAATCTTCGCGCCCGCCTCGTCGCGCGCGTAGAGGTTGCGGGAGATGTCTTTGTTTCCGCTGCGGGGCGCGCGCAAATTGCGCCCGCGTTCCTTGTCCACGAGTTTGCCGCCTTCGATGCCTTGCCCGGCGGCGGGGCCGGTGGTCAGGAGCTTGGCGCGTTCGCGGATGGTGCCGTGGCAATCGGTGCAGTTGATCTCGATGGCGGCGCGCGGCTCGTTGTAGAGGATGCCCGTGCCGTGCGCGTCCTGGCGGAAGTGGCAGTCGGCGCAGTGCATGCCTTTTTCGAGATGAATGTCCTTGAGGTGGACGGGCTGGCCTGACTTGTACGCGCCGTCGCCGGAGAAGGCGACCGCGTCGGCCAGTTTCTTCGGCGTGACGGTTTTGATCTGTTTGCCGTAGCCGTCGAGCATGTTGCCGGCGCGGTCGCGTTTGAAGACGGCGCGATAGAGCCAGCCGTGGCCGTGGTAGTCGGCGAAGGCGGTCTGCTTGAGTTGCTTGCCGAACTCGCCGCCGGGTTCGCCCGTCTTGACGAGGAAGTCTTCCGCAGAGGCGCGGTCTTTCCACTTGCGCATCGACCAGAGGCCGCGCAACTGCGCGCCTTCGGGGTTGCGGTCGAGCTTCTCCTGTTCGTCGTCCTGCGAAGGCGTGACCTGCCTGGCCGGGTACATCTTATCGCCGTCGGTCTCGTTGTCCCACCAGGTGAAACCCGTGTAGGTGGCGACCATGTTCGTGCCGGGGTGCATGTGGCAGGTCATGCACTGCGAGGTGGGGATGGCGTTGGTGAACTGGTGCTTGATCGGGTGACCGGGTTCGCCGCGCGGGATGTTGGTGTCGGCGGTCTGGGTCGTGCCGAGGTTGCCGAACCTGGCATAGCGACCTGAGTTGACGGGGCTGCGGTCGTTGGCATAGACGACGTGGCAGGCCGTGCAGCCGGACGAACGATAATCGCCGGGGTGGTCGTTCGTGCCGAGGTGGTTGAGCGTGGGGTCTAAGAGGCGCGTCTTCTGGATGCCGAGATAGACGGGGTCGGTGCGTTGCTGCGTGCCGAGGCCGCGCGCGCTCAAGCCCTTGTCGGGCTTGCCGGGTTCTTCCTCGCGGTCGGGCAAGCCCAGTTCGAGACGACGCTTGCCGCCGCGCTCGAAGACGCGGAGGATGTTGCCCGGCTGCGAAACTTCCCAGCGCGGGAGCGGGTCGAGGAAGGGCAGCCAGCCTTTGAGGAGTTGTTGTTCCTTCGTCGGCTGCGGCGTTTGGATGAGGCGCAGGGGCGCGCCGGTCTCTTCCGCGTAGGCTTCGCCGAAGCGCGCGTCTTTCGTGGGGAAGCCGCCGTTGTTGTAGAGCGCCGCGCCCCAGAGCATCGCGCCGTGACGCATCATGCTGTTGTCGTTGGCCTCGACTTCGGGCGCGTGACATTCGGAGCAGGTCTTCGACGCGACGCGCAGGTCGGCCGGGTTGATGAAACGGACGAACTCCCAACTCTCGCGGTTCAGGAGAGCGTTGGTGCGTTCAGGGTTCGCGCTCGAAGTTTTGCCGCCGACTTTCCAGAAGTCGGGATGGCGCGGCCGCACGTGCGACTCTTCCGCCGTCTTACCGGCGGGGTTGCCGCCGTGGCAATAGGTGCAGGAAAGCCCCTGCCCGTCTTTGCCGCCCGCCTCAAGTTTCCCGCTCGACGTGACGTGCATCGGCTCGATGTTGTTATGACAGGCGACGCAGCCTTCGGTCGTCGCCGCGGTCGCTTGCGGCGAGACGAGCGACGCGGAGTTGTGCGTTCGCGCCGGGGCGGCCACGGCGTCGCCGGAATTCTTCCCGGTCTCAGGCTCGGATTTATCGTTTGCAACGGCGCGGGCAAGTTGCACCGCGTCGCCCTTCGGTTGGGCGGACGAACGCGCCCCGCCTGCCAGCAGGGTTGCGCCGAGAGCGGCGACGAACAGCAGGAAGATAAACAGCTTGACGCGTTCGGCTTGACCGACACCTTGCATTCTAAACTCTCCGTCCGACGATGACTGTCTCTATTAAATATTCGATCTTGGAAGCTGTTTGAAAAGTAGCTCTGTTGTCCCGGAGGGACATTTGATAATAGCCCGGCCATTGATGGCCGGTGATCGTAAACGCGCCTTTTACATTGAGTCCCGTAGGGACGATTGAATGTTCATCACTATTCAATCGTCCCTACGGGACTTACACATCGTCTTTCAACTTATCCCCGGCACTAAAGTGCCGGGCTATTACCAATCGTCCCTGACGGGACTCGTTCAAACCTCTTCCAAACCGCTTCTTAAAAAATGAACTTCAACTGCGCGAACAGTGAGAAGAGAGGCTTGCTCGGATCGATGCTCGTCCCGTCGGAGGCGCAATAATCGGCCACGTTGGGCGGGCAGTTGCGCGTCTCGTCCGTGTAGATGTCGCGGAAGCCGCGTCCGGGCACGAGGGTGGACGCGCCGAAAGTCATCGTGATGTTGTTGATGAGCAGCGGGCGGTAGGCGACGCCGAGGCTGTAATCCTGGCCGATGCCGTGGCGGATGTTGGGCTGGAACAAGATTTGTTTGAGCGGTTCGGTGTGGTGGAAGCGCAGGAAGTTGGCGTTGAAGACGGCTTTGATGCGCTGCGTCACTTCCACGTCCGCGCCCGCGTTGAAGATCATGATGCCGGGGTTGACGAAATTGGCCTGCCCCTGCGTCTTGCTGCTGCGAAGCGAGGGCAACAGGCTGTTCGGCTCGACGAGCGAGACGCCCGTTTGCGTCAGGCGGATGCCCTGTCGATTCCAGAAAGAGAACTGCCCGCCCGCGAAATTCGGATCGTCGAGAATGGAATCGAAGCCGCTGGCTTGCGAGTCGAAGGGGTTCTTGTCGCCCTGCGCGAAGAAGCCGGAAGTTTTGAAGCGGATGTAATCCTTGTCGTAGCTCAGTTCGAGCGCGGCCATCTGGCTGCGGATGTTCGTGGGGCGTCCGGCGATGGGGTTGTGCGAATCGCGTCCGAGGGCGAGATAGTAGGCGTGCGAGAGATTGAAGCGGCCGGGCAGGCCGCCGCCGAGGTGGCCGTCGCCGGAGAAGCCGAGATAGCCGACCTTGACGCTGTGCGGCCGCACGTCGCCGACGAGCGCGGGGCGCACCTGAAAGCCGTTGCGGTCGAACTTGCGCGAAGGGCGGTCGTCGTTGAAGAGGAAACTGATCTGCGCCGTGTAGCCTTTGCGACCGAAGTCCTGGCGGTAGAGGTTGGCGATGTAGACGTTTTGGTGGCGCGTGTCGAAGCGATTGAGGCCGCTGTTAGTGTCCTTCTCCAGTTGGGAAAAGTAGGCGGCGTTGAATTGATACTGGTTGTTGGCGAAGCCGCCGAAGAGACGCGCGCCGAGGTTGTTGTCGGAATAGACGAAGCCGCGAAAGTCGGAGACGAAGGGCTGGATGCCCGCGCGCACGGAGACGAAATCGAAGTTGGCGTTCACGTCTTCGAGCTTCACTTCAGCGAAGGCTTCTTCGAGCGAGATGTGCGCGTCGGTGCGGTTCGTGCCGCGTCGCGGGTCTATGTTGATGACGCCCTGCTCGCGCGCGTTGACGTAGTTCGGGAGGCTGATGGTGGGCGAGATTTTGATCGCCCAGTTGCGCGGCTTGAAGGTGGTCGAGCCGCTGAACATCTCGAACGAGAACTGGATGACGTGGTTGGCGACGAGGGTTTCGGGGCGTCCGAAAAACTCCGCGCTGCCGGGGCGCGCGCTGCTCACGTCGGTCGGCTTCGGCGTGCGATTGAGTTCGATGGTGGTCGTGTCCGCGCCGGAGAGGATCATGAACACGCTCTGGCCGAAGATGGGGAAGTCGCCCTTGAGCAAATTTTGATTGTAAGGGTCGTACCACTTGCCGCGCTTGAAGGGGATGTCGCGGCCGCGCGCGCCACGGTCGCCGTAGCGGTCGTATTCGGGAAAGTTGATGCGCCAGCGGTCGCGCATCTCGGCGCGGTCGGGCAGGGCGGGCGGGCGTGATTCGATGTTGCCGCCCCCGGCGTAACCGGCGGGGCGTTCGTTCGCCGTCGGGTCAACGAACGGCTCCGGCCGCTTCGTTTCCTTGAGCGGTTTCAGTTCAACTTCGACGGGGCTGTCCCGGCCGGGTTCGACGATGACGTTCTCGCGGTCGAAGCGAAGCGAGCCGGGCGCATCGACGAGGATACGGTATGCGCCCGCGCGGAGTTTGAAAGCGAAGCTGCCGTCGGCGGCCGTGCGCGTCGTCGAGCGATTGCTCGTCACCTGGTTGATCGCCATGACGGTCGCCCCGGCGAGCGGCGTCCTGGCCGCGCCGCGCACGATGCCTTTGATGCGTCCGTGCGGCTGGGCGCGGGCGGGCGGCGGGAAGATTGAAAGGAGGGAGACGACGAGGATCAGCCTTGCGAGCGAGCGCGCCTGTGTGGGGGTTGGGAACATGTAGCCGTTAATAAAATACGGAGGCCGCGGAAGGCGATCTCATGCGTGCCGCGCAAAGTGAAAAGACGTGTCTGACGGAAAATTAAACGCCGGTTTTAATGACCGCATAGAAGCTCAATCGAAGCTCGGTGCAAAAACGCGTTGGGCTGTTTTTGTAGCACAGTCGTCGCCGACTGGCAACGCAATTCTGCTCGCGCGCGTTGAGACAACTTCTTTCGCTCGTGATTTTTGCGCCCGCCGCCGCCGCGCTCTAAATTCGACTTGACGGGACAAAGTTTAATGCTAAATTGGAGCCGCTCCGGTTAGTATCCCAACGCCGCACAGCGCGTCGCCGGTCTTCTGCCAGACAGCGTTCGGATCGCAATTCATACGTGACCTGCTTCTATGTCTAAACATCAATCAACGTTTGCCCGACGCCTTCTGCTGCCGGCGTGCCTCGCCCTGTGCGCCCTCGCGCTCCTCTCTCACGCGCACCGCGTTTCACGGGCGCAGGCGACGCGCCCCGTTCTCATCAGTGAAGCCAACTCGACGCGCGCCGTCGCCGTCGAATCCGTCTCGCGCCTCCAGGAGCCTTTCACGCGCGACGCGCCCCACTCCATCGGCGCGGATCGACGCACGCGCGTCCAACTCTTCGTCTTGAATCTCGAACGCGGCGCGGACGCTTCCGCCCTCACGGCCGACGCCGAAGACGCCGCGCATCGTCTCTACCCGCTGGCGGTGGAGCACGTCGCCGTCGTGCCCGGCCAGGAGTGGATGCACTCGGTCACGGTGCGTCTGCACGAAGAGATGGGCGACCTCGGCGACGTGCTGGTGCGCGTGCGCCACGGCAACGTCGCCAGCAATCGTGTGCGCCTCGGCATCGGACACATCGGCGGCGGTTTGCCGGATGACGCGGGCGCAATTCCGACGGCCGCGCCGCCCGCCACCGCCGCCACTCCCAACACGAATCCTCTCACGGCGGGCGCGCTTTCAACGAACGACGTGCAGATCGTGATCGCGCAGGCCGTCTCGGCCGCCGCCGCTTTGAACCGCCCCGTGACCGTGGCCGTGACGGACAAAGAGGGAAACGTCCTCGGCGTCTTCAAGATGACGGGCGCGCCTGATCGCACGCAGTTTCGCGGCAACTCCGGTTTCAACCAGGAGCCGAACGACCCCGCGACCGGATTGGTCGCCGCCGGTCTGGAAGGCACGAACCTCGTGCCCGCTTTAAAGCCGGTTCCGCGCGCCGCGATCACGAAAGCGGGCACGGCCGCCTTCTTCAGCACGCAGGGCAACGCCTTCACGCCGCGCACGGCCGGCTTCATCATTCAGGAACACATCCCGCCCGGCGTGGACTTCCGCCCCGGCGGGCCGCTCTACGGCGTGCAGTTCTCCCAACTCCAATGCTCCGACATCAAGACGCCCGGCCTCCCCTTCGGCCTCTCGGCCGACCCCGGCGCGGTTCCGCTCTATAAGAACGGCGTCCACGCGGGCGCGGTCGGCATCGAAGGCGACGGGGCTTACACGGTTGACTGCGTCCCGGCCGATTTCGACAAACCGTTCGAGGAGGTGATCGCCGTCGCGGCCGGACGCGGCTACGAGCCGCCGCCGCTCATACGCGGCGACAACATCCTCGTGGACGGCGTGCGCCTGCCCTACGTCAACGTCGCCGATACGGACGCGCCGCGACCCGCGTCGATCCCGTTTGCGAGTCTGCCCGGCGCGGTTGACCCGGATTTTCCCATTCGCGCGGCGCAGCCCTCGGCCTTCGTCCCGCTCAGGCTCGGCGCGGTTGACGGCGCGGTTGACTTGCGTTTCTTCCCCTTCAACGGCAGCGTCTCCGGTTCGCCGAACGCTCTGACCGCCGCGGACGTGACGACCATCATCACGCAGGCGGCGATTCAAGCCGACGGCACGCGCGCCGCCATCCGGCAACCGCTCGGCAGCCCGGCGCGCGTCTCGATCTCCGTCGTTGACGCGGAGGGGCGCGTGCTCGGCATCTTCCGCACGACCGACGCGCCCGTCTTCGGCTTCGACGTATCCGCGCAGAAGGCGCGCACCGCCGCACTCTTCTCGCGCGCGAACGCCGCGACGTTGTTGCGCGGCGCGGGCATGGGCGCATACGCGGATCGCGCCGTGGCCGACGGCCTCAATCTCGACGGCTCGGTGGCCTTCAGCGGCCGCGCCGTCGGGTTCCTGCACCGCCCGTTCTACCCGGACGGCATCAACGGCGAACCTCCCGGCCCCTTCAGCACCGGCATCGGCCAGTGGAGCATCTTCAACGTCGGCCTCCAACTCGACCTCGTTAAGCGGAACCTGGAATTGACGCTCGCCGGGACGCCGAACCTGCCCTGCACTTCGATCCCCAACGTGCCCAACGGCCTCCAGATTTTCGCCGGCTCGGTTCCGCTCTACAAGAACGGCGAACTCGTGGGCGCAATCGGGATCAGCGGCGACGGCATCGATCAGGACGATCTCATCGCCGCCGCCGGGAGTCGCGGCTACGTCGCGCCCGCCGCGATTCGCGCCGACCAACTCATCATCCGCGGCACGCGTCTCCCGTTCGTGAAATTCCCGCGCAGCCCGAACCTCTAAAGCCAAGCGGCGGCCTCTCCGGCGAAGCGACCTCCGAACGGCGAAACGCCCGCGCGAATTAACGGCGGGCGTTTCGCTGTTTTCGTGTGAAGGCGAAAATTTCCCTTAGGGCTGCGAGTCGAGATTGGAGCGCAGCCCTTCGAGATATTGATTGTTCGGGTTGACGGCGGCGAGTTGCTGGACGGCTTCGCGGGCGGCGGCCTTGTCGCCGAGTTGGAGCGCGGCGGCGGCGATGTTTTGCAGAGCCTTCTCGTGGCGCGGGTCGATCTGCAAGGTCTTGCGATACTCTTCGATGGCGCGACGGAAATCGGGCGGCTGGCGTTGGAAATAGGTGTTCCCGAGGTCTGTCCGCACGTCCGCGTTTCGCGGCTGCACGGCGAGCGTGCGCTCGTAGAAACTCGCGGCCGCGGTGAAGTCGCCCGCATCGTATTTCGTGTTGCCCATCGCGGAGAGGGCGTCGGCGTCTTGCGGCTTCAGGTCAACCGCGCGTTGCAGGTAGAGGGCGGCCTTGTCGAAGGCTTTGAGTTTGTAGAAGATCGCGGCCGCGTTCATTTGCAGGTCGAAATCCTTCGGCTGACGGTCGGCGGCTTCCATCGCCGCCTGCGCGTCCGCGTCGGTCGCGGCGACGCCGTTCGGGTTGGAGTTTGCGGCGGCGGCCGCGCTGTCGATGTCGGGATGGCCGGGCGGTAGCGGCGCGCCCGCCTCATTGGGGTCGAGCGGCGGCGCGGAACCGGACGGCTCGACCGGCGCGCTCGCCGCCGCCGTCGCGGGCGGGAGATTGCCGGTGATCTTATTGGCGAGGAAAAACCCCCCGCCAAATCCGAGCGTGAGACCGATGATGCACAGGAGAATGTTTTTGCTCATAAGACGTTTTTAAAGTTGCGGCCGGTCGGAGAAATAAACCGGAGGCGTCGGACGTAGATGCTGAATTCGCGTCGAAACGGGAGACACGGAGAGCGGCGCGAACGCCTCCCGGCGAGGCGTCGCCGTCCGTTCGACGCATCATACACGATGGGGTTGCGCGGCCGAAAATGCGGCGCGCTCACGTCGATTCGGAGCGCGTTGAAAACGTGAAGACCCTTAGTTGATGATGCGACACCAATCGGCTATGATGGCCTCCACACATGAACGACGCGCGCGACTCTGACCCGCAGACGCGCCAGATTTCAAACAAGTCTCCATTCAATGCGATTGCCGAACTTCATAAACAAATGTCTGCCATAGAAGAAACCAAAAGCGAGATAGGTGTAAACCGGGTGGCGGGGGCAGTCCGGTCAAGTCCCTCGATTATCACGCGGCTGCTCAATCTCTTGAGTTCCGTGCGCTTCGGCGTCACGCTGCTCATCCTGCTCGCCTGCGCCAGCATGATCGGCATGCTCATCATGCAGACGAACGTGGACGGCTTCGACAAATATTTCGCCGGCCTGACCCCTTCGCAAAAACTGCTCGGCGGCGTGCTCGGCTTTTTCGACATTTATCACGCCTGGTATTTCAACGCGCTCCTGCTCGTGCTCTCGCTGAACATCGTGCTGGCCTCCATCGAGCGTTTTCCGGGGGCGTGGAATTACGTTGTGCGCCCGAAGCTCGATGTCGTCGCCGCGTGGCTCCGCAAGCAGCCTGTGACGAACACGCTGGAGATGCGCGCCGACAGCCGAGCCGCGCTCGTCGAACGCATCGCCGCGGCTTCGCGCCGCACCGGCTTCAAGCCCATCGTCACCGAGAAAGGGCAGCGCACGTTCATTCTCGCGCAGCGCGGCACGTGGAATCGCCTCGGCGCATACGCCGTTCACGTCGCGCTGCTGACGATCTTCTTCGGCGGCTTTATGACGGCGCAGTTCGGGCGCACCGGCTCGATGTGGTTGAAGCCCGGCGCGGCCGCCAAGGAGATGTCGGAGACCGTCTTTAAGATCGAAGACACCAGCACCTTTCGCCTCGACAAATCGACCACGGCTCTGCCCTTTGAAGTGACCTGCACCGACATCCAGCAGAAGTTGATCAGAAAAGACGGCCCCATCACGGCCGACAACACCATCGACTGGATGACGCGCATCAAGATCAAAGACGAGACGGGCGAGCACGATGCGCTCGTCCACATGAACCGCCCCTACGACTATCGCGGCTATCGTTTCTTTCAGGCCAGCTTTATGAACGTGGGTCACGCGCGCAACATCAAATTGCGCCTGACGCCGGAAGCGGGCGGCGCGCCGCTCGAAGTTTCCATCCCGCGCGACGGTTCGACCCAACTCCCCGACGGAACCAAAATCGACTACACGGACTTTCAGCCCGACTTCCAAATGCAGGGCGGCACGCTGGGGTCAGCCTCCGGCGAGTACAACAACCCCGCCGCGATCCTGAACGTGACGACACAGG
>DASVVO010000089.1:0-252578 GCA_036386515.1 Pyrinomonadaceae bacterium
TCAGGCTACCACGAGCCACCAGAGCTTTGTTATATTCGCTCCAGTTACGGAGACGGTACGTGCGCTTGCGTTTCTTCTTTGCCACACACTGAAGATACCAGCACTATCGTCTCTGTAGCTCTTTGTGCAACAACGCCCTTCTGACTCCCGAATTCTGTTTTTATGAAACGCAACAAGAGTCGCACCTACACGATCAGCGCGGTGGCCGAGCAGTACGGGTTGCACCAGCAAACGCTGCGTCTCTACGAACGCGAGGGACTGATCAAGCCGTCGCGCTCGGACGGCAACACGCGCCTCTACACCGACGCCGACCTCGAACGCCTCGAAGTGATCCTCTCCTTGACGCGCGACCTCGGCGTCAATCTCGCGGGCGTCGAAATCATCCTCAACATGCGCGAGAAGATGGACGCCATGCAGCGCGAATTCGAACGCTTCTTCGCCTACCTGCAATCGCACGCCGAAGAGTTCTCCTCCTTCACGGACGCGCCGCCGCCCGACACGGGCGCACTCGTCCCCGTCCGCCGCACCACCAGCGTCATCCTCCAACAACGCCGCCGCCCCACTTCCCGCAGTTAACCAACCCGACCGCACCGGATGGGCAACTGCCGGCCGCGAAAACCCTCCCAACCGACCTTCACGCCTGAGCCGCGGAGCCTTATCAGTCAATCCGTGACGTTCCTTACTCGCTCAGCAACATCCATTTGTTAATTCGGGACGTTCATTTGTCGCTCAGCAACATCCATTTGTTACTAAGGAACGTCCATTAGTAACAAATGGACGTTCGTTTGTTACTAACAAACCTCCCTTAACGACTTTGGAACGTTGCAAACTAACAAATGAACGTCCCTTAACGACTAACGAACCTCCAAAAGTCGCCGCCAAACCTCCCAAACTGACTTTTCGAGGTTGCCGACCGACTTTTCTACGTCCCTCAGCATCAGCTCAAGCAGCGCGTCCATCCTTGGGAGCGCGCGTTAAACTATCTCTCCACAGGATTAGCGGCTCCGTTTGCCCTCGAACTAGGAAACCAGCAGGCGGCCGACCGTCTCGACGATCTTCTCTGTATCCTGCGGCTTGCGTAAAAACTCGTCCACGCCCGCCAGCCGCGCCTCCCTCGCGCATTCGCTCGCGGAAAACATGATGATCGGCGTCGCTCTGCGATGCGGCAGCGTGCGCGCGTAGCGCACCAACTCCAGCCCGTTGACGTTAGGTAACTGGTAGTCGCACAGCAAGAGGTGATAACCCGCCTCGCTCGCCAGCCTGAGCACCGCGACCGCGCCGTCGCCGCACAGCGTGACGCGCCAGCCTTCCGCTTCCAACGTCTCTTTGACGGCTTGCGCGACGATATTATGATCTTCTATTAGGAGGATGTGAGGCATAGGAGTAGTGCGGGGCATGCGCTGTCCTTGCCGCAAGCCCCGCGCGCCTTTGCCCGTGACAGTGAGCGGGCAGCGGCGAGACGGGTCAGGGTGAAGATGTCCAACTCCGGCGCGGTCTGCTATGATGCCGCGCGTTCAGCTTTGAAAATCAGCGACGGCTTATGCGTAGCTCAACCTCAACCTCAAAGGAGTGATGAGCATCGCCGTTCGAGTAGAGAGGTTCTTACTCACGGCGACCACGTTACGCAAAAGCATTTTAGGGATGTACGTCCCTAAATGCAAGGCTCTGATTGCTGTTTGTATGTCAGGAGGCGATTCCTGACATGCGGGTCAATCGTCGTCCTAAGCTGAAAAGGAAACAGCCCGCACGCTTGGCCTCCAAGTTATCGGAGATACGCGTGAGGCTTGGCCTATCGCAGGGTGATTTGGTTAATCGCTTGGGGCTGGGGGATGAGATGGAGCGAGACTATATCTCCAAGTATGAGCGCGGTGTGCTTGAACCACCGTTACATGTGTTGCTTGGCTATGCTCGCTTGGTAGGACTATCAACGGACGTGCTGATTGATGACGGGTTAGACCTACCCTCCAAATTCCCCGCCAAGCCGAATCGCTCTCACCATTGATCTTTAATCGCACTCTAAGTTGAAATGAGGACACTACCGGACAAAGACATGCAGGCCGCCGAAAGCTAAAGCTGAGACAGGTACGGCGAGTAAAAGGGCGAGTAAGGAGAGTAGTAAGAAATAACCTGACGAAAGGACTCTGTGTAACACAGATGCGAATAGGAGAGGTAAATGGGTAAGCTGATCGCCTTTGGGTGGTATGGAGGCAAATACAGTCACTTGGATTGGCTTCTACCGCTATTGCCTGATGCGACACATTATTGCGAGCCTTTCGGCGGTTCGGCGGCCGTACTTATTAACCGGAATCCGTCTCCTGTGGAAACCTACAATGACATACATAGTGATGTTGTAAATTTCTTCCGGGTGCTGCGCGAACAAAAAGACGCCTTAGTTGAGGCTATCGGCTTGACGCCATTCTCACGCGAAGAGTTTGAGATCGCCATTTCGAGTGAAGAAGGCATAAGTGATCTGGAACGCGCGCGCCGCTTTTATATTCTCGCGCGCCAAGTTAGAACCGGACTTGCGCAGAAGGCGAGTTCGGGTCGTTGGGCTCACTGCTTATTGACGAGCCGCGCAGGCATGGCCGGGGCTGTCTCCCGCTGGCTCGGCGCAGTAGAGGATTTGCCTTTAATCGCGCAAAGACTTTTGCGAGTGCAGATTGAAAACGCGCCCGCCCTTGAAGTGATCAAGCGATATGACAGCGAAGAGACGTTATTCTATTGCGATCCTCCATACCCTCATGGCTCACGCGGCGACTCAAACGCATATGCGAACGAAATGACTGACGAGCAGCACCGCGCGCTTGCGGACGTTCTACGCAACGTCAAAGGCAAGGTGGCTCTTTCGAGTTACAAGAGCCGGTTGATGGATGAACTGTATGGTGATTGGCAGCGTGTTGAATCGAAAGAGAAGGTCATTCATTCAGTGAAGACTACAAGAACAGAAGTTCTATGGATTAACTACCAGCTCAAGGAGAGAGCCGAGTGCCAACCAACTCCCCGCCGTCGTCGCCAAGCACATCCGCAAGCATCCTTGATTTAGCTTTCGAGCGCGCATCGGAGAGTCTCGACAAAACGAGGCTCACTGAGTCGCGCGAAATACAAACTCATGTTGAGTTCGTCTGCCGTTGCGCTAATCAAGCCGGCACGCGTTTCTTAATGGCGTGCTTGGTGGCGAAACTCTCCGATCCTTCAATTGATATTCGCAAGCCGTATACTGAAATCGGTGGCATTGGCATCTATTCCGGCCGTCATTTCGATGAAACATACATTACGCCGTTCGCTTTCAAACATGGCTTACCGGTAAATCCGACAACCAGCTTTCTTACGCCGGCGTTCAGAACAAATAAAAACATCATCACGCCGGGCGTGCAGCTTGTCGGCCGCCCGAAACAACTCTATCTCAACGTGGTGAATTTAATAACCGCGGTGTATGAAGGAACAATTAAAGCGGAAGATTTATTAACTGAGATCATCCGTTGGCTGTTAATCATCCGCGCAGAGCGAAAGCAGCGCATGGAAACCTTGTTCGCATCGTTAAAAGGTTCGGAGAATGATTCATCTCTGCCAGCGGAGAGCATTGTCACGTTGATAGTACAGCACATGGCTCTACCTAAATCCGCACGTTTGCCTGTGCTGGTCGTAGCTGCGGCATACGAGGCGGCGCAGGGGCATCTTGGAGAGCATCATTTGCCATTGCAAGGCCACAACGCAGCCGATAAACAGACAGGAGCGCTAGGTGATGTGGAAATTGTTTTGAAGGATGATGGAAATGCAGTGACAGTCTATGAGATGAAAGCAAAACGGGTAACCCGCGACGATATTGATATTGCCGTGCAAAAGCTCGCCGTCACATCGCAGCAAATAGATAATTATATTTTCATCACAACTGAGAAAATTGATGATGAGGTGAAAGAATATGTAACGACGATGTACGAGAAGATAGGAATTGAATTTGTGATACTTGATTGTATTGGGTTCCTTCGTCACTTCCTGCATCTCTTCTATCGCATTCGTATGCAATTCCTGGAAGCATATCAAACGCTCTTGATGAGAGAGCCGGACAGCGCAGTTAGCCCCTCTTTGAAAGAAGCATTTCTAGCTCTACGCCTGGCTACTGAAACAGGGGTCACTCAGCCTATCGAAGGTCAAAAGTGACTCAAAACATTTTGCGCGGCTGCGGATTCATCCCACTCGAAACACTTTGGCTAACTACTGACACTTACCCTCCTCCCTTGTATCTTCCCCCGCTTCTCACAAACCTTAGCCAGTCTCACGTCCCGTTTGAAAGGCATGATGAAATAGTCTCGGATCAAGTTTGACGGTTATCAGAGATTAGCGAAGTTTGTAATTGACGCGTCCTGCGCTTCGTGATAAATAGGCGGCGGACTCGAAAGACGCCTCGCTAAAAGTCTCGGCGATGCTGCGGCCATCCTTCACTGCTCCGGCCGTTGCGACCGCCAGTCCAAAACGCCTCGCCTCTGAAATTTCTCACGACTCACCGGAGGATTCCGCACATGGCTTTGAAGAAACGCACCTCAAAAATCTTAGACGACGCGGACATGCGCGCCAACGGTATGCAGAGCATCGACCCCGCTCTCAGCCTCGGCAGCAACCTGACGCTCGCCGGCTTCAAACAAGTCATCGCCGACGGGCGCGCCAAACTCGACGACTACAACCTGACGCTCGCGACGGCGGATCAAAAGGCCAACGAAGTGGCCGCCGCCGAAGCGGCCGTTCGCGACTATTCGGCGCGGATGCTGGCGGGCGTCGTGGCGACGTTCGGCAAAGACAGCAACCAGTATGAGCAGAGCGGCGGCACGCGCACCAGCGAACGCAGGAGGCGCAGCAACCGCACCAAAACGCCCGCTTGAAATGAACTCACGACCTAAAGCGCAAACTCTCGCGCGCCGTCGTGATATGTCTGCAAGAGCCTTCACCCTGATACCTGACCGCATCGCTGTTTTGTCCGTCTGACCGCACGCCTCAAGCGGCGCGCCTTCGCTCAAGCGGGGCGAGGGCGCGCCGCTTGAGCGTCGGCCTCAGAGTGGGAATCTGCCGGTCTAACCTGCCATCCATTATCTTGCGCTTGCGTCGGCCGCCGGGGCGGTGATACAGTGCGCGCCCTGTCGGGAGACAAACGCTGACGCTTCGCTCGCCTCAACCCACAAACGCGACGGCGTCTCAATACCAACTGTCAACGGTTCGACCAAGTGGAGCCGCGCGCATCTCTTGAATCCGCGCGCCCGCCCCGCTTCGTTTACCCGACCGCGCCTCTCCCGCCGACGGGCGCGCCTCACGCGGCGACGCGCGCCCGCGCGCGCCGCCACAGGAGTCCGGCCAATGTATCCTCCGTATCCTCCGAACGCACGCACCAGCCTCAGACATCTATTGACCTGCTTGTTTCCCGCGCTGCTCATCTCTCATCTCGTCGCGGCGCAATGCGGCGCAACCTTCGCGCAAGACCTCGACGAGGTGAGCATCGGCGGGCGCGTCGCGGATCAAAACGGCGCGTCGATTGTCGGCGCGAGAGTGATAGCCCGACACGCGGCGACGGGCAGCGAACGCAGCGCGCCGGTTGACGGAGAGGGTCGCTATCGTCTCGTCGAACTCGCGCCGGGAGCTTACGCCGTGCGCGTCGCGGCCGAGGGTTTCGCCGCAGAGGAGCGCGCGGGCGTCGAGTTGCTGGCGGGGCGAAGCGTGCGGCTTGATTTCACTTTGCGACCGGCGGGCGTCTCGGCCGCGCAGGTCGTCACGACGGAGGCGGGCGCGGCGTCGATTGACACGACGCGCACCATCGTCGGCGGCACGCTGACGCGCGCGGAGACGGAGACGCTGCCGCTCGGCAGCCGCGCGCCGCTCGACCTCATCCACACGCTCGGCGGCGTGACCGAAGAACCGCTCTCGACGCGCGACCTCGCCGAAGACCGCAACCGCACCCCGGCGCGCACGCCGGAAGAGGCGGGCGCGTTCGCCCTCTCCGGCGGCGCGGCCTACTCCAACAACATCACCATTGACGGACTCGACAACAACGACGACCGCGCCGCGCGCGAACGCTTCCAGCCGTCGCTCGAAGCCGTCGCGGAGGTGCAGGTCGTCACGAATCAATTCTCCGCCGAGTACGGGCGCGCCTCCGGCGGCCGCGTCAACCTGCGCACGCGCGGCGGCGCAAACGCCTTCCACGGCCGCGCCTTCTATTTCTTCAAAGACGAATCCCTGAACGCCAACACCTGGGCGAACAACGCGCGCGGCCTCAAGCGTCTGCCGCTGCAAGAACACGATTTCGGATTCACGCTCGGCGGCGCGCTCGTCTCTCCCGCGAAACTTTCCGGCGCGCGCCGCACGGTTCAGGCGCGCGAGGACGAACCGGCCGCTCCGGCCGAGAGCCGCGAGAGCCGCACGACGCCCCCGCGCAATTTCTTCTTCGTGGCCGCGGAGTTTCAGACGATCTTAGACTCGACCGTGATCGACACGCTCGTCCCCGTCGTCTCGAATCCGCGTTTCCCCCTGCCCGCGCCGTCTACCCTCGCGGGGCGGCGCACGGAAGCCGCGCCCGCCGACGCGCTTCATCAACCCGCCGAACTCGCGCCCTTCGTCGCCGTGGTCAACACGCCGCTCCGCGCGTCGAACCTCACGGCGCGCACCGATCATAACTTTACCGGGACGCACAACGGCACGTTCCTCTACCAGCGCGGGCGCAGCCGCAACCTTCGTCAGTTCGGCGGCGGCGCGCGCCTCGCCGACGCGTTGCAAGGCCGCACGCGCGACTCCGACGCGCTCTCCTACACCGACAACTTCGTCGCCTCCCCGCGCCTCTTCAATCAACTGCGCGCGCAAGTCTCACGCCTCGCCCCGTCTCTCGGAACCGGGGGACAACTCACGCGCCCCGTCGTTCTCATCACGATTGACGACCCGCTCGCGGCGGGCGAGACGTTGAATCGTTCGGGCACGCTCGTCGCGGGCGCAGCAAACGCGGGCGCGAGCGACCGGCGCGAAACGCGCGTGCAGGTTCAAGACACGTTCACCATCCTCGGCGGCGCGCACACGTTCAAGTTCGGCGGCGACGTGCAACGCATCAGTTCTGCTTTCATAGACCTCTCGGACTCAAGCGGCACGTTCGACTTCGCGAGCGCGGCCGAATTTCTGGCGAACGCGCCCGAACGCTTTCGCCAACGCTTCTACAACGAGTCCGCGCAACGGAACCTCTACGCCGGACTCTTCGCCCAGTTCGAATGGCAGGCGCGCCCACACCTCACCGTCACCTACGGCTTGCGCTACGAGCGCGAAACCATCCTCCGCGACCGCAACAACTTCGCCCCGCGCGCCGCCCTCGCCTACGACCCCTTTCGTTCCGGCAAGACCGTCGTGCGCGTCGGCGCGGGTCTGTTCTTCAACCGGGTCTTGTTGCGCACGATTGACGATTTCACGCTCGGCGCGGGGCGCGTCTTCTTCGACACGGACGCTTTGCGCAACCCGGCGAACGGGAAGTCGATGACCGCCGCCGAGCGGCGCGCCTTCATCGCCGCCCACTTGAGTTTCCCCGCCGCGCTCGCTGCCGATTCGCCCATCGTCAAACAGTTCGGCACGCTCCAGACGAACTTCACGCGCCGCCTCGACCCCGCCCTGCGCATTCCTGAAAGCTACCAGTTGAACGTTGGCGGCGAGCGCGAACTCGCGCGCGATTTCGTCGTCGAAGTGAACTACACGTTCAATCGCGGCATACATCTCTGGCGCGAGTTCAACGCCAACGCGCCGAGGCTGCCGCCCGGCTACAAGGATTTCGCCGCCTACCTGCTCTCGCGCGACTTCGCCAACTTACGTGATGCCACGGGCGCGCGCCCGCTCTACAACACACAGTCGGCCGGTGAACTCGTGCGCTTCACCGTCGCGCCGAACGGCGCGGCCAACCCCGATGCCATCGCCCGCGTCGCGGAGTTCGGCGTGCCCGTCACCGTGTTCAATCTAGACACTTTCAGTTCCGGCAGCGCGCTCGATGCCGCGCTCGGCGCGCTCAACGACTTGCGCCCAGACCCCACGCGCGGCCAGGTCGAACAACTCGCCTCAATCGGCAACAGCTTCTACCACGGCTTAACCATCGAGGCGCGCCGCCGCTTCCACGCGCGCGCGGAAGGCGGCTTCAACCTCTCGCTGCGCGCCGCCTACACGCTCTCGCGCCTCATCGACGACGGCGTCGTCAACACTTCGAGCGCGCTCGTCTCCGGCGACTTTCGCGGCGAGCGCGCCGCGAGCCTACTCGACCGCCGCCACCGCTTCGTCCTCTCCGGCACGCTCAACGCGCCGCGCAAGTTCGGGGCTTTGCGCTTCGCCACCATCCTGCGCGCAGCCACGGGCGCGCCCTTCAACGTCTCGCTCGGCGGCGCAGACCGCAATCTCGACGACGTGAGCAACGACCGCCCCGTCTTTGCCGGCGACCCGCAACTCATCCGCTCGCGCCGTCCCGGCGAACCTCTCGATCCCGCGCTCGCCGCCGCGTTCTCGCTGCCGACAATCGGGCGCACCGGCAACCTCCCGCGCAACGCCGGGCGCGGCCCCGCCCTCTTCACCTTCGACCTCAACGTCACGCGCGAGTTTCGCTTGCCCGGACGCCTGCGCCTGCGCCCCAACATCGAGATCGACAACCTGCTCAACAAAACCGTCTACGCCTTCGGCGCGGAGTTCATCAACTTCAACGCGCTGCGCCCGGCGGCAAGCGCGGAGCAGCGGCAGGCGTTCCTCGATTCGTTTCTCGTGCCGACGCACACGCTCCGACCTCGAAGCCTCAGAGTCGGCTTGAGATTCGATTTTTAAGCGGCGTGAGAAGCGGCGTTCAAAAAAGGTCGAGGCCGCTTTCTACTTGAGAAAGCGGCCTCGACCTTTGCGTGCGATCCGGCGCACCGGCTTCGACTAAAAAATGGCTTCGACTAAAAATCGTCCTCGTCGCCCTCCGCCGGGTGCATGTCGAGAAAGGCTTCGATGACGCGGGGGTCGAATTGCTTGCCGCCGTGCGCGACGAGTTCGGCGATGGCTTCGTTGTGGGTGCGCGGCGTGGAGTAGGGTCGCTTCGCCACCATCGCGTCGTAGGTGTCAACGACTTGCACGATGCGCGCCATGAGCGGGATGTCCTGGCCGCCGAGGCGGTGCGGGTAGCCTTTGCCGTCCCAGCGTTCGTGATGGTGTTGGGTGCGGATGCGCAACTCCGGCGAGAGGTTGAAGTAGCTGGCGAGCAGCGCGCCGAGGCTCGGGTGCAGGTGCAGGACGAACTGCTCCATCCGCGTCGGGCGGCGCGGGCGGTTGAGCACGGCTTCGGGCACGAGAATCTTGCCGATGTCATGCAGCATGGCGGTTGAAGAAAGTTGTTGCAGACGTGAATCGCTGAAGTTGAAGGCGCGGCCGGTGACGCGCGCGAGTCGCGCCACGCGCACGGAGTGTTCGTAGGTGGAGGGGCGCGTGCGTTTCAGACGCGAGACGAGGGCGTGCGTGCCGTTCGTCTGCTGCGCCTGCCCGATCGACTTCAGGCGCGCGCAGGTCTTTTGCAGGTAACTCGCCCAGCTCTGATTAAGCAGCCGAACCGTCGCCGCCGCGCTCGCATCCATCATCGTCAACTCTTCTTGCATCCGTTTTGATTCCTCCTCTATCTCGTCGCCAAACTGTTGATGGGGTCAAAGACGATTCGCCGGGCGTTGAGCACGCGCGCGGGCGTAAACATCCTTGAATAACCTATTGGGGGTTGATAACCAGCGTGCTTTTGATTGCACACGGCATGCCACGTTTCCTGCGTGCAACAAGCGTCTTATCGCTGCACGGCGGCGGCGCACCGCGCCCGCAGAGCGCGTAAAAGTTAATGATAACAGGGCTGAAAGTTGGGAAGAGTCAGTTGAGAAACAACTTCAGGCGCGACTATACACCGGACGCTTCGCAAAGCGTGTACGTTGTCGTACACAACCGGCGGTAAAACTCTTTTCGCTCTATACGAAAAGCGTCGGGGACGACTGAAATACAGCACCGCTGCTGCATCTCGCCGCACCCGGACTGCGCCCCGCGCGAGTGTGCTAAACTTTTCCCCGCGAAAGTTTCGGCGGCGGGCGAAGAAGCATGAAGGACGCGCACACGGACACGGAATACAGCGAAGACGTTGAGACGGCCTTGCTCGACGTTGAGTTGTTTTTGAAATACAAGTCGCACGCGCGCGCGATGGCGCGGCTGCAAGAGGCCATCAAGTACAACCCGCATGCGATCAAACTGCGCGAGCGTTTGCGCGAAGTCGCCACCGGACACAACCAGCCCGAAGAGGCGGCGCGCCAGTGTCTCGCGCTCGTCAAACTCTACATCGCGCGCGATAACTTCGACGCCGCGCAGGAACGTCTCCTCGCGGCCAGGCAGGCCGACCCGCGCATCAACATCGCGCCCGGCCTCGAAGCCATCCGCCGCGCGCGCCGTCCAGACCTCGTGCCGCCGCCCGGCGGCAACGCGCCGCCCGCGCCGCGCGCCGCGACACGCGCCCTCACCTTCGCCGGAGACCTCTCGGTCGTCAGTATTTTCGACGCCGTCCAGGTCATCGAAAACGCGCGTCTCACGGGCACGCTCACGCTCACCGCGGCCGCCGGGGCGAACGGCGCAACCGCCGGACGCATCCGCTTCAACGAGGGTCGCATCGCCGCGGCCGAAAGCGACTCTGAGAAAGATGCCGACGCGCTTCGCCGTCTCGTCGAGATGACGGGCGGCCAATTTGATTTCGAGAGATCACACGAAAGTTATCCCGCCACCATTCAAGCCACCAGCAACACGAGTCTCCTGCTCAACGCGTTGCGCGAACTGGACGAAGAAAACAAGTAGGCAATCAAGGGGAAGGGGTAAAGGGTAAAGGAAGACACATCCAAAAGTCTTTCCTTTACCCTTTACCCCTTCCCCCTTACCCTTTTGATTTAATCGAGCAGGACGCGCGAGCGGAGGGCTTCGGCGCGTTCGAGGGCGGCGTGGAGGCGGAGAAACTGCTTGTAGTTGTGGCTGCGTTTTTCGATGCGGGCGCGTTCCGAGCCGCTGAGGTCGTTCAGGAGGATGAGGTCGAGGAAGTCGTAATAGTCGGGCGCGGCTTTGGGCGGCAGTTCGCGCGCGTAAGAGGTGCGGGCGTTGTCTTCGGCGGTGAAACCGGCGAGCGCGTCGAAGAGGTGATCGGTGGTGACGTGCGAGGCTTCGCGCGCGAGGCGGATGGGCAGGCGCAACTCGAAGAAGCGCAGGCCTTCGGGCGTCGTCACGGCGCGCAAAGACTTCGCGCCCTCGCCGTCGAACGGCGAATCGGGATCGACGAGGATACGCAGGAGCCGCGGCTGGTCTTCGACGCTCACGGTGTCGAGCGCGAGTTGCACGCGGTCGGCCAGGAACTTTTCAAACTGCGCGTCGAACGGGTAAGTGATGCGACCCTGACAGCCGACCGCCTCGCCCTCGCCCGCCGTCTCGTGCGGCAGGTGCGCCGGACACTGTTCGCACACGCTCGTCTCCTCCTGCATCCGCTCGATCTCCGTGCTCGAACGCTCGACGAAGCGCAGCTTCTCCTCGGAGGGCGCGGCCTGCTCGCCCGTCGTCACGCGCGTGTGGATGTTGCCGAGCCGCCCCCACGCGCGCAGGTGTTCTTCCGTGTAGCGCGCGCGCAACTGGCATGGATATTCGATCGCAAACTCTAAAGACAAACTGCCTCCCGCCCCGACAAATTTCTCAAGCCCGTTACAGCGGCGGCGGCGACGCGTGTCAATGTCGCAGCCATTCTTAACGTGCCGTCGGTGTGCAGGCGTATAATAACAAAGACCCGACGCGAGACGTTAGAAGCCGCACCGGCGACCGGGAAGTGCGGGGAAAAGTGGCATGAACAAAACTGCTAAAAGTTTAACGGCCGGTGCGCTCTTGTTCTACGCCGCTTCATATACGAGTTGTTTCGTGGCCGCGCGGCCGCGCCAGCCCGCGCCCGGCGAGGTGTGGGCTTCCGGCCACCAGGGAATCTTTTGGACTGACCTCGGATTCCTCCTGTTGATTGTGGCGGGTGGTTTGACGATTTCCGCGATCCGGTTCGCCCGCTGCAAGGCCGACTGAAACTTTGAGACCTGTCATGTCGCTTCCGCCCGTGGAGCGTAGAGACAAATCCGACCGACGGAGTTTCCCCCTGAATGGCAACCGCACTCTCAACCCCGGACGCGCGCCCGCAACGAGCCGGTTCGCCCCTCTTCGACCTGCTCGCTTTCCGCCGCGACCCGCTCAAGTTTCTCACGCGTATCGCGCGCGAACACGGCGACATCGTTCAGTTTCGCCTGGGGCCGCAGCGCGCGCTCCTGCTCAACCATCCCGATCTCATCCGCGACGCGCTCGTCACGCGCGGCGATCATTTCCACAAAGGCCGCGCGCTCCAGCGTTCCAAACGGCTGCTCGGCGAAGGACTCCTGACGAGCGAGGGCGAATATCATCGCCGCCAGCGACGCCTCGCGCAGCCCGCTTTTCATCGCAAGCGCGTCGAGAGTTACGGCGCGGCGATGGTTGCATACGCGGCGCGCAGCAGTGCGCGCTGGCGCGACGGCGAGACGCTCGACATCGCCCACGAGATGACGCGGCTCACGCTCTCCATCGTCGGCAAGACCCTCTTCGACTCGGACGTGGAAGCAGAGGCCGACGAGATCGGCCGCGCGCTCACGGAGATGTTGGAACTCTTCCAGATGCTCCTGCTGCCCTATTCGGAATATCTCGAACGATTGCCGCTGCCCGCCAACCGCCGCTTCACGCGCGCGCGCGCCCAACTCGATGCCGTCATCTATCGCATCATCAACGAGCGTCGCGCGACGGGCGCGGACACGGGCGACCTGCTCTCCATGCTCCTGCTCGCGCAGGACGAGGAGGGCGCGACCGGCGGCATGACCGACGAACAACTCCGCGACGAAGCGTTGACCATCTTTCTCGCCGGCCATGAGACGACCGCCAACGCGCTCGCCTGGACTTGGTATCTGCTCGCGCAAAACCCGGACGCGGAAGCCAAACTCCACGCCGAACTCGACGCGACGCTCGAAGGCGGGCGACCCCCGACCGTCGCAGACCTCCCGCGCCTGCGTTACACGGAGATGGTCTTTGCCGAAGCGATGCGGCTCTATCCTCCGGCGTGGGTCATCGGCCGCCTCGTCGTCGAGGATTACGCGCTCGGCGATTACGTCGCGGAAAAGGGCACGCTCGTTCTCCTCAGCCAGTACGTGATGCACCGCGATTCGCGCTTCTTCCCCCGCCCCTTACGCTTCGACCCCGAACGCTGGACTCCGGAAGCGAAAGAGGCGCGGCCGCAGTATTCCTACTTTCCCTTCGGCGGCGGCGCGCGTCGCTGCATCGGCGAGGGCTTCGCCTGGATGGAAGGGACGCTGCTCGTCGCCGCCATCGCCCGTCGCTGGCGCATGCGCCTCGTCCCCGGTCACGCGGTCGTCGCGCACCCGCGCATAACGCTCCGCCCGAAACACGGGATAAGGATGAAGTTGGAAGACAGGCTAAAGGGACAGGGATAAAGGAGCGGGGAAAGGGGAAGGGGGAAAGGGAAAGGGAAGCCACATAGCTATGCTCTGCCCTTCGCGCCTTTACCTGAAAACTAAACTCACGCAAAGGCGCAAAGTGAAGAGAGAAGGCAAAACTCAGAGAGTGCGCTTTTGACCTTTCCCCCTTACCCTTTCCCCCTTACCCTTTGCCCTTTGCCCTTTCCCCTTTCCCCTACAGGTTTGTTAATCTTGCGCGCATGAAGATCACGGAAGAGTTTGTCGAGATGATGATCTGTCCGGCCTGCCAGGCGAAGGTGCGCCTGCGAGAGGACGGCGGCGCGATCAAGTGCCTCGGGTGCAGGCGCGTCTATCCGATTGAAGACGACATGCCGATGATGCTGCCCGACAAGGCGACGATTGAGGACGACGCGCCCGCCAGCCCCGCCCCGCGCGCCCCGCTTGAGTTATGAACGTGCTGCAAACGTCCGCCCCGCGCCCCGCGCCCGAATCCGCGACGCGCGCCCGCGCCGGTGAAGCCGCGCCGCAGCCGCTCGCCCCGGCGCGTTGGGATTGGGAAGGGGTGCGCCGCGTGCTCGTCGTGCGCCTGCGCTCCATCGGCGACACGGTGCTCGCGACGCCCTCGCTCTACGCCCTGCGCCGCTTCCTCCCCGAAGCGCGCATCGATCTCTTACTCGAAGACTGGGTCGCGCCGCTGCTCGACGGCAACCCGGACGCCTCGCGCATTCTCACCGTCAAGCGCAACAGCACGGCCTCGCGCCTCGCGCTCGTCCGCCGTCTGCGCGCCGCGCGTTATGACGTGGCCTTCAACCTGCACGGCGGCAGCACGGCCGCGCTGCTCACCCGCGCGTCGGGCGCGCGCCGCCGCGTCGGCTACGAGAGTTATCGTTTCAGCCGGTTGCACAACTACGCCGCCCCGCCCGCGACCGACCTCTGGCGACAGGCCAGGACGCACTCCGTCGAACAACAACTCGGCCTGCTCGGTTGGGCGGGCGTGCCCGTCACCGACCGCCCGGCCACGCGCCTCTTCGTCACGGCCGAAGCCGACGAGCGCATCCGGCGCAGACTCGATGCCGCCTCTCTGCCCGCGTCGCAGCCCTTCGCGCTCTTTCATCCCGCCGCCGCCTTCGACTCGAAGCGTTGGGACGCGCGTAACTTTGCGCGCGTCGCCGCACGGCTCGACGCGCAGGGGCTGGGCGTCGTCGCCGTCGCCGCTCCCGGCGAGAGTGATGTCGTGCGCGCGTTCGCGGAGAGCGTGCCGGAGGCGCGCGTCGTCGCCTTCAACGATCTCGCTTTGCCGGAAGTCGTCGCGCTCGCCGCGCGCGCGCGCCTGTTCGTCGGCAACGACAGCGGCATCGCGCACATCGCGGCGGCCGTCCGCACGCCTTCGGTCGTCGTCTTCGGCTCATCCAACGTCGCGCACTGGCGGCCGTGGACGGACGCGCCCGCCGAGGTCGTGCGCGAAGAGATGTCGTGCGCGCCGTGCGCGGGTTATACCTGCGGCGAATTTGCGGAAGCGCAGTGTATCCGGCGTGTCACGGTGGAAGGCGTCAACGCCGCCGTCGAGCGCGTACTGGCGGCGGGCTGAAAGAGCGTTCCGCGCCGTGACACCCTAACCTTACTCCGGTCGCTTGCCCTCGCGCGTTTACGAGGCGAGCGTCAATTCAGTTGAGCGACTTAAGAAGGGAACAAACTTTATGAGCGCAGGAGCAACAGCAGCGATGGCCGCCGCGGCCATCGCCAACGCGATCAAGGCGAGCGGCGTTTTGGTCAACGTCGCGCCGGAAGACTTCGCGGCCATCGTGCGCCGCACGGAGCGTCCGCTGGTGGTGACGGCCGAGGGCGGGATGTTCTCCACCCACTACAAATACCTGACGAGCTACAAGGGACTCGCCTTCTACACGAAGGCGCGCGTGCCGCTCGTGCTGCCGTCGGACGCGGAAGTGGTGCGGGCGCGGGGCATCTCGATCCCGCAGTTGTAACGCTTGATCGTGTAGAATCGCCGACGGCGGCGGCGACCGGCGGCCGCGCCGAAAAGAATGGAACTCATCACACCACACCGCGCGGGGGAATTGGCCGCCAGCTTCTCTGGGTGGCGCGTCGTCGTCTGGGGCGACGTGATGCTCGACGAATTCGTCTGGGGCGACGTGACGCGCATCTCGCCCGAAGCTCCCGTGCCGGTCGTGAACATCGGGCGCGAATCGGTGCGACTCGGCGGCGCGGCCAACGTGCTCGCCAATTTGATCGCGCTCGGCGCACAGGCCACGGTCGTCGGCGTCGTCGGGCATGACCGCGCGGGCGAACGCCTCTCCGACGCGCTCGAAGAGGCGGGCGCGCCGGGTGCGAACGTCGCCGCCGCCAGGCTCATCGTTGACGAGAGCCGCCCGACGACGACGAAGACGCGCATCATCGCGCACAACCAACTCGTCGTGCGCGCCGACCGCGAACGGCGCACGCCCGTTGACGCCGCGATTGAAGCTCGCCTCGTCGAAACGCTCCGCGCGGTTTTGCCGGAGGCCGACGCCTTCGTCGTCTCCGATTACGACAAGGGCGCGGTGACGCCGCGCGTGCTGGCCGAGATTCTGCCGCGCGCCTTCGAGCGAAACATTCCCGTGCTGATCGACCCGAAGATTCGCAACTTCGACGCCTATCGCCCGGCCACGCTCGTCACCCCCAACCACCACGAAGCCCTGCGCCTGACGAACACCGAAGACGACACCGATGCCGGGATGGCCGACGCCGCGCGCATCCTGCGCGACCGGCTCGGCTGCGAGGCGGTGCTCATCACGCGCGGCGAGCACGGCATGTTGCTCCTGGAAGGCGACGCCGCGCCCGTCTACGTGGCGACCGTGGCGCGCGAGGTCTACGACGTGACGGGCGCGGGCGACACCGTGATCGCGACGCTCGCCGCCGCGCTCGCCGCGGGCGCATCGCTCACGGAAGCCGCCGCGCTCGCCAACCACGCCGCCGGGATCGTCGTCGGCAAACTCGGCACGGCGACGGCCAGCGTCGAAGAGTTGATCAACTCCTTCAAGCCGGAAGACTGAGAGGCCGCCCGACGCCTCTCGACGCGAACGATTGGCCGGGGAGGCGGGACAAGTTCGCCGCCCGCTCAATTCAAGCGACCGCCCGCATTTAAGAATCCGAACCGGAGACGGGACGAGATAAGTCTCGCCCGTTAGTTTGAACATCATCCGCATGCTTATGGCTCTGAAAAAAAGTTTAACCGCCCGCTTCACCTCGACGCTGTTGCTGCTGGCGTTCATCGCCAACCCGTTTGTCGCCGGTGCGCGCGCGCAAGAGGCGCAACGCGAACGCCGCGTCGGGCAGACGCCCGCGTCCCCGGTCGCCGCGACTCCGACGCCGACACCGCAGCCGCGCGCGACGCCGCAGCCGCGCCCGACGCCGACTTCGACGCTGACCCCGACGCCGACTCCGACGCCGACGCCCGCCCCGATAGCGGCGGTTCCCCCGGCGCGTTCGCTCGAAGCCTTGCGGACAGGGATCGCGGAGGTGTTGCGCGCGCCGGAGCTTGCGCCCGCGCTGGTCGGCCTCAAGGTCGTCTCGCTCGACACGGGGCGCGTGTTGTTTGAAGAGAACGCGGGGAAACTGCTCGTGCCCGCGTCGAACATGAAGCTCTACACGGTCGCCGCCGCGCTCGATCAACTCGGCGCGGACTACCGTTTCACCACCTCCGTCTACGCGCAGGAGTTGCCCGACAGGAAAGGCAAACTGCGCGGCGACCTCGTCCTCTACGGGCGCGGCGACCCGACCTTCGCCACGCGCTTCACGGGCGGCGACTACTACAAGGCGATTGACGAACTGGCGGCGCGCGTCGTGGCGGCGGGCGTCCGGCAGGTCGAGGGCGACATCGTCGGCGACGAAAGTTATTTCGCGGGGCCGCCGCGCTCGCCCGGCTGGGAATGGGACGACCTACAGTGGTACTACGGCGCGGACGTGAGCGCGCTCACCGTCAACGACAACGCTCTCGATCTCTCCGTCAAACCCGGCGCGCGGGCGGGCGGCGCGGCCGTCGTCACCACCGGCCCCACGAGTCCCGTCGTCCGCGTCGTCGTCACACGCGATAAAGAAGAGGTGACCGACGCGCCGCACTTCCTGACCTTCGTCAATCGCGTCACGACCGCGCCGCGCGGCGCGAAGCGAGACATCAGCGTGCATCGCCCGCTCGGTCAAAGTCTGATCGAGGTTTCCGGGCAGATCGCCGAAGACGATCCGGGCTACACGGGCAGCGTCTCCGCCGCGCGCCCCGCCCTGCTGTTCACCTCGATGCTGCGCGCCGCGCTGGAAAAGCAGGGCGTCTCCATCAAAGGGCGCACGCGCATCGTTGACGCGCCCATGCGGCCGAAGCAGCCCGAATCGTCGCCCGTCGCGGGACAACCGCAGCCGCCGCCGTTGACGGCCGTCGCAGGTCAGCCGGTGATCAATCCCTACCCGGTCGAAATCGCCAGGCGCGAGTCGCCGCCCTTCGCCGAGATCGCGGCGCACACTTTGAAGCCGAGCCAGAACCTCTACACGGAACTCATCCTGCGCACGCTCGGCAAACACTCTCCCTCGACCGACCCGCGGCTGACGACCGCGGAGGCCGGGCTATCGGTCGTCAGAACTTTTCTGAGCGGGGCGGGCGTCAACACGGCGCACCTCGCCTTCGTCGATGGTTCGGGGCTGGCGCGGCAGAACCTCATCACGGCCGAGTCAACCGTCCAACTGCTCACGTACATGAGCAAGCACCGGCACGCGCTTGCCTGGCGCGACGCGCAGCCCGTGGCGGGCGTGGACGGCACGCTGCGCGGGCGCATGCGCAACACGGCGGCGGCCGGAAACCTGCGCGCCAAGACCGGCACGCTCAACAACGTCTCCGGCCTCTCCGGCTACGTCACCAGCGCGGCGGGCGAACGCCTCGCCTTCTCCATCATCGTCAACCATTATCCCGACGACAACCGGCCGCGCCAGAATTACATGGACGCCATCGCCGTCATGCTCGCTTCCTTCGCGGCAAAATCAACGGAGGGTGACAAGTGAGGGGTGACAAGTGAGGGGTGACAGGTGACGGGTGACAGGTGACAGGATTAAATCCGGTCTACTCCTGTCACCTGTCACCCGTCACCTATCACTTGTTACCTGTCACCTGTCACCTGTCACCTGTCACCTGTCACCTGTTACCCGTCACGGCCTTTTATGCATTTCGTTAAGTTCCACGGCTACGGCAACGATTACATCGTGTGCGAGGCGGGTGAGTTGGCGGGCGTGCGAGACGTGCCGGAGTTCGTGCGGCGCGCGTGCGACAGACATTACGGCGTGGGAGGCGACGGCGTGGCGACGCTCGAAGCGGCGGCCGGGGACGGCGCGGCCGATTTCGTCCTGCGCATCTTCAACCCGGACGGGAGCGAGGCGGCCATGTCGGGCAACGGCTCGCGCTCGGCGGCCTCCTTTCTCTACTTTCAAGGCTTGTGGCGCAGCGACGAGTTGCGCCTCTCGACAAAGGCGGGCGTCAAACTTTACCGGCTGCTGGACGATGACGGGCGCGGCCGTTATCGCTTCGCGGCCGAGATCGGCCGCCCCGCCCTCGACAGCGCGGCGATCCCGATGCAGACGGGCGAGCCGCGCGAACAGGTCTTGGATTTCCCGTTGCAGTTGGAGACGGGCGAGGTTGTGCGGCTGACGGCGTTGCAGATGTGCAACCCGAACGCCTGCGTCTTCGTGGACGATTTCGAGCGGGCGGACTGGCGTCGCGTGGGGCGTGCCGTCGAGTCGCACCCGCAATTTCCGCAGCGAACGAACGTGGAATTCGTGCGCGTGCGCGACCGCCGGACGATCGAGGTGCGCGTCTATGAACGCGGCGTCGGGCCGACGCTCTCCTCCGGCACCGGCGCGTGCGCCGCGGCGGTCGCCTCCTGCCTGAACGAACTGACGGACAGGCGCGTCGGCGTCGAGATGGAAGGCGGCCGTCTCGAAGTCGAATGGCGCGACGACGGCGAAGTGCTGCTGACGGGCGAAGCCGAAGTCATCTATCGCGGCGAGTGGCTCAGAGGAACGGCTGAGGGATGAGGAAGAAATTGTTCTTTGTCCGTGGTCAGTTGTCCGTTGTATCTGGTCATCACACAAGTTGCTAAAGACGGATTTGAACAACTGACTACGGACGACTGACAACTGACAGCCTTTCATCCTCTATCACAAATCTGTGTCGTCGCGGGTGGACAGCCCGCAGGGGCTTGTGTTAGCCTCATTTACGTAACAGGCGGACAGTCAAATGTTCGCTTGTTTTTGTTTTTAGTCAACGCTCTTTTCGGCGTCAGTGCATCAAGGATGCAATCCCCACTCGGGCTGACGATTAGTGTTAAGACCTCCTAGAGCCAGAGGTCGAGTCCCTGTAAAACCTCGCAGGACTCGCGCGCCGCCGGAAAGACTTCATCGGAACAGGAGAACCGACAAAAATGCTGAAATCCCTCTTTGGAGGGGGCGCTGTGATCACAGCCGCGCTCCTTCTGTGTTCTTTGACTTTTTACTCCCAGACGCTAATCTCAGGAAACAAACCGTCCACCCAGGACTCGCGGACGACGGCCAACCGGACGATCATCACCGTCACACACGAAAGCGGAATGCTCTCCGGTTCACTCGCGGCGGCCATGCCTTTCATCGCCATCGCCGGAGTTTCCAAAGAAGCCGAAGCGGCTCCGACCGCCGATGCGCCCGCTGCCCCGTCTCCCAAGTTGAAGACCGGCGACGCGAACCTCGCTCCCGTGCCGCCGCAGAGCTTCACCGCGACAGCCTACGCGCTGCCCGGACGCACCGCGAGCGGCCACCCTGTGCGTCGTGGCTTGATTGCCGCCGACCGCTCGTTGCCGCTCGGCACGCGCGTCCGTCTCGACGCCGGACACTACAGCGGCGAGTACGTCGTGGCCGACCGCGGCGGAAAGGTTCGCGGCCGTCTCATAGACATCTGGGTTCCCAGCAACGGCGAAGCCCTCCGCTTCGGCCGTCGCCCCGTCAAGCTGACGATCCTCAGCTACGGCGCGAAGAAAGCCAAACGCCCCGAAAAACGGGCTGATGGCCGGTAACGCTTCCCTCCGGGTGGCAATTAAAACAAAGGAAAACAAAGGCCGCTGTCTTAACTGACAGCGGCCTTTGAATTTTCCGGCGGGCGCGGCCGCCCGGTCGCGCCGGGGCGCTAGACGTTGCGGCGCGCGGCGCGGCGCGGTTAAGATGCCTCGCACCGAAAAGCAAGCACAATTTTGAAGGCCGACTCTCGCACACCGCAAAGACAGATGGAAGATGCCCGGAATACGTCTCTGCCCGCGCCGCTCGTCGAAGTCACGCGCGGCTCGATCACCGAATCGCGCCACCGCGGCCACGTCGTCGCCGTGGACGGCGACGGGCAGATAGTCGCCCAACTCGGCGCGCCCGAAATTGTCACCTACCTGCGTTCTTCCGCCAAGCCGCTCCAGGCCGTTCCGCTCATCTCGACGGGCGCGGCCGAGCGTTTCAACTTCACCCCGGAGGAGATCGCCGTCGCCTGCGGCTCGCACAGCGGCGAACCCATCCACGAAGAGACGGTCGCCGCGATGCTCGGCAAAATCGGGTTGAGTGCGGGCGCGCTCAAGTGCGGCGTCCACGAGCCGTTCGACAAAGAGGTGGCGGAAGAGTTGCGCGGGCGCGGCGAGAAACCGCGCGTCTTGCAGAACAACTGCTCCGGCAAGCACACAGGGATGCTCGCTCTCGCCCTGCACCTCGGCGGCGCGCCCGAAACTTACGACCAACCGGACAACCCCGCCCAACTCGCCATCGCCCACACGGTCGCGCAATTTTCCGGCGTGCCCTTAGACGACATCGCGGTCGGCGTTGACGGCTGCGGCGTGCCGGTCTTCGGCGTCTCGGTGCGCGCGATGGCCTTGACGTACGCACGCCTCGTCGCGCCGCCCGGCGTTTTCGACGCGGAGACGCGCGACGCCTGCGCGCGCATCGTCGCGGCGATGCGCGCCCATCCGCAACTCGTCGGCGGCACGCGCAAGCGGCTCGACACGGAATTGATGCGCGCCGCCGGGGGCATCGTCTCGAAGGTCGGCGCGGAAGGGGTCTACACGGTGGGCGTCGAGCCTTCAGCACGCTGGCCGCGCGGCCTGGGACTCGCCCTTAAAGTCGAGGATGGCGAGGACAGGCGCGCCCGCCCCACGGTCGTGATCGAATCGCTCAGACAACTCGGCGCGCTCGACGCCGCCGCGCTCGAACGTCTCGCCCCTTATTCGAAATTCGTCGTGCGCAACCATCGCGGCGACGAGGTCGGGGAAGTTCGCGCCTCTTTCGAGTTGAAGCGGTGAAAAAAAATTGCGGCGCGGTGAAGTTTGCAGGGGTCTGGAACGACGCTAAATCGGCCGGTTCGCCTGTTTTGCGAACTGAAATGATTCAAGCGTACATAGGGGGAGTATAAAAATCGTGCAGATTTCCGGCGAGGCTGAAAGCGGAACGATTGACGGGCGAGAGCGGCCGAAAACTCCTGACGCCCATTTTTATTGGCGGAAATTTGGATTTCAAAAGCCGACGGGCGGGCTGAAGATTTGTGGCATGGCCGTTGCCAAGAGTAAGAACAGTTAATATTGATAATTGAGTAGATAGTGTTATCGGGTTGGCTCGGAGACGGCAGTGAGTGATAGCTTTGGGGGAGGCTTTCTCTCACTTCATGTCGGTAACGGTTCTTTGGGGGAACGGAAACGTTACGGGCAAGCGGTCGAAGAGCTTTGGTTGCTGGGTTGCCGGTCACCGTCTGTAGTGCTTTGGGGGAACGCTACAGGCAGTCCGGCAATCCGCAAACTCATTGAGTGATAACGCTGCGAAGTGCTACAAAGTAAAAAAGCGCGGTGAGTGTTGGGGGACACTTGCCGCGCTTTTTTACGTTTACCGCTCACGGTCGCCCTCCGGCGACCTCAAAACCGACGCCCATCCTGGCTTATCTCACTTTATCGCCCTGTCCGATCAGGCGCGCCGCGTTGTTCTGCGCGCTCATCTCGTCAATATTGAGGCGCAGCATGCCGCCCGCGTCCGAAAACTTTTCGGTGAGCGCGGCCTGCGCGCGTCGGCGCATGAAAATCCAGCCGCCGAAGAGGCCGCCGATGCTGAGGCAGACGACGATCGCGAGTCCCGTCGCCTTCACCGTGTTGACGATGACGCTCGTCGACATGTTCAGCCACGCGCGATTCGCGCGTTCGACGGCGTAGGGATTCTCGCCGAGCCAGCGCACGTCCTTCTCATAAGTCACTTTATCGACCAACCCGGCCGCGGCCTGCTCGTTTGGCGCGTCGAAGACGAACACGGCGTAATTGCCGACCCGGCGGTAAGCGGCGGGCGCGAGTTTGCCCTCGCCCGGCAGCGCGGCAATGCGCGCCTTGATGGCGGCATCCGCCTCGGAGGCCAACTGCGGCGTCGCATACTCGACGATCAGGAGTCGCGCGCCTCCCTCGTAGGTCGCCGACACCGCCTCCGTCCCGGCGTCGAAAGAGACGACATCGAGCGCGGCTTGTCCCGGCACGAGTTCCTTGAGCGCGGGCTGCGTCAGGACGTAAACGGCGCGCCCCTCGGCCGTCTCCCAATCGGGCAGATGTTTGACGAGGACGGGAATTTCACCCGAGCCTTCGTCGAGCGGCTCCGCCAGGGCGCGGGCAAAATCCACCAGCCCGCCGCCGTCCGTCACCGGCGAACTCTTGACGAAAACGAACGTCGAGCCTTTGGAAAAAGAGACGCCCTCCGGACTCGCGATTGCGCCCGTCCCGATGCCCGCCAAAGTTCTGACCGAGCCTTCCTGCGCCCTCGCGCTTTGCGTCAGGCGTGCATGGCTCAACAGCGAGTAGGCTTCGCTGTCCGAGCGTGTGCGGTAAAGTTGAACGTCGAACTTCTCCCCGTTCGCGCCGGTATAGGAGCGCGCCGCAGGCTGCGCTTCGTTCAGCCACAGCGGGTTGATGAACTCCGGGGCTTTCTGTTTGACTTTCAGGTCGAGCGCGCCCGCCGCCCGCGCGTCGCCCACCTTGCCGGGCAGCAACCTGGCGAATTCTTCGGCGGGCGTGCTCGCTGTCGCCGCCACGGTCAGGAGCAGCAACAGCGAGCAGGCGGAAAAGAGTCTGGCAACAAATGAGACAGGCATCGAAAATTCCCTTAACTTATTGGAACCGCAAAAATTAAAACTTGACCGGCGACGGGTGTTTTGATGCCCGCCGCAACACGCTCGTTGTGTTGAGGTTAATAGTAACCGCCGGGGCTGATTTAGTTCCAACGGCGTAGTTCGCGCAGGAGCAGTTCGGCGTGGCGGCGCGGTTGGGGGATGTTGTCGAGGAGCGTCTGGCCGCCGACTTCGTTGGCGTTTTCGATGACGAGGTCGCCGAAGCCGAAGATGCGCTGCGGGATGGTGGTGGAGACGGTCACGTCCTGAATGTTGCGCAGGGGGATGTTGCGCGTCTTGCGCGCGATGAGTCCTTGATCGATCTCGATCTTCGAGTCGGTCAGCGTGTACTTGACGGTGTTCCGCTTGAGGTGCTTGAAGGCCGGGATCAGGAGCAGCGGGAGCGTCAGGAGCACGGCGATGGGCGCGGAGACGTATTGCCCGGCGAACATCGCCAGGATGATGCTCAGGCCGAGGGCGGCCGCGGCGGCGAGCGCGTAGCCGATGCCGATGAAGAGAAACGTCGGGCGCACGCTGAAGATGACGCGCTCGGCTTCATCCGTCCCGCGCGGCGTTTGCGGCTCGCGGGGACGGAGACTCGGGGTGGGTTCGGCCTGGCGGACGGCCGTCATCTCCTGATCGAAGGAGGTGCGCACGCGTGCGGCGTCGGGCGACGAGGGGCGTCCGCCGCGCGAGGCGACGCGCGTCGCTTCCGTGTCGGCGGGCGCGCCGCAGGACGAGCAGAAACGGACGCCCGCCGGAATGTCTGTGCCGCAGTTCATACAGTACATAATGTTCACTCCTTCAATCGGCGCTCCCGACCGTTCGCACAGAGATCAACAACTCTTCGGGGTCATACGGCATCACGACGAAACCGCGCACGCCCAGGCGTCGCGCCTCGGCGCGCACCGCCTCGCGCTCCGGCGCGTTCGAGAGCAAGAGCACGACCGGCAACGGCAGGCGTTCGTGATGCTGGCGATGCAGGCGTCGCAGGGCTTCCAGCCCGTCTATGCCGTAGAGGGCATCGTCGATCACGAGCAGGTCGGGGCGTTCGATGCGCAGCAGGTTGATGGCCTGCAAACCGTCGAAGGCGGCGCGCACTTCGTAGCCCGCGCTCCTGAGCAGCAGATTGGTCTGCGCCATGCGCGCCGGGTCGGAGACGGTGAGCAGCAGGCGACGCGGCATGATCGCGCCGCGGGTGCGTCGTTCGCGTTCGCGCGCGGCGGCCGTGGCGGCGGCCTGCGTGAGCGTCCCTTGACCCGCACCCGCGCCCCCGGCTCCACCGGCGGGCATGATGGAAGCGTCCATGTCCGTCTGTTTCGACTCGCGCACCGCGCGCGACGGAGAGAAATCTACGCGCGCGTTTCGTTCCACCGCCCCGGCGTTCGGCGCGGCGGAACTGCTCGAAGCGAACGGCGCGGGCGCGTCGTCGCTCGCGGGCTTGTCCGCCGGACGAGGAGGCGCGGGAGAAGTTTCGGGTGTTGCTTCGTCGTCCGGCGGGCGCGTCGGTTGCAGCGCGGCTTCGGCCTGCTCGATCAAACTCTCGATCTCCGTGCCGTCCGAAGGGAAAGAGGCGAGGCCGATGTCGAGCGAAACGCCTTCGGGCTGCGTCGCCCTAAACTCCTCCGCCAAACGCGCGAAGTCTCTGTGCGCCGCGGCCGCGGTTTTTCCCGGCAGATAGACAAGCAACAACGTCGGGCCGTAAAAGGCGGCCGCATCAACGCGCCGCAGGTTGAGTCGGAAAAAATCGTGCGCTTCGGCGAGCGTGTGATTGCCCGCTGTCGCCACTGTTGCGGTGGAAGTTGCTCCCGGCGCGGCGGCGATGAGCGCGAGCGCGCCCGTCGAGCCTTCGTCCAAATCAGAGCGGACGCCTTCGAGCAGTTGGAGGAAGTCGTCAATCTCGGCGCGTCGTTCGAGCGCGGCGAGCGCGGAGGCGGTGCGGCGTCCGGCCTCCGCGCGCCAGAATAGCGCGTCGAGGCGGGCGGCGATTTCGGCAGGCGGGGTGGCGAGCGCGAAGTAATCGTCCGCGCCGAGGCGCACGGCCTGCGCGCGCAACTCCGCATCCGCGCGTTCGAACAACAAGACGAGCGGGAGGGCGGCGGTGGCGCGTTCGGCACGCAGGCGCGCCGCCAATTCCAGACCCGCCGCGCCGCCGCGCCCGCTCTCGGCCTCGACGAGCACGACGTGCGGCGCAAACTCCGTGATGGCCTGCGACGCCTGACCCGCGCGCGGGGCGCGCACTTCGTAGCCCGCGTCGGAGAGCCATGCGGTCAGGGATTCGCCCGCACGGCCGGGTGCGATGACGAGGACGCGGCGCGTGCGCGCGTCTCCGTGCCGGCGCGGGGCGGCGTTGCTCTGTGCGGCGTTCGACACGTTCGGGGACGACTCCAAAATCTGCGGTTCGCTTCGCGTGCGCCGAGAAAGATTCCCGGCGCGCGTTTATCATACCTAAGAGCGTCGGTTAAGACCATGCAGGCACGAATCAAAGGTTGACGAAGGCCGTGGTGGCGGCGATAAAACTAAAGCGGGGCGGATGTGAAGGCCACACCCGCCCCGCTCGCTTCATTTGCTTTTGCCCCCCCGCCCGCTTACTGCGTGACGAGCATCAGTTTCCCGTCGGGGAGGCGGACGGCGTAGACGTTTCGTTCGTAGATTTGCGTGGCGGCGGGCGTCTCGGTGGCCGCGCTCGCAACGGTCTCCGGCGTCCTGGCGACGACCGGCGCGCGCCGCGCCGTCTGCGGGTCGCGCATCAACGCGTAACGCTCCGAGATGCGCTTCACGTATTCCTGCGTCTCGCGGTAAGGCGGCACGCCCCTGTATTTATCCACCGCGCCTTCGCCCGCGTTGTAACCGGCGAGCGCGAGGCCAACATCGCCATTGAAACGATTCAGGAGCCAGCGCATGTAGCGCGTCCCGGCTTCGATGTTCTGCGCCGGGTCGAAGATGTTGCGCACGCCGAAACGCGCCGCCGTCGCGGGCATCAACTGCATCAGCCCGCTCGCGCCCTTGTAAGAGACGGCCAACTTCTTGAACGCCGACTCGCGGTGCATGATCGAATAGATCAACACCGGGTCTACGCCGTGACGCGCGCTCGAAGACACGATGTGAGAGTCAACTTTGGCGTCGCCCGTCGTGAAGCCGTCGAGCGACGCGCCCGCGTACATCGCACGGCTCGTCGTCGGGCGAACAGCGTAGGCGGTCGGCTTAACCGACACGTTGGCGCGCTCGAAAGCCGTCAGCGCGCGCGCGCCACCGGGGCGGGTTTTGCTTCCGGCCGCGAGCGGCGCGGGCGTGGGCGCGACGGCGATACGCACGCCGCCTGCGATGTCGAAATTATCGTGATGGTAGCGCGAACCGCTTTGCGCCGTCGCGAGGGTGGCGCAGGCCGCGACGAACGCGAGCGCACAGAACGAGTGGGAAAACTTTTTCATACCGCGTGCCTGTCTGGAAATATCCGGGGATGTTCGAGTCGAGACGCCGACACCGGGACGCATTCTTGCCGTCCGCGCCATTTGTCCGAACCCGATACTGAGAAAAATTGAGAGGAAGGGTGAAAACTCTCGCAAGAGCGTTTTCGTTTTGGGGCGCGTCGCTTCGGAATGAGGACGCATTTGGAGAGTAGCACACGGGCTGAAAGCGCGGCAACAACAAAGTTAAACCACGCCGCGAACGGGGAAAATACCGCTGAAACGTGCAACTTGAGATTTTATCCGGGTGCGGTCGGGCGTAAATGAGCGCGTTCGCGTCGCAGAGTTTGACGGAGGACTTGAGAGATAAACGGCAAGTTACGTGGCCTTGCAACGTTTTATGCAACTTTGTGCTCCCGGCGTCGCCTGAGGCGAGCGCGTCGAGGCGGTGCCGGGACGGTTCGCGGCCGGCGGCAAAGCTCACGGATTCATGCAGTTAGCCGATAGTTTCGGGCGGCGGCGCGCGACTTTCGGGGGCAATTCGAGGGCTTGACAGCGTATGTATGATGACTGCGCTTTAGCCTCAAACACGCACCTGCGCCTCACGCGCCTACGACTCTTAATAGAAGGAGAAATCTCATGAGAAGACTGCTCGTTGCTTTCCTCACGCTGCTCTGCGCCGCGTCCGTCGCGCTGGCGACGCAGAACACCAACACGTCGAACGCCTCGCAGGGCGACAAGAACGCCAAGCCCGCCGTCAAACGCGGCGCGGTCTTTCGCTCGACCAAAGAACAGATCAAACAGGCGCAAGCCCTGCTGAGGACGCGCGGGTTTTACACCGGCCAGGAGGACGGCAAACTGAACGCCGACACGCGCGCCGCGCTCAGAAAATATCAGGAGGCCGAAAGTCTGAAAGTCACCGGCACGCTCAACAAGGTCACGCTCGAACGGATGGGGGTCGTCCTCAGCGATAAACAGAAGGAATGGAAGCCCGCGACCTAAATCGCGCGGCGCGGACTATAAAGAGGACAGGCTACAAACGGCAGGGGCGGGTGGAAGCGTCTCGACGATCACTCGCCGGTGCGACCTCCAACCGCCCCTGTCGGCGTTTCACCGCGTCTTGATGCGTTCAGCCGCCGTTTGCGCCGAGCAGGCGGCCGACTACTTCGTAACTCGCTTCCAGAGCCTCCGCAAGTTTCTCGACCTGCGCGCCGCCGCCCTCGGCCATGTCGGGCTTGCCGCCGCCGCGCCCGCCGATGATCGGGGCGAGTTCGCGGATCACCTGTCCCGCCGGGACGCGCCCGTGCAAATCTTTCGACGTGCGCACGATGATCGAAGCCTTGCCCTCGCCCTGCCGACCGAGCACGACCACGCCGGATTTGACGCGCGCCAGGAGCGTGTCGGACAACTGCCTGAGTCCGGCCGCATCGAGTTCGCTCGCCTCGCGCGCGAGCACGCTCACGCCCGCCACCTCGCGCACGTCGTTGCCGTTACCGGCAGCAGACGCGCCGCCCGCCCCCGCGCCGCTCGCGAGTTTTTGTTTCAACTCTTCATTCGTGCGCCGCGCGCGCTTGAGTTCTTCCTGGAGACGCTCGACCGTCGCCGGCAGGTCGCCGCGCGTCGAGCGCAGATTCGCCGCCACCTGATCCACCAGAGCCTCCGTCTCGCGGAAGCGCGAGAGCGCGTCCCAACCCGTGACGGCGCGGATGCGGCGGGTGCCGGAAGCGATGGATTCGTCGCTCACGATCTTGAACAGGCCGATGTCGCCCGTCGAGCGGACGTGCGTGCCGCCGCACAACTCCTTGGAAAAGACGCCCTCCGCGCCCGGCACACTCAGCACGCGAACCTTCTCCGCATACTTCTCGCCGAACAGAGCCATCGCGCCCGACTGCATCGCCTCTTCGAGCGCGAGTTCCTCCGTCCCGACCTGCTCGTTGCGCAGGATGTGATAATTGACGAGCCGTTCGATCTCGGCGACCTCTTCGCGCGAGAGCGGCTGGAAGTGCGTGAAGTCGAAGCGCAAATAGTTCGGCGCGACGACCGACCCGGCCTGCTTCACGTGCGTCCCCAACACCTCGCGCAGCGCGGCGTGCATCAAGTGGGTCGCCGTGTGGTTGCGTCTGGTCGCATCGCGCTTCTCCACGTCCACGCGCGCCGAGACGACATCCCCGACTTTCAAACTCCCTTTTTCGACTTTGACCTTGTGAACGATCAATCCCTGCGCGGGCGAGAAAGTGTCCGTGACGACAGCGTTCGCGCGCTCGCCCACGAATGCGCCCACGTCGCCGACCTGCCCGCCGCTCTCGGCGTAAAACGGCGTGTGATGCAACACGGCCTCGCCCTCTTCGCCCTCGTTCAACGATTGAACTTCATCCTCACCTTTCATCAACGCGACGATTTTTGATTCCTCGACACTCGTTGACTCGTAGCCCTTGAACTCCGAGCGCGTATCCGTGCGGGCTGAGAGATCAAGATAGATGGGCTTAACTTTAGCTTTGCCGTCCGCCTTCTGATTCGCGCCCGATTGTTGAAGCTCACGGAGCGCTCTATCAAAATGCCAGTTGAACGTTTCTTCGTCGAAGAGGCCAGAGATAGACCACTCTTCGGTAAATTTAAAGAGTCCCCGCTGCTCTAATGCGACACGAATTAAGTCGCGTGGTACACCGAATGTATCGTAGAGACGTGCAAGGTCTTTCCAGTTGGGAAATTGCCCCTCTTCCAGCGTAGCGAAGAGAGATTCGATCTTTTGCAAGCCGACGGTGAAAGTCGAAGCAAAGCGGCTCTCTTCGAGTTTGACAATGCGTTCAATGAAGGTGCGTTGCGTTTCTAGTTCGGGGAAAGCCTCACTCATCTGTTCGACGACGAAGTTTGTGACTTCGTTGAAGAAGAGAGTGTCTAGGCCGAGCGTGTGGCGTCCCTGATAGATGGCGCGGCGCATGATCTTTCTCAAGACGTAGTTGCGGCCTTCGTTGCCGGGGAGGATGCCGTCGGCGATGGAGAAGGCGGTGGCGCGCGCGTGGTCGGCGATGACGCGCATGGCGAAGCCTTCCTGGGTGTCGGGTTCGTAGTGGCGGTCGGCGAGTTTGGCCGTGAAGTCGATGATGGGACGAATCAAGTCCGTGCCGTAGTTGGACGTTTGTCCTTGCAGGACGGCGGCCACGCGTTCGAGTCCCATGCCGGTATCGACGGAGGGCTTCGGTAGAGGCTCAAGCCGGTAGGACGAGTATTTACCCGTTTGCGGGTCGCGCTCGCCCACGCCCTCGCGGTTGAATTGCATGAAGACGAGATTCCAAATCTCCATCGTCGTGTCGCCCGCGCCGTTGACGAGTTCGGGGCGATTCTTGGCGGGGTCTTGCGGGTCGTCGCCCATGTAGTAATGAATCTCGCTGCACGGGCCACAGGGGCCGGTGTCGCCCATCTGCCAGAAGTTGTCCTTGCGCCCGAAACGCAGGATGCGCTCTTTGGGCGCGCCGACCTGCTCCCAGAGCCTCACGGCCTCTTCGTCCGCGGGGACTTCCGCATCGCCCTCGTAGACGGAGAACCACAGGCGCGCCGGGTCAAGACCATACTCGTTGACGAGCAAGTCCCACGCGTGGCGGATGGCGTCTTCCTTGAAGTAGTCGCCGAAGGAGAAGTTGCCGAGCATCTCGAAGAAGGTGTGGTGGCGCGCGGTCTTGCCCACTTCGTCCAGGTCGTTGTGCTTGCCGCCCGCGCGGATGCACTTTTGCGACGAGGCGGCGCGCGTGTAGGCGCGCTGCTCCTGGCCGAGAAAGACATCCTTGAACTGGTTCATCCCGGCGTTGGTGAACAAGAGCGTCGGATCGTTGGCGGGCAAGACGGGACTCGAACGCACGCGCGTGTGGCCGTTGCGCTCGAAGTAGCTCAGGAAAAGTTCGCGAATTTCGTTTCCGGTCATCATAAAAAATACCATCACCCGACAGCGTTCGGCAGCCGGTTTTCCGTCCCTTAGTTTGACCGAAGAGTCTAGCACGCGCGGCGCGGGCGGGTGAAACTGCCGTACCGGGCGGCACGCGCGGGCGGCAGCGGAAGGCAGCGGCGCGGGGCGGCGAGTCGCGTTCAGTGTTGGGGTGTAGGGCGGAGCGTCGGTTAGTCGTCGCCGAAGCGTGCTTGAAACTGGTCGTGCCACACGTCCATGCGGTCGGCCAAGTCCTGCTCCATCTGGCGCAGTATGCAATTGGCGCCACAGTACTCGTTACTGAACTCGGGCTTCACCGGCCTCACTCCGCAGACGTGACAGGTGACGGCAGGGTCGGCCGCGGTGTTTGTAGAAATAACCTGGCGGGAGGGTGGCCGCCGCGTCTCCGGGTCGGGCGGTCGCGGCGGCTTGTCGTACCCGCCGCCGAGCGCGGCGATGATCGAATCGAATAAGTTTCTAAAAGGCGTCGGCATGTCAGGCGATTATTAAAAGAGGAGTTCACACCCTCGCACGACGGCGGCGCGGCGGCGCGCCCGGCTATCGCTAATCGTCCGCGCCGGACTCTTCGCCCTCATCCAATTCGGCGGACGCGAGAGCGCGGACTTTGCTGATGATGAGGTCGTAGCTGAAGCCGCGACGCAAGAGGTGATCGAAGAGGCTCTTGGTCTCCTGCCGGGTCTTGGGTCGGCCGCGCAGGCGCGTGCGCTTTTCGATGGCCTGGTCGATGAGGTCGGCTTCGGGCGTGGCCTCGAAAACCTTTTCGAGCGTCTGTTCGGCGAGTTCGCGGTCGATCTGTTTGATTTGCAGGTCGCGCGCGAGTTGCTGCCTCCCGACGGGCTTCTGCCGGACGCGTGCCGACGCGTAGCCGAGCGCGAACTGCTCGTCGTTCACGTAGCCGTACTCGCTGAGCCGGGCGATGGCGTAATCGGCGGCCTCTTCGGTCGTCCAATCTTTTTCGAGGAGGCGTTCGCGCAGTTCGGCGACGGAGCGCGGCTTGGCGGCCAGCAGTTTGACGGCGCGTTGGAGCGTGCGCGTGCGTGAGCGTTCCGGGTCGATGGGACGTTTCGGCTTGTCCTCCGTCTCGTTGATGTCTCTCACATTAGCTCTCCGTCTCGGCCTGCGCATGAGAGAATTAAAACATAGGGGAAGGGGAAAAGGGTAAAGCGAAACGGAGTAAGGGTAAGGGGAAAAGGGTAAAGGAGAAGAATTAACGCCGCCGCGAAGAATTGAGACATGATTCAGTGAAGCGAGACATGCTTCCGCACCTTTCCCCTTTTCCCTTTTCCCTTTACCCTTACGCGAATGGACGGCGCACTCATCATAGACAAGCCGGTGGGGTGGACTTCGCACGACGTGGTGGCGCGCGTGCGGCGCGTGCTCGGAGAACGGCGCGTGGGGCACACGGGGACGCTCGACCCGTTCGCCACGGGCGTGCTGGTCGTGCTGGTCGGCCGGGCGACGCGGCTCGCGCAATTCCTCTCCGGGGCGGAGAAGGAGTATGACGCGCTCGTGCGGTTCGGATATGCGACGGAGACGGGCGACCTGACGGGCGCGCGGCGCGAGTCGTCATCGCCGCTGGCGGAAGATGCGGCGGGCGAGGCCGCGAAGGCCGTGCGGCCGTGCGCGGAGTGGGAGAGGGAAGAGGTTGAGCTTGCGCTTGAGAGCTTGCGCGGGGAGAGCGCGCAGGTGCCGCCGATGTACTCGGCGAAGAAGGTGCGGGGGCAAAAGTTGTATGAGTTGGCGCGGCGCGGCGTCGAAGTCGAACGCGCGGCGGTCGGCGTTCGTATTAGCGTATTGGAAATGTTGGAGGCGGACGACGCGGCGCGGCGGGCGGACAGCGCGGCGGGGCGGGCGGACGACGCGTGGCGGCGCGAGAACGCGGACGGCACTTGCGACCTGCGCGTGCGGGTCGTCTGTTCGGCGGGAACGTATATCCGCGTGCTGGCCGAAGACCTCGGCGCGCAGCTCGGCGCGGGCGCGCACCTCGCCGCGTTGCGCCGCACGCGCGCGGGCGCGTTTCGTCTCGCGGAGGCCGTCACGCTCGAAGCTCTGGCGGAACGCGCGGAGGCGGGCGGCGCGGACAAACTTCTCATCGCGCCGGACGCGACCCTCCCCGAGTTGCCTTTCGTGCATCTAACGGCCGAAGAGGCGCGGCGGGCGCGTCATGGCGCGGCGGTGCGCAGCCCCGATGAATCCGGCTCGACGTGGCGGGAGGGCGAGCGCGTGCGGATGCGCGATGCGGCGGGCAAACTGATCGCCGTCGGCGTGTACGATGCGGCGCGCGGGCGGTTGCAGCCGCGTGTGATGCTCGACGTGGACGGCGAAAAATAAGCGTTGATTTCCAGCCCCCGGCGCTGTGTTATAATCGCCGCAAGCGGCGGAAGTTAGAGGTCGCGAAAAATCGCACGTCCCGCCCGTCGTTCTCGTTTGACAATAAAGTCCTAATAGGAATCCTCAAGACTCGACGGCGCAGACAGGGCACGCTAACCCGCGCACGTTCCCGCTTGTTGCATCGAGACTTGTCCTAATATCAACGCGACTCGCAACCCCGGCAGCAGCGGTTCGATGAAGCGAAGACTCTCCGGTTGTGAGCCGCCCGCATGAGCACGGAAGGGCGTGACTTCCCCACGCCGTCCACGCGCGCGAAGCCGTTTTAGAGGTATCAAGGCTATGCACGAAGAGCAGGATGGCAAATACAAATTCAACATCAGCGAACGGCTCGAAGACTTGCGCCGCGAGCGCGAAGCCCTCCACTGGGAAGGGTCTTTCCGCGACTACTTCGAGCTGGTTTCTCAAAACCCCAGACTCGCCCAACTCTCCCACGCGCGCGTCAACGACATGGTTCACGCCGCCGGCATCGAGAAACTCAACGAGGGCACGCGCGACGAGGTGGCGCGCTATAAGTTCTTCGCCGAGGAACTCTACGGCATCGAGGAACCGCTCGCACGCATCGTCGAATACTTCAAGTCGGCGGCGCAACGCCTCGAAGTCCGCAAGCGCATCCTGCTTTTGATGGGGCCGGTCGGCGGCGGCAAGTCAACCATCGTCACGATGCTCAAGCGCGGCCTCGAAGACTACACGCGCACCGAGGCGGGCGCGCTCTACGCCATCAAAGACTGCCCGATGCACGAGGAGCCGCTGCACCTCATCCCCAACGAACTCCGCGCCGAGATCGAAAAGCATTACGGCATCTACATCGAAGGCGACCTCTGCCCGCAATGCCGCTATGCGCTCGAACACACTTACGGCGGCCGCCACGAAGACGTGCGCGTCCAGCGCGTTCTCTTCTCGGAGAAGGAGCGCGTCGGCATCGGCACGTTCTCGCCGTCCGATCCGAAATCCCAGGACATCACCGAACTGACCGGCTCTATAGATCTCTCGACCATCGGCGAGGTCGGCGTCGAATCCGACCCGCGCGCCTACCGCTTCGACGGCGAACTCAACATCGCCAATCGCGGCGTGATGGAGTTCATCGAGATGCTCAAGTGCGACGAGAAGTTTCTCTATTCGCTGTTGACGCTCTCGCAGGAGCAGAACATCAAGACCGGCCGCTTCGCCATGATCTACGCCGACGAAGTGATCCTCTCGCATTCGAACGAAAACGAGTACGTCAGTTTCGCGGGCAACCGTAAATCGGAAGCCTTGCAGGATCGCATCATCCTCGTGCGCGTGCCCTACAACTTACGCGTCTCGCAGGAGGAGCGCATCTACGGGAAACTCTTGAACCAGTCGGAAGTTTTGCGCAACGTCCACATCGCGCCGAACACGCTCAGGGTGGCGGCCATGTTCGCCGTCATGACCCGCCTCGAAGAACCGAAGCGCGCGGGCGTCGATGTCGTCAAGAAGATGAAACTCTACGACGGCGAGGACGTGGAAGGCTACAAGTCGAAGGACGTGCGCGAACTGCGCGAGGATACCGCGCGCGAAGGCATGGACGGCATCTCTCCGCGCTACATCATCAATCGCCTCTCGGGCGCGCTCGTCCGCGACGGCGTCACCTGCATCAACCCGATCGACGCCCTGCGCGCCATCAAAGACGGCTTCGAGCAGCACACCGGCATCAACCCGGAGCAGCGCGAACGCTATCTCAATCTCATCTCCGCCTCGCGCAAGGAGTACGACGAACTGGCGAAGATCGAGGTGCAGCGCGCCTTCGTCTACTCGTTCGAGGAGATGGCGCGCACCATCTGCAACAACTATCTCGACAACGTCGAAGCCTACTGCAACAAGGAACGCATCAAAGACCCGATCACCGAGGAAGAGATGGAGCCGGACGAACAGTTGATGCGCTCTATCGAAGAACAGATCGGCGTCTCCGACAACGCCAAGAACACTTTCCGGCAGGAGATACTGATCCGCATCTCGTCCTTCAGCCGCAAGGGCAAGCAGTTCGAATACACCTCGCACGAGCGTCTTAAAGAGGCCATCGAGAAGAAGATTTTCGCCGACCTCAAAGACGTGGTGAAGATCACGACCTCTTCCCGCACGCCCGACCCCGACCAACTGCGCCGCATCAACGAGGTGGTTGACCGCCTCATCAAAGACGGCGGCTACTGCCCCGTCTGCGCCAACGAACTCCTCACCTACGTCGGCACGCTGCTCTCGCGCTGACCGGCGGAGCGAGCGCGATGACAGACAGGAAACTTTTCACGCCCGCGCTTTTCGATTTTGATCGGTGCGGGCGTCGCACTTGCTTGTTGGGAATAAAAACTTCAACGGAAGGATGGTCTGATAAATGAGTCTGGAAGATGACGAGTCCCGCCGAAGGGATGAAGAGAATCAGCGCACCATGAAGTTCATTCTGGAGCAGCAGGCGCAGTTTACCGCCGACATGCAGCAAATGCGCGAGGCGCAGGCACAGGCCGACGAGAAGTGGGAGCGGAGATGGGGGCGCACCGAAGAAGGTATCCGTGCGCTGCTCGCGATAGCCGAAATCCACGAAGGGGAAATCAAGTCGCTGGCCGAAGTGCAGGCGGCGCAGGCGCAGGCGCAGGCGGCACAGGCGGCGGCGCAGGCTGAAGCACAGTCGCGGACTGACAAACAGATGGCTGAGACCGACGAGCGGCTCAACGCCCTGGTCAACGTTGTGGAGCGGCTCATTAGTGAGAGGCGCAACGGTGACGCGGGCGATACGAAACGATGAAGAAACGTTACTGGATCGGCGGGGCGACGGTGGCGGCGGCGGGCGGCGCGCTGGCGTTGAAGTTATGGACGCGCCCCGAGGATGTGGAGTGGGGCGAGCAACGCGAGCGTCTGCACCACGCGGAGCGTTCGCGTTTCGTCGAGATCGAAGGCGTGCGCGTGCATTATCAGGAGGCGGGCGAGGCGTGCGCGCCCGCGCTCCTGTTGATACACGGTTTCTGCGCGTCGAACTTCGTGTGGAAGGACGCGCTCGTGCCTTTGGCGGAAGCGGGATTTCGCGTCGTCACGCCTGACCTCGTGGGCTTCGGATTTTCGGGCAAACCGGGGAGCGGCGAGTACACGATTGAGGCGCAGGCGCGCATCCTCGTCGGGCTGATGGACGCGCTCGGCATCGGGCGCGCCACGCTCGTGGGCAGTTCCTACGGCGGCGCGATTGCGGCCGTGTGCGCGTTGGATGCCGCGGAGCGCGTCGAGCGTCTGGTGCTCGTCGGCGCGGTGTCTAACGACGAAATCACCCGGCGGCCTGTGTTGCGCCTCGCCGCGACGCCCGTGATGGGCGAACTGCTCGCTCCCGTTTTGCTCGACGCGCGGCGGTTTATGAAGAATCGCCGGCGGGCGGCTGACGCGGCCGCGAACGGCTACCTGCTCGACAGCGTGCGCATCGCGGCGCACCAGCGTCCGCTGCGCGCGGCGGCCACGCATCGCGCCATCCTGCGCACGCTCCGCAATTGGCGCGCAACGCGCATCGAACGGGAAGCCGCCCGCATCACACAACCGACCCTGCTCGTGTGGGGCGCAGACGACCGCGACGTGCCGCTGCGCCACGGCCGACGCCTGCACGAGTTGATCGCCCGCTCGCGCCTGTTCGTGTTCGCCGAGTGCGGGCACCTGCCGCAGGAGGAACGCCCGGCGGAATTCGTCTCGCTCGTCGCGGAGTTTTGCCGCGGCGCGGAGCCGGGCGTAGTTTGAGGAAGGCGCGTTTCGAGAGGAGTTTTACCCGTCATGTCTGTACAGCGCAACGATTGGTCTTTGCAGCGCAAGGGCATCATCGATCAGGAGCGGCACAAGGATCGCGTCAAAGAGGCGATCAAAAAGAACCTCGGCTCCATCGTTTCCAACGAGGCGATCATCATGTCCGACGGCAAGCGCAGCGTGAAGGTTCCCATCCGCTCGCTCGACGAGTACAAGTTTCGTTTCGACCACCGCAAGCGCAGGCACGTCGGGCAGGGCGACGGCAAAACGCGCGTCGGCGACGTGCTCGGGCGCGAGGAGGCACAGGGGACGGGCAAGGGAAGCGGCGCGGCCGGGAAGGACGCGGGCGGCGAATATTACGAGGCCGAAGTCAATCTGGACGAACTCGCCGCGCTCATCTTCGAAGACCTGCAACTGCCCTTCCTCGAAGAGAAAGCGAAGCAGGCCGTGCCCGCCAAGACGACGCGCTTCGACGAAATCCGCCGCACGGGCGTGATGGCGAATCTCGACAAGCGGCGGCTCATCATGGAGAACATCAAACGCAACGCGCGCACGTCGAAGGGGGCGCGCTTCGGCAACGTCAAGAAAGAGGATTTGCGTTTTAAGAGTTGGCAGGAATCGCACCGCTACGAGTCGAACGCCGTGGTGCTCGCGTTGATGGACGTGTCGGGTTCGATGGGCGAGTTCAAAAAGTACATCGCGCGCTCCTTCTTCTTCTGGATGGTGCGTTTCCTGCGCACGAAGTACGACAACGTGGAGATCGTCTTCATCTCGCACCACACGGAGGCGAAGGAAGTGACGGAGGAACAGTTCTTCACGCAGGGCGAATCGGGCGGCACGGTCGTCTCTTCGGCGTATCAACTGGCGTTGGAGATCATCGAGTCGCGTTACAACCCGCGCGACTGGAACGTCTACCCGTTTCACTTCTCCGACGGCGACAACTACTACTCGGACAATGAAGAGGCCGTGCGCCTGGCCGACGAGTTGATCCGCACGTGCAACCTGTTCGGCTATGGCGAGATCGGCGAGGAAGGCACGAGCGGCTACCGCCGTTCGTCGGGCGCGCTCCTGTCCATCTTCAAGGATCGCCTGCATCGCAAGGAACGCTTCGTCGGCGTGCGAATCGATGAACGCGAGGATGTCTATCCCGCGCTCAAGCAGTTTTTCGGGCAGCGCGGCGTGGAAGCCTGAGGCGCGCCGCCGCCGCAACTACTGCGCCCGCCGCGTGAAGGTAGCAAAGAATTATGGCAGACGATCGCGAAATCAAAGACCTCGAACGCACGCTCGAACAAATTTGGGAGATCGCCGCGCGCTTCGGTCTCGACCCCTTCCCCACGCGCTTCGAGATCGTGCCCGCGACCGTGATGTACGAGATCGGTTCCTACGCCCTGCCCGGCCGCTACTCGCACTGGACGTTCGGCAAAGCCTACCACCGCATGAAGACCATGTACGACTTCGGCCTGTCGAAGATTTACGAAGTGGTCATCAACACCAACCCGTCCTACGGCTTCTTGCTGGAAACCAACAGCCCCATCCAGAACAAACTCGTGATGGCGCACGTGCTCGGCCACGTGGACTTCTTCAAGCACAACGTCTACTTCTCGAAGACCAACCGGCGCATGGTCGAATCCGTCTCATCGCACGCCGGGCGCATGAGCGCGTATGAGTTCAAGTACGGGCGCAAAACGGTCGAGGAGTTTCTCGATAGCGTGCTCTCCATCGAGGAACACATCGACCCGAACTTTTTCATCAGGCAGGAACGCCCGCCGCAAGACCCGGAACAAGAGCGCGCCGGGCGGCCGAAGGAAGGCCGCTACGACGACCTCTGGAATCTCGGCGAACCGGCCGCGCCGCCCCCGGTCGCCCCGGCGCGCGAAATCCCGCGCGGCGAACGCGTCCCCGAAAAAGACCTCGTCTATTACATCATGCGCAACTCGCCCACCCTCACGGACTGGCAGCGCGATGCGATGGCGATGATCCACGAAGAGATGGAATACTTCGTGCCGCAGATGCAGACGAAGGTGATGAACGAAGGGTGGGCGTCATACTGGCATTCGCGCATCATGCGCGAGCTTGATTTGACCGACACGGAATCCATCGAGTTCGCCGAACTGCACGCGGGCGTCGTCTCGCCGCAGAAGGGACAGTTGAATCCCTATTATCTGGGCTACAAGATTCTCGAAGACATCGAAAAGCGTTGGGACAACCCGACGGCCGAGGAGCGCGAGAAGTTGGGTCGGCGTGGTGGCGAGGGGCGCGAGAAGATTTTCGAGGTGCGCGAACTGGATAACGACGTGTCGTTCCTGCGCAATTACCTGACCGAAGACTTGTGCGAGGAGTTGGACTTGTTCGTCTACGAACTCGTCGAGGAAGAAGAATGGACGGTGACGGAGAAGCGTTGGGAGCGCGTGCGCGATCAACTCGTCTCGAACATGACCAACTTCGGCTTCCCCTACATCGTCGTCGCCGACGGCGACTACAAACGCAACCGCGAACTCTACCTCAAGCACCACTATGAAGGCGCGGAACTCGATTCAAACTACGCGCGCAAAGTGCTCGAACACGTCCAACGCCTCTGGGGCCGCCCCGTCCACCTCGAAACCACCGCCGACGGCGAACGGGTCGTCATGCACTACGACGGCCAGGAACACGACGAAGATTAGGCGGCTGTCCGTAGTCAGTCGTCAGTTGTCAGTTGCACGTGGCTCTCACGCAAGTTGCTAAAGACTGTCTTGAACAACTGACAACTGACTACCTATTCAATTTCCAGATGGCGAGATTGAGGAAGCCCGCGAGCGTGACCCACAGGAGGTAAGGCCACATGAGCCACCCGGCCGTGGGCGAGACGCGGCGGAACGCGAGCAGCGTGGCGAAGATGGCCGCCCAGAGGAAGAAGATTTCGACGAGCGCGAGGTCGGGTCGCCGCCAGCCGAAGAAGACGACCGACCAGAGCGCGTTGAGGACGAGTTGGACGGCGAAGAGGATGAGCGGGAGCCGCGCGAGGGCATCGAAGCCGCGCTCGCGCCAGACGAGCCAGACCGCGACGGCCATCGACAGGTAGAGCAGCGTCCAGACGGGGGCGAACACCCACGCGGGCGGAGTCCACGCGGGCTTTCGGAGCGAGGCGTACCACACCGGGATGGCCGGGGTGGTATAGAGTGAACCGATGCCCGCGGCGGCGAAGCAGACGGCGACGGCGCACGCCAGACCGATCCACTGCGACGCGTTCTGCGGCAAGTATGTTTCCGACATGTTCATTGGTTTACCGACACGAATCTTCGCGCGAATTGTTTGCGCGCGGATGAACGGCCTCTAACTTTTTTGTGCGGAGAATTGAAGCCGGGGAGGGGAAGTAGATGAGTCGCCGCCGCCGCGTGTTCGTCAGGGAGAGCGTCATCGCCGCCGCGCCGGAGCGCGTCTTCGCCTTTCACGAACTACCGGACGCGCTCGCGCGCCTCACGCCGCCGTGGGAATCCTCGCGCGTGATCCGAATGGCGAAGATTTCCGAGATCGGCTCGGAGGCCATCATTGAGACGCGCATTCTCGGCCTCATCCCGGCGCGTTGGGTCGCGCGTCACACGGCCTACGATCCGCCGCGCATGTTTGAAGACGTGCAGGTTACAGGGCCTTTCCGCTTCTGGCGTCACCGCCACCTCATCGCGCCGCACGCGGACGGCGCGCTCCTCCGGGACGAGATCGAATACGAACCGCCGTTCCATCTTCTCGGCCGTCTCGTCGCGCCCTTCCTCATCATCCCGCGCCTCGAAAAACTGTTCGACTACCGCCACGCCGCGACGCGCGAATGGTGTGAGAAAACTCGTGAGTCGTGAATCGAAGAAGCGTGAATCGAAGAAGACGGTTGTCTCGATTCACGCTTCACGGCTTTCGCACGATCCACGAGCCGTCAGTCCATGCGCAACGCTTTGCCGACGGAAGGGTCGCGGCGGACGCGCCAGATTTTCGAGTCGAGGTAATAGTGGATGAAGGCGTAGCCCCAGAAGAAGGCGGCGACGAGTTGCGTGAGCTGCGCGCCCTGCCCGCTCGTGTGTGAGACATACTGGCGCGGCAGTTGATACCAGAGGCCGAAGAGGACGCCGAAGGCGACGTAATAAACGACGCGTCGGCTGATCAGTTCGGCCGCGCCGTGACGCGTGCGCGCCTCCGCGCCCTGCGCGTACTTCCGGTTATGAAACCAGATGAGGCGGTGGTATTGCAGGTTGTGATAGACCGTGAGGATCGCCACGATGGCGATGGGCTTGTGCGGCATCGGCGTGAGCAGCACGAGCCAGTGCATCGGCACGCAGGCGGCGAGCAGCAGATACTTCGGCACGTCGAGCGGCTGCCTTCGGACGGCGCGCTGCAACTGCCGGAGCATCCAGACGACGGCGACGCCGACCGTTGCCGCGAGCAGCGACGTTTCGAGGTAAACGAGCGCGCCCGCCAAGCGTGCGGGGACGCGCGCCAACGCTTGCGGGTCGTGCGCGACGAAGGCGACGAAGGGGTAGGTGAGCGCGAGCAGGAGCAGGAAGCGGTCGAGCGCGTTGTCGATGGGCGCGAGATCGGCGTTCTTCTTTTTATAGAGCACCATGAAGCCGTAGTGCTGTTTGACGAGATGATAGTAAGCCCAGAGCGCGGCGAGGAAGAAGAAGACGAGGCCGAGTCCGGCGACGACCATCACGGGGCCGACGGCGAAGAACAGAAGCGACCACCAGAGCAGGCGGCCGCGCTCGCGTCGCTCCTCGCGGTCGAAGTAGGTGCGCGAGAACGTGCCGAAGACGTGCGGCGCGTCGATCAAAATCGCCCACGCCGCCACCATCGGCACGAGCGGCACAAGGCCGCCCACGTAGAGCGCGTAGAGCGCGTAGCTCGACGCAACCGACCCGATGAACCACACAAGATCATCGCGCGCGCCGATGATCCAGCGCATCGAGAGAACGCGAGAGCGCGCCCCGGAAGGCGTCGGGATCACGGTCGTCTGGTTGGTCGTGGTCGTGGCCGACATGAAAAGTTTCCTGAGTCGAAGTCGTTCGCCGTGCGCGCGGCGCGTTGGACACGCGCAGGGCGTCGGCCTGATAATCCGTCGAAACATTCAGGCGCGCGGAGACGAATTTTAGCATAGCGAACGAGCCGCGCCGTCGCGCAAATCGAGGATTGCATCCATGCCGACAAACGACGAAGCATTGCACGAGCTGCTGGCGAAACTTTTTCAGGCGCACCCCTGGCACGGCGTCGCGCCCGGCGTGGACGCGCCCGCGGGCGTCAACGCCTACATCGAGATCGTGCCGACCGACGCCGTCAAGTACGAACTCGATAAGCCTTCGGGACACCTCCGCGTCGATCGCCCGCAGCGTTTCTCCTCGATGTGCCCGACGCCCTACGGGTTCATCCCGCAAACTTACTGCGGCGCGTCGGTGGCCGCGCTCTGCGAAACGCGCGTCGGCCGCACGGGGATTCGCGGCGACGGCGACCCGCTCGACATCTGCGTGCTCACGGAACGTCCCGCCGCCCACGGCGACTTCTTCGTCCGCGCGCGCCCCATCGGCGGCCTGCGCATGATCGACGGCAACGAGGCCGACGACAAGATCATCGCCGTCCTTAACGACGACGTGACCTACGGCCACCTCAACGACATCGCCGACGCGCCGCGCGGACTGATCGACCGGCTGCAACATTACTTTCTGAGCTACAAGCAACTGCCGCAGGAAGCCCCGCGCCGCGTCGAGATCGCGGAAGTCTACAACCGCGAAGACGCGTCGGAAGTGATCCGCCGCAGCATCGAGGATTATCGCGAACGCTTCGGCGCGCCCGAAACGCGCATCGCCGAGTTGCGGCGTCTGTTGAGCGCGTGAACGAAGCGGCAAAGGGAGAGCGTGCCGGAGGTGAGAGCGTGTCGAAGCAGAAGGAGATCGTCAGGCGCGGCTACGATAAAGTCTCTTACGCTTACCGCGACGACGGCGGCGCGGGCGCGGATGATCTCGCAAACTACGACGCGTGGCTCGCGGAGCTGTCCGCGCTCCTGCCCGCTCGCGCTCCCGTGCTCGACCTCGGCTGCGGCTGCGGCCTGCCCGTCGCGCAAACGCTCTGCGCGAAGTTCGACGTTACCGGCGTGGACATCTCGCCCGTGCAGATCGAGCGCGCGCGGCGTCTCGTGCCGCAGGCGCGATTCATCCGCGCGGATATGGCTGAGGTAAATTTCCCTCCGGCGAGTTTCGCCGCCGTCCTCTCTTTCTATGCGGTCATCCACCTGCCGCTCCGCGAGCAGCCCGCGCTGTTCGAGAGAATACGCGGCTGGCTGCGACCGGGCGGCTATTTTCTCGGAACGGTCGGGAGCAGGGCTTGGACGGGAACGGAAGAGAACTGGCTCGGCGTGCCGGACGCGTTGATGGCCTGGAGCCACGCCGACGCGGAGACTTACAGGGCGTGGCTGGCCGCGAGCGGATTCGAGATTTGCCGCACGGAGTTCATCCCCGAAGGCGACGGCGGGCACACGCTCATCCTCGCACGCGCCGGAAACAAAAAGAACGATTGCGCTTTAGTGAAGTGAAATTGTTGAAGGGTAACGGGGCGAGGCTTTGCCCTTGAAGAAGCGACACGTGACCGGCTCAGGCTTGCTCGCCGATCTTCTCTTCGACACCGCAACGCGGACAAACGAGCACGCGGCGTGAATCGTCGCGCCAGCGAGCGCGTGCGGCCGTGGAGAGTTTCGGCTCGCGTTCCTCCGCTTCGCCCTCGCTGAAAAAACGGCCGCGCGCGCCCGTTTCAGGCGCGCGCGGCGGCGTTTCTTCCGTCTGGCAATGGCGGCACGTCCAGCCGTAGCCTTGGTTGACGAAGTGATCCATAAAACAGAGGCTGGAGGTCAGAGATTAGAGGTTAGTGAAAACGCTCCGGTCTTTCGCTGATCTCTGACCTCTAACCTCTAACCTCTAACCTCCGCTTTGTTATCTTCTGAGCGCGCCGCCGCGCCGTTCGGGCAACAGGCGCACGGGAACTTTGACGCGTCCGCTGTCGCGGAACACTTCCACCTGCACCACGTCGTTGAACTGGCGCTTGTCTAGAATGCGGAAGAGGTCGTCGCCGTTGTTCACTTTCTCGCCGTCAATGCTGATGATGATGTCGCCGAGAGCCACGTCGCCGTCCGGCGTCTGTTCCAGACCGCGCAGCCCCGCGGCCGACGCCGAACTGTTCGGGTAGACCTGATAGATGCCAACGCCCTCCGACACGGGCAGGCGAATTTGCAGATTGCGCACGTTGAACGGAACGATGCCGAGTTTCGGGCGGACGACCGCGCCGTTCTTGATCAGTTGCGGCACGACCCGCTTCGCGATGCTCGCCGGGACGGCGAAGCCGACGCCGACCGAGCCGCCTGCGGGCGAGAGGATTTGCGAGTTGATGCCGATCACGCGGCCGCTCGAATCGAGGAGCGGGCCGCCGGAGTTGCCGGGGTTGATGGAGGCGTCCGTCTGGATCGCGCCTTCAATCTGGCGGTTGTTGCGCGCGCGGATGGGGCGTTGCAAACCGCTGATGACGCCGGTGGTGAGCGTGCGCGTGAACCCGAACGGATTGCCGATGGCTAACACCTTCTGCCCCACGACGAGCGTGTCCGAGTCGCCGAAGGGCACGACCGTCAGCGCGTCGCGCGGCGCGTCGATCTTGATCACGGCCAAGTCCGTGTCGGGGTCTTCGCCCACCTTCGTCGCCGGGTAAGACTTGTCGCCGCCCAGACTAACGTTCAAACGCTGCGCGCCTTCGATCACGTGGTAGTTCGTCAGGATGTGCCCCTGTGCGTCGATGACGAAGCCCGAACCCGACCCGCTGCGCTCGCCCGCGTCCCAGAAGTCGTTGCCGAAGGAGGTCGAGGTGATGAAGACCACGCCCGGCGAGATGGCCTTGTAGACCTCGATGTTGTTCTGCTCGTCGGTGGCGTAGGACGGGTTGGTGATACCGGCGGGCACGCCCTCCGAGAGCGACGCGCTGCCGCTCGGTTCGAGCAGGCGGCCGCCGTAGCGTCCGAAAACGAAGACGACGCCGGCGGCGATGAAGGCCGACGTAAAGGCGATCAGCAGGATTTGGCGCGCGGAAATTCGATACATAATCTGTTCCCTCTAAAGATGACAAAAAACATGACGAACAGCTACAGCCTTGGTAAGATGCGCGCGGCGGAGTCGCCGTTGCGCGTCGCGGCGCGCGGGCAGGCCGTAGAAGAAGGCGCGGCCGGGCGGCGACAAAAGTTGATACGCGGAAATGGGTGCGAAGGTTTGCGCCTCATGGGGCGCGCGGGCGGGAGAGGACGACGCGAAAAAGCGGAGGGCTGCGTCCGAATTTTTGGAAACTCTAAAACAGCATGGCGAGCAGGGCGTCCGGCAGGCTGACGAGATAGGCGATGGCGGCATCCGTCCGCGGCCAGCCGAGAGCGGCGATGCCCGTGGCGGCGTGGACGAACATCAGCGCGCAGTAGAGGCCGAGCACCAGCCGCAGGCCGCGGCGCGCGACCGCCAGGTGCGACCAGCGATAGAGGATGAACGCGACGCCCGCGCCGACGAGCAACTTGGTGGCGAGAAAAGGGGCGTTGCCCGCGTCGAGCAAATAGGCCATCAGGCCGTTGCCTTCCGTCGCCAGACCGTTGCGCACCCACACGATGGTCAACTGTGCGTCGAGCCAGTTCAGCACAAATAGCAGCAGGCATTTCGTCAGTGCGCTCATCGCTCGCGGTCTCCTCGCTTTTGGACTAACCTTGTTTAACCCTGCCCTCTAACGATTGAACCCCCAGCTTATTGGGCTGGGGGTTCGCTCAGGCTACGGGAGAAACGAATTCGCTTCGTTGTATTGATCAGATAGTGCGAATGCTGCGCGCGTTCCCGAAAATCGTGAAGCGTCAATCGTGAATAGCTGAAAGCTGCTTTGAGCTATTCACGATTGACGCTTCACGATCGACGGCTTTTGACCATTCACGATTGACGAGTTTTACTAAATCTCGATGCCGCGCTCTTTGGCGATGCCGCGCGCCTTCATCACGATGTCGTCGTCCACGGGTTCGTCCGGGTCGCCCGTCATCCAGCCCTGCACCTCTTCGACGGGGCGACCGAGCGCGACGGCCAAACGCTCGTCGTCCGACTCGAATCCCTGATCGCGCAGCCGCTTCAAAATCTCGCGGCCGCCCGTTTCGCTCGTCCCCCGGTCGTCAACCGCCTGCTCGTTTTTCTCTTCCATGTAGATTCCCCTTTTCGCTTTTTATGCTGTGGCTTCCGACGATTGCGAACCGTCGCCGACGGTCGCGTCGTAACCCAAATCCTGAATCTTCTTGATGAGCGTTGTTTCCTGCACGACCGCGTCGTCGTAAGCGACGTTGGCGGTTTTGCCGCCGTAGGTGACATCGGCGCGAAAGACGCCGGCGGTCGTCTCCAACGTCTCTTTGATATCCACCGCGCACGACTCGCAGTGCATGCCCTTGATGTGCAATTCCGACTCTCTCATGCTGAGACCTCCCCTTAGTGCGAGGGCGTCCGCGCGACCGCAACCGTTGACACGGCGAATAGACTGCGACCGTCGCCGGCGCGCCCCTTTCGTTGGATTGTCATCTTGCTTGATGTGCGGCGTATTATACAGCACAACCGAGATGAGCGAGCAACCGCACGGCAGCAGGAATATCCGCGAGGCTTTAACGGAAGCCTCCGCCAGTTTGCGCGCGGCGGGCATCGCCGACGCCCGCCCCGACGCCCGCGCGCTCCTCGCCGACACGCTCGCGCGCGACCACGCCTTTCTCATCGCGCACTCCGACGACGAACTCGAACTCTCCGCCCTCGCGCTCTTTCACGAGCGCGTCAACCGTCGCGCGGCGGGCGAACCCGTGCAGTACATCACGGGGCGTCAGGAGTTTTACGGACTCGATTTTGAAGTCAACCCGGCGGTGCTCATCCCGCGCCCCGAAACCGAGTTGCTGGTTGAGAGCGCGCTCGAACTTTTGCGCGACGGCGGAGCCGCGCCGCGCCTCTGCGATGTCGGCACGGGTTCGGGCTGCATCCCCGTCGCGCTGCTGCACGAACGCGGCGACGCGCGCGCCTGCGGCCTCGACATCTCGCCCCACGCGCTCGCCGTGGCCGCACGCAACGCCGCGCGCCACGCCGTAGAGTCGCGCCTCACGCTTCTCGTCTCCGATTGCTTCGACGCGCTCGCCGCCACACAGCCCGGCGCGACGTTCAACCTGATCACGTCCAACCCGCCTTACATCGCCGAAAGCGACATCCCGCACCTGCAACGCGAAGTGCGCGAGCACGAACCGCGCGTCGCGCTCACGCCCGGCGGCGACGGCCTCTCCGTCATTCGCCGCCTCATCGCCGGAGCACCGCGCTTTCTCGACGCGGGCGGCCATCTCCTCCTGGAGATCGGTTACGAACAGCACGAAACGGTCGCGCGCCTCGTTGACGGAAACGTCTGGACGCTGCTCGACATCCGGCGCGACCTCCAGGGCATCCCTCGCGTCGTCGTCCTCCGGCGGCGGCGCGGGAGCGGATGAAACTTCAAGCCGCCATCTAGTCGCCGTCCGGTCGTCGTGCTAAACTCCGCTCAAAAGCAGAGGCCGGAAGTCAGGGGTTTAGAGGTCAGTGAAAACTGATTCTTGCCGACCTCTCACCTCCAACCTCTGACCTCTATAACTATATGGATAAATTTCGCATCACCGGCGGGCGCGCGCTGCGCGGTCGCATCAACGTGAGCGGGGCGAAGAATTCCGCCCTGCCGTGTATGGCCGCCGCGCTCCTGACGGGCGAGAGCGTCACGCTGCACAACGTGCCTTACGTGCGCGACATCATCACGCAGCGACGCCTGCTCGAAGACCTCGGCGCGCACGTGCTGACGCCCGAACTGCGCACGCACAAGATCACCGCCGCCCACATCGAGTTGTTTGAAGCGCCCTACGATCTCGTCAAGACGATGCGCGCCTCCGTGCTCGTGCTGGGGCCGCTCATCGCGCGCTTCGGCAAGGCGAAAGTTTCTTTGCCGGGCGGCTGCGCCATCGGCTCGCGCCCCATCGACCTGCACCTGGAGAGTTTGAAACAACTCGGCGCGGACGTGTCGCTCGAAGCCGGTTACGTCGTGGCGCGCGCGCCGCGCGGCGGCCGCCTCGTCGGCGCGACGGTCAACTTCGACAAAGTGACCGTGACGGGCACGGAGAATCTGTTGATGGCCGCCACGCTCGCCTCCGGCACGACGATTTTGAACAACGCCGCGTGCGAACCCGAAGTGGCCGACCTCGCCGAACTCCTGAACCGCATGGGCGCGCGCGTGCGCGGCGCGGGCACGCCCCGGATCACGATCGAAGGCGTCGAGATGCTCGGCGCGGCGGAGCACACCATCATCCCCGACCGCATCGAGACGGGCACGTTCCTCATCGCCGCCGCGATCACGAACGGCGAATTGGAATTGAAAGATTGCATGCCGGAACACTCCGCCACGGTCATCGCCAAACTGCGCGAGGCGGGCGTCGAAATTGAAGAGGTCAACCAGAGCACGCTGCACGTGCGTCGCTCCGCGCGAGGGCTGCGCGCCTCGGACATCACGACCGAGCCGCACCCGCGTTTTCCCACCGACATGCAGGCGCAGTACATGACCTTGATGACGCAGGCCGAGGGGCACAGCCGCATCACCGAGACGATCTTCGAGAACCGCTTCATGCACGCCTCCGAGATGCAACGGATGGGCGCGCGCATCGCGATTGACGGGCGCACGGCCGTCGTTGAAGGCGCGGCGAAGCTCGCGGGCGCGCGCGTGCAGGCGTCGGACTTGCGCGCCTCCGCCTCGCTCGTCCTCGCCGGACTCGTGGCCGAAGGCGAGACGATCATCGAGCGCGTCTATCACATTGATCGCGGCTACGAAAAGATCGAGGACAAACTGCGCAGCGTCGGCGCGCAGATCGAACGCCTCCGCGATTCGGTGACGGCGAGCCTGCCGCCCATCGCGGAAGTCGGAGCGCTGTAGTTGCCGGAGAAAACTGAGCACTCATGGAATTTGAGTGGGATGAAAGCAAAGCTGCTGCCAACTTATCCGTTTGATTAGCGTCAGGGAAGTAACACGCGCGGAGCGAGAAGCTTATGAAGAGAGTTGAGAGGGAAGCGGAGGACGAGTTGAGGCCGGAATATGATCTGCGGAGTTTGCGCGTGCGGAGAGTCGGGGTGGGGCGCAAGAGCTTCGGCGGTGCGGTGATTCGTTTAGAACCTGATGTGGCAGAGATATTCCCTGATTCCGAAGCGGTGAACGAAGCACTCCGATTCCTCATCAGAATCACGAAAGAAAACAAACCGCCGCTCCCGCATAGCGACGGCGATGTCTAGCCTTCATCAGGAGCAGATGCGAATTTAACCCTTTCACGTTCCCACTTAATCATTTAACTTATGGCCGAACAAGGTTGCATCTTTTGCCAGGTCGTCGCGGGCGAGATTTCCGCCGACATCATCTACACGGATGAGCGCGCGGTGGCGTTTCGCGACATCAATCCGCAGGCGCCCGTCCACGCGCTCGTCATCCCGCGCGAGCACATGGCCTCGCTCGACGAGGCCGCGGGGCGCGACGAGGGCGTGCTCGGCCACCTGCTGCGCGTCGCCGCGCGCGTCGCCAACGCGGAAGGCCTGTCGCAGTCGGGCTATCGCACCGTCATCAACACGGGGGCGGGCGCGGGTCAGTCGGTTTTTCACCTCCACCTGCACGTCGTCGGCGGGCGGCCGCTCAAGTGGCCGCCGGGCTGAGTCGGAATAAGGAGTCAAACTATGTCCGAACCATCCGCACAGGCAGCAGACCTCAAGGCTTTGATCCGTCGCTGGTTTGCAGAGGTGTGGAACCAGGGGCGCGAGGAGGCGATCGACGAGATGTTCGCCGAGGACGGCGTCGCCTACGGGTTGTCGGACGAGACGGGCGCGCCGCTCAGGGGGGCGTCGGGTTTCAAGCCGTTCTTCCGCAATTTTCGCGGCGCGTTCCCGGACATCGAAGTGATCGTCGAAGACACCGTGGCGGAAGGCGATAAGGTGGCGGCGCGCTGCACGCTGCGCGCCACCCACGCGGGCGACGGTCTCGGATTCGCCGCGACGCAGCGGACGGTGAACTTCACCGGCATCGCCATCGTGCGCGTTCGCGACGGCCGGATCGTCGAGGCGTGGAACAACTTCGACTTCATGAGCATGTTTCAGCAACTCGGCGCGCTCCAAAAGTAGGTAACGCGCTCGCCCGGGTGTTCCGGGTCAACTACACCGCCGCCTCCTAAAATCCTGCATGTCCAAACAACTCCTCAATAACTATTACAATAAACTCAACGAAACGATTCGTTTCGGCGGGAGCCGCAACGAAACCACCGTCGAGCACGCTTTTATCGGGTTGGTTAATTCTTATGCCGAGCGGCGCAATTTAATGTTAGTGCCGAAGATTGCGATTAAAAGCACGAAAGGAACAAACATCATTCCCGACGGCGCTTTGAAAAACGCTTTACGTCTTGATTTCGGCTACTGGGAAAGCAAGGACACCAAAGACGATATTGATAAAGAGATTCAGGCGAAAATCAACAAGGGCTACCCGCTGACGAACACGCTGTTTGAAGATAGCGAGACCGCCGTGCTGTTTCAAGAGAACAGGCAGGTGATGCGCGTTTCGATGAAGGATGCGGAACTGCTGGAAAGGATTTTGCACGCTTTCGTCAATTTTGAGCCGGCGCAGGTGCAGGAGTTCAACAAGGCGTTGGTGAAGTTTACCGAAGACGTGCCGACGATTGTCGAGAGCCTGCGCCACCTGATTCAAACCGAAGCCGACACCAATAAAAACTTCATCATTAAGCGCAACGAGTTTCTGGCGAATTGCCAGACGGAAATCAACCCGGAGATTACGCTCGAAGATGTGCGCGAGATGATGATCCAGCACATCCTGACCGTGGACATTTTCACCAACGTCTTCGCCAACGCGGAGTTCCTGCGGCACAACAACATCGCGCGTGAATTGGAAGCCGTCATCGAGACGTTTATGACTTACGGCGTGCGGCAAAATTATCTGGGCAGCATCCGCAGCTATTACGACACGATCAGGGATGCGGCGGCCGGAATCGCCGACCACCACGAAAAACAGAAATTCCTGAAGGTCGTCTACGAGAATTTCTACAAAGTTTATAACCCGAAGGGCGCGGATCGTCTCGGCGTGGTCTATACGCCGAACGAGATCGTGCGGTTTATGATCGAGAGCACGGATTACCTGCTCGAAAAACATTTCAACCGCACGCTCGCCGACCGGAACGTCGAGATTTTAGACCCGGCGACGGGCACGGGCACATTCGTCGCCGAACTGATCGAGCACATCCCGGAGCAATATCTCCCGCACAAATTCGAGCACGAGATTCACGCCAACGAAGTCGCCATCCTGCCTTACTACATCGCCGCGCTCAACATCGAATACACGTATCAGCAAAAGATCGGCACGTATCAGGAGTTCAAAAACATCTGCTTCGTGGACACGCTCGACAACACTGCCGCGCTCCATTACCAACACAAACAAGAGTTGATGTTCGGCATCAGTTCGGAAAACGCCGCGCGCATCAAGAAGCAGAACGAGCGCAAAATCTCCGTCATCATCGGCAACCCGCCTTACAACGCGAATCAGGCGAACTTCAACGACTTCAATCGCAACCGCGACTACAAAGAGATTGACCGGCGCATCAAGGATACTTTCGTTAAAAACTCGACGGCGCAGAAAACGAAAGTCTATGACATGTACGCGCGCTTTTATCGTTGGGCGATGGACAGGATTGACGAGAACGGCGTGATCGCGTTCGTCACGAATCGCAGTTTGATTGACAGCCGCACGTTCGACGGTTTTCGCAAAAGTATCGAAGACGATTTTGATTTCGCATACATCGTTGACACGCGTTCGGACGTGCGCGCGAATCCGAAGATCGCGGGAACAACGCATAATGTCTTCGGGATTCAAACCGGCGTCGCCTTGATGTTTCTGGTGAGGAAGGCGGGCAAAGGGAAACGCTCCTGCCGCATTCATTACGTCGCGATGGACGACTTCTGGCGCAAGGAAGAAAAGCTGGAATGGTTCGGCGATAATCCTTTGTCATCAATTTCGTTTGAACAGATCACGCCGAACAAACAGCACAGTTGGATAAATAACGACAACGATTTTGAAAGTCTGCTGCCGTTGTTCGATAAAAATGTGAAGCTCGGCAATAGCGAAAGCGCGGTTTTCAGACTTTACTCTCTAGGCATTTCGACCAATCGCGACGAGTGGATAACCGATTATTCGTCCGCTGTTCTACTCAAAAAGATGCGGTTCTTCATTACCGAATATGACAAAGCCCAAACGCCTGAAGAAAGCTCATCAATCAAATGGTCAAGTACCTTGAGTAGTCGGTTTCTTCAAAAGCAGAAAGAAGCATTCGACAAAAAGCGAGTCAAACCGATCCTTTACCGCCCGTACTTCAAACAATTTCTTTACTATTCGGACTTATACATTGACAGACCCGCAAGCGCGCCGGAGTTGTTCTTGAGAGAGAACAAAACGATTTTGTGTCGTTACGGCGAAAGGCTTGATTTCTACGCGCTCGCCACAGACAGTATTCCGAGTTTAAATTTCTTTTCTCTGGAGGGCGCACAAGGAATCTCGCTTTATCGCTACGACAAAAACGGCGGACGGCACGACAACATCACGGTCTGGGGCGTGGTGCAGTTTCGTAATCATTACGGCGACCAGAAGATCGCGCGCGAGGATATTTTTCATTACACCTACGCCGTCCTGCATCATCCCGCGTATCGCCGGAAGTATGCGCTCAATCTCAAGCGCGAGTTTCCGCGTCTGCCCTTTTACACAGACTTCCGGCAATGGGCGGCGTGGGGCAGGGAGTTGATGGATTTGCACATCAACTATGAAACCGCGAAGCCGTTCAAGCTGAAAAGAGTTGACGCGCAGGCAAACTCGACTCCGCGAACGAAATTAAAAGCCGACAAGACGGGCGGCATCATCGAACTCGACTCCGAAACGGTTTTACAGGGCGTCCCCTCCGGCGCGTGGGAATACAAACTCGGCAACCGCTCCGCGCTTGAGTGGATTCTCGATCAGTACAAAGAAAAGAAATCGTCGGACGCCACCATCGCCGAGAAGTTCAATACCTATCACTTCGCCGACTACAAAGAAACCGTGATCGATCTGCTCAAACGCGTCTGCACGGTCAGCGTTAAAACAGTTGAGATTACCAATCAAATGCCGGAAGTAGATTGAGGTGTCGGGCGGATTGCGGTTTGTGAATGCGGTCTTTCACAGACGTGGGTCATGAGCGAGGCTGTTTTCGCAGAGACGGGCGAGGCGGCTGATTTAGCTTGCCGCGCGCCCCTTGAGCCGTTCCTCCTGCTGTTGCTCCGCCTGTTGCACTTTCTCTTCCTTGAGCAGTGAAGTTTCGTAGCGCACGCGGCCGACGAGCGTGTCGGAGATGGCTTTGACGAAACCGATGATGGCGGGGCCGAGGACGATGCCGGGGATGCCGAAGGTGTAGACGCCCGCGATGAGGGCGAGAAACATCCAGTAGAAGTTGAACCGCCCCGCGCCGCTCGCCGCGACGCGCGGGCGCAGCAGGAGCGACGAGCCGACCGTCATCATGATGCCGATGACGAGATAGACGCTCGCGCCGACGGGGTCGTTGCGAAAGACGAGCAGGTAGACGCTGACGGGCACGTAGATCGCCCACTCGCCGAGCAGCGGGAAGAAGCCCGTCAGGAATGTGACGATGGCGAGCACGAGCGCGAGCGGGATGCCGAAGACGAGGTTGAGCACGAAGATGATGACGGCCTTCAGGAATTGATCGATGAAGACGGCTTGCAGCGCGCCGCGCAGCGCGCCGCCGACGTTCTCCGCGAGCCGCTCGTAAAGCTCGATGTAGTCGCCGGGCACGCGCACCTTGATGTAGTTGCTGATCTGCGTGCGATGCGTGAGCACGTAGAAGACCGTGAAGAGAAAGACGGCGAGCGAGGCGAGGATGAGCGCGGCGCGGCTGCGCAAATCCTGAATCGCCGCCGCCGAGCGCGTGAGTCCTTCGGTGAAAGCGGCTTCGAGCGTGGCGCGCGTGCCGGCGCGGCTGACGGGGATGTAGCGTTCGAGCGCGCCGCTGATGGCGTCGCTGATCTTGGTGCGTTCCTGTTGCGAGATGTCGGTCGAGTAACCGGACAACTCGTGCCAGGTGTAACCGGCGACGACGACGAGCGGCACGACGATGAGCGCGATCGTGATGAGCGCGCTGCCCGAACGCGCGCGCAGGCGACGCTCCAACCATTCCTGCACCGGCAGCAGGAATGCGCCCGCCACCAGACCGAGCAACAAGGCCACCAGCACCTGCCCGACGAGCAGCAGAAACAGCCCCACCGCCAGCACGAGCGCAACGCCGTACACGACGACGCGCTTGGCCTCGCCCACCGTCAGTTCGCTCACCCGCCTTGAATTATCGTCAGCCATCGTGCGGCTAATCTAACATAAGAAAAGCCGCCAGGCGTGAATCGTCAATCGGGAAGAGAAGGAAACAGATTTTCTCTCTTCCCGTTTGACGATTCACGCCGGACGGCTCCCGGTCTTAGCGGATACGCACGGTGAAGGCGACGCTGCCGGACGTGCCCGGAGACAGTGTGCCCGTCAGTTTCCACCCGACGTAAGTGACGTTGGGGTCGTAAGTGCCCACAGGCGTGTAGAGCGATGTCGGAGTCCAGGGCGGCACGAGAGGATAGACGGTGAGCGGGTCGTTGTAATACTTGTAATCCGCCGGGGCGATGGTGAGGCCGCTCGTGCCGGGTGTGAAAGTCATCGAGCCGACTTTGAAATCCGTGGTTCTGACGATGGCGGAGCCGGTGTCGGAGATGGGGATAATATCTAGGATGGTCAGGTTCTGCACGGGGACGTTGCCGTCGTTCGTGAAGGTGATGGCGTAGGTCAGATCGGTGCCGGGCTGCTGGCGCGCGCTCAGGCAATTGGCGGGCGCGATGCAGTTCTTCACCAACTTCACGCTCGGCACGGGGGGGATGATGACGGTGACATCGGTCGTCTGTATCCCGGCGACGTTCGGGTTGCCGTCGCTGTAAGAGGTGAAGGCGTCGCCGAGCGTAGACGCGTTGTAGTTGACGACCGCCTGATTGGGAACGACCGTGCCGTTAGCCGTCGCGGCGTTCACCAGCACTCTGAATTTAATCGTCGTGGACTCCGCCGGGTTGAGCAACCCGCCGCTGGACGAATTCGCGCCCGTCCCCAGACGGAAAATCACGCGCGTCCCGTCGAACTCTGCCTGATCGTCGCCCGCCCCGTCGGTCTTAATCCCGACGTTGGCTCCCGCCGTGATCTGCGCGCTCCCGGCCACGTAGGCGGTGTTGGCCGGGATGGTATCGCGCAGGACGTTATTGGCGGCTCCGTCGTTGCCGGTGTTCGAGACGACGATGGTGTATTCGAGCACGTCGCCGGGATTCACGTCGCCGCCGTTGAGGTCGGTCACGGCCTTCGTGATGTTGCCCTCAACCTGAGGCCGGAAGACATCCACGGCGAACGTGAGCACGCCCGGATAATACAAGTCCTGCGTGGAGTTGAAGGTGAGCCGCACGCTGGTCGCGCCGTTGCCGAGCACGGTGTTCGCGCTGGCGATGCTCACGGTGTCAACGTCGAAGCCGAGTTGGTTGGCGTAGTCGGGATTTTTGGCGGTGATGCGCGCGCCGAGGTTGCTGATGCTGCTGTTGAAAAAATTATTGATCAGGTTTTGCGTGTCGGTGATGGTGGTCGTCGCGTTGGTCGAGGTGTTGGTGATCTGAAAGTTGTCGCCGGGGATGCCCTGATCGCCTTCGTAAGAGACCGTGCCGACGTAGGCGTTGAACGCGCCGGAGGTGGGCGTCAACATCCCGCTCGCCGTGGTGGTGACGTTTTGGCCGTTGCTGACGGAGGCGAAACCGTCGAAGACCGTGAGGTTGCGCAAGGGCTGGTTCACGTCGCGGTAAACTACCACCAGCGACCAGCCGGCGTAAAAACCCGTGCCGTCCTGACCGTTACTGGCCGCGATGTCGGCGACCCAGTACGTTCCGCTGCGGGCGGACTGAATCTGCGCGGTGACATCGGTGAAGCCCTGATAGGCGTTCGGGGCGGCGGCGGTGCCGTCGAGTTGGGTGGCGGTGAGGGTGGAGTAGAAGCCGGAGTTGGCGGGCTTGAATTTGATATCGTCGCGCGCGGCATCGGTGGAACGCGCGCCCCAGTACAGCCCCGCCCAGAGCACGGTCGAACCACTCGGCAGCGTCAGCGTGGCGCTGCTGGAATTGATCGTCGAGTTGTCGCTATCGGCGTCGATGAATTCGGAGGTGTAGTCGCTGTTGCTGCCGGACGCGCCGGCGCGGGTGGCCGCGCAGTTGTTGTTGTTCCTGGCGCGGCAAGTGATCAGGGAGTTGCCGACGAGCGCGATGTTGCCGCGCTCGTTCGTCACCGGGTTGCGGCGCGTGAATGAGCGGATCACCTGCGCCCGGGCGGGTGTCGCCGCCGCGGCGCAGAGCAGGAGCAGGGCGAGGCCGCACAGGAGCAGCCGCGGCAGGAAGACCGCGCCGTCGCCGCGCCGCGCGCCGCCCGCGCTGGTTGTGGTCACGGCAACGTTCAACGAGGCTCTCCTTTTTCGTCTTGCTGCCTGGCGGTCGTGTCCGGCGCGAGCAGGCCATCGGCGGCGGTGCCGAAGAGGTCGAAGAGGTTGGAGAGCTTGGTGGAGATGGTGAAGTAGAAGCCGCGCGGCTGCGAGACGACGAGCAGGCCGGGTTCGGTGGCCGAAGTGAAATTGTAACCGATGCCGACGCGCATGTCGGCGAAGACCCAATAGCCGATTTCCGCGCCGGCCGAGGTGCGCGTCGTGTGCGTCACGGGTTGCGCCATCATGCGGACTTCGCCCGCCACGTCGAAGGCGCGGCGCAGACGCTTCTGCACGCGGAGTTGCGCGAGATATGTGAGAGCCGAGGCGTTCATCAAACCTTCGCGGCTGTTCGCGCCGAACTTGAGGGCGGCGCGGCCGTAGATTTCCGTGTCCTTGAAAGGCTGCCAGAGTCCGTCGGTCGAGAGCGTGTCGGAGCGGTCGGTGACGGCGGCCTGACTGCCGAGCGCGCTCTGCGTGAGCGAGCGGTGAGTATAGCTGAAGAGGAGGGCGGTGCGATCGGATTTAAGCGGGCGCAGGGCGAGGGCGACCGTGCCTTGCACGGAAGAGTTTTCGCGTCCCTGATAGTTGGAGCGCGCCGATTGGAAGCGCGCCAGCGTGGTGACGCCGTCGCCGAGCCGACCGGCCGCGCCGAGCGTGAGCAATTGAGCAAGGCCGCCCGTCTGGTTGCGCAATTCGTAGCGCGCCGCCGTGCGTAAATCTTTGGAGGGCAGATAGGAGAAGCCGAACGAGCCGCCCGTGAAGCTCTGCCCTTCGCCCGCGAGGTGGAAGCCATGCTCGAAGCCGAGGTCGAGCGACAGACGCTTCGAGATGGGCAGGCGATTCTGCAAACCGAGGACGGCGAAACTGTCCGTGCCGTTGATGCCGTTCTCAAGCTGGTAGCGACTGGAGACGTTCGTGTAGCGGCCGAGCTTCGTCTCGATGCCGATCGAAGTTTCGCGGCGCGAGCCGGTTGAGGCGAAGCCGGTTGCAGAGGTGTCGCTGATGGGGACGATGGGCGCGGAGGCGAGCCGCTGCGTGAAGAAGATGTTTGCCCGCTCGCTCCACTTGTAGCGGGCGGCGATGGTCGTCTGGCTGGGGAAGGTCGGGTCGGCCTCGCCGAGGTTCTGTTCGCGTTTGACGGAGAGTTCGAGCTTGTCGGTCGGGCGATACTGCGCGCCGACGGTGACGAGGTTGGAACCGATCTGCTGGTCGTTCAAAGAATCGTTGAGACGGCGATAGTCGTAGCCGAAGAATGCGTGCAGGCGGTCGCTGAAGGTTTCCGTCCAGAGCAGCGAGAAGGTGTTGCGCGAGTTGTCAACGTTGGAGGTGCGGTTGCGCTCGTTCAGGAAGCCGAGGCGGACGACGCGCGAAGCAGTGGGCTTGAGATCGAGCGTCGCGCCCGTGCGCTGCGAGCCGGGAGCGACGGTCGCGCCGAAGGGGTTGAAGAAACCTTCGTCGGCGCGCGCGTATTCGGCGTGCAGCACGGCTTCGTACATTTTGAGCGGCTGCGTCAGTTCGAGGCGATAGGCGTGGCCGCCGGCGTGGCGGGTGGCGGCGTCGAAGATATTGCCGCCGGTCGCCATGTCGCCGCGGCTCATCGCCCATTCGAATTTGAGCGAGCCGCGATTCGGCAAAGTCTGTTCGCCATCGAGGCCGCCGAGCAGGTAAGAGCCGAACTCGTTCTGCTTCTGTTCGACGAGCGAGAGACCGAGGCGCAGGCCGAGGCGGTTGAAACGCTTCGAGGCGCGCCCGGTGTAAACGCCGGAAGACATGCCGGCGGCGCGGTGCTCGTAGGTGACGACGAGTTGGACGAGATTGAGATCGTAGTCGAAGGCGGAGATGGGGCGCATGAAGAACATTTGCCCGGTGAGCGGATCGAGGTTGTAGTCGAGCGAACGCACGAGCGGCTCGCGCGAGATGATGCGTTCGGGGTTGCGGCGGTCGCGCACTTCGAGGGCGACGGTTTCGGAACCGGGCAACACGTCCGGGTACGTGAGGCTGATGAGGCCGATGCGCCCGGCCGGGAACACGTCGCGCGCGAAAGAGGTGTCGGGGCGCGCGCCCGTGACGGCGATGAAATCACCGTTGGAATTTTCCAGATGAACTTTAACGCCCGTCAGCTTGCGCGAGTAACCGGCGAGTTGCGACTCGGAGAGTCCCGCGTCGAAGTCGCCGAACATGGCGTAGGAGCGATTGCGATCAAGGCGCGCGTAGAGTTTCGAGTTCGACTCGACATCGCTGAAGCGCGTGGAAGAATCGCCGAAGATGGGATAGGCGTGCTCCAGCGGGTCGGCCTGGAAGAGGCGGTCGCGCCCCTGCGTGCGGTTGAGCGAACGCTGGCTGTCATAGGCGAGCGTGAGGAGATTTTTGCCGAAGAACGAGCCGCGATAGAAAAACTCGATGTGGCTGCGCACGCGCGCGTCGTCGCCGCGCAGGGTGTTCTCAGGGGAGGCGCGGCCGATCGACGCTTCGGCGAGGCCGACGAGAATCGCGGGGCGAAGTTCGGCGGTGAAACGCAAACGATGCTCGGCGATGATGTCGCCCGTCTGCGCTTGAATTTGCGCGACGCCCGCCGCGTTGTCCGAGACGAGCCGCACCGTCGCCTCGCCGCCGCGCAAACTCAAGACCACTTCGCGCAACGTCGCATTCGCGTTCTCGCCCGCGATCTGCCCGGACAGTTCCAACGCCTTCTCGCGCGCGTCGTGCGTCGTCTCCGCCGCATCGCTCGCGGCCGTGGCGGGGCGCAGGAAGTGGCCGCCCGAAGTGGCGACGGCGACCTGCCCGTCGGCCGCAGGGTTGTTCCACTGGTCGAAAGCGCGCACGCGCAACGCGACCGAATCGCGCCCGCCCGCTTGCAGTTCGTCGCGCTCAAGCGTGAGTTCCAGACGGCGCGCCGCGCCGCGCCCCATCACGTTCAGTTCAGAGGCGCGACCCGCCTTGCCCGCGGGGCTGACGGCGAAGGCGCGCACCTGGTTCTGACCGGGGCGCACGTTCAAGCCGACGAAGGTGAAGGTCGCCACCTTGTTCTTGTGGTCAACGCGGCTGAGGCCGATGTTCTTCTCGCCGACGTGCTGGCCGTTGACTTCCAGCGTCGCCGTCCAATCTTCCGCCACGCGCACCTCAACCTGCATCGCCGCCGACATGACGACCGCGCTCTGCGAAGGGCTGACGATGAGCACGTCGCCCGGCGCGACGGCCGCCACCACCTCGTTCGCCTCCACCTCATACGTGCCCGCCGAGAGGCCGCCCGAAAGTTTGGCCGTCTCTTTCGTCTCGGAGATTTTTTCGATGCGCGCCGCAAAGGCGGGCGAGGCGGCCGGGGCGGGAGAGTTCGCGCGCGTCGCGGGCGCGAGGGAGTTGAGCGCGTCTGTGGCCGGTGCGCTCGTTTCGCGCGTGGCCGTCGCGGGCGCGGGGTTTATCGCATCGAGTTGCGGCGCGCGCAGCGGCGCGGGCTTGCCGTCCTTAAGCTCGATGCTCGCGGCGGCCGCTTCAACGTCGCTCGCGCCGTGCGTGCTGCGGAGCGCGAAGTTTTGGCGCAGGAGCGTGCCGCCGCCGAGCGGCGTGCGCAGCAAGCGCGCCCAACTGCGACCCGAACGGCGTCCCTCGTCCGTGAGCGCGTAGCCGCGCGGGAGCGTGACGGGGTCGAGCGCGATGACGACCGCGCCGTCTTCCACCGACGGCAAACTGTACATGCCTTCCGAATCGGTGACGACCGATTGGCCGTTGTCTATGTAGAGCCGCGCGCCTTCGACGGCGCGCTCGCCCGCGTCGAACTCGTCGTTGGCGTTCCTGTCCTCGAAGACGCGCCCGATGATGATCTGCCGCGTGGAGAAGACGCCGCGCCCGACGCGGACGGTGGCGCGCGACGCATTCGTCGAGACGCGTTCGCCGGAGGCGTAGATGCCGGAGGCCGTGGCCGAGTTCGTCTGGTCGCCTTCGCGCGCGTTGACGCCGATGCGGACGCGGTAGACGAGCGAGGCGCGCGCGCCCGGCGCGAGCGTGCCGAGATCGAAGGCGAGTTCGTTGCCGTTGATGCGCGGCTCGACGGAGCGCGGCGGAGCGGGCGAGACGGTGAGTTGCGCCGTGCCCGCCGCGTAGTGGAACGATTGCGGCAGGAGATCGCGCACGGTCACGTCGCGCAGCGGGGCTTGCGTCGTGTTCCGCACCTCGACGCGGTAGGAGACGATGTCGCCGATCTCGGCGTGCTGCTGGTCGGCGATCTTGTTGATCTCCAGCGTCTGCACCTCGAAGAGGGGGATGTTGAGCGCGACGCCGGCTAAATTGGCGAGCCGCACCTCCGACTGGGTGAGCGTGAAGCTCCCGGATTCGGCGATGGGCTGTTCGTCGAGCGCGCGCACGGTGGCATCGTAGAGTCCGGCGACGCCGGACGGGCGCACGGCGAATTCCAACATGCGCGAGCGGTAGCCGGGCGCGGTGACGTTGACGTAATAGGTGGCGGGCGCGGTGAGTTGCGCCGGGGCGAGCGCGAAACTGAAGAGGCCGCCCGGCGCGGTCGTGTAGGGATTGTCGTTCGAGACGTTCGGCGTGAAGCCGATGCCGCTGGTCGTCGGGAGCGGCGTGCGTGTGGCCGGGTCGGTGACGAGCGCGACGCGCGCCCCGCCGATCGTGACCGCGCCGCCGCTGCGACCGGCGTAGACCGTGCCGAAGGGATTGACGACCGCCGTGGCGACGGAGGTGTTCACGCTGTCGAAATTCTCGCCGTTGAGCGTGGCCGTGTTGACCGCGCCCGCGCCCGGCGCGATCTCGCCCGTGACGAGCGCGCGGAAACTGATCGTCACCACCTCGTCGGGCTGCACCTCGGCGATGCGCACTTCAAAACGGCGCAGGCTCACGGCCTGACCTTCGTCGGCGTCGGCCGCATCGGTCAGAGCGCGCGCGCCGAGGCGGAGCGAACCTGCGACGTACTGGAGACCGGCCGGGAGGTCGTCGGCGATGAGCACGCGGCGCGCGGGCGTCGAGCCGTTGTTGCGGAAGCTGATCGTGTAGTCGAGCGTTTGGCCGGGCGCGGTGGTGACGCGCTCCTGTCGGTTGACGAGTTTGGAAGGCGGCAGCGCGGGGTTGTTGGGGTCGGTCAGACGCGCGCGTTCGCCGACCGAGTTGATGATCGTGCCCGTGTCTTCGACCGTGCCGTTGACCGTGACGGAGACGTTGGAGCGGGCGGTGAGGCGGATGGCTAGTTGCGTCTGCGGCGCGCTCGCGTTCACGTCCACAACGGCCAGAACGCCGACGCAGGCGCGGGGCGCGAGACGCGGCGACATGGTGGAGTTGAGAGTGACGGGCGCGTCGGCGTCCGTGAGCGTGCCGCTCGCGTCGGTGTCGAAGTGGAGCGCGACGAGCGTGGCCGGGGCGGTGACTTCGGCGCGCGTGATGGTATAGAGGTCGGGGGTGTTGCCGAGATTGCAGACGCGGAAGAGGCGCGTGACGCGCTCCAGGGGGGCGACGGCGGCGGAAGGTTCGGTTTCGTCCGGGGTGACGACGATGGCGGAGACGGGGCGGACGGTGACGGTGATGGTGGGCGAGACGGTGGAGAACTCGTTGCCCTCCTCGTCCGCATAGATGGCTTCGGCGCGATTGGAAATGACGGAATCCGCCGCGGTCGGTTGCAACTGCGCGACCCCGGCGCGCGGCGCGAAAGCGAGCGCGAGCACGAGGAAGGCAGCTACCACAAACTTGACGGCGGATTTGGTCAACATTGAGGATTGAGAACCGGTCGCGGGGCGTGCCGAAAGCGCGAGGGCGAAGAACAATGGAAGCGGCGCGGTTTTGATGGAGATGCGGGCGGGGCACTCGCCCGCATCTCCACCGCGCCGCTTCCAAACAGAGGGCGCGTGTTTAGGGTCGCCCTAGTTGATCAAGCGGCGGAAGCTGAACGTGCCCGTCTCGCCCGGCGCGAGGCTCGGCACGTTGCCTTTGAGGAAGTTGGTCAGAGAGGTGACGGGATTGCCCGACCCATCCGTGACCGTGGCGCCCGCGCTGGTGATCGAAGGCGCGGGAGAAGTGACCTGCGTCGTGTAGGTCGCCCAGTTGTTACCGCCCGCGCTGCCGTCTTCCGAGATGACGAGGCTGGTCGCCGTCAGAGCGGAACTGTTCGAGCCGGCGGCCGGCACGGTCATGATGTTCGTGTAAGTGATCTGGTACACGATGATCGCGCCGGGGATGGTGGCCGAGGGATTGCCGGCCGAGTCAACCACGGTGGCCGTTTTGTTGAGCCGGACGAAGCCCGTGTAGAGACGGTCGATCGTCTGGTTCGTGTTGGCGGGCGTGTTGCCGGAAGCGGCCTGAATGATGCTGTCGAAGCCGCTCAGGATTGGTTGCGCCGTGGGAGCATCGACGCGCACGTACACGTCAACGTTGGTGTTGCGGGCGAGCGGCGCGAGCGCGAACGTCCCGCCGCCGGAGATGGTGGTGAAAGGCCCGGCCGCGTTGGTGCTGACGCCGACGGTAAAGCCCGCGGGCACGGTCGGCGCGGTGAGCGTGAACGTGTCCGTGGAGTTGCCGGTGTTGCGGACGGTGTTGGTGAAGACGACGAAGCCGGCGGCGTTCGTCGCGCAGGCCGGAACGAACGGCCCCGCGCAGGGCGGCACTCCGGCGATGCCCGTCGTCACGCTGCGGTTCGTGAAGTCGGTGTTGTTGCTGCTGCCGGGGCCGGTGGCGGCGGGTTGACCGGCCGGCCCGATGAGAACGCCGCCGACTTGCTGGAGCAGCGTCGGTTGGCGGATACCTTTCCCGGTGTTCACGGGGTCGAGGCCGAGGCGCGGCTCGTCGAAGTCGGCGTTGCGGTCGCCGCGGTTGGTCACTTCCGCGCCGGGCGAATCCGATTGATCGTTCAAGACCGTGCCGATGGTGTTGGTGGCGAACGAATCGACGACGGCGTAGATGGGCGTGGTGGCGTCGGTCGCGGTGACGGTGACGACGACCGCGATGTTCGCGCTGCACGTGGTGGCCGCGAGCGACGCGCCCACGTTGAAGGCGACGCGCGTGACGGTGGAGAGCGTGCCCGGCGCGGTGTTCGTCCAGACGGCGGCTTCGGGCGCGGTGGAGAGCGCGCTCGTCGTGTAGAGCGTGCCGGCGGGGAACGTGTTGCTGGCCGCGAGCACGGTGTTGACGGGCACGGGCATCACGATGTAGACGCCGGTGAACGCGCCGAAGGTCATCGAGGTGGCCGGGCGGTTGCCGTCGTTGCAAAGCTGCGTGCTGTAGTTGATGTTCGCGCCGAGCGCGACGGGGCCGGCGGGCGCGGTCAGGACGGCGCGAAGTTGCGCGTCGTTCTGCACGGTGACGCGGATGTCGCCGCGCGCCTCGCGCACGCCGTTGACGGACGTGGCCGAGACGGTGCGAACTTCGTGCGCCGACGGCGTGGCCGGGTTGTCGGGAGCTTGATTATCGTAGCCTTGCGCCGCGCCCGTGGCCGCGTCGCCGAGGAAGACCTGAACGGTGTCGCCGGCCGAGGCCGACGCGTTGACCGTCACGCGCACGACGATGGTGGCCGAGGCATTCTGCGCGAGCGCGTGGAGCACGTCCGCGCCGTTGGAGAAGACGTTGACATCGCCGGCCGTGATCGTGTTGCTGCTGTCCATATCGATGACGGCGGCGGTGATCACGCCGGGGCCGGTCAGGTTCAAACTCTGACCGCTCGCGAGGAAGCGCACCTGATCGGCGAAGTTGCCCGTGTTGGTCACGGTGAACAGGAAGAAGGCGTTCGTGTCGCCGGGGACGACCGCGGGGTTGACCGCGTTGTCGGGCAGGATGCGCAGACCCGAAACGTTGGCGACCGTGACGGTCACGGTGTTCGAGACCGTGCTGTAGTTGTTGGCGTTGCTGTCAGTGTAGACGGCGCTGGCCTGGTTGGAGATGACGGTGCTGCCGCTGGTTTGCGCGAGTGCGGGGGTGAGAAATGCGCAAAGGATCGCCAGAAGGGCAAAGAGCGCGCGCGGCAGGGAACGGCATAGCGCAGGGTGGCGGGTGTAACTTATCTTCATATCAATCCTCAAATGTTTTTGATGTGAGACTCGCCGGTGATCAAAGGCCGACGACGAAGTCTGAAAGAGTGGGAAGAGACGAGCGCGGAGGCCTCTCGCCGGAAGCGCGCAAGCGCGCCTACTTGACACGCACCTTGTAGGAGGCGGAGAGCGTGGAACCGGCTGCGAGCGGGTCGCTCCACTCGTAGCGCACCTGCGTGTACATCGAGGCGGGCGCGAGCGCGCGCTTCAACGTGCCGTCCGCCTGCTTCTCTTCGATCGTCGGTTGCGCGGAGAAGTTCTTGCCGCCGTCGATGCTGTAGGTCACGCTCGCGCCGTACTCGGCGACCGCGCTGCCGGCAACGTAGGACGTGCCCTGCGGAATCTGCCCGATAGTCTTGTAGCGGCTGGCGGGCGCGTCGCCTTCGTTCGCGCTCGTGATCGTCCAGTCGAGAATCTCGCCGGGGTGAACCGCGCTCACCTTGTCGAGCGTCAGGCTCTCGTCGTTGCGCTTGAGCGAACCGGCGAGTTTAACTTTCACTTCCGGCTGCCCGGCGGACTTCTGGCGCGCCGTGGCGATCTGTCTCTGCGCGAACGCGGCCGCCGTCCCGACGAGTAGCAGGCACAGCGCGGCGACGATGGGCGCGGTCATTTTTTTCTTCAAAGTCTTCATGAGGTCTCTCCTTCAGGTGGTCTACAAAATTCTCTCGGGCGGTTGGTCGGCCGTGGCGGCGCGGATGCTCCGGTTAGAGGGCGTCCTGCCTGGCAGGAGGCCGTCTCCGGCGGGTGGTGTTCGTTTGGTTGAGCGCGCACGCGACGGCGGACATAAAATCCTCGACGGCGAGCGAGCGCGGTAGCACGGCGGCAAACTGGGCGCGCGTCGAGGCGCGCATGATCTCGGAGGGGCGTTCGTGCAGCGCGATGAGCGGCACGCACGGGGCGATCTCGCACAGGGCTTCGACCGCGCCCGCGCGACTGAAGCCCGCCATGTCGAGTCCGAAAGCGATGAGATCGAAACGACCGGCCGCCGCTCCCCTGAGCACGTCCATCGTGTGGCGACACGTTTCGGCTTCGTGCCCGGCGGCGCGCAGCGCGGCCACCAGCCCTTCGGCCATCACGCGGTCGTCGTCACAAATCATTACCTTTGCCATCCTTGCGGCTCTCGCTCCCTGACTTGGCTCTCGTCCAGGCGCAAAAACGCACTTGGACGAACTCCACTAAGTCAATTCACATGCCGCGCCCGGCGCGGACGCGCGCACGACGACTAACTGCTGAAATGTTAAGAGTTATTGGAAAGCGTGAGGCGCAGCCGCGAGGCGGCGACAGCGGCGGATGACAAACCCGACTGCCGTTTTGTCAGCCGGAGGACAAAATGGCAGTAAGCTTGAAAGCGGTGAATCGTGACTCGTTGAACGTGAAGAGAGAGAAAAACCCTGAATCCCGAATCGTCGAACGTGAAGAGAAAAACCCGTCTTCGGTCTATTCACGATCTACGATTCACGATTCGCGGTTTTACTTTCTTCCTCGTATTCGCGCAGCTTGCGATAGAGGGTGCGGGCGGAGATGCCGAGGATGATGGCGGCGCGTTCGCGGTTGCCGCCGGTTTCTTCGAGCACGCGGAGGATGTGTTGGCGTTCGAGTTCGTCGAGCGTGCGGGTCGGCGCGTCCGTGTCGGCGTTGCGTGACGGCGGAGCGGCGGCGGCGGTGGCGGCCGTGAGCGCGGCGTCCGTTTCCGCGCCGCTGAGTTGGGAGAACTGTGCGGCTTCGATCTCGTCGGTTTCGGAGAGGGCGGCGGCGCGCTCGATGGTGTTGCGCAGTTCGCGCACGTTGCCCGGCCAGCCGTGGGATTCGAGCAGGCGGCGCGCCGCCGCGGAGAGCGTGAGAGCGGGTCTCTGAAAACGTTCGCGGTAGAGCGCGAGAAAATGATCAAGGAGTGCGGGAATATCTTCGCGCCGGTCGCGCAGCGGCGGAACGTGGAGCGAGATCACGTTGAGGCGATAGAAGAGGTCGATGCGGAAGCGTCCCTGCTGCACGTCTTCGGCGAGGCGGCGGTTGGTGGCGGCGATGATGCGCACGTCGGAGGCGCGGTCGCGCGTCGAGCCGACGCGGCGGAAGCGTCCCTGTTCGAGGAAGTGCAAAAGTTTGACTTGCATGGGCGCGGGCAGGTCGCCGATCTCGTCGAGAAAGAGTGTGGAGCCGTCGGCCGCTTCGATGAGGCCGCGCTTCATCGCGGTCGCGCCCGTGAAGGAGCCGCGCTCGTGGCCGAAGAACTCCGACTCGAAGAGGGCTTCGGGCAACGCGCCGCAGTTGATCGTGATGAGCGGCGCATCGGCGCGCGCGCTCCGCGAATGGATGAAACGCGCGAGCACGTCCTTGCCCGTGCCCGACTCGCCCGTGAGGATGACGGTCGAATCCAGGCGAGCCGCCGCCTCCGCGATGGAGACGAGGCCGCGCATCGCCTCGCTCGCGTGGACGAGCGTGTGCGCGCTCTCTTCTCCAGACGGCGTCGCGCCGCGCGTCGCCGCCGCGCGCAAGCCCGCGTTTTGCCTGACGAGCCGCCGCTTCTCGTCGGCCTTGCGGATGACGGCCTCCATCTCGTCGAGCGTGGCGGGCTTGGTCAGGTAGTCATACGCGCCGAGCCGCATCGCCTCGATGCCTGAGCCGAGCGACGTGTCGGCGGTGAGCATGATCACTTCGGGCGGATCGTCGAGCCGCCTGATCTCGCGCAGCGCGTCGAGGCCGGTCATGCCGTTCATCCGCATGTCGAGCAGCACGACATCGTAGTCTGTCGCCTGCAACGCCTCGACGGCCTCCTCGCCCGACACGGCCGCCGCCATCTCGAAGCCCGAACGCGCCAACTGCTCCGTCACGAGCCTGCGCAACAGAGGATCATCATCAACTAAGAGGACGCTGATCTTTCTAGACATGTTCGTAAGGGATGAGGGATGAGGGATGAGGGATGAATAAAAACCTTCGAGTCATTATTTGAATCTCCCCTCTTTGTTTTTGACATTCTTAACCATTGTGACAAACATCGCGATCAATTCTTCCGTTTCTTCCCGGAGTGGTTTAATCCGTTCTTCAGCAAAAATTTTAGACTCGGAGAGTAGTTCCAACCAGTAGAGAGTTTCTTCAAGTTCTTGCAGCCCGCCCTCAATCTTACTGATAAAATCCGCATCCGATTTTGCCCGACATGATTCGCGGTAATGCGCCCCCACAGATGTCCCCGAACGCAGGACTTGTTTGCCCAGAATCTGCGCCTCCACATTGTGAGGCAAAGCCGCATAGAGTTTTATGATTCTGAGAGCGAACACTTTAGTCCTTACTCTTAGATCATTTTGTTTCATCTAACTCACTTCCGACGATACAGATCAACTACATAATTCCTGATTCATCCCTCATCCCTCATCCTTCATCCCTTATTTCCGGCGCGTGTCGCGGCAGCCAGAGGCGGAAGCGGCTGCCCGCGCCGGGTTTGGATTCGACAGTGAGCGCGCCGCCGAGGGCTTCGGCGAGCGTGGACGAGATGGCGAGTCCGAGTCCCGAACCGCGCCCCGCCTCTTTCGTGGTGTAGAAGGGGTCGAAGATGCGCACGAGCATTTCGGCCGAGATGCCCGCGCCCGTGTCGGCCACTTCGATGCGGGCGCGCTCGCCTTCGAGCGCGGTCGAGACGCTGATCGAGCCGTGGCCTTCCACGGCGTCGAGCGCGTTCGTCAACAAGTTGTCGAGAATCTGGCGCACCAGCACCTCGTCCGTCGCCACTTCGCCGATCTGCGGATCGAGTTGGGTCGAAACCGGCGTGCCCTGCGCCTCTTCGCGTTGCGAGAGCAGCAGCACGCCGCGTTCGACGAGCGCGTTGATGTCGCACGGCTCACGGCGCGCCCGACGCTGGCGCGAGAGATCGAGCAAGCCCCGCGTGATCGCTTTGCAGCGCAACGCCTGGCGCACGATCTCTTCGAGGTAAAAATTCCATGAGCGTTCCGTGGCGATCGCCGCGAGGTCGGGCGCGGAGCGAATATCGCGGAGCGTGGCCTCGGCGCAGGTCGTGATGGCGGCCAGGGGGTTGTTGATCTCGTGCGCGACCCCGGCGGCGAGTTGGCCGACGGTGGCGAGGCGGCGCGAGCGCGAGAGTTGTTCCTGCATCTCCGAAATCTGCGTCACGTCGCTCCAGGTGATGACGCTCGAACCGCGCCCGCCTTCCGCCCCGTCGAGCGGCGCAACCGCGACGAGGTAACGCCGCGCGTCCTCGGCCTGAATCTCGAAAGACGAGGGCGCGCCCGCCGTGCGCGAGTTCATGTGAAAGGCGGCGGCGCGCTCGCCGAAGAGTCGTGCGAAGGCCACGTTGCAACCGAGGCCGATGGCTTCGGACGGTTGCTCGAAGCCCATCATCTCGGCGGCCATCGCGTTGCAGCGCGTGAGGCGCAGGGAGGCGTCATGCACGATGATGCCGTCGGGCATCGCGTCGAAGGTCTGCTCCCAGATTTTTTTGCCCGTGGTGACGGTTTCCAGCAGGCGCGCGTTGTCGAGCGCGAGCGCGGCCATCTCCGCGAGGCTTTCGAGCAACTCCTTTTCGTCGGCGGTCAAGCGGTGCGAGGTGCGATAGCCGATGCCGAGCAGCCCGAGCGTTTCGCCGCGCGCGCGCAGGCGCACGAGCGCGAGATCGCGCAAGCCCTCCGCGCTGTGCAGCGGAAACTCGCTGGCGGGAAGTTCGCCGCTCACGTTGCGCACTTCGATGATCGTCATGTCCTCGGCCGAGGCGGCCTGTTCCGCGAACATGCCGCGCAGCGGGTTGACGATCTCTTCGTCCACGCCTTTCAGCGAGTTGAAGCCGCTCGTCGCCTTCCACGTGATCGTGCCCTCGGCGATGGCGAACGTGGCGATGCTGGCCGTGTCCGAACGCATCACGCGCCGCACCATCTCGACCACGCCGCGCAGGGCGGCCGCGCTCTCGCCGTGCGCGCTCGCGGCGCCGCCCGCGCGCAACGCTTCGGACGACGGCCGTGCGTTCGTCTCCGCTGGCGCATTCGTCGCCTCTGTCCGGTTCTTCGACGGATCGTCCATGTGAATTCAATTGAACAGTCGGGGACGGTCTCAGTTTAGCTGACGTGGAAAAGCTATCTCGCGGCTCGGGTGCTGTCATCTTCGCCGCGCGCCGCCCGTCCGTCAAGAAGAAAATGGCCTCCGGCGAATCGCCCGCCGCCCGCCGCCGCGATTTTCTTTCAGGTGACGGGCGCGCACGGCGGGGCGGCCGTCTCGCTCCCCGGCTGCCACGACTTTTATCGCCCGGCCGCGCGCGGCATACGCGTTGCCATTGCGAAGCGCGACGGTCGGAATAATTTCACAGGTCAACGGAGCGTAAGTCTCATGCGAAAAGTCAGTCTCATGCGAAAAATATCGAACGCCCTCTGCTTGCGTCGCGCCGCGCTCGCCCTGCTGTTTCTCTTTGCCGGGACGGGCGCACAGGCGCAGTCGGTTCTGGACGATCACAAGTTCGAGATCGGTGGTCAATACACGGCCATCGGTCTGGAAGATTTCGACGCGGTGCGCGGCGTGGGCGGTCGCCTCGGCTACAACTTCAACCGGCATTTCGCCCTCGATGCCGAAGCCAATTTCTTCCCCGAAACGAAACTCGGCAACAACCAGTCAGGCCAAAAGGCGCAGGGCTTCGTCGGCGTCAAAGCGGGCGTGCGGGCGAAGTATGCGGGTCTGTTCGCCAAGGCGCGGCCGGGCGTGATGGCGATCGGCGAGATCACTTCGGGCTTCGATTGCGAACGCACGTCGTTCGGCTCGTCGTGTCGTCCGAACCATCACAACTTCGCGCTCGACGTGGGCGCGGTCGCCGAGTTTTACCCGTCGCGCCGCTCCATCATCCGGCTCGACGTGGGCGACACCATGATCCAACTCCGGCGCGCGCGGCGTAACTTCTTCGACGACACGACCCAAACTTCGACCGACTTCACGCACAACCTGCAAATCGGCGTCGGCCTCGGCTACAGGTTCTAATCGTTCGAGCCGGAGGGCAGGCCGCGCCCGTGATGAGGCGATTCAGGAGATTGGAAATCTTCAAAAATTCGGACGAACTACGCGCGCTCCGGCCGCACGCGCGAGAATCGAAGCGACGGGTAAAGCCTGTGGCGGCGCGAGGTTTGCGGCCGCGCGCAGACGCCCGCGGCGGCGTTGGCACCGCGCTTGCAAATCGAGTTGCCGTGAGAAATCGTCCGGGCGCGGAGACGAGAGGGCATTCCTGTCTGTGCGCCCACGCCCCGGCTCTCCACGGAGCGCACATATCAACCTCATGATGATCTTGAAGGAGGAACCTCATGCGTCGAAAGATGCTTTTCACCATCGCGGCCGCAATCTTTTTTCTCTCCCTGAACACCGGACGCACCTACGCGCAGGCGGACGACTCGCGCCGCTTCGAGGTGGGCGGGCAGTTCTCCGTCCTTAACGTTTCGAACGGGCGCGCGAGCGTAACCACAACCGTGCAGTGCATCATCCCGCCCTGCCCGGTCATGACTCACACGTCGGAGGGAGCGAAGACCGAACCCGGCTTCGGCGGGCGCATCGGTTATAACGTGACGCCGGACTTCGCGCTGGAAGCGGAAGGCAACTTCTTTCCGCGTGAGCGCGAGTTCGGGGGCGGGCGTAAAAGTCAGGCGGTCTTCGGCGTCAAGGCGGGCAAGCGTTTCGAGCAGGTCGGCGTGTTCGTCAAGGCACGGCCGGGCTTAGTCCATTTCAGCGAAGGCGACCTGCAAGATCGTCATGATGTTGCCTGCATCACTATCTTTCCGCCGCCGCGCGGTTGCTTTGAAGCGAAGGGGCGGACGGACTTCGCTTTCGACGTGGGCGGCGTGTTTGAATATTACCCGTCGCGGCGAACTATCATTCGCTTCGACGCGGGCGACACGATCATTCGCATGGGCGAGCATCGTGTACCCATCGTGATCGGCTCCGATCCCGCCTCAGGCGCACCTGTGAAAGTGGTCGTCGGCGTCGCGCCGTCCGAGACGACGCATAACTTTCAAGGCACCATCGGCTTCGGCTTCAGGTTTTAAACCATGCGTTTAGGCTCCCAACCGACGCCGGATAAAAAAGAAGGCGACGATGCCGCCGTAGCATCGTCGCCTTCAACTTCTCGAACGTCCCACATCCGCTAGCCCGCCTTCGGCGCGACGGCGCGCACCTCGGCGGAAACTCCGTCTTCGTACTTCTTGAAGTTGCGGTTGAAACGCTCGGCGAGTTCGCGCGCCTTGCGGTCGTAGGCTTCGGGGTCTTTCCAGGTGTTGCGCGGCGTCAGAACTTCCGCCGGGACATCCGGGCAGGAGACGGGCACGCCGACGCCGAAGATCGGGTCGGGCACGGTCTCCACTTCCGAGAGCGCGCCGGAAAGGATGGCGCGGATCATGGCGCGTGTGTACTTGATCTTCATGCGCTGCCCTTCGCCGTATGCGCCGCCCGACCAGCCGGTGTTGACGAGCCAGCAGTTCGCTTTGTGCTTGGTCAATTTCTGGCCTAAGAGGTCGGCGTAGGCGCCGGGGTGCAAGACCATGAAGGGCGCGCCGAAGCAGGTGGAGAAAGTCGCTTCCGGTTCGGTGACGCCGCGCTCCGTGCCCGCGATTTTCGCCGTGTAGCCGGAGAGGAAGTGGTACATCGCCTGCTCGGATGTCAGCCGCGCGACGGGCGGGAGCACGCCGAAGGCGTCGGCCGTGAGCATGATGATGTTCTGCGGGTGTCCGGCGTGGCCTTCCGGCACGATGTTCGGGATGCTCGTGAGCGGATAGGCGGCGCGCGTGTTCTCGGTCTTCGAGGAATCGTCGAGGTCGAGCGAGCGGGTTTCCGCGTCGTAGACGACGTTTTCCAGGACGGTGCCGAACATGCGCGTGGTGCGGTAGATGTCCGGTTCCGCTTCGGGCGAGAGCTTGATGACTTTGGCGTAACAGCCGCCCTCGAAATTAAAGACGCCGTCGTCTGACCAGCCGTGTTCGTCGTCGCCGATGAGTTGGCGTTCGGGGTCGGCGGAGAGCGTGGTCTTGCCCGTGCCGGAGAGGCCGAAGAAGATCGCCACGTCGCCCGCGTCGCCGACGTTCGCGGAGCAGTGCATGCTCATCACGCCGCGTTGCGGCAGCAGGTAGTTGAGAATCGTGAAGACCGATTTCTTGGTTTCGCCCGCGTAGGACGTGCCGCCGATCAGCACGAGACGCTGCGTGAAATCCATCAGGATGAAGGTTGCGGAGCGCGTGCCGTCGCGTTCGGGGTCGGCCTTGAAACTCGGAATATTGACGATGGTGAATTCCGGCGCGAAGTTGCCGATTTCGCGGCCGCTGTCGATGAACATGGTGCGGGCGAACAGCGAGTGCCAGGCGAGTTCGGTGACGACGCGGATGGGGAGGCGATAGCGCGGGTCAGCCCCGGCGAAAGTGTCCTGCACGAAGAGGTCGCGCCCGGCCGTGTGCGCCATCATGCGGTCGCGCAGGGCGTTGAATCGCTCGGTCGAGAATTCTTTGTTGACCTCGCCCCAGAAGACCTTGTCGTCGCTGTTCGCGTCGCGCACGATGGCCTTGTCTTTGGCCGCGCGCCCGGTGTGCTCGCCCGTGTCCACGATGAGCGCGCCGTGGTCGGAGAACAGCCCCTCGCCGCGCCGCGCGATCTCTTCGTAGAGTTCCGGCGTGGAGAGATTCCAGTAGACGTTCGTGGCCTGGGTGATGCCGAGCGTGTCCAACCCCACGTCGCTGCGCCGGCGGCCACGATCCTGCGAGCCGGATTCTTTCGTCAGAACAGATGCTGCCATCTTTGATACTCCTTAAATTAAAAGCCGTCAGTTGTTCTCTGTCGGTGGTCAGTTGTGCAAAGCCGTCTTCGGTAACTTACGCGATAACCACGGGCAACGGACAAACGACTCCTGACAACGGACTGTTCTTATTCGTCACCCGTATTACGCCTGCGTCGCGCCAACTCGCGCAGGGCGACGGAGAGGTCGCGCGCGGAGCGTTCGATGCGGTCGGCGTAGGCTTCGAGTTCGCCCGCGTCGTCGGGGTTGCGCGTGGCGACGCTGGCGAGCGCGGCTTCGATCTGCGTGTTGAGTCGCTCGGCGGCCGCTTCGGTTTCCTGCTCGGCGTTAGATAATGGCGGGGGCGTGCGTTCGGGTTTGGTGCTCACAAAAAATGTCCTGCTTGGCGATTGCGCGACCGGCTCTGAGATTGCTGAAGTGAGACGCGGCCAACGGGTTCGAGTTTGCGCGCGAATATCGTGCTCGTCGCGCGTTGTCAATCGGGAAGAATTATTTCGGTTAAGTTAATTTCATACAACATCATTGCGTTTGAATCAAGTCGGACGCGGGCGCAGATTGGCGCCGGCGCGCGCGCATGGCGAGCTTAATGATTCATGCGCCGCGACTTGCGCCGCAGGCGCGTCGTTTGCTACAAGCTGAAAATCTTATGTGGACGAAACCGGAGAGAGCGGCCTTTACGGCGCGCGAGCGGAAGATCATCGAAACGCACCGCACGCCCGAACAGGTGCAGCGATACCTCTCCGGGCTGGCGTACAACCGCGAGCGCGGCGGCGGAACGCTGCGCTCCGTCCGCACGTCGCTGCGGCTGAAAGAAGTTCACTGTCTCGAAGCCGCGCTCGTCGCCGCCGCCATTCTCGAACAGCACGGCCACCCGCCGCTCCTGCTCAGCCTCGAATCGCAGGACAAACTCGACCACGTCGTCTTCCCCTTTCGCCGCGACAAACTGTGGGGCGCAATCGCGCGCTCGCGCGACACGGGGCTGCACGGCCGCCTCCCCGTCTTCCGTAATGTGCGGCAACTGGCGTGGAGTTATTTCGATCCTTACGTTGACTACACCGCGCGCGTCACCGGCTACGGCGTTGCCAACCTCTATGACCTGGGCAATTACGACTGGCGTTTTTCCGGGAGGAACGTCTGGAAGGTCGAACGCTACCTGCAAGAACTGCCGCACCGCGAACTCAAATCTTCCGAGCGCAGATACCGACAACTGCTCGCGCGCTTCGAGGCTTTTCGTCAAACGCACCCGACGGGCGCGCCAGAGTATTTCGACAACCGCGACGTGTGGATGAGATGAGAGAGGGATGAGGGATGAGGGATGAGGGATGACTCAGGAAACCACTCAACTTAAGCGAGTGCCTTCTTCATTCATCCCTCATCCCTCATCCCTCATCCCTATTGAACGGTGTCGCCGGGGAGCAACGAGCCGCGGCGGTCGGTGGCGACGGCGGAGCCGTCTTCGCTGATGATGCCGATCATGCCGTGGAAGTGGATGTCGGTGCCGGAGAGCACGAGCAGCACGTCGCCGGCCTTCACGTCCGGGTTCTTCAACTCGAAGCGCACCACGGTGGCGTGTCCGTTAGTTTGTTCCAGCGTCTCGAAAGTGAATTCGTTGCTGTCAACGACGAGCGTCTGCGAGTTGTTCGTATAATTCGCGGGTTCGGCCATAGTGAAAAAATCCTCGAAAAATTCCTCTGCGATATTTGCCACGCGCTTTCGGCGTGAGAGTCTAAATCAATAATTGCCCGGTTGAAAAGGTCTGCCGTAAAGTTGCTGGTAAACCCATCCGAGCACGCGCACCTCGGCCGTGCAGAGGGCTTCGAGCCAGCAGCAAGTGAGAAAAATGGCGCGCCCGCGCGCCGTAGGAATCTTCGCCGCCTCGCTCACGGTGGAGGCTTCGCCGCCCGTGTCGAGATGATAAGCGTGCGAGACTTCTTCCGTCGTCTTCGTGGCATCGTCGAGCGCGTTCAGGAGTTGACTGATCCAGCCGTGCAGCGCGGTCTCGCCCTCGTTCTCCACGATAGCCTGCATGATGCCGACGGCGAGCCGCTCCTCGGCGTTCGTAAACTCGTACACCTCTTCGCCCGCGCGGCGGCTCTCGGCCTGCTTCCATTGAAAGACTTCCTCGACCTTCGGATGCCGGATCATGTTCACGCGCGGGTCGTAATTGAGAAACCACTCGATGAGGTCGGCCAGCGAAGACGGTTCGATGCGGCCGAGTTCGTCGCGCGCGAGCGGGGGCGGTTGTCCCGCCCCGGCGTCGCCCCTGGTGTGCGCCCCGTTTGGTTTTGAAGTGCTCATAAGAATTACTGCGCGACCGCCCCCGCTCCGCCTGTGGCGGTGGCCGCATCCGCCGCTTCCTCTTCCTTGAGGCGGCGCAGGTATTTCCCGAACACGCCGTTCCACGAAGGGATCACGATTGAGACCGCGCCCTCGCCCTGAGCCTGACACGCGAGGCGGATGATGGGCTGCGGGTCGTCCGTGTCCACATAGCCGAAGAGTTGCATGGCCTTGCGCTCGCGCGGGCTGACGGCGGTCAACTTCTCCGCGCCGCCGAGCACGCCCACCCAACACGTGCCGCACGAGGCCGAGCGACACTGGACGGGAATCGGCCCTTCGTCAACGGTGCAGCGCGGGTCAACGCGCGACCAGTCGCGCTTGTCGGTGGCGGCGGCGGAGGCCACTTCCTGATGTTGAATCATCTGGAAGCGCGCCGTCGGGTCGGCTTCGTTCCACACCACCGACCAACGCTTGTCCGTCGTGCGCAGGAATCCGAGCAAGCCTTGGCTATCGTTGCGCGCGCGCTCCTGCAAAATCTTTTCGGGCGAGAGGCGCGCCCGCTTGTCGTCGAGCCGAACTTCACCCGGCGAAGCCGCGAAGGCTTCGAGTCCCACCTGCCGCAGGGTCATCAACGCGACGGCCGCGATGCCCGTCAGCAGCGAGACCTCAACCTTCCGTTGCGTCGCCACCTCGCCTGCCGCCTCGCGGATGTGCCCGGCGAGCGCGGTAGCAGCAGCAGCGGCCTCGTCCTGCGCCCCGGCCTGCGCCGCTTCCGCTTTAAATTGGCGTGCGCGCGCGACGAGGGCGCGTTTAACTTCCGGCCAGTAGCGATGGCCGTAGAGGAAGGCGTGCGACGAATCAATTTGATCCTGGAGGCGATACCGGCCTTGCATCAATAGACGGGCGGCCAGCTTCTCCGGCTCATCCGATTGCTCGAAGGCGCGCGCGAGGGCGAGAGGGAAGAAGGCGAACCAGATGGAGGTTGCGTTGTGGTCAACTTCGTGGATGGCGGGGAGCAAACTTTCGAGCGCGCGCGCCCACGCCGTCTCGTCGCCCCGTCGCAAAAAATTCTCAAAATCAGTCTCGCTATTTCTACTCATGGCTACCTCTGGATAATTTGCGTGCAAGTCAAACCGCAAAGTGTAGCCGCTCGCGTCGAAAGTCTCAAACGCGCAGCGTCGGCGGGAAGGAGCGAACGTAAGGGCAGGCGCACTCAGTGGCGTTTGAGCCACGCGGCGATGTTGTCGATCACGTACTTGGGAATGTTGCGCGGCCGGTCGTAGTCCGCGCCGCTGGCCGCGCCCGCGCCTTCATAGAAGAGGTGGTCGAGCTTCGGGTAGGTTTTGAATTCGACCTCTTTGTGCGCGGCCAACGTGGTCTGCCAGTTGCGGAAGTCGTCGAGGGTCACGTTGTAATCGCGCTCGCCCTGCAAGATGAGCAGGGGACGTTTGAGCGTGCGCGCCAGTTGCGGCGGGTCGTAGCCGCGCAGGTCGAGCCAGTAACTCGGCGGCGCGTACAGCAGCAGCTCGCGCGCAGGGTCGCCCGCTTTGAGTTGCTTGATGCGCGCGGCCTGTCGCCTGGCGTCTTCGATCTGCGCGCGCTCGGCGTCGTCGATGCGGCCGTCGAGAAGCGCGGCGTATTCGTACTGGCGCGGGAAGGCGTCTTCCAACGGGCGCGTCGGCCCGGCCAGGACGATGAAGCCCGCCACCCCGGCGTCGGCCGCGCCGATGCGCGGCACGAGCATCCCGCCGAGACTGTGGCCGAGCACGTAAATCTTCTTCGCCTCGACGCCCGCCGTTTGCCGGAGCAGGCGGACGGCGGCGAGCGCATCATCCGTCGTCTCCTCCCTGACGGTGAAGCTCGTCATCTCGCTGAGCTTGCCCGGATAGCGATGCGTGCGTTTGTCGTAGCGCAGGACGGCGACGCCTTGCGAGGCCAGTCCCCAGGCGAGATCGCGGAAGGGCTTGTTTCCGCCGAGCGTCTCGTCGCGGTCGTGCGCCCCCGAACCGTGAACGAGCACGACGGCGGGGAACGGCCGCTTGCCCTCGGTCGGCAGCGTCAGCGTCGCCGGGAGCGGCCACGCGCCGTCCGCGCCCACGATCAACTCCTGTTCGCTGAAAGCCGCCGGCCTGACGTATGCGGGCGGCTTGTACTCGGCGGGCGCGGCGAAGGCGACCCCGGCCAAACTTTCCGAGCCTTGCCGCACGACCTTGACCTTCTGCGCCGCCACCTGAAACAGCAGCGGCACGCGCGCCTCGTCCGTCCACAGGTCGATGGCGAGCGCACCGGAGGCGACCAGTTTGTAACGGCGCGTCGCCACGCCGAAGCCCTCCTTCGGCGTGTAAGTTTGCGCTCCGGTATATTCGAGATTGATCGGGTATTCCACTCCCTGCGAGGGTAGGAAGGCCGTGAACTCCTGCCGCCCGCCGCGCGCGTGATCGTACTGGGCGAGCAGGAAGACGAACTGATGCCAGAAGAGATTTTCCAACACCACCGTGGCCTTCGTTCGCACCTCGCGTTCGGGGCTACCGGCGGCGTTTAGTTTGACCGCGCCGCCCTCGCCGAACTTCGCCTCGAACGCCCGCGCGCCGCCCACCTCGATGAAATAATTCTCAGGCTTCGTCCGCGAGGCCGTCGTCGAGACCTTCTGTGTCACGCCCCCGGCGGCGGGCGTGATCTCGGCCTCCGTCGCGAGCGAACCGCCGGGCTTCGACACGACGCGGTAGCTCTCCGTCAAGATGAGGCGGTCGCCGATGTACGTCAGGTAAGTTCCCGTCGCTGTCGGCGACGGCGACGGCTGTTGTTGTGCGTGCGCGGGGGCGAGAAAAAGGAGGAGCAGGTAAGCGGCCGGGTAAAGAATTTTGCGCATCATGGTTCTCCTGGGAGCGGGCGTGGAAGGAAAGTCCGGCGGCGGCGCGTCGCTGCTCGCGGTTCGTCGCTTCGGGGGGCGGCGCAGAGAGAGAGAGAGAGGCGCGTGCCGGCGAGTTGGCTTATCCGCGACTCACCGGCGTGTTGTTGACCGTGAGACGATGGCGCATGCGCTGTTGCCAACGGCTGCGCGGGGCTTCGACGTTGTCGAACTGTTCGAGCGTCTCCTTGAACGTCTCGCCGCCGAGTTGTCGCATCTTCAGGTAGAGCAGCGCGCTGGTGATGGAGATGAGCGGCACGGTGATGATGTTGAAGAGGGACGCGAAATGGCCGAACGATTTCGAGCCGAGATCAACATGCACATCCCCGCCCTTCATCTTGAACGAGAGGTAGCCGACGATCGCGCCCATGATGAACGGCAGCGTTAGTTGGATGAACAGGAGCGCGATGACGGTGCGGCGCGAGCGGCGCGAAAGCTCGTTGGCACGCGTGAGCGCGGCGCGCTTCTCCAGGCCCTCCATCAAGACGACCGGCGCGTAGAGAGCATACCTGATCATCAGGATCAGGCCGGGGATGAACAGCAGTGCGAAGCCGAGCATCATTACTAAGGTGACCCTGATGCTCGTCCGCAGAAACGGTCGCCAGCGTCGCTTCAGGACGGCGAGGGCGTCGCGCATGGAGAGCGGCCGCATCGGCGCAACGTGCAGTTGGGTGACCATCAGCGCGGTCATGGCCGTGATGATGGAGGTGGAGAGAAAACTGACGGCCACGTTGAGCAGCCCGAAGACGATGGTGAGGGCGATGATCAGCAGCTTGGGCATCGTCTTGGCGCGCTGCAACAGGTCGAGGCCGAGCATCAGGAAGGTCATGACGATGACGGGCAGGTGCGCCAGCAACGAGATGCGCAGGAACTTCGGGAAGTGTTCGCTGTAGAGCGCGAAGGCGCGCCGCAAGAGCGAGCCGATGCCCTCGGAACTGCCGCGCAGGGCGGACGCGAAACCGGCCGCGCTCGCCGGTCGCTCCGCCGGATTTTTCCGCAGCGCGTTCATCACCTGGCGCGCCACCTTCTTCTTCACCTTCCGGTTCTTGTCGCGGAGCGGCGGCGGCGGTATCTCCATGTGTTGCCGCATGACCGAAACCATGTCGCCCGCGAAGGGCGTCTCGCCCGTGAGCATTTGATAGGCGATGACGCCTAAGCTGTAGATGTCGGAGCGCGCATCGAGCCGCTGGCCGCGACACTGTTCGGGCGACATGTAGAGGGGCGTGCCTAGGATCGCGCCGACGCGCGTGACGCCCGCCGCCGCCGCGGTCTGCAACTCGTGCGCGGGCGCGCGCCCGGCGGTCGTCGGGTCGAGCAGGCGCGTCTGGTCGCTATCGTAGTCGGCCTGCGTCGCGCGCGGCTGCGGCGCGGCGACGGTCGGGTCGGGCTGCTGTTGCTGTTGTTGCTGCGATGGCGTGGAGGGCGGCGCAAAGATCAACGTCTGCGGCTGCTCCGTCTCGCTCTCGTCCGGGAGTTGCAAAAGCGTCGCGGCCTCTGTCGATGAGGAGTGCGGCGACGCGCCGCCGTGCGCCGCACCGCCCTGCGACGAACCGGCGGCCGAACCCCCGCTGCGCCCGACCGACGAAGCCGCCCGCGCGATTGATTCCTGCACAATATCGAGTTGCGACTGCGTGCTCGTGTGCGACGCGGGCGACGGCTGCTCCGTGCCGGCCGGGGCGGGCAGTTCGTTTGCGGCCGTGGCGTAATCGCCCGACGCGTCGGCCAGTTTGGCGATGCCGAAATCGAGCACCTTGACGCGATAGCCGCCGAAGCGGTTCGGCTCCAGCCAGATGTTGTCCGGCTTGAGATCGCGATGCACGACGCCCTGCTGGTGCGCCTCGTCCACCGCCGAACAGGTCTGCTCCAAAATATCCACCACCCAGTCGAGTGGCAGGCGCGATTCTTCGGCCAGCACGTCGCCGAGCGTGCAGCCGTCCAGGTATTCCATCACGAGATAAGCCACGCGCTGCGCGCCCACCTGCGCGAACCCGAAGTCGGTCACGTCCACCACGTTCGGATGCCGCAGCCGACCCGCCGCGCGCGCCTCGCGTTTGAAACGCTCGACGAACTCGTCGTTGCGCATGAACTCGGGCGTGATCAGTTTCAACGCCACCGGCCGCTCCGTGCCGAGGTGCGTCGCCAGATAGACCGCGCCCATCCCGCCCTGCCCCAGCAGACGCTCCAGCCGGTACTTCCCGTCCAGCACTTCGCCGATAAAACGCTCTAAACCAAACATGCTGACAAAAGCATCCCCGCGCCCGCGCCCAAAGTCAAGCGCGACGCCCCGCGGCCGACCGAACCGACTGAAAGATTTAAACTCGCCACTGTTATTCGCAAGCGTGAACCAAAAAGTTCAAACGCTTACTCCGCGCCTTTGCAACGCCGGGTGAAACATTCTTCCGCTCAGGGAAGATGCGCTTCGCGTGAGATCGTACAAACTCAAGCTCCGGCCGGGCGTGTGCGCGGCGCGCGTGCAACGTTAGCGAAACTTGCCCGTCCTCGCGCTCGCCGCGAACCGATCGCCGGACGGGCTTCGTGAACGCTCAACGCGCCGGACGGGCTTTAATCATCGCCCGCAATACTCTCAGCCCGCTCCGCAAGATAATATCTTCAGTCTGCCCGTCCCTCGCAGACAAATTAATATGGACGCGCGGCTTGTAGTTCTCGCGCGGGGTTCCGTCAACATGAAACAGTTTCTCGGTGGGAAACGTCACGCCGATTCCCGTCTGCGGCAGCCTGATGCCGGAGGTGGCTCCCGCCAAACGCGCCATCTCGGTTCCGACCACGGTCGCCCTCTTCATTCCATCCATGCCGATGGCTAGTCCTTCGCCCATGCTGCCAGTCCAATGATTGACCAAGACCACCACCGGCGCGCGATAGATAAACTCTCCCCTCGGCGACACCATCTCGATCCAACTCCGCTTCGTGCCGTACCGACGCTCCTCCGCCGGAATGGCGTGCTTCTGGTACGGCAGGTCGCGGCCTATGAACCTGCCCATCATTCCACGGGCGACGGTCGTGTTGCCGCCGCTCGGCGTGTCGCGCAGATCGAGCACCAACCCGCGCGTCTTCCTCAGCGCGGCCAACGCCAGATCAAACTGCTTGATTAAATCCGTGTTGCCGAGAGAGTTGTTGATCCTGATGTAGCCCACATCCTGTCCGAGTCGGCGGTAGTCAAGTAACGATTTTTTCTCAACCGATTCGCCCGCCAACTGGCTATCCGGTGAGAGCGTCGCGCGCTCCCCCCGGCTGAACACCCCGATGCTCCTTTTCTCGTTACGTCGCCCCGCCAGCAGGATTCCGAGCGTCCAGTTCTTGGCCGCCACGTCGCGCACACGCAGGGATTTGGGCACGCGTCGGCGCACCGCCTCATCAACCGCAATGCCGTTGATGGAGACAACCTGCATGCCTGTTCTCATCCCTGCTTTCTCAGCGGCCGATGCGGGTCTGACCTCGGTGACGACAGCCCTGCCGCCGATCCATTCCGCCCACACGTCTGCGCCCGATGGGACGAGACGCGGCGAGGCTGCCGTGTTCGTGTTCAAATGTGTGTGAAAGTCATAGAGTTCTTCCAGCACAGATTCCAATAACGCGACGAACTCGCCGCGCGTTTTCACCGCAATAATTTGGGGGCGATAAATCTCCCGCACCCTGTTCCAATCGGTCTGTTTTTGATCGAAGTAAGCGTAGTCGTCCGAGATATTCCGCCAGAGATAGTCGAAGTCCTCTTCATATTGCCGCTGCGTGAGGGTGGTTTGCGGCGCGGCAACGCCCGCCGCCAGGAAACATAATAAGCAGACCAAAGTTGCGTGTGTGATCTGGCGCAATTTATCCCTCCGTCGTGCGTCGGACGCGCGCGCTGGCCGCTAACGACGATCAACCGCGGGCGATGCCGCCAACGGCAGGATCGGCGCGCGCGAGCCGCGCTGTTGTGCCGCGCTGATTCGCGCTGCAAGCGGTGTTCGGTCGTGAGATCGAACCTGTTTACGCCGACGCGCCAAGTTCTTTTTTCCAAATGATGGAGTATCGCCAGAACAGGTGTCTGCTCACCAGCGCACCCGGTAGGATGTCGGCGCAGACCTGCCTGATCTGCGGCAACGTGAGATACGTGTCTGTTCTCCCGTGCTCGGCATACGCCGCACGCACTTCCCTGGACGGTCTCGGCTTCCCGTTTTTGATCAACCCGAGAAATAAACTTGCCGGGTAAGCAACGCCATCGAACAGCAGGTCGCTCAAGTTGGAGCGTTGATACAGGTCGAGACAAACGAACGTGCCGCCGGGCTGCAAAGCCCTGCTTATTCTTCTCAGGATAGTCTCCAAAGGTAAGTGGTGAATTGTCGTCAGCGTCGCTATGCAATCAAATTGCTCGTCCGGGAGAGAATATGTCAACGCATCACCCATCACGAACTCGATGTTCGGATAATGCTTTGAACGTTCCCGTGCGAGGCGAATCATCTGCGCGGATAAGTCAATGGCGAGAACCCTCTCGGCACGCCCGGCAAGCAATCGAGAGAACGTCCCCGTGCCACACCCGATCTCAAGAATCTGCCCGCATCGCGCCGGAATCCGGCTCATCAAATATCCGTGATAATGCGCGTTATGATCCCACCGTTCCCCGGCGAGCAAAGCGATCCGATCGAAATCGGACTGGATCGACTCCCGCGTTTGTCTTGCTCCACTCACTGTCTTTGTCTTCACCGGCGCGATGCTCCTTGCGCCTTCTGATAGCCACCCGGCGACCATTACCGCTCTCGTCGGTTTTATCATCCTTTGAAGCGTAATAATACCGCCACCATTGCGGTCAATCTTCATCCTGTCCAGAGCGTGCCTACAAAAAGACGAGGTGAAGGCTAATAATTTCAAGCTCGCCCCATTGCGCAGAATTTTCTCACGGAGCCACGCAATTGTTGTATATTCCCGCCGGACACACATAGATTGTGCCGCCAGCGAGCCTCACGGCAGCATACAATTAGCTTGAATTATCCCGCAGACTTAGAGCAGCGATATCAGAGTTTGCAGCAGGCTGAGCGTGATCTCCGTCACGGCATCATCTTCCGGCGCGGGAGCGGCTATACCCGTCCACATGATGCCGGTCGCCTGTGACGCAGTGCTGTCAGTGTATATTACGCCGCTTGCTTGTGTCGGCGGCGGCGGCGGCGGCGGAGTCCTGTCAGTCCAGAGTACGCCTTCAGCGGAGGCTGGCGTGGAGAACACGAACGCCAACGCTAGCGCGGCAATGGCATTTCGATAGCTTTTCATCTCTTCATTTCCTTTCGAGGTAGTTAGTGAAACCAGAAGAGTCTGGTTTTAATTTGCGCCCTATCCTGTTGATAGAGCGCGGCTTCAGCATGCCTGAATATTTCTTGCCAAGCACACAGAAAGCGAGTCCTCACATGACTTTAGCCGAAACTATGTTGAAACAGTTAGAAAGCCCTGCGTTGAGCCGCGACGAGCGGGCACAACTTCAATGCAAGATAGCCGCGGATTTCGAGCACAGAGGTAAGTACGAGTCTGCGCGCGATGCGCTCGCCGGGTTGTGGAATGGGATCGGCGAACGACCGACACTCGAAGGTCTATCCGGGTTGACCGCCGCAGAGGTGCTTTTGCGGGTCGGTTCGCTCTCCGGTTGGCTCGGCAGTAGCCGGCAACTTAAGGGAGCACAAGAAAAGGCCAAAGACTTAATCAGCGAAAGTATAACGCGCTTTCAGGCATTAGGAGAGACGACCAAAGTAGTCGGCGCACGGAGCGAACTTGGGTTCTGTTACCGTCGCGCCGGAGCATACGATGATGCGCGGGTAGTTTATCAGGAAGCACTGAGAGAACTGGGGGACGGCAGCGAGAAAGAACTGCGGGCTAAAATCCTTCTTCGCCTTGCAATCATTGAATCATTGAGTGGCCGCTACAACGATTCGTTGCGCATATTGACGAATGAGACGAGATTCTTTGAAGAAAGCACGAATGATTTTCTCAAAGGAAAGTTTCATAACGACCTCGCCCTTGTACTTATGTTCTTAGGCAAAGTTGAGCATCGCCCGGATTACACTGACCGCGCGATCATTGAATTCACCGCCGCCTCGTTTCATTTCGAGCAAGCAGGTCATACTAGCTATAAGGCGCGCGCGGAAAGTAATGTCGGATTCCTGCTCTACACAATTGGGCATTATGAGGAAGCCCTTGAGCACTTAAATCGTGCGCGTAACCTGTTCGTCAGCTTGGCGGATCGGGGAACTGTCGCGCAGATCGACGAAGCACGCGCCCGCGTCCTATTGGAACAAGGCAAAATGCGTGGAGCCGAAAGCGCGATCCGCGAGGCGGTGCGCGTGCTCTCCAAAGGCGGCGAGCAGGGCTTGTTAGCCGAAGCCCTCACCACACAAGGCCGCGTTCTATCCAAACTGGGCAACTTCATCGAGTCGGTAAACACTTTGAGACGCGCCGCCGACCTCGCGGAGGAATCCGGGGCGGCCGAAGATGCCGGACGCGCTTTGCTCTCGCTAATTGAAGAACACAGCGACCGCATCACCGAGCATGAACTATTAGAAACATACGAGCGCGCACACAACTTGCTCACAGAGACGCAAGATGCCGAGACGATCTCGCGCCTGCGCGCCTGTGCCATCCGTATTGTGTCTGACCGTCGCGCGGCCTTGCCACAAAGACGAGTCCGCAGCCTCGTGGATTTTTGGGCGAACTTTAATCTCAATGAGAGGGTTCACACATACGAAGCCAGATACGTCCGGCGTGCGCTGATGGATGGAGAGGGCAGCGTCACGCGCGCCGCGCGATTGCTCGGTTTGCATCACCACGGCACGCTCGCCGCTATGCTGGACGAAGGAGGCAGACATAAAGACCTTGCATACTTGCGCACGCCGCCTGAGACGCGCAGGCAGAGCATCATTAATCGCAAGAGTCGCCGTCGCACACGCACCAAAGCGCGCACCATCAATATTCTCTGTGTCGAAGATTATCCGGTGGTGGCTGATACCGTGAAAGAAACTTTAGAGGAATTAGGGTGGACAGTAGAACTCTGCGCCGACGGGACGGACGCTATGAGCAAGATTGAAAGCAAAGCGCGCTATCACCTGCTCATTCTCGATAATCAGTTGCCCGGCAAGGATGGCTTGGAGCTTGCGCGCCGTGCGCGCCAACTGCCACATCGCCGCCGCACGCCGATCATCATGCTTTCGGCAAGCGATGTCGAACGCGAAGCACTACGCGCAGGCGTCAATGCTTTTTTGCGGAAGCCGCAGGACACCGGACGACTGACGGCGACGGTCGCGCGCTTACTGACCAAAACCAACCCCGTCAAGTAATCTCATCCCGATAGCCTTGATCCGCGTTTCGCCAACTTTGGCATACGTATCAGCGCACAAAGTAGAGACGGGCAGCCGGTGGGCTGCCCGTCTCTATTTGAATTTGATGATGCACCCGGCAAGATTCGAACTTGCGACCCCATGATTCGTAGTCATGTACTCTATCCAACTGAGCTACGGGTGCATATAAGGGTTTGAAACGTTAGGGACGAATATACGGATGGCTCTCGCGGGTGTCAAGCGGGCGTCGGGCGGCGCGAGAGGGGCGCGGAGGGCGTGGTTATTTCGGTTTTCCGCGAGCCTCAGCGGGCGTAGTAGCCGGGGCGGGTGCGTGCGATCAGTTCGGGGCGCGCCACCTGAATTTGGATGGCGCGCCATTGGCCGTCGCGCGGGCGAGAGCCGGCGGATTGATAGGCGATGGTGTAGAGCGTGCGCATCTCGGCGGCGACTTCGGCGTAGATGCGCGCCATGTCTTCGAGACGGTTGATCTCGTGCAGACGCCCGCCGGTGCGCGCGGCGAGCGTGTCGAGACGCGCGCGGGCGGAGGCGTAGATGGCGGCCTGCTGGGGCGTGGGCTGCGTGAGCCGCTTCATCTCTTCGGGCGGCGCGCCTTTGTTCGGCGTGATGCTCAAGGTGGCGCGGTCGGTGAGCCGCTTGAGGTTGCCGGAGGGAAGCGCGAGCGGGTAGATGGTGACGCCCTGGGCGTCCGCCGCGTTGAGCACGGCGGCCAGCGTCGGGTTCGCATCGGGCTTGATGGAACTGATCGCTTCGTCGGCGGTCGTGGCCGCGCTTGAGGCGGCGCGATCCTGTTTGCGCACGTCGCTGTCGATGCCGTCGGTGAGCACGACGATGGCCTTGCGGCGCGCGCCTTCTCCGCGCAGCGCGGTGAGGGCGTGGCGCAGAGCTTTGTAGAGATTGGTGTCGCCGCCGCCGCGCGCTTGTTCGATGGCGAAGGCGATTTGCGAGCGTCGGTTGGTGAAGTCGGTGAGGGTCTCGATGTGGTCAACCGGCTTGACCGTTCTTTTCTGCTCCTTCATCTCCGTCCAGAAGGAGACGACCGCGACGCGGTCGGCGGGCGAGAGCGCGTCGATGAAACGCATGGCCGCCTGTTTGAGTTGGGTGCGAAAACTGAGGGTGGAGCCGGACATGTCGAGCAGCAGGACGAGACTGAAGGGCTGCTCGGTCGTCTCGAAGTTGAGGATGGTTTGCGGCACGCCGTCCTCGAAGACGGAGAAGTCGGTGCGCGTCAGGTTGGTGACGGCGCGGCCTCTGGCGTCGGCGACGCCGACGTTGAGGCGGATGAGGTTCGATTCGACCGTGACACGCTCATCGTCGTCCTGCGCGAGAGCAGGCGCGGCCGTTAAAGCGCAGAGGAGGAGGGCGACGAGTGCGCGGCAAATGTTCGGCAAAAGAGGGCGGCGGAAAAAACGTTGATCAGTCATCGCTTCAGAAATCGCACGGGGCATAAGTTAATCGCCTGCCAGTATGCAAAGGCGCGCCCGCGTTTGCAAGCGGCGCGGCTTTTCGCGCGGCGCGGGCGGCGCGGCGGACGGCCGCGGAGCAGGGGGTAATAAACGCCTTCAAAATAGCAAACAAGTCTCGCACCGTGGCCGCCTTCGAGGCGATCACGGGCGAGACTTGTTTGGTGCTCGGAGCGTTGGGCGCGTTGCTTCGCGCGCGCCGGGCGAGGCGCGCGCGAAGCAACGCGGCGGCGACGACGACGGGCGCGAGGGTTAGCTGACGGCTTTCAGCGTGCGGCGACGCGGGCGGCGCGCGGCGGCGGCGTTTGCGGCGACGGGCAACGTTGCCGCCGGAGTCTCCTCGTCGAGTTCGTCGAAGGCCGGCGGGGCGGCGGGGGTTCTGGCCGTCGTGCGGCGCGTGCGGCGCGCCACGGCGCGTTCCTCCTCCACTTCGGCGAGGCGGCGGGCGCGCTCGATGCGCTTGCGCGGCACGAGTTGGAATTTGAGTTCCATCTCCTGCGCGACTTTGTAGATGGTCTGCGGTTTCGTCCCGCGCGAGGCGCGGCGCAAAACTTCATCCTGCCCCAGCAGTTCCGCGCGGCCTTCCTTGTCAATCCAGATGTATGCGGCTTCGGCCATCTCTTGCTTCACCTCCAAACGTATCAACTCGCGCATGTCCACGGCGGTGGCGATGGGTTTCGCCACCGGCACGACGGGCAGCGAGCGCGACGTGGCAACTGGCGGCGCGACTCGCTCCCGCGCGCGCCGACCGGCGTAATAATCCCCGACGAGCGTGTCCACCGACTCCCGATGCTCGTCGTAAAAGAGCGCGAAATCCTGACAGCGCGTGCGATACAGGCAATTGACCGAACACACGAGCGCGTCTTTGAAGTGCGCGTAGCGATTGCAATAAAGTTTCAAACCCATCGGTTGCGAACCTGTAAGCGAACTGTTGGCGGGAGAACGACGAGCGAGGACGCACCCTCGGAGCGCGCCGCTCAAAGGGCATTTCTCAACCGTTCGGGAGTGGGGACGACTATAACAGGTTTGTGTTGCACGTGCAACGCTCAACAGCGGATGAAACGAGCGGAGGCGTCGCTTTGAATGAACTGAGCGACGCTGGCAAGGGGAAAGTTTCGGCGCGCGCGTAGAAATTCCTTGCGCGCGGCCATGCCCTTCGACAATAATCCGCCGCACCCAAACGACGCGCGCGGGCGTCTCCTTAATCGCTCATGCCCGCACGCGCCTCGAAGCCCACTCGAACGCCCGGTCTCTTGTTAGCGGCGCGCCCTCATTAACTGACGAAGGCGGCGGTAGCGGCGGCGCGCCCTCTCTCGTAGGCGGGGGAATTTCCGAAATCATGTATCAGCCGAATTTTTGCGCCGAGTGCGGCGGGCGCGTGGCGCGCGTGCGCTGGCGGGTGTGGACGAGTCGCCGTTTTTGCGTCGGGTGCGAGAAGCGGTTTCGGCGCGGTCGCCTCCTTCGGCCGCTGGTCGCGTGCGTCGCGTTGCTGGGCGTCGGTTTCGGCGTCGGCCGCGCGATGCGAGACGCGCCCCCGCCGCTCGTCATCGAACGCCGCGCGCCGCCGCCTGCGCCGCTCGCGTCGCAACTTCCGGCCGCGAGCGCGGCGACGGACGCGTCGAAGGACTTGCGCCCGCAGGTCTTCGGCGCGGACGGCACGGAGACGGAGCGGCCGACCGAGCCGGGCGAGATCGTCTCCGTCTGCGGGGCGCGCACGAAAAAAGGGACGCCCTGTTCGCGCCGCGTGCGCGGTACGGGTCGCTGCTGGCAGCACCGTGGACGCGGCGCGATGCTGCCGGCGGCGAAATTGGTCGTGCGGGAATAGGGGGCGGAGAACTTTTCTCGGCGTCGATCCGTAACATTAGGGTTCGCGCGGCGTTTTACTTACAATGCACGGGCTAATCCTGCAACGCGCTTCCGCTAAGGGGCGCATAAAGAATTTCCTGTCAGACTAAAAACCAAAATCGTCGCTGCCCGCCGCAGCCCTGTCGTGCCGGTCTCCGTAGTCGAGCGGCCTTTAACTATCTAACTCTCTGGAAAACATGATGAAGAAAATTTACCTCTCGGCAATCGCGTTTCTCTTCGTCGTCTCCGCCGTCGCCACGGCGAAAGAGGCGAGACTCGTGCGCTACCCGCACTATCATCAGGGGCGCGTCGCGTTCGGCTATCTCGGCGACATCTGGACGGCGGATGAGACGGGGCAAAACGTCCAGCGTCTCACCGTCCACAAGGGGCGCGACGTGTACCCGCGCTTCTCGCCCGACGGCAAGTGGATCGCTTTTTCGAGCGACCGCAACGGCAACCTCGATGTCTTTATCATGCCCGCCACCGGCGGCACGGTGAAGCAGTTGACTTCGCACTCATCCGACGATGCGGTCTTGAATTGGACGCCCGACGGCCGGAGCGTCCTCTTCTCGTCGAATCGCGGCGAGGATTTCGCGGGACGGCTCTACACCGTCAGCACGGACGGCGGCATGCCCGTCAACGCGGGCGTGGACATGGGCGTGCAAGGCTCTTACTCGCCCGACGGCCGCCGCCTCGCCTACAACCAGAAGGCGCAAAGCTACTGGCGCAAGTTCTATCGCGGCTCGATGCAGTCGGACGTAGTGGTGATGGATGCGGCGTCGAAGAGTTTCAAGAACCTGACCGATTTCGAGGGCCTGGACTCCTGGCCGATGTGGGCGCGCGACGGCCACATCTATTTCGTCAGCGACCGCGAAGGCGGCGGCCTCACCAACATCTGGCGCGTGCCGGAAGCGGGCGGCAAGGCGGCGCAGGTCACGACGTTCAAAGCGGGCGACGTGCGCTGGCCGGCCATCAGCAACGACGGCAAGACGATCGTCTTCGAGCACGATTTCGGCATCGCCAAACTCGACGTTGGCTCCAAGCGCGTGACGCCCATCAACCTCGACATTGCCGCCGAGACGCAGGAGAGCTTGAGCGAGGTGCGCGACTTCGCCTCGCAGGTTGACGATTACGCGCTTGCGCCCAACTCGCGCCGCATCGTCCTCTCCATCCACGGCGAAATTTTCAGCGCGCCCGTCGAAGAGGGCGACCTGCGCCAGTTGACCGAAAGCCCCTTCCGCGACCGCAACGTCGAATACTCGCCCGACGGCAAGTGGATCGCGTTCGTCTCAGACCGCAGCGGGCGCGAGGAACTCTACGTCGTCGCGGCCGACGGCGCGGGCGAGGCGCAGAAGATCACAGACCTCGACGAACTCAAGTTCGGCTACTCCTGGTCGCCCGACTCGACGCAGATCGCCTACACGGCTTCCGACAACAAACTGCGCGTCGTCGGGGTGGCGAGCAAACAGGCGAGAGAGATCAGTGCATCGCGCTACGGACAGATCGGCACGCCGCAGTGGTCGCCCGACGGCAAGTGGATCGCCTACGCCAAGCCCGACTTCACGCGCAACAGCGACATCTACATCGCCCCGGCCACGGGCGGCGAGGAGCGGAAAGCCTCCTTCGATTCCTTCAACGAGGTCGGCGCGCGCTTCTCGCCCGACGGGCGGAAACTCTATTTCCAGCGCGTTGACCAGAGCAGTTTCAGTTCTCTGACCTCCGTGCAAATCTACTCGGTCGCGCTCGAAAAACTTGAGCGCGACCCGGACGACCCCGAAGAGCGCGCCGATCAGGAAGCCGCCCAGGCGTCCGCCGGGGCACAGTCGCCCGCGGGCGAAGGCGGCGCGGCCGCGGCGGGCGCGGCGCGCATGAATCCCGCGGCGAAGCCGACGCCGAAGCCGGTCAACATCGATTGGGCGGGACTCAAGCGGCGCACGCGCCAGTTGACGCGCATGCCCTTCGCCGTCACGAGCTATAACATTTCGCCCGACAGCAAGACCGTCGTCTTCGTCACCAGCGAACTGGCCGGAGCGGCGAACGTGCCCGTCGTCTATTCGATTCAGGAAGACGGCAAGCGGCTCACGCGCATGACTTCGGGCACGCCCCCGACGGACGGCGCGGCGCAGGGCGGCGGCGGCGGCGGCGGCCAGAGCGGCGTCTCCAACCTGAACGTCTCGCGCGACAACCGCACGCTCTTTTTTCAGGAAGGCGACTACGTTTATTCCGTCTCGATGCCGCCGCCGCTCCCGCCGGGAGTGTCCGCGTCGAGCGCGCCGCCCACCACCACGGCCGCGCCCGTCCAGCGTCGCCGCATCAACTTCACAGCGAAGGTCAGAGTTGATCGTCCGGCCGAGTGGGCGGAGATGTTCGACGATGCCTGGCGCACGATGAAGTACCGCTTCTACGACGCGAAGATGCACGGCACGAACTGGGACGCGATGCGCGCCAAGTATCGCCCGCTCGTCGAATACGTCGGCGACCGGCAGGAACTTCTCAACATCGTCAACGAGATGATCGGCGAACTGAACGCCTCCCACACCGGAGCCGCGCCGCCGCCGGGCGGACGCGAGCCGGGCGCGGCGCAAACCGGCCATCTCGGTCTCGAACTCGAAGCCGACGCGCAGGCGGGTCGCTATCGCGTCACGCATGTTTATGAAGACGGCCCTTCGGATAAGGATTGGGTCAAGGTGTCGGTCGGCGATTACCTGATCGCCATTGACGGCAAGCCCGTGCGCGCCGGCGACGAATACTGGCAGCATCTCAACTACCGTCTCAACCGCAAGGTCGCCGTGACCTTCAACAACAAGGCCGCGGAAGACGGCGCGTGGCGCACGCGCATCGAGCCTACTTCGATGGGCAACTACGGCCAACTCCGTTACGACCGCTGGGTCAAGCAACGCCGCGATCTGGTGTCGAAACTCTCGAACGGGCGCGTCGGCTACATCCACATCCAGGCGATGAACCAGCCCTCCCTGCGTAAGTTCGAGAAGGAACTGCGCGAGTATCGTGATAAGGAGGCGATGGTCATCGACCAACGCTGGAACGGCGGCGGCAACATCGAACAGGAGTTGCTCGGCATCCTCGTGCAACGGCAGTATCAAGTCTGGCAGCCGCGCGGCACAGAGGCCACGACGCGTCCCTTCGGCGGCTTCTTCGGCCCGAAGGTCGTGCTGCAAAACTGGCGTTCGGCCTCGAACGCGGAGATGTTCCCGGCGGGCTTCCGCGCCCTCGGACTCGGCAAAGTGATCGGCACGCCGACGGCGGGCGCCGTGATCGGCACGGGCAGCTACACGCTCATCGACGGCTCCACCGTGCGCACGCCCGGCGTCGGCGTCTACCTCGCCGACAAGGGACAGACCAACATGGAGAACACCGGCGTGCGCCCCGACATCCTCGTCGATAACACGCCCGAAGAAACCCTCGCCGGGCGCGACCGCCAGATCGAAGTCGCCGTCGAAGAACTGCTCAAGCAACTCAAGAGCGGCGGCGGGCAGGTGGCCGACAGGTAAGCGAAGGCCGGAAGTAAAAAGATTAAAGGCAGAAGTGAGGCGGGGCAACTCTCGCACTCACTTCTGCCTTTTCTTTCGGCGACGTTAGCGTCGCGCGCTCGATCCTATCTGAACTGCCGTCAGGCTTATCCACCCGGTCATGAAAACGTTCGCGGACGGAGATGAAATTCTTCCGTCTTACGCCGAAACCCGCGACGGGTAAGCGGCCGGAGGCGCGTCGCGGGTGGAGGTAGGGTTGCTCCCGCCGAGCAAATCGTTCACCGTCTCAATCAGCTTTTCGAGATCGCCCGGCTTAACCAGGTAAGCGGTTGCCCCGGCCTGCATCGCTTCCCGCCGCTCATGCTCGAAGGCCGCCCCGGTGAAGAACATGACCGGCGTGTCGGCGTCCGTGCGGCGGATGGTACGACAGACATCCGCGCCGTTCATGCCGAGCAGGCGGTAATCGAGCACGAACAGGTCGAAGCGTTGAGTCGCCGCCAGGCGTAATCCTTCTTCGGCCGTTTGGACGGAAGTAACGTCGTAACGCGTGTTCGTATATCGGAGCATCATCTCGATCAACTCGCAACTATCGCGGTCGTCGTCAACGATGAGAATACGGGATGCGAGCGGCGGCATGGCTAATCTCCCTGCGAGACAAGAAAAACGCGAAGCGGATGGAAATGATCCGGATGGAAAATACAGGGTGAAGGTCTTTGTTGCCGACCTCAAACCCCCAGCCCCCTTGTGCTAACCGGGGTGAAACGCATTGTTTGCCTGAGTCAACGTGGCGAGCCGGGGTTCCCCAACCAGCGCTCGCACCGGCAACCGTTGTCAATTCGGCATCCCACTAGTTAGACAGCCTACAGTATCGAAGAGTCTTTTCCTAGTCGTCTGTGTGAAAACGCACATAACGTGTTGTTCTTCGAACGTCATCGCCAGCCGCCTGCAAAATAAGGGCACGAGCACCTGCCAGCGCGGCCACATCCGCATTCTCGACCGGGGGGCTTGGAAGAGTGCCGTTGCGAGTGCTACGCGGTAGTCAAAGGTGAGCATCGTCGCTTGAACGGGTAAGACGGCCGTCCTCCTTAATGCCTCGCGTCCTCGTGTCGGGGACTTTGAAGTATCCACGGCGGCGACCGGCCGTGAGCGACAGGGAGGAACGCCGCAATAACCGGGCGGTGTGCTATAATCGCGACCGGATTTCAGACTTGACTGAACTCTTTTCTCTGAAAATTTCATATTTCGACATCGGGATCGGGTTCGCCGCCCACTTCTTGTGCCGTCTGTTGTCTTTGACGACGTGACCACCGCAAGGAGAACCTGATGCCCTCCGCAGAAAAAAATCAGCCGGTGATGAACCGGCTGCTCGCCGCCCTTTCTAAAAAAGAGTATCAACGTTTGCTGCCCGAACTGGAGTCAGTTCCACTGACCTTCGGCGACATCATCTTCGAATCCGGCGACCGCCTCCGGCACGTCTACTTTCCCAACGACTCCATCATCTCGCTGCTATCGGCCGTAGAAGACCGTGAACACCTCGAAGTGGGCATGGTCGGCAACGACGGCATGGCGGGTCTCCACGTCTTCATGGGCGTCCCCCGGTCGCGCACGCGCGGTTTGGTGCAGGGGGCTGGCTCCGCCATGCGAATGAAGGCTGCGACGCTGCGCCGGGAAGCGGATAGCGGCGGCGCGTTGCACAAGCTGCTGAACCGCTACACGCACTCGCTCATGACGCAGATTTCGCAGTCGGCGGCCTGCAATCGTTTTCATACCGTCAACGTGCGTCTCGCGCGGTGGCTGCTCATGACGCACGACCGCATCGCGGGGGATGAGTTTCGCCTGACTCAGGAATTTCTCTCTCACATGCTGGGGGTACGCCGTGAACAGGTCACGCGCAGCGCGAGCGCGCTCCAAAAACAGAAGCTCATCAGCTATAGCCGCGGCCTGATCAGGATTCTGGATCGAGCGGGGCTGGAAGCCATCTCCTGCAAGTGCTACCGGGTGGTCAAAGACGAATATGACAACTTGATCAATTAGAGCAAAATTCAAATTGCTCCGGTCGGGATAGCAGGTGAAACGGAAAAAGGCGGTCGAGACTCGAAAGTCTCGACCGCCTTTAAGTTTGCCTCGCCGCCGTCGCCGCCGGGCAACTTCTATTTCCGGTTGCGGAATTGCTCGTAGAGTTCCGTGTGACGGCTGTTGAGCGGAACTTGGCGGCCGTTGATGAAGAGGTGACGGACGCGCGTGCGGGCTTCGAGGAGGTCGCCGTCGGCGACGACGAGGTTGGCGATCTTGCCCACTTCGATTGAGCCGAGGCGGTCGCCGACGCCCATGATTTGCGCCGGGTAGAGCGTGACGGACTTGAGCGCGTCGGCGCGGGAGAGGCCGAAGGCGGCGGCCATCCCGGCGCGGTAAGGCAGGTCGCGCACCTCCGCGCCCTGGTCGCCGGTGGAGAGGGCGAAGCGCACGCCCGCCTGTTGGAGTTTGGCCGCGCTCTCGTACATCACGTCGTAGAAGTCGTCCTCGCGGCTCGGCAGGTCGAAGAGGCCGTTGAGGATGACGGGGACGTTGCGCTCTTTGAGGAACGAGGCGATCTTCCAGGCATCGTTGCCGCCGAGGATGATGGGCTTGAGTTTCATCTCCTCGCTGAAGCGTATGGCGGCGCGCATCTCCGCCTCGCGGTCGGCGCGGAACAGCACGGGACGTTCGCCGCGCACGTAAGGCACGAGCGAGGCCAGCATCACGTCGGCGTCGGGGCGCGGCAGGTTGCGATCATTGTTGGCCGCGTCCACGGCGCGGCCGTAGGCTTCGGCGTCGCGCAGGAGCTTGCGCAGTTGATCGACCTGGCGGTCGCGTGCCGTCGCGGCCTCGGCCGGGTTGGCCTGCGCCTGCTGGAAGAAACCGCCGAAGCCGCCGCCGCCGGCCGCGCGCGGGTAGTTGACGACGAGCGCGGCCGCCCGCACCACCGCCATCTCCTGCGGGCTTGATCCGAGCAGGTTGATGAAAGCGGCCTGACCGGAGACGATCCCGCCCGAGGGCGAACTCAAGACGCTCGTGACGCCGTTGACGCGCGTGACGGCGACGTGCGCGCTGTGCGGGTTGATGCCGTAGAAGGCTTGCGCGTTGGGGTTCATGTCGCCGACTTCGGCCACGTCCACGGTCGCGTTCGCGCCCTGCGGAATCTCGATGAGTCCCATCGAGGTGCCGAGGTCGATCATGCCGGGATAGACGGAGAGGCCGCGCGCGTCGATCTCCTGCGCGCCCGCCGGCACGGCGACGCTCGCGCCGACGGCCGTGATCTTCCCGTCGCTGAAGACGATGGTGCCGTTCTCGATCTCCGCGCCCGAGACGGTCACGATGCGCGCGTTGCGGATGGCGTAGGTGCCCGGCGTGCCGGACATGAACTGCGTTCCCATCGTGCTCGAACCTTGCTGCGCCGAGGCCGTGGCGACGGACAACAGGAGTAACGCGGCGCACGCGGCGCGCGTGCGCGCGACGAGGTTGAGACGCGCGGCGACGTTGGCGAATGATTTCATGAGGCTCATCGGCGGTTGTCTCCTTCCCCGTTGTCAACGTCGTCGTGGTCGTGATGGTTGGCGGGGCGGCGGCGCGGCGCGCCCGGCGGCGTGCCGCCCTCGGCGGGCGGGCGGTTCACTTCGGCCTTCAACAGTTCCTCGCGCTCGCGTTGCAGTTCGGGGCGGCGCGCGAGGTCTTGCTGGCGGTCGAAGAAGATGTCGCCGTCGATGAAAGTGGTCTCGACGCGCGAGTAGACGCTGAAGGGATGCGCCGTCCAGATGACGAGGTCGGCGTCTTTGCCCACGTCGATCGAACCGACGCGATCCTGGATGCCGAGTTGGATCGCCGGGTTGATGGTGATGAGGCGCAGGGCTTCGTCTTCCGTCAGGTCGCCGTACTTCATCATCTTCGCGGCGTCGATGTTCAGGCGGCGCGCGCGCTCGTCGGAGTCGGAGTTGATGGAGACGACGACCCCGGCGCGCATCATCACCGCCGCGTTGTGCGGGATGGCGTCGTAGGCTTCGATCTTGTAGCCCCAACTGTCCGCGAACGAAGACGCGCCCGCGCCGTGCGCCGCGATCTCGCGCGCCACCTTGTAGCCTTCGAGCACGTGCTGGAGCGTCTTGATCTTGAACCCGAACTCGTCTGCGACGTTCAGGATCATGATGATCTCGTCGGCGCGGTAGCAGTGGGCGTGGACGAGTCGCTTGCCTTCGAGAATTTCGACGAGCGGTTCGAGTTGCAGGTCGCGGCGCGGCGGGATCAGGTTCTTGTCGCCGCGCGCCGTGGCGGCGCGGTGCTCGTCCCAACCGCGCTTGTAGTTGCGCGCGCGCGTGAAGGCGTCGCGCAAGACCTCCTCCTGCCCCATGCGGGTAGCGGGGTAGCGACGCGTCTGGCCGGGCAGGATCGTCCGGCTCGACTGTTTGACGTTTTCGCCGAGCGCGAACTTGATCCCCGGAGGCGCGCCCGGAAAGACGAACTCGGCGGCCGGGCGTCCATACTTGATCTTGACCACCGTGTTCATCCCGCCGATGGTGTTGGCCGAGCCGTGCAGGAGGTTGAGCGTGGTGACGCCGCCCGCGAGTTCGCGGTAGAGGTTGGGCGCGGTCGGGTTCAGCACGTCGCGGATGCGCACCATCGAAGTGACGGAGAGCGTGCCCTCGTTGATCGCGTCGGACATCGAGTGCGAGTGCGCATCGACGATGCCGGGCATGACGTATTTGCCCGTCGCATCGACGACGCGAGCGCGCTCGTTCGCTTTCAGGTTTTGACCGACGCCCGCGATCTTGCCGTTGCGAATCAGGATGTCTGTATTGGCGAGCGTGCCGCGCGAGATCGTGATGACGGTCGCGTTGCGGATCAGGGTTTCGGTCGGGGCGGCGGCCTTGGCGTCGGTTCGCGCCGCGCCCTCACGCCGCCGCTGCTGCGCCTGCGCCGTCGTCGTCGCCGCGCCGCCCCACGCGGGGACGACGACGGCGAGCGCAACGAAAAGTGAAATAAGTTTTCTCATAGATAAGCTCCATAAAAGGCCGTGAATCGTGCATCGCGTATCGCGCATCGTGGAGAGTAAGGAACTGAGTTTTCTCCAGTCACGATGCGCGTCGGCACGGTTGACTGTTTTAACGCGGCGGCGGCGGCGCGCCTTCGGTGGCAGGCCGCGGCGTCGGCGTTGCCGCTGGCGGCGGCGTTGTCGTCGTGGTGCCGCCAGCGGCGGCGCGCGTGCCGTTGAACGTGCCCGCGCCTGAGCCGACGGTCGTGACCGTGCCGCGCATTTCGTTGCCGCTGATCGTGCCGTTGAAGTTGGCCTCGGTGGTTTGCGTGCCGGTCGTGACGGGCGCGGTGAACCTGATGTCGCCCGACGCGCCGACGGATGCGTTGGCGATCTGCGCCGAGCCGAAGTCGCCTTGAATCGAACCGCTCAGGCGTTCCGTCTCCTGTTGGAGCGTGAGCGTGATGGAGCGTTCGGGCTGTCCTTCGAGTTGCACGCGCAATGTCCAGGTGCCGGAAGCGAGCGAGCGCGTTTGGCCGCCCGCCGGGGGCGTGGCGGGCGCGGGTTTGAGATCAACCGGGCGGCCGTCTATGAAGACGTGCGTGATGCGGCGGTCGCGCGCGAAGAGGTCGCCGCGTGCGACCGTGAGATTGGCGATCTTGCCGACCTCGATCGTGCCGAGTTGGTCGGCGACGCCGAGTATTTCCGCCGGGCGGATGGTCAGGGCGCGCACGGCCTCGTCGCGCGCGAGTCCGTTATCGACCGACCTGGAGACGTTGCCGAGATAATCGTTCATGTTCGAGAGGCCGCCGGACTGGAAGGCGAAGCGGACGCCGGCGGCGGCGAGCCGCGCGGCGGTCTTCGGCGCGTCCACGCGTTCGCGCAGAACGCGCACGGGGTCGGGGTCGGCTTCGGGCGTTTCGGCCGTCGTGCGGCGCGGGTAGTTCAAAGAGAGCAGCACGGGCACCTTGGCCGCCGCGAGGCGTTCCGCCACACGCCAACTCTCCGCGCCGCCCGCGATGACGAGGCGCAGGTTGAATTCCTCGGCGAGGTCGAGCGCGCGTTCGATCTCGCGCTGCCGGTCGGCGTACATGATGACGGGCATCTGGCGCGCGAGCACGGGCGCGAGCGCGGCGAGCGACTTGTCCTGATCCGGACGGCGAAGGCCGCGCGGGCTTCTCTCGTAAACCGCGTTGGCCTCGCGGTAACGCCCGGCATCGAGCAACATCTGGCGGATGGCGGCGAAGACGCCGAGCAGCGACCCCGGATACGCGCCCGTGCGCAGCGGCGTGAAGCCGACGTGGAGCGCGATGGGCGAGCGCACGATCATCTGTTGCGGCGTCTCGCCCGACAGGTTGATGACGGCCGATTGCCCCATGAAGATGCCTTCGCGCGGCGCGGTCAGGGCGGCGGTCAGCCCCGCGCCGCGCGCCGCCTCGATCTGCTCGCCGCCGGGGCGCACCACGTCGGAGGCGAGAATTTCCGGTTGCAGCCCGACGGGCTGCGAAGAGTTGGGCGAAGAGACGGCGGGCGTCGCCTGCGCCTGCGCGGCGAGAAAAGCGGCCACTCCGCCGCCTCCGCCGCCCGTCGCCGGGCGCGGCTGCTGCGTGACGGGCATGCCGAGATTGGTGTTGGCGTCGATCAGGCCGGGATAGACGGTCAGCCCCGTGCCGTCGATGATGCGCGCATCCGGGGGCGCGGCCACGTTCGCGCCGACGGCGGCGATGAGGCCGCCGCGGATGACGATTGTGCCGCGCGCGATCTCCGCGCCGGAGACCGGGACGATGCGCGCGCCCGTGATGGCATAGGTGTCGATCGCGCTGCGTTGCGCGCGTCCGACCCTGAACGGCAACGCGACGACGGCGACGAGCGCGGCGACGAACGCGACGACGAGCGCGCGAGAAAGAACGGAAGCGGCGCGTGGTGGCCGCCGTGCAGTTTGAGTTCGCATGATCAATTCTGCCTTCGATGTTGAAGTCAACGGGCGCAGCGCGCGCGCGTGCCCGGCTCGAAAGACGGCGGACGCGCGCTCTGTCTGCGCGCAAATTTTTAAAGACGAAAAAGAAGGGGGTCGCGCCCGGCGAGCCAAGCGCGCGGCGAGAGGCCGGGGCGCGGGGCTTAACTTGTGTGACTGCCGGAAGCTCGTCCTGTTACGGAAGCGCGGGCGCGAAAGTTTCGCCGGCGGCGCACGCGGCGGCGCGCGATTTTCAAGCGACCGGAAAATCGCCTCCCGGCCGGAACCAAAGGCGGCGCGTGCGAATCACAATCGCACGCGCCGCCTCGATGCAAACGCGTCTGTCAAGTTAAGACAGGTGCGGCGCGAGAGTTTAATGATTGGCGTTGCCGTGGCCGCCCGCCTTGGTGTTGTTGGTATTGGCGGCCGCGCCGTCGGCGGAAACTTTGAGCATGTCCTTGACGCTCGTCTTGCCTTCGATGCCGTTGGCGGCTTTCAAGGCGGCGGCCTTCTGCGCCGCGCTCGCCACCGTGCCCCTGAGCGTGATGGCGCCGTTCTCAACATCGACGTTGATGGTTGAGTCGCGCAGGTCGTCAACGCCCGCGAGCGAGCCTTTGGTCTTCGTCCAGAGCCAGCCGTCTTTCAAACCGGAACCGATGGTGTCGCCCGCCTCTTTGGCCTCGCCGGAATAGCGAGCCTTCTCCTTTTCGTAATCGGCCTCGCTGATGTTCGCGTTGTAGGTGCGGCGGTTGGCGTTGGCCGTATTCGCGTTGGCGTTGTTGACGTTGTTGGTGGCGTTGGCGTTGTTGGCGTTGTTGACGACGGCCGTGTTGCCGTTGGTCGGCGTGTTGGTATTGGTGGCCGATGAGCATCCGGCGGCCAGCACGGCCAGCGTGATGAAAGTCGCAAGTTTCTTCATATGTGTGATTCGCTCCTGTGAAAACTGTCTGTTCCCGTCCGAGACCTGACAGACGGCTTGCCCCGCGCGCGGCGTGCGACCCCGGTCGCACGCGCCGCTTCCGGGCTACACGCGTCTGTCAGATAAGACAGGGGCGGCGCGAAAGTTTAGTGGTTGGCGTTGGCGTTGCCGTGCCCGGCCGCGTTGGTGTTGTTGGCGTTCGCCGCGCCCGCGCCGCCGGTCGTGCCCGCGTTGGCGTTGTTGGAGTTGTTATTGACGACGACGGCCTTGTTGTCGTTAGCCCCGGCAGTGTTGGTGTTGGTGTTGGTGGTGGACGAGCATCCGGCGGCGAGCGCGGCCAGCGCGATGAGAGTCGCAAGTTTCTTCATGTTCGTGATCTGCTCCTGTGAAAAGTGTCGAGTCGTTCCAGTGGCCTGACCGCCGGACGCCCCGCGCGGGGCGAGAGGCCAGGATTAGCCCGCAAACGTCGGCGCAAAAACGGCGCGACGGCGGGGCAACTGTGGTTCTCTGGCGATCAGGGGAATTAGTTTTTTAGCGCACGCATATTTACCATTGCGCCGGGAAAGACGCAAGGGATTGAGCGTTGAGGACGCAGCGAGGCGGGCGGCGCGCCACGCTTCCCGGCATCGCTTTCCGGTTCGGGTTGGTGCTATTTTGTCCGGACGTTAGAGGAGGAGGCCAAGTGCTCTTGTGGGCGGCAACAATCTTTCTCGCGCTGCAAGCGGAGGCGGCGCATTTCGTCGGCAGCCCCGAAGGCGGCGCGGTCGAGACGAGCGTGCGCCACGGCGTGTTGTGGCTGCGCCTGTTGGTCGAGTCGGTGGGCGCGGCGGTGATCTGTCTCGGCATCGTCGTCGCCGCCGTGCAGTTCGCGCGCACGCTCATCTCCGGCCAGCACCAGGACAATTACAACCTGACGCGGCTCACGCTCGCGCGCTACCTCGCCCTCGCGCTCGAATTCCAACTCGGCGCGGACATCCTCTCCACCGCCATCGCCCCTTCCTGGGATCAGATCGGCAAACTCGGAGCTATCGCCGTCATCCGCACCGGCCTCAACTATTTCCTCATGCGCGAAATGAAACAGGAACGAAGTGAAACAGGGAATCAGGACAGAGGGATGAGGGATGAGGGATGAGGGATGAAAGAAAGCACTCAAGCGATTGAATGCTTTTCTTATTCATCCCTCATCCCTCCGCCCTCATCCCTTTCTTTCATCCCTACCACTTCACCGTGCCTTCCTTCGTCGTGTCGATCTGCGCGGTTTGCTGCGGGGCTTCGTTGAAGAGGTAGCCCTTCAGGTTGTCGAAGAGGAAGGTTTGCGCGTCGGGGTTGGTCAGGTCGAGGCCGTAGTGGTTGATGATCTGGCTCTGCTTCTGAAGCCACTCCTGCCAGCACGGCTGGCAAATTTCCGCCCCGACCTGTTGCCCGATCTCGTTCGGGAAAGGCGCGTAGCCGAGCGCGGGACGCCGCTCGCCGCAGTGTTTGCATTTGATCTGATCGGCCATCTTCGTAAATTCTCCTAATTTGAAAATCTGCTGCTGATAATTGCCCGCGTCGCCCAGGCGAAACTCTAGAGACGCTTCGCCTGGGCGGCGCGAATCGCCTCGATGATCTCGGTGTCGCGCGGGCGAAAGAGCGAGACGGTTTCCACTTTGCGATAGCGAATGATGCCGTCGGCGTCAACGATGACGACGGCGCGCGCCGCCCGGCCGGGAAACCACGAACTGGCGTCGTAAGCCCGGTGGACTTTCCCGTCCGTGTCGGCCAACAGGCGCAAGGGGAGATTGTGATGCTCCGTGAACTTGCGGTGCGATTCCACCGTGTCGGTCGAGAGGCCGACGACCTCCGCGCCCGTCGCGGCGTAGGTCTCCCAGTTGTCGCGCACCGAGCAGAGTTGTTTCGTGCAGACCGGCGTCTCGTCGCCGGGATAGAACAGCAGCACGACGACGCGCCCGCGCCGGGCGGACATCTGCCATTCCGCGCCCTCCGTATCGTGCAGAATGAAATCGGGCGCGACCGAGCCGACCGCCGCCAACGCTTCCTTCGCTCTACTCATATCTGCTTTTCTCCGTGGCGGATTGCGCCCTTGTCGCGGCGGCGTCGAATGAGACGGCGCAAGGTAAAGATGATCGTGTTGAGAACGAGAACGACGAAGACGAACCACACGACGAGCACGATCCAGCCGCCCGCGTCCGGGGTCGTGTTATCGAAAAAGACGAGCATCATATTTGCGCTCAACATGAATCGGCCTCCAACTCGTCACCCGTCACTTGTCTTCATCTCGTCACCTGTCACTCGTCACTTGTCACCTGTCACCTGTCACCTGTCACTTGTCACTAGTCGTTCGTCGCCGTCGTAAAGTCCCTGATGTCTTTGAAGGGCGTCTCGGGGTCGGCGAAGTCGGGGCGATAGTAGTGCGAGGCCGAGTCGTATTCCTGCATCCAGCCCTCCTCCATGCCGAGTTCGTCGAGCGCGGCGACGGCGCGCATCCATTCGCGTTCGGAGATGCGGCGCGAGAGCAGCGTGTAGCGTTCGTCGGTGGCGGCGCGGTTCGTCGCATAGTATTGCGCCATCAGCGAGACGGCGACGCGCGGGCTGAGCGCGTTCTTGATCCAAGTCAAAGATTCGCGGATGCCGCCGAGATCGTTCGGCAAGACGAGCAGGCGAACGACGAGGCCGCGCTTGAGCAGTCCCGCGTCGTCGAACGCGAGCGCGTCACCGGTCTGCCGGTACATCTCGGCTACGGCGCGGCGCGCGTGTTCCGTGTAGTCGTGAACTTTTGAATAAGCGTAGCCGTCGGCCGAGTCGGCGTATTTGAGATCGGGGAGGTACACGTCCACCACCCGGTCGAGCAGGCGCAGGACTTCGACCGAATCGTAAGCGTTCGTGTTGTAGACGATGGGCAGACGCAAGCCCCCGGCGGCGGCGATGAGAATGGCGCGCGCCATCTGCGGGGCGAAGTGCGTGGGGGAGACGAAGTTGATGTTGTGGCAGCCGCGCGCCTGTAGTTCGAGCATCATCTCGGCCAGGCGTTCGTGCGTCACCTCGTTTTTGATCTGTTCGCGGTGCGTCTGTGAGATTTGATAATTCTGGCAATAGACGCAGCGCAAATTGCAGTTGCCGAAAAAGATGTTGCCCGCGCCGTGGGTGCCGGTGAGCGCGGGTTCCTCGCCGAAGTGCGCCGTGTAGGATGAGACGACGGGCAGGCGACCCGAATAGCAAGCGGCGAGTTCGTTCTCCAGGCGATTGTTGAAACAGTCGCGCGGGCAGACGGTGCAGCGCGCGAGCAGAGATTCCAACGCTTCGACACGGGCGCGGAGTTCGCCCGTTTCATAGAGCGCGAGGTATGAGGGCGTGTGTGTGGTTTGCGTCGTCATGGCCGTGGTTTGACTCTGAGGCGATAGTGCGGGCTGGTGTGGCGCGCCGAGAGTTCGGAGGGCGCGTAGTGTTTGCCGAGTTGCCAGATGAAGTCCATCTCGGCGCGCAGCGAGATGATGGCGAGGCGCGCCTCGAAGATCAGGGTCATGCTGCCGTAGAAGAGAAACGATGCGCCGACGAGACCCATCACGACGGGCACGAAACTGTAGCGCACCCCGACGAAGGCGACGATGCCGATGGCGACGCTCGTGGCGACGAAGAGGCCGAGGGCGACGTAGAAGACCGTCATGCCGCGCTGAAGGATGCGCGCGCGGCTCGTCAGTTTGTCGAGTTGGTTGAAGATCATGGCGCGGCGTTCTTCAAAGAGCGCGTGCTCGGCGTCGCCCGTCGCGGCCAGTTCCTCGAAGCGATCCGAGAGCGCGCGCACGCGATCCACGACGCGCCCGAGACGCGTCGAAGTTGACAGGATGAGCGCGCCGCACGCCGAGATCAACACGGCGGGCGTGATCATGGCCGTCAAGACGGCGAGGGCGGAAGAGAGCGGTTCCATGTGCGTAATTCTTTGCAGCAAACTCTTGCTAGTTATAACGCCCGCCGCAATCGCGGGCAACCGGCGAGGTGCGTGCGAGTGTCTTCGGTCAGCGGAAATTCTCCGCGCACGCAATCACCGACGGTTTGACGTGATGTGCGTGCGGTAGAAGTTTGAGGTTGACCGCAGCGGCCGTGGCTTTTCGTCTCTCGTGTGCGAGCGCAAAAAATATTTATATCCTCCACCCGGATTTTATTGATCTATTCCGCCTCAGGCCGTATTCTTACCGGCCTCAGGCCGTATTCTTAGCCGCGCACCCGCGGCTGATCAACTTACCTTCAACTAAAAAAAAGGATCTCACATGGAGACGCTGATTACAGACATCGTCATTGTCGGCGGTGGAACCGCCGGTTGGATGACTGCCTCATACCTCAAGAAGGCCCTGCCGGAGGTACAGATTACTCTCATCGAATCGCCCAACATTCCCAAGATCGGTGTCGGAGAGGCAACGGTGCCGAACCTGCAACCGGTGTTCTTCGACTTCCTGGGCATTCCCGAAGAAGAGTGGATGCGCGGCTGCAACGCCGCCTTCAAGGGAGCCGTCAAGTTCGTCAACTGGAAGACCGATCCGGCGACGGGCGGGGCAGACCACTTTTACCACCCGTTCGGCATCATCCCCAACTGCGATAGCTTGCCGCTCACCCACTACTGGGCGCACAAAAAGAAATCGGGTCAGCCGGTTGAGCCGGTCGATTATTCGTGTTTCGTCGAGCCGTCGCTGCTCGACGCGAAACGCTCTCCGCGCATGCTCGACGGCACGCGGGTCACGCGCTATGCGTGGCACTTCGATGCGCATCTCGTGGCCGCGTATTTGCGAGACCTCTCAAAGGGTTGGGGCGTGCGCCACTTCACCGAAGAGATCGAGGCCGTGAACCTGACGCCGGAAGGCGCCATCGCTTCCGTCAAAACCAAAAGCGGTTCCGTCCATCACGCCGACCTGTTCATCGACTGTTCCGGCTTCCGCGGACTCCTCCTCAACAAAGCGTTGGGCGAGCCGTTCCTCGATATGAGCGACCACCTGCTCTGCGATAGCGCGGTGGCAACCGCCGTCCCCAACAACGACGAGCGCGACGGCATCGAACCCTACACCTCGGCCATCGCCATGCAATACGGCTGGACGTGGAAAATTCCGATGCTCACGCGCTTCGGCACCGGCTACGTGTATTCCAGCAAGTTCACGACCCAGGACAAAGCCACCGAAGAATTCCTGCGCCTGTGGGGTCTCGACGAAAAAGCCAACTTGAATCACGTCCGCTTCAGAGTCGGCCGCAACCGGCGGGCGTGGGTCAAGAACTGCGTCAGCATCGGTCTCTCCTCCTGCTTCCTGGAGCCGTTGGAATCAACCGGGATTTACTTCATCTACGCCTCCATCTACCAACTCGCGCGCCACTTCCCCGACAAGACCTTCAACCCCGGACTCGTCGAGGGCTTCAACCGCGAGATCGCCAACATGTTCGACGATTCGAGGGATTTCATTCAGGCGCACTACCTCGCCACCCCCAGAGCCGACACGTCTTTCTGGAAGGCCAACAAGCACGACCTCGTGATCTCGGACAACGTGCGGGAGAAGCTGGAAGCCTACGACGCCGGGCTGGCGATCAACATGCCTTTCGTTGACGAAGACACGTACTACCGGCAGTTCGAGGTGGAGTTCAAAAACTATTGGACTAACGGCAGCTACTACTGCATCCTCGCCGGACTCGGGCGCGACCCGAAAAGCGCGTTGCCCCTCATCTCACATCGTCCCGACAAGCAGGCGGAGGCGGAACACCTCTTCGCCGACATCAAGCGTCGCGCCGCCGAACTCAAGGCCAAGACGCCGACCAATTACGAATACCTCTGTCGCCTCCACCGGGGAGAGGAGTCCTCCGTCGAACCGGCCATGGTCGGCACGATGTAGCGCGTCGGCTTGTTTCCGCTGACCCGTCGGTTACGGGTCGCCGAAGGCTCTCGCCGTCATCCCCCCGGCGGCGAGAGCCTCTTCAACTTCCTTTCAGGTTGGTCAAACTCCGGCACGTGACGCGCCGCGCCTCCGGCTCCGCTCATTCAATCGACCCGTAGGCGCGGCGCGTGCAAAACCGCTTCTTCCCCCTTCGCCTCCCGCCGGTCAATTCAACGCCTCCGATTAGCTACCCGAATCGTCGTGCGAGGCGGAACTCGCGCCGCGAAAATTTTCGCGCGGCGGGAGCGTAAAGAGTTGCACGCGGGCGCGGGAAGTTGTGCTATGCTGCGCCGCAAATCGCAGCGCGAAATTTCATAACTTTGGCGGGTAATCTTCCAGGCCGGACTCCGCACGCGGGGTCTCGCCCCTTCACATCAGCACAAGGAGCAAAGCGATGGCTAAACAAGCGAACCGCGGGAAAGGCGGAGACAGAGACGACCTGACGAGCGGCATCAACATCGGCGACGGCGGCGACGATACCGCGACGGGCGGCGGCGGGGGTGGCAACTCCACCGACGCCGAGAGCGACCGCGAACCCGTCGCCGACAACGGGCGTCTGGACGCGGCCGAGCGTGCCGATGCGCACGCAGCGGGCGACGATGACGGCGGCGGCGGCGGCGATGACGGCAGCGGCGGCGACAACGGCGGCGACGATGACGCGAGCGTTGGGGGCGAAGCTGAAACTCACGGCGGCACGGCCATCGGGCGCGCGACCGGCGTGACCGCGGGCAGAGGCGGCGCGTCGGGCGGCGCAAGCGGCGGCGGTTCGTCGTCAGGTGGCGGCGGCGGTGGCGGCGGCACGTCGGGCAAGGCGAAGCAGGGCGGCGCGTCGGGCGCGTCGGGCGCGAACGCGTCGCGCGCGGGCGGCGGCAACCGCACCGACGGCGCGAACAAAGGCGGCGCGGCCGGTCGCAAGAATCAGGGCGGCGGCACGCAGGGCGGACAGAGCGGCAGCGGTTCGGCCAAGCAGGGCACGACCACGAAGGGCGGCGCGAAGGGTGCGGGCGGCGGCGGCGCGGGCAAGGGTCTGCACGGCGGCGGCGGCGCGAAGAAGGGCGGCACGGGCGCGGCGCGCACGGGCGGCGCAGACACCGGCACGGGCGGTGGCACGAAAGGCGGTGGCGGCGTCGGCGCGCTCAAACGCGGCGCGGGCGCGGCTTCGACCGGCGGCGCGACGACCGACACGCGCGGCGGCGCCGCGGGCGGCCGGGGCGGCGTGTCGGCGGGCGCGGGTAAGAGCGGCGCGGCGCGCGCGGCGGGCACGGGCGGCGGTAAAGGCGGCGGACTCGCGCAGACGGGCGCGGCCGGAAAGAGCGGGCCGAAGCGCGAGACGGGCGGCAAGAAGAACGCTCTGCCCTCGAAGGCGGGCGGCAAGGGCAGCCCGAAAGGCGGCGCGAACAAGGGCGGCACGGGCGGCGTCGCACAAGGCGCGGGTAAAAATCGCGGCGCGTCGGGCGCGGCCGGCGGGCGCGGCGCGGGCGGCATCAAAGGCGGCGCGAAGAAGGGCGGCAAAGGCGGCAAGGGCGGCGGCTCCGGCCAGAATGCGGGTTCAAAGAAACCCGACGGTAAAAGTAGACGCTAACGAAAACTTGCTCACGTTAACTTCTGAGCAGAACCCCGTCGCCGTAGATGCCGGTCAGAATCCGGCCACTACTGCGGCGGACGCCGGGCAGGACTTGATCACCTCGGTCGCCGAGACGACCGGACGCGTCGCCGCGAAAGTGTCGAACGTCATCGACAGTCTCACCGACGCGCTCAAATCGCGGCGGAATAAAAAGGGATGAGGGATGAGGGATGAGGGATGAAGAAGAATTGAAGAATTGATTCATTTGTTCATCGGTTCATCGGTTCAATGAAGAAATGGATCAACGAATCAATTCTTCAATCATTCATCCCTCATCCCTCCGCCCTCATCCCTTTCTCTTATGCGTCTCTGGCTCTCCAAAAACAGTGAAGTGCCGATTCGTGAGCAGTTGACGACGCAGATCATGCTCGGCGTCGTCAGCGGCGACCTCAAGCCCGGCCAACGCCTGCCGAGCACGCGCGAACTCGCGCGCCGCTTCCACATTCACGCCAACACCGTCAGCGCGGCCTACGGCGAATTGGAGCGGCGCGGCTGGTTGGAATCGCGCAAAGGCAGCGGCGTCTACGTGCGTGAGTTCTCGCGCGACCGCGAACTCGACGCCGGGTTTGAACTCGACCAACTCATCTCCGCTTTCCTCCAGCGCGCGCGCGAAGGCGGCCACTCGCTCGGCGACGTGCAGGCGCGCGTCAAACGCTGGCTCGAATTCCAACCGCCCGACCACTTCCTCGTGATCGAAGCCGACGACGAACTGCGCGAGATTCTCGTCGCAGAGATCGAGGAGGCCACCGGCTTTCGCGTGCGCGGCATGAGCGTCGAAGCGTGCGGGCGCGAGGGTCTGCCGGCGGGCGCGATGGCGGTTGCGCTCTACGGGCAGGAGGCGGAGGAGGTGCGCGCCGCGCTGCGCGCCGACACGAACCGCATGATCCTGCTCCACTCGCGCAGCGTGCCCACCTCGCTCGCGGGCGCGATCCGCCCGCCGGAAGACGCGCTCATTGCCGTCGTCTCGCGCTGGCCGGAATTTTTGCGCTGGGCGCGCACGGTGCTCGTCGCCGCCGGGGTTGACCCCGCCGCCCTCAACTTCCGCGACGCGCGCGAGGCCGATTGGCAGCGCGGTCTGACGACGAGCGCGTTCGTCATCGCCGACGCCCTCACCGCGCGGCAGTTGCCGCCGGGCTGCACCCCGCGCGTCTTCCACATGATCGCCGACCCCTCGCTCGACGAACTGCGCCGCGTCGTCAGAGACTTCCTGACGAAGTGATCAACCGCCGTCGCTCAAGACTTCCTGACGAAGCGATCAATTACCGTCGCCCGACCTCCACCCCGCGCGCGCCGCGTGTGACACTTCACGAAGCCGCACAAATCTCTGGTCGCCCGTCCGTCGCTTGTTCTATATTTCGGTTTGTCGGAGCAGAGCGCGGCAGCGCGGGTTGAAGCATCTCAAGTGGTCGGAGGTTGAAGGGAGGTGGGAGAGTTGGTCAGGCGAATGTTGGTGGCAACGCTCACGCTCGCGCTGCGCGTCTTCTTCCGGCGCATCGAGGTGAAGGGCTTGAAGCACGTCTCGCCTCGGGGCGCGACGATCTTCGTGCTCAATCACCCGAACGGCCTCGTCGATCCGGCCTTCCTGTTGTGCTACGCGCCGCGCCGCGTCTCGTTTCTCGCCAAAGCCCCGATCTTCAAGATGCCGGTCATCGGCCTCGTCGCGCGCGCGCTCGAAGCGATCCCCGTCTATCGCCGGCAGGACGAAGGCTCCGACGTGTCGCGCAACGAGGAAACTTTCGCGCGCGCGCATCAGCTTCTCAAACGCGGCGGCACGCTCGCCATCTGCCCCGAAGGCGTCTCGCACAGCGACACGAAACTGCGTCCCTTGAAGACCGGCGCGGCGCGCATCGCCCTCGGCGTGATGGCGGAAGACGCCCGGCTCGAACTCAACATCATCCCCGCCGGGCTTTACTACACGGCCAAGACGGCCTTTCGCAGCGCGGCCTTGCTGCGCTTCGGCGAACCGCTCCGCGTGGAGCACGTCGCGTTCGACGCCGACGGCGAACCGCCCGCCGAGGCCGTCCGCGCGCTCTCCGCACGCATCGAGAGCGCGCTCCGCGAAGTCACGCTGAACGCCGAACACCAACAGGCGCTCGCCATCTCCAAACGCGCCGAACGCATCTTCTCGGCGGCCGCGCCGGGCGGCCAAGAGGGCGACGCCGCCGCGCCGGGAGACGCGCAGAAGAGTCTCACGCGCGAAGTCGAATTGCAGCGACGCTTCCTCGCGGGCTATGCCTTTCACTTCGAGCGTTCGCCCGAACGTCTCGCCGCGCTCGAAGCGCGCATCAATCGTTACGAAGAACAACTCCGGCAGGCCGGCCTCGACCTCGCAGACCTGTCCGCGCCCGCCGCTTCGCCCCCGGCCGTGGCGCGCTATTTCATCACGCGCGTGCTGCCCGTGCTCTACTGGTTTCCGCTCGCACTCTTCGGCATCCTCGTCCATTACCCGGCCTACAAACTCGCGGGCGCGCTCGCCGTCGCCGTCGCGCGCCGCAGCGACGACATCGTCTCCACGATCAAGCTCATCGCCGCGATGCTCCTGTTTCCGCTCACGTGGGGCGCGCTGGCCGTGGTCTTCTACTACCTCGTCGGCTGGCCGGGCATCGCCGTCGCGCTCGTCGTCGCCCCCGTCTCCGCTTACGTCGCGCTGCTCTTTTTTGAAAAGCTCGACGGCTTCGTCGGCGGCGCGCGCGCCATCCGCTTCTACCTGACGCGCCGCTGGTTCTTCAAGGAACTTCTCGTCGAGCGCAAACGCCTGCGCGAAGAGATGATCGCGCTCGGCGAAGAAGCCGCCGCCACCGCCGCCGCCGCTGCCGTGATGCCCGCCGCGCCCACAAGTAATACAATCTGAACGCGACGCGAAAGAGCCGAACCCGACGAGGCGTTTTTGAAATGGCCGACGCTTTTTGAGCGAGCGTCTAACCGAAACTGCGAGCCGTGGGCGACTACGGGCGGGCGCGAGGACGAGTTCGGCCGCCCGCTCAACCGGCGCGATTGCCGGGGTCTGACGGAAAGCGCGGGCGGGCGACGAGCCTCTGCCCGTCCCATTATTACGATGCGGAGCTTCTATGCCTGAAGACGAACACTCGCCGGCGGCCGATGACCGACGCGACAGCCACGCGGCCGACGCCCCCGACCACGGCCGCGCTACCGCGCACGACGCCGACGCCCCCGACTTGAGCGGCCAAATACTCGCGCGCCTCGCGCAACTCGAACGCGCCTTCGGCGAACAGGCCGCGCGCCTGAGCGCCATCGAGAGCCAACTCGGCCACGTCGAACCCAGGCCGCAACCGCAAGCCTTCGCGCCCGGCGAGCCGCAAGTCTTCGCGCCCGGCGCGGCTCACCCGGAAGCCGCGCCGCGCGACCCGCGCCCGCGCGACAGCGCGACGGCGCACGACGACCGCGAGGCCGCGCCGGACGCTCCGCCCGCGACTCCCTTCGGCCGCCCGCCCCGCGCCGGAACCCCGCCGCCGGAACCGGAGGCAAACGCCCACGCCGCGAACGCGCCGGGCGCGGCGCAAGAGGGGTCAAGCGCGCCCCAGGCCGCGCGCCGCGACCTGGAACAGATGATCGGCGGGAGTCTCTTCAACTGGCTCGGCATCATCGCCGTCTCGCTCACCGTCGGCTTCTTCCTCAAGTATGCCTTCGACAACGATTGGATTGGAGAGCGCGGCCAGGTGCTGTTCGGCGCGGCGGCGGGCGGCGGTATTCTCTTCGCCGCCGAACGCCTGCGCGCGCGCGGCTATCGCAGCTATGCCTACGTGCTCTCCGGCGGCGGCATCCTCATTCTCTATCTCACCGTCTACGCCGCGCGCGTCTTCTACGAACTCGTCGGCGTCGTCCCCGCCTTCCTCCTGATGATCGCCGTGACGACGACGGCCGTGCTGCTCGCCGCGCGCTACCACGCTTACGCCATCGCCGTGCTCGGCCTCATCGGCGGCTTTATGACGCCCGCCCTGCTCTCGACCGGCGTCGATAATCAGATCGGACTCTTCGGCTACGTCGCGCTGCTCAACTCCGGCGTGCTCGCGCTCGCCTACTTCAAACGCTGGCGCAGCCTCAACCACATGGCCTTCGTCGCCACCGTGCTCACCTTCGCCGGCTGGGGTCTCATCCATTACGAAGACCGCAAACTCTGGCCGACGCTCTTTTTCCTCACGCTCTTTTTCCTCATGTTCAACGCGCTCGGCATCGTCTACAACGTCGTCAAGCAACGACCCGCGCGCTGGTTCGACATCTCGCTCATCATCTGGAACGCGACCCTCTTCTTCGCCGCCAGTTACGCGCTGCTGGAACCCGCGCACCACTCCTGGCTCGGCTCCTACGCGCTCCTCTGGTCGGCCTTCTACGTGCTCCTGTTCTACTTTACGTACCAACGCCATCGCGCCGACAAGCTGCTCGCGCTCTCTTACATCGGCGCTGCCGTCACCTTCTTCACGCTCGCCGCCGCCATCCAACTCGACCAACAGTGGGTGACGATCGTGTGGGCGACGGAAGCCCTGATGCTCACCTGGATCGGCCTGCGCGCCGACACCGACGCGCCGCGCTCCGTCGCGCTCCCGGTCTTCGCCTTCGCCGTGTTCCACTGGTTCTCGTCCGACCTGTTGGAATTCGGCTACCGCGCGGGCGAGACGTTCGTGCCGCTCCTGAATCGCCGCGCCGTCTCGGCCGCCGCGCTCGTCGCCGCGCTCGGCGGGGCGGTCTGGCTCTACCGCCGCGAGGGTGGGCGCATCGCGCCGAGCGAGCGCGAGTTGATCGGCGCGGTGCTCATCCTCGCCGCCAACATCTTAGCCCTGACCCTGCTCACCGTTGACGCGAGCGACCACTTCAACGCGCGCCTCGCCCTGCTCAACCCGGACGACCACGACGCTTACAGCGTCATCGAGAACGCGCGGCAGTTTACGCTGACCGTGCTCTGGACGTTCTACGCGCTCGCTGCGCTCGTCGTCGGGACGAAGCGAAACCTGCCCGCCTTGCGTTACGCCGCGCTCGCGTGGCTCGCCGTGACGGGCGCGAAAGTGATCGCCTTCGATGCGGGCTTCTATAACGCCGCGTGGCATCTGCCGCTCGTCAATCAAACCTTCGCCGCCTTCGCCGCTTTCGTCGCCGCGCTCTGGTATGCCGGGCGGCTCTACGCGCGCTCCGACAAAATCGACGAACCGGAACGGCGCGCCGTCGTCACCGCCATCATCGTCGCGGCGAACCTCTACGCCATCACCGCGCTCAGCCTCGAAGCCACCGGCTACTTCGAGAAACTGATCCGCGCCGGCGCGCTCGCCGAGACCGAGACGCGCGACCTGCGACTCGCGCAAGGACTCTCGCTCTCGCTCGTCTGGACGCTCTACGGCGGCGGGATGCTGCTCTACGGCCACCGCCGTGGAAACCGGCTGCTCCGCATCATGGCCTTGCTGCTGTTGACGGCGACGGCCTTCAAAGTCTTCTTCCTCGATCTGGCCGCGCTCGAAAAGTTTTATCGCATCGTGTCGTTCCTCGTGCTCGGCGCGATCCTGCTCGCCGTCTCGTTCCTCTATCAACAGAAGCAACGCGCGGCGAAGGCCGAGGGAGGATAGCGGCGGAGAAGCTCATGGGCGAGTCGGAGGAAGTGGCCGCAAGGGTCGAACGCGAGGGATTCGCCGTCGTCTCCGCCGTGATGGGCGAGCGGGAGATTGCGCGCGCCCTCTCCGCGCTGGAGCGTGCGGAACGTTCTCCCGCGCCCGCGCGGCGTCTCCGTCGCGGCGGCAACGACGGCAACAGCGGCGTGTACGCCGTCCGCAACCTGCTCGACGCCGTGCCTGAACTCCGCGAGTTGATCGACGCGACGCGCGCGCCCGCGCTCGCCGCGCAGGTGCTCGGCGCACCGGCCTTCGTCGTGCGCAGCATCCTCTTCGACAAGACGCCGGAGGCGAACTGGAAGGTGGCGTGGCATCAAGACTTCTCCATCGCGGTGCGCGCGCGGCGCGACGCGGAAGGCTTCGGCGCATGGTCGGAGAAAGCGGGCGTCATGCACGTGCAGCCGCCCGCCGCGATTCTGGAACGCATGCTGACCGTCAGACTCCATCTCGACGCCGGCGACGAAGCGAACGCGCCCTTGCGAGTCATTCCCGGTTCGCACTCGCGCGGTCGCCTCGACGCGGCGGCCATCGCGCATCTGCGGGAAACTTCGACGGTCGTGGCGTGTCTCGTCCCGCGCGGCGGCGCGCTCCTGATGAGGCCGCTGCTGCTGCACGCCTCTTCCGCTTCGCGCGAGCCGGAGCGTCGCCGTCGGGTCGTGCATCTGGAATTCGCCGCCGGGGAGTTGCCCGCCGGGTTGGAATGGGCGAGCGGCGCGAGCGGCGCGGAGAGGTGAGGAGAGCGATTCATGTCGATTGTCGATTATCATTTCATTTCGCGCTGGCGCGTCGAAGGGACGTGCGAGGAAGTTTCGGACGTGTTCCGTGATGTGGCGGACTTGCGGCGTTGGTGGCCGGCGACGTATCTCGACGTGCGGGTGCTGGAAGAAGGCGATGAGCGCGGCGTCGGGAAACTCGTCAGCCTCCACACGCGCGGTTATTTGCCCTACAGTTTGCGCTGGCAGTTTCGCGTGACGGAATCGCGCCACCCTTACGGCTCGACGCTCGCCGCCGTCGGCGACTTGCAGGGGCGCGGCATCTGGACGTTCAAACCGGACGGCCTGCTCGTAGACATCACCTTCGACTGGAAAGTGCGCGCGCGCAAACCCCTCGTCCGCGTCCTCTCGCTCCTGCTCCGCCCGCTCCTCGCCTCCAATCATCAATACGCCATGCGCCGCGGCGAAGAGAGCCTCAAACTCGAACTCGCCCGCCGCCGCGCCCGCACCCCCGAAGAAGCCGCGCGCATCCCCCCGCCGCCGACGAAATAGAAAAGAATTGATTCATTGATTCGTTGATTCATTGATCCATTTCTTCATTGAATCAATGAATCAATGAATCAATTCTTCAGCTTTCCCGTGAGCAGGAGGGCGACCATTTTGTAATCGGCGGCGAAAGACCAGAGCGGGTGTTTGAAGGTGGCGGGACGGTTGTGTTCGATAAAGAAGTGGCTGAACCACGCCGCCGCGTAGCCGGTGGCGAGCGCGAGGGGCAGCCAACGCCAACGGCCGACGCCGACGAGCGCAACGGCGAGAGCTGTGCTCGTGAGCGTGCCCGCCGCGTGCAGGAGGCGCGTGCCCGCGCGGCTGTGCTCGGCCAGATAGTGCGGCCAGAAGTCCGCGAAAGTTTTCATCTCCGCCGGTCTCATTTCGTGCTTCTCCGTAAGAAAATAACCGCGCGGGACGCGACGACGCCGCTACTGCTCCGCCGCTCCCGCCGAGAACAGGCGTTGATATTGATCGGGGCGCGCGGGGTCGAGGCGCGCGAGTTGGAGATTCTCTTCGACGTGGGCGCGGCGGCTCATGCCGACGAGAGCGGTGGTGATGCCGGGCGTCGAGCGCGTGAACTGAATCGCGGTGAGCGCGTCGGAGGCAAGCGAACCGAGCGGTTCGCGTATGTCGTCGGAGAGTCCGCGCGCCACTTTGCCCTGCAAGATGGACGCGCTCGCCATGACCGTGACGCCGAGCGCGCGCGCCGCTTCGAGCAGGGACAACTGCGCGCCCTGAAAAGTTTGGTTCGATTGGGTGAGGGCTTCGGGCATGGCGAGGTTGAAAGGGAGTTGGATGAAGCGGAAGTGATGCCCGTCGCCGCCGGCGGCTTCGCGCGCGAGTTCGAGCATGCGTTCGAGCGAGTGGTAGCCGCGCGCGTCGGGCGCGACGCGGAAGCCGTTCCACGTCGCCACGCCGTAGCTCTTGATCTTGCCTGCCGCCACGCTTTGCTCCAACTGCGCGAAGGCCGCCCGCAGGCGCGTCTCGAATTCGGCGGGCGAGACGACGCCGAGTTGCGTCTCCGGGTTGTGGATGTAGTACACGTCAACGGCCGCCAGACGCAGGTTGCGGAGCGATTGTTCGATCTGGTGCGCGAGATATTTCGGCGTCATGCAATGGCTGCCCGCCGCGATGTCGGAAGGTTCGGCCACGCCCGTCTTGATGAACGTCTCCTCGATGTAGCGGCGCACGCCCTCCTGCCCGGCGGGCGGGTCTGTGTCGAAGGGAATGTAGCCGCCCTTCGTGCAGACGACCACCTCGGCGCGCGCCGACGGGTTGCCTGCGACCAACGCCTCGAAGGCCGCGCCGATCGACCGCTCGCTGCGCTGGAAACGATAGTTGGCCGCCGTGTCGATGACGTTCGCGCCGAGTTCGACGGCGCGCGCGACCGTCTCGGCGTAGCGCGCGTCGGTCTCCGCGTCGGGCTTGCCGAGATAGGTGCCGATGCCGAGCGAAGAGAGCCAGAGGTTTTGTTCGAGCCGGAAATGGTTCGCGGCAACCGTCTCGCCCTGCAAACGCTCGCGGTAGCGCGTCGTCCCCTCTGTCGTGGCATGGCCTGTGATAGACATGAATTAAACCTCCGGGCTGAAAGGATGAGGGCGGAGGGATGAGGGATGAGGGATGAATCAGGAAACTACTCAACGTGAGCGAGTGCTTTCTTCATTCATCCCTCATCCCTCCGCCCTCATCCCTTGCCTTTGTCGAGCCGGTCGCGGAAGAAATTGAGCGTGCGCTGCCAGGCGGCGGCGGCGGCGACGGCGTTGTAGGCCTGGGCGCGGGTATCGTTGAAGAAGCCGTGACCCGCGCCGGGGTAGATTTTGGCGTCAACGCTCTTGCCGGCTTTTTTGAGCGCGTCAACCCACTCCTGCACGCGTGCGGGCGGGATGCCGTTGTCGGTTTCGCCGAAGTTGGCGAGGAGCGGGCATTTGACTTGAGGCGCGAGTTCGAGCGGCGTGCGCCCGTAGAAGATAACCGCGCCCGCGAGGTCTTCCGTGTAGGCCGCGAGCCGGTAGGAGAACCCGCCGCCCATGCAGAAGCCGATGGAGGCCAGACGCGGAATCACGCGCTTGTCCTGCTTGATAAAGTCGAGCGCGGCCTGCATGTCGCGGTTGGCGGCTTCGGGCGGGATGCTCGACGCGGCCTTGCGAATGGCGTCAACGTTCGTCATGTCTTTGGGCGGGTCGGCGGCGCGCGCGAAGAAGTTTGGCGCGATCGCCACGTAGCCCGCCCCGGCGATGCGGTCGGCGATCGATTTGATGTGATCGTTTAAGCCGAAGACCTCGTGGATGACGAGCACGGCGGGGGCTTTCTTCCGCTTGATGTCGGCCGGGCGCGCGACGTAGGCGGGGATCATCAGGTCGCCGCTTTTGTACTCGGTCATCAGCCCTTTCAAAGCGGCGGGCGTGGCCGCCTTCTTCTCGCTCTGCGCGGAAGCGTCGGAGGTGACGGCGGCGGCCGTCGCCAGCCCCGCGCCGGTCGCGGTCAGGAATTTGCGGCGCGAAACTTTCGGCGCGGGTTGTTCATCCGGCGAGGGGGCGCGGCGCGTGGAATCATTTTTCATGGCAATACATCTCTCGTTAGAAATCCGTTTATAGAGTCGGTCGTGTGGACAAACTATAAGCGTTGCGGGCGCGGCGCGGCAAGAATATTTCAGGGAAGCGCGGGCGGTGTGATAGGGTTTGGACAATTTTTATGAAGCATAAACGGATGAGGAAAGCCTTCGCCACGGAGACACGGAAGGATGCCCGGAGAAAAACCATCCGAGATTTCTAACTTGAGATCATCCGATGCTTTCCTGCGCGCCCGCCCGTGTCCTTCGTGGCACCGTGTCGGGCGTCGGGAGCCGCATGAGTGAAGAACGAGAAAAAAGCAATCTCAACCTGCGAGAGAGGCTTGAGGAGGTTGACGGCGCGCGCGCCTCGTCGCTCGACATCTCGGAAGAGGCGTTCGGCGAACTCGCCGCGCGCGCCGTCGAGTTGGTCTCAGACTACTTTCGGAATGTTTCCGCGTCGCCGGTCTTGACACAGACGGCGGCCACTGAACTCGCCGCGCAGTTCGACGCGCCGCTGCCCGACGCGCCCGACGCGCTCGACGAAGTGTTCGCCGATTGCCGGCGCATCTTCGCGGGCAGCCGCCACAGCGGCCACCCGCGCTTCTTCGGCTACGTCGCTTCGCCCTCCACGCCCGCCGGCGCGTTCGCAGACCTCATCGCCTCCGCGCTCAATCAGAACGTTCCCGCGTGGCGTTCGTCTCCGGCGGCGACCCGCGTCGAACACACGGTCATCGCCTGGCTCGCCGCGCTCGTGGGTTACGCCCCCGGCGCGAGCGGCCTGTTGACGAGCGGCGGCTCGATGGCGAACTTGAACGCGCTCTACGTCGCGCATCGCACGAAGACGCGCGCCGCGGCTTTCGACGGCGGCGACAATGTGGAAGCGCGCGGCGGCGTTGACGTGTCGCGGAAAGGTCTGTGGCGCGTCGCCCGACCGGCGACGGTCTACGTCTCGGATCAGGCGCACATGTCGATCGTGAAGGCGGCGGATATCCTGGGACTGGGACGCGAGCAGGTGCGCGTCATCGAGTCGGACGAAAATTTTCGTCTGGACGTGCGGCGTCTGCGCGCACGGATCGAGCAGGACGCGCGCGACGGGTTTCAGCCCTGCTGCGTGGTGGCGAGCGCGGGCACCGTCAACACGGGCGCGGTCGATCCGCTCGCGGAGATCGCACGCGTCGCGCGCGAATACGATCTCTGGTTCCACGTTGACGGCGCATACGGCGCGCTCGCGGCGGTTGACCCGTCGAAGCGCGCGCTCCTGTCAGGACTCGACGCGGCCGATTCCGTCGCGCTCGACCCGCACAAGTGGCTCTATACGCCGGTTGATTGCGGCTGCCTGCTCTTTCGCGACGCGGCGCGCGTGCGCGCGGCCTGGGCCGGGAGCGAGGCCGACTACATCAAGATTTTTGAAGAGACGGAAGACGAGTCGTTCGCCTTCTTCGACTACGGCATGGAGTTGTCGCGCCGCTTCCGCGCGTTGAAAATCTGGATGCTGCTGCGCTACTACGGCGCGCGGGCGATTGCCGCCGCGATCACGGAAGACAACGCGCTCGCCGCCTACTTCGGCGCGTGCGTCGAAGCGGCGGAGGACTTCGAACTGCTCGCGCCGGTCGAGTTGAGCATCTGCTGTTTTCGTTATGTGCCGCCGGAGATGCGCGTTCGGCTCGCGTCGGCGGATGAGGCGGAACGCGCGCGGGGCGAGAGGGAAGTGAACGAGTTGAACGAACGCATCCTGCGCGCCGTGCAACGCGGCGGGCGGGCTTACGTGTCGAACGCATCCCTGCGCGGCCGCTTCGCCCTGCGCGCCTGCATCGTCAACTTCCGCACCACGCGCCGCGACATCGAAGCCACGCTCGATATTATCCGCGCGGCGGCGCGCGACGCGTGAGGAACACCGCGCACGCGGAGACGCACCGGAAGCCGCGAAGTTGTCGGGAGCCTGCGCGCCTCCAGCGCGCCTCCCGCTCTACGTCTTTAGCGCCCCCGGCGCGAGCCTTTCTACATGGTTGGATTTGAACCCCCGGAGGTGGAGCGAACTTTGAATTGGCAGGCGCACATGGAAGCGGCGGGCGGCAATCCTTACGCGCGCGAACTCGGCGCGGCCGTCGCGCTCGCACGCGCGGCGGGCGCGGCCGCCCTCGCACACTACGGCGGCACGCTGCATATCGTCCACAAGAGCGAGAACGACGATCCGGTGACGCAGGCCGACCACGCCGCCAACGACGTGATCGTCGCGGGTTTGGAGCGCGAGTTTCCCGCCGACGGCCTGTTGTCCGAAGAGACGCTCGACACCGTGCGTCGCCTGAGCCTCGCGCGCGTCTGGATGATCGACCCGCTCGACGGCACGAAGGGCTTCATCGAGGGCAACGGCGATTTCGCCGTGCAGATCGGATTGGTCGAAGACGGCGCGCCCGTGCTCGGCGTCGTCTATCAACCCGTACCCGACGTGATGCACTACGCGGCGCGAGGGGCGGGCGCGTGGGTCGAGAGGCCGGGGGCGGAGCCGGAACGCCTGCGCGTTTCCGGCGAGACGGAGTTTGCGCGGATGCGCCTGGCGGCGAGCCGGAATCATCACAGCCCGCGCATGACGAACGTGATGCGCGCGCTCGGCCTCAGCGAGGAGATCAGGCGCGGCTCGGTCGGCATCAAGACCGGACTCATCGCCGAGCGACAGTGCGACCTCTACGTGCATCTCTCGCCGCGCACGAAACACTGGGACACCTGCGCGCCCGAAGCGATCCTCGTCGAAGCCGGGGGGCGGCTGACAGACCTCTGGGGCGCACAGCTTCGCTACAACACCGAGGACGTACAGAATCGCAACGGCATCGTCGCCGCCAACGCGGCGGCGCACCCGCTCGTCGTCGCGCGACTCGCGCCGCTGCTCGCCGAGTTCGGCCGCACGCGCGTCTCGTGAACACCGCCTCTTCCGGTGGCGGATATTTTTTTGACAGTTCGCCCCCTCCGCGTTAGCATCTGCGGCGCGCTCTCGCTGACCGACCGCACGCACGGTCTGCGAGCGCGACCTCATCGCGCCCTGCGCCCTTAACATTTCAACGTGAACCTCCGCGCCAAACTCCTCATCCTTTTCGCCCTCGGCCTCGCGCCGGTCTTGCTCGCCGGCCTGCTGTTCTATCGCAACAGCCTCGACGTGGTTGAGGAGATGCTGCGCGGGGAGGTTGAAGCGGAGGCGGCGCGCGTCGCCGCCGATGTGGAGGCCGCCCTGCGCGCGCGCGAAGTTGACTTGAACGCGCTGACCGGGGCGAGCGCGGTGCGCGATTACGTGCGCGGCATCGCGGCGCAACCCGCGCCCGCGACGGTTCACACTTCGCCCGCGCCGCCGCCGACGACGACAAGCGCGCCGGGCGCGAGCAGCGCGCCGGAGCCGGTGCTGTCCGCCATCTCCGACTTCGTTTCACACCATCGCGCTTACTACAACGCCGTCACGCTGGTCGGCGCGCCGCAGGCGGGACGCGCGCCCGTCCGGGTAGAACCGCCGGACGCGAGCAGCCCTGCGCCGCGCGTCACGACGGGCGAGTTGCTGCCCGGCCAACTGTTTCTCGACGAACGCGTCTGGACGATCTCCGAAGCGAAGCCCCTGCGCTCGCACGTCAAGCGCGGGACGGACGGCACGCCCTGCATCGTCTTTACCGTGCCCGTCTTCTCGACCGCGAACGAGCGCAGCCCGCGCGTCGCGCTCGTCGCCGAACTGAGGCTCGACGCGCTCCTGCAAGAGGCCGGACGCGATGCGAACGCCGCGACCTCTCCCGTCAACGCCCCGGCGCGCGGCGGCCACACCGCGCCGTCGGCGCGCCTGCTGCTCGTGCTGGATCGGACGGGGCACCTCATCCACCACACCAGCCACGCGTTCAAGTATCAACCGGCACACGCGGCGATGCCTTATTTCGACGCCTTCGCGCGCGAGATGCAGGCCGGGCGCAGCGGGACGGATTTCTACACCGTCCCGACCGACGGCACGCGCTGGCTCGCCTCCTACCGGCCGGTCGCGGGCAGCGACCTCTCCGTGGCCGCCGCCGCCAATTACACGCGCGCCGTGGCGAGTCTCAAACGCGACGGCCTCATGTCGCTCGCCTTCGCTCTGCTCGCCGCGGGCGCGGGCGCGCTGTTCGTGTTCGCCATCGTCACGCGCGCCACGCGCCGCATCACCCGCGTCACCGAGGCGGCGGCGGCCATCGGGGCGGGCGATCTCAACCAGCGCATCGAAATTCACGCGAACGACGAGACGCACGCCCTCGCCGAAGGCTTCAACCGGATGAGCGACCGCCTGCGCGAACTCATCGCGCGCGAGGCCGAGACGCGCCAGTTTCAATCCTTCCTGCGCCTCTCGGCGATGCTCACGCACGATCTCAAAAACGCCATCACCGGCCTTTCGATGCTCGTCACGAATATGGAGCGTCAATTTCACCGCGCGGAGTTTCGGGTGGACGCCGTTTCGTCGCTCAGGCAGGCGACGGAGAAACTCGGCGCGCTCGTCGCGCGTTTGAGCGAGCCGGTGCGGTCTCTGAGCGGCGAATACCGCCGCGCGCCGCAGCCCGCCGATCTCGTCCCCGTGATCCGGCGCGTGCTGGCGGCCACCGCCGAACCGCGCGCCGAGTTTTACGACATCCAAACGGAGTTGCCCGACGCGCTCGTCGCCCCCATCGACGCCGAGCGGATCGAGCGCGTGTTGGAAAATCTGATCGTCAACGCGTTTGAAGCGATGGGCGGGCGGGGCGGGCGGCTCACGGTGGCCGCCGGTCAGGAGAGCGACACGCTCATCTATTTCAGCGTCGAGGACACGGGGCCCGGGATGACCGAAGATTTCATGCAGACGCGCCTCTTCCACCCCTTCGCCACGACGAAGAAGCGCGGCATCGGTCTCGGCCTCTACACTTGCCGCGAGATCGTCGAGTCGCACGGCGGGCGGCTGGAAGTCAAATCGAAGCTCGGGTCTGGCACGCGCTTCCGCGTCGTGCTACCATCCCTCCCGCTCATGCCCCCCCCCGCCCGCTCGGCCGAGCAGTCTGCGCTTGCGAAGACAGCCGCGAAGACGGGCGCGGCCGGTTGAGCGCGTCCCCTTAGCTTCCAGGAGTTACACAAACATAGCGTTACGTAGCTAAAACTGTCCGGCGTGCGCCCACGCGCTCGCGTCCCCGACGTAAGGACGGACTTTAATTCTCTCGCACAGGCACACGTCCAAATGAGCGAACTCACGCCGGAACTCACGCCGGATAAAGCGACCGTGCTCGTAGTTGACGACGATCAGGTGTTGCGGCGTCAACTCTTCTGGGCGCTCGACTCGGAGCACCACGTCCTCGAAGCCGACTCGCGCGCCGCGGCCATCACGCAGTTGAGCAGCGGGCGGGTTCAGGTCGTGCTCTGTGATCTGCACCTGCCGCCCGACCTCGACGGCATCAGCGAGGGGCTGGCCGTCATCGAAGCGGCGCGCGCCGCGCGTCCGAGCATCCCGGTCGTCGTCATCACCGGCAGCAACTCGCGGCAGACCGCCCTCGAAGCCATCCGCTGCGGCGCGTATGGCTTCTTCGAGAAACCTTTCAACGAGGCCGAAGTCACGCACATCGTCCGGCAGGCGGCGCGCGTGCGCCACCTCGAAGAAGAGAACTTGAAACTGCGCGCCTCGCTCGATGCCTCTCGCGGTTTCCGCCGCCTGCTCGGCAGTTCGCCCGCGCTCGAACGCATCTTGAAACAGGCGCGCGCCGTCGCCTCGACGAGCGCGACCGTGCTGCTCGCGGGCGAGAACGGTACGGGCAAGGAGATTCTCGCGCGCGCCATCCACGATGAAAGCCCGCGCGCCGGGCGGCCTTTCATCGCCGTCAGTTGCGCGGCTCTGCCCGAGGAGTTGATCGAATCGGAACTGTTCGGCCACGAGCGCGGCGCGTTCACCGGCGCGGTGCAGGCCAAGATGGGACGCTTCGAGTTGGCCGACGGCGGCACGTTGTTTCTCGACGAGATCGGCGAACTCACGCAGGCCGTACAGGTGAAGCTCCTGCGCGTCTTGCAGGATCGCGCCTTTGAGCGTCTCGGCGGCACGAAAACTCTGAGCGTGGACATCCGCCTCATCGCCGCCAGTAACCGCGACCTCGAACAGGAGGTCGAAGAGGGACGCTTCCGCCGCGACCTCTTCTATCGCCTCAACGTCGTGCCGTTGCAACTGCCCGCCCTGCGCGAACGGCGCGAAGACCTTCCCATCCTCGCCGCCCACTTCGCCACCAGGGCCGCCGACAAGCACGGCCGGCCGCCCGCAGCCCTCGACCCCGCGCTGCTCGAAGCCATACAGGAGTACGATTGGCCGGGCAACGTCCGCGAACTCGAAAATCTGATGGAACGGCTCGTCGTCTTAACCGCCGGTTCGCGGCTCGGCACGGAATTTCTCCCGGAAAAGATGCTGCACATCCGCCGCGCCCCCGCGCCCGACAACGGCCGCGACGACGACGAAGCCACCCTCGAAGGCGCGATGCTCACCCTCAAACGTCGCCTCCTGATCAATGCCATGCATGCCGAAGGCGGCAATAAAGCCGCCGCCGCCAAACGCCTCGGCATCAGTCGTTCCTACTTCCATCGCCTCATCGTCGAACTGAACATCACTACATGAAAGGGATGAGGGCGGAGGGATGAGGGATGAACAAGAAAGCATTCAAGAGCGTTGAGTGTTTATCTTATTCATCCCTCATCCCTCCGCCCTCATCCCTTCTTTAGTCCTCTCCTGTCTACACCCGGCAGCTCGCCTGTCTACTCCAGTTCACACCTGCGACCCGCCGGTTGTAAGCCGCCGGGGCACAAGTTCGGCGCAAACGGCCGTTTTGCGTCGTTCGCGGTTGGTGGCATGTGGTTTGCGATGTATGTCGGGCGTCGGATGGGAAGCGAGTGTTGAAAAGTTTTAAGAGTCGCCGGCGGGTGCGCCCTCTTAAAGATGCGGGTGGCGGAAAGGAGCAGGACGTTGAAACCGAAACTTCTCATCGTTGACGACGAGACCGCCATCAGGCAGCAACTCTACTGGACGCTCTGCGACGAGTACGACGTGACGACGGCGAGCGACCTGCCCTCCGCCATGCACCACGCGACCAACTTCGAGCCGGTGATCTCGATCCTCGATTTGCACATGCCCCCGGTACTCGATTCGCCCGAGGTCGGCCTGCGCATTCTCGACTATCTCAAAGAGCAGTGCCCGTCCTCGAAGGTCTACATCGTTAGTTCCGACGAGAGCATCGAGACGAAGAAAGCCTGTTTCCGGCAGGGCGCGGACGGTTTCCTGTCAAAACCGCTCGATGTCGAACAGTTGCTCACGACCGTGCGCCATTCGACGCTCGCCGCGCGGCTCGAAGCGGCCTGAAAATTTCTGTAACGAAACGAGCTTTGATCTCATATATCGTTAGGCGGTGAGCCTGTTGAAAGCGTTATTGAAAAAGCGGGTGCAGAACCCCGGCGGCGGCGACGAACTGACGCCCGCCGAGATACGCGGGGTGCTGCTCCAACTGGCGCGCAAGAAGATTTCCGAACGCGTGGCGCGCCCGGCCATCGAAGCTCTCAACCGGATCATGTGCGACGCCATCGCAGCCTCACAACTGTTGCGCGCCGCACAAGGCAAACACGGTCGTTGACATAGTTTCATCCTCACACACGGGGGCGCGGCGGCGTTCTCCCCCAATCGCCGCTGCGCGCCGGAGAACAGTTCTTTGAGAGATTTTACAAGTTCGGCTCTCGTTCCCTTCACGAGAGACCGTTGCGCTCCGCGCACTTAACGGTAACCCTTCTGCCGCCGCCCGGAGCCGAAGCCCCCGCTTCCAAAATTGACTCATTCCCAGAGTCGCGGGGGCTTCATCTTTTTAAGTGACAGGTGACGAGTGACAGGTGACAAGTTAAAGACAGGATTTCCGTTTTAACTTGTCGCCTGTCACTCGTCACTTGTCACTGTCTTTAAGGTATAATGGTCACACGACAGCGCATGCGTTTACCTCCCCCTGTGGGGCTTGAATTCTTGCGCGCGTCGTCGTGATTATTATGAAATTTCTTCATCTCGCCGACATACATCTCGGTTGCCGACGCTACAACGTGGAGGAACGCACGGCCGATTTCTTCCGCGCCTGGAGCGACGTGATCGTGCGCCACGCCTTGCCGAACGCCGTTGACTTCGTGCTCATCTGCGGCGACTTCTTCAACTCGCGCAAAGTTGACCCGCAGGCGATGAACCACGCGATCATCGGGTTGAACATGTTGAAGGAGGCGGGGATTCCCGTCGTCGCCATCGAAGGCAATCACGACCAGCACGAGTCGGACGCCGTCAATCGTTTCAGTTGGATGCGCTCGCTCTCGCAGTGGGGCTACCTCATCCTCTTGGAGCCGGATACGCGCGACGGCTTCAACCTCGTCCCCTGGAGCGAAGAGGAACGCAGCGGTTCTTACATCGACATCGCGGGCGCGCGCATCTTCGGCACGCACTGGTTCGGCACTTCCACGAACGCCGCCGTGCCGCTCGTCGTGGACGCGCTCAGAGGCGCGCGCGGCGAGGGGTTGTTCAATATCCTGATGCTGCACACGGACGTAGAAGGCCAACTCAACCGCCCGAACATCCCCGCGCTCTCCATCTCGCGCATGAAAGAACTGCGCACGCTCGTTGACTACGTCGCGCTCGGCCACACGCACAAACGTTTCGAGATCGAGGATTGGGCGTTCAACCCCGGCTCGCTCGAAGCCTGCACGATCGACGAGTTCAAAGAGGAGCGCGGCCTCTACCTCGTCGAGGTAGACGAACAGAAGCGCATCACCGCCAATCACTCGCGCGACTACACCCAGCGTCCCTTCCAGCGGCTCAACTTCGACGTGTCCGGCGTGGCCGACGCCGACGCCGTCCACGCGGGCGTCATGGAAGTGATCCGCCTCGAAGCGCGCACGCACGACGCGGAACGGGACGAGCGACCCGCGCCGATCATCGAGATCAATTTGCGCGGCCACCTCGGATTCAAAAACTCCCTGCTCGACATCCCGCGCCTGCGCGATGAAGCGCGCGCTGCGACCGGCGCGCTCCACATCATGATCAGCAATCGCAGCGTGCCGGTCGAATACGCCGTCGCCGCCGGGCTTGACTCGGACGCAACGCGTCAGGTGCGCGAACGCCGCATCATCGAAGACCTCATCACGCGCGACATACGCTTCCGCGGCCGCGCGCACGAGCTGGCCGCGCTCACGCTCGAAGCCAAACGCCTCGCGCTCGGCGACGAGTCGCCCGAGAAAATCCTGAGTCTGATCGAACAACAACTCGAACTCGCCGCCGCACCGTCGAACGGCGCGCCTGTCACCGGGGCGGCCGACACCCCCGCCGCGCCGCCGATGGCGACCGACGAAGTGGAACTCGTCGCCTCCGCCGGCGCGCTGAATGCTATCGAACGCAACGCAGCAACGTAGTAGAGGTCAGAGGTTAGAGATCAGGGATCAGTTAAAGAAATAAGAACTGATTCTTACTAACCTCTCACCTCTCACCTCTAACCTCTATTTCATGAATGAATCTTTCGAGAGAGTGCGCGGCGTGAAGGAGTTGCCGCTGTTTCCGCTGCCGCTGGTGCTGTTTCCGGGCGTCCCGTTGCCGCTCCACATCTTCGAGGAGCGTTATCGTCAAATGCTCGCCGACGTGCGCGCGGGGAATAATTTGTTCGGCCTGTCTTACTTCGACCTGAACACGGCGACCAACACGCGCCCGCCCATCGGCCACGTCGGCTGCGCGGCGGAAGTCGTCGAGGCGCAACTGTTGCCCGACGGGCGTTCCAACATTCTGACCGTCGGCCTCGTCCGCTACCGCCTCTCCGAATACGTCGAACTGGCGGAGCCTTATCTGGTCGGCCAGGTCGAGTTTTTTGAAGACGAGCGCGAGGACGAACAGTTGCTCGCGGAGCGCGCGCGCGCGGTGGCACAACTCTTCACGCGCATCGCCCGCGCCGTGCGCGCCCTCAACGACGACCGCGCCAGTCTCCCCGACCTGCCTGACGCCGAACCCGAACGGCTCTCCTTTCTCGTCGCCGCCGCGATGGAACTCGACGACGAGGCCAAGCAATCGCTGCTCGAACTGCGCTCCACCGCCGAGCGGCTCGAACGCATCTCGAATCTGCTCTCGCAAGTCGTCGGTACTTACGAAGAACGCGCGCGCACGCATAAACTCGCCAAAGGCAACGGCCACGGCGGCCACCACCCGAACCTCGACGAATGACTCACCCCGGCGACGATCTCCGATCACCCCAACCGGCCGACACGCGACAGACGATCCGCGTGCGGCTCCTCTATTTCGGCGCGGCGCGCGATGCGGCCGGGGGCGAAGAGGAGCAGTTGGAAGTCGGCGCGCCCGCCACGGCTGCGAGCGTCCTGGCGGAAGTCTTGAACGCGCATCCCGCGCTCCGGCGTTTCGGCCGCGCGCTGCTCGTCGCGGTCAACGAGGAATACGCGGGGGCAGAGGCCGAGGTGCGCGCGGGCGACGAGATCGCGGTCTTTCCGCCCGTCAGCGGCGGGGCGGGCGCGGCTGCTGACGGGGCGGAGGAGCAAGGCGTGGCGGCGGAAGATTTTTTTGAACTCACGACCGACCCCATCAACGTCGGCGCGGTTGCACGCCGCATCGTGCCGCCGCGCTCCGGCGCCACCGTCACGCTCGACGGCTACGCGCGCAGGTACACGCGCGGCCGCGACGAGACGCTGTATCTCGTCTACGAAGCCTATGCGCCGATGGCCTTGAGCGAGATGCGTAAGCTCGGGCAACGGGCGCACGAAAAATTCGAGATCGCGCACGTCGGCATCGTGCATCGCACGGGGCGGCTGGAAATCGGTGAGACTTCGGTCGTCATCTCAGTCAGCGCGCCGCACCGTCGCGCCGCGTTTGAAGCCTGCGAGTGGGCGATCCGCGAACTCAAACGCACAGTCCCAATCTGGAAAAAGGAGTTTTTCGCGGGCGGCGAAATCTGGATCGAAGGCGAAGGCGCGCCCGCCCTTTAACAGCGATGAAAAAATTGGACAACCTGCTCGCCAGCAATCGTGCGTGGGCGGAAAAAATCACGGCGGCCAACCCCGATTTCTTCAACCTTCTCTCGCAGCAACAGACGCCGCAATACTTGTGGATCGGCTGCTCGGACAGCCGCGTGCCCGCCAACGAGATCGTCGGACTCCTGCCCGGCGAAATGTTCGTCCACCGCAACGTCGCCAACGTCGTCGTGCATACAGACCTCAACTGTCTCTCCGTGATCCAGTACGCCGTGGAGGTGCTCAAGGTGAAGCACGTCATCGTCTGCGGCCACTACGGCTGCGGCGGCGTGCGCGCCGCGCTCGACAACCGCAAGCACGGGCTGATCGACAACTGGCTCCGGCACGTGCAGGACGTGAAGCACCAGCACGCGGCATCGCTCGCCGCGCTCGCCAATCACGACGAACGGCTGCGACGGCTTTGCGAGTTGAACGTCATCGAGCAGGTCTTGAGCGTGTGCCGGACGACCATCGTGCAGAACGCCTGGGAGAGCGGTCAGGAGTTGGCCGTCCACGGTTGGATTTACGGCCTCGAAGACGGACTCCTGCGCGAGTTGGACATCTGCATCACCTGCCAGGACGAACTCGCCGCGAAATACAAAAGCGCGGTCGCCGCCACGAACTAAACCGGCGGGCGCGTCCGGCCATCCCGTTAGAATTTCAGCGGCCGCGCTTGTCGCTCCGCTCGCCTCTACGCGTCCCGCGTTCACTTAAAAACCGCTCTCGTCTCGCCCGCCGCTTCTCGCCCGCGCGAAAAAGTTTGGAACTACTTGTTGCGCTCGTCGTAATTATGACTGAAAAGCAATTCCGGTCATGGGTCGGAAAACTATGGTCAGCACAATCACCAGGGAAGAGGTGCGCGAGGCGATTCTCGACGCGACCGATCATCTGCTGGCGCGCTACGGCTATCGCAAGATGACGGTGGATGACATCGCGCAGGAAGCCGGTATCGGCAAGGGCACGATCTACCTGCACTTCGCCAGCAAGGAAGAGGTCACGCTCTCGCACGTTGACCGCATCGTCGAGCGTCTGAAGGAGCGTCTGTGGGCGATTGCGCGCACGGACGCCGACGTGGCGATTCGTTTGCGCCTGATGCTGGTGGCGCGCGTGCTCTTTCGCTTCGACAGCGTGCAGCACTACACGCAGAGTTTGAACGACCTGCTGGCCGCGCTGCGCCCGAAGTTGCTGGCGCGGCGGGCGCGTTATTTTGAAGACGAGGCGCACGTCTTCGCCGAGGTGCTGAACGAGGGCGCGCGCACGGGAGTCTTCAACGTTGACGACGCGCTCTCGACCGCTTTCGCCTTGCTCCACGCCACCAACTCGCTGCTGCCCTACAGCCTGAGCACGACCGAACTCGGCGAGCGCGACGAGATCAAGGAAAAGACCGAGCACATCGCCGACCTGATCCTGAGCGGCCTGCTCCGCAAAGAAAACGCACCCGCCCCGACGCGGCGGCGACGCTGACAAACCGAAGGGCGGACGCCTCCGCGCGCGTCGCCCGTCCAGCGTCGAGTACGAAAATTAAACGCGCTGACGAGAGAGCGCACCCCACACAAAAGAGGATAATCGAGAGATGAGAAAATTTTCAGCCGTCATACATTCAACCGCCCGCGCCGCCCTGTTATTCGCCTGCCTGTCCGCCGTCGCCTACGCGCAGCCGGAGTCGCAGCCCGCTGCTCCTACTGCGGCGGCGGCGGAGACTCCGGCCACGCGGCGCATCGCCGAGTTGATCAAAATCATCAACACCGCGGACGCGGCCGCGACGAAGAAATTTATAGGGGAGAGTTATGGCGGCGAGTTCGCCAAGCTGCCGCTGAACTCGCACCTGAGCTTCATCGCCCAGCTACGCGACCGCACGCGCGGCGTCGAGTTTCGCGGCATTCAGGACAGCGGCGCGACCGAGGCGACCGCGCTTCTGCGCGCGAATTTAACGGGCGATTGGATGGGTCTCATGGTGAGGGTGGAAGCCGACGCGCCCCACCTCATCGCGGGCATCGGCATGCGCCCGCCGAAAGTTCCGGCCGGTGAGCGCGCCGCGGCGAAGAAGCTGACGGACGCGGAGCGGGCGCGCGAAATCGAGGTCTACATGCAGAAGTTGGCGGAGGCCGATGCGTTCTCCGGCGCGGTGCTGTTGGCGAAGGACGGCAAGGTGCTGTTCGAGCGCGCTTACGGCGAGGCGAGCAAGGATTTCCGCGTGGCGAATCGCACGGACACGAAGTTCAACCTCGGCTCGATGAACAAGATGTTCACGGCGGTCGCCATCGCGCAACTCGTCGAGCGCGGCAAGCTCTCGTTTGAAGACCCGCTCGCGAAATTCCTCCCCGAGTTTCCGTCGAAGGAGGCGGCGCAGAAGATCAAGCTCAAGCACCTGCTGACGCACACGTCCGGTTTGGGCAGCTATTTCAACCGGAAGTTTATGGAATCGTCGCGCGCGCGCTTCCGCACCGTCAACGAGATGATGACGCTCGCGGAGGGCGAGACGCTCGCCTTCGAGCCGGGCACGAAATGGGCTTACAGCAACACGGGGATGCTCGTGCTGGGCGCGGTGATCGAGAAAGTGACCGGTCAGAGTTATTTCGATTACATCCGCGAAAACATCTACAAGCCCGCCGGGATGACCAACACCGACGCGTATGAGTTGGACTTGGTGACGCCCAACCTCGCCGTCGGCTACCAGAAGGAGTTCAACGAAGACGGCACGGTGCGCTTCCGCAATAACGTCTTCCAGCACGTCATACGCGGCGGCCCGGCGGGCGGCGGCTATTCGACGGTTGGCGATTTGTTGAAATTCGACGTGGCGTTGCGCGCCAACAAACTCGTCGGGGCGGAATACGTCAAGCAACTGCTCTCGGCCAAGCCCGAACTCAACTCGCCCGAATACGGCTACGGCTTCGGCGTTGACGTGAAGAACCGCATCGTCGGCCACAGCGGCGGCTTCCCGGGCATCAGTTCAAACCTCGACATGTTTCTCGATAGCGGCTACACAGCGATCGTCATGTCCAACTACGGCGGCGGCTCGCAGTCCGCCACCCGCAAGATGCAGGAGTTGATCTTGGGCGGGCAGCAGCAGCAGTAGCGGCCACGCTCGCCCCGGCCGGTCGGTTTCCCCCTCGCGCCCGCATAGGCGGCGCACAAAAAAACTCCCGCTCAACGCGTGACGTTGAGCGGGAGTTTTCGTTCGTTTGCGAGCGGTCGCGGCTTTACTCGGCGGCGGCCGGGATGATTTCCTCTTCGCCCGTGGCCGCGAGCAGCGACGCGCTCGTCACCTTGTCGCCGCCGTCCGTTTTGATGAGGCGGACGCCCTGCGCGCTGCGCCCGGTCTTGCGGATGTGCGAGGCTTCGATGCGGATGAGTTTCGCCTGCTGCGTGATGATCATGATCTCGGAGTCGTCTTCGACGGGGAAGACGGCCACCACTTTGCCGGTTTTCGGCGTCGCCTTCATGTTGATAACGCCCTTGCCGCCGCGCGATTGCAGGCGGTAGATCGTGATCGGCGTCTGCTTGCCGAAGCCCTGCTCGGAGACGGAGAGCATGCGCTCGCTATCGTCGGCCGAGACGGCGCACAAACTCACGACGTAATCGTCCTGGCGCAGGTCGATGCCGCGCACGCCGCGCGTGGCGCGACCCATCGGCCTGACGCCCGCCTCGTCGAAGCGGATGGCGAGACCGTTGTGCGTGGCGATGAAGATGCGCTTCGTGCCGTCGGTCAACACCACGTCGAGCAGTTCGTCCTGGTCGTCGATGTTGATGGCGTTGATGCCGTTCGTGCGGATGTTTTGAAAGTCCGCGAGCGAGGTCTTCTTGATCACGCCCTTGCTCGTGACCATCACCACGTAGCGGCCTTCGGAAAACTCTTTGACGGGGACGACGCCCGCCAGCTTGCGCGTCGAAGGGATATTGATGAGATTGACGACGGCCTTGCCGCGCGCGTGCGTCGGCGCGTCCGGTATCTCGTGAACCTTCAACTTGAAGACCTGCCCGTTGTCGGTGAAGATCATGATGTAGTCGTGCGTCGAGGCGGTGAAGATGTGCTCGACGAAGTCGCCGTTCTTGGGGGCTGAACCGAAACGGCCTTTGCCGCCGCGTCCCTGTCTTTGATAAGACGAGACGGGCGTGCGCTTGATGTAGCCGGAGTTCGTGATCGTGATCGCCACTTCCTCGTCGGCGATCATGTCCTCGATGGTGAGTTCGACGCCCTCGTCGATGATCTCCGTGCGGCGTTTGTCGCCGAACAACTTCCGCACCTCTTCGAGTTCGCCCACGATGACGCGGCGCAGCGACGATTCGTTCGAGAGAATCTCTTCGAGTTCGGCGATAAACTTGATGACGGCCTCGTACTCGTCGAGAATCTTCTGCCGTTCGAGCGCGGACAGGCGGCGCAGTTGCAGATCGAGAATGGACTGCGCTTGCAGTTCGGAGAACTCCAAACGCCCGATCACTTTTTGCAGTTTCGAGATGAAACCGGCCTGCGTCAAATCCGTCGGGATGCCCTTCCACGAGCGGCCTTCGCCCATCTTATCCGTGTGGCCGGTGAGCCAGGCGCGCGCCTCGTCCACGGAAGAGGCGTTGCGGATGAGCGGGATGATGTAGTCGAGCGCGTCGATGGCCTTGTTCAGGCCTTCGAGGATGTGTGCGCGGGCGCGCGCCTTGCGCAGTTCGTACTCGGTGCGGCGACGCACGACCTCGCGGCGGAAGTCCACGAAGGCTTCGAGCATCTGCTTCAAGGTCAGCACGCGCGGCTGGCCTTCGACGATCGCCAGGTTGATCACGCCGAACGACGATTGCATCGGCGTCATCTTGTAGAGCTTGTTCAAGACGATCTGCGGCACGCTGTCGCGCTTGAGTTCGACGACGATGCGCATTCCGTTGCGGTCTGATTCGTCGCGCAAATCCGAGATGCCTTCGATCTTCTTCTCGTTGACGAGTTCGGCGATGCGCTCGATGAGCCGCGCCTTGTTCACCTGAAAGGGAATCTCGGTGATGATGATGGCGTCGCGCTCGGTCGTGCCGCGCCCGATGCGGTCGATGCCGGCGCGCGCGCGCATCTGGATGATGCCGCGCCCCGTCAGGTAAGCGGAACGGATGCCGGCGCGACCGTAGATGAATCCGGCGGTCGGGAAATCGGGGCCGGGCACGAGCTTCAGCAACTCTTCGTCTTTAATCTGCGGCTTGCGGATGATGGCGATGGTCGCGTCAACGATCTCGTTCAAGTTGTGCGGCGGGATGTTCGTCGCCATGCCGACGGCGATGCCGCCCGAACCGTTCAGGAGCAGATTCGGCACGCGCGCCGGCATCACCTTCGGCTCCGAGAGCGACTCGTCATAGTTCGGTTGGAAGTCGACGGTCTCTTTCTCGATGTCGGCGAGGATTTCGCTCGTCAAGCGCGACATGCGCGCTTCGGTGTAGCGCATGGCGGCGGCGGAGTCGCCGTCCACGGAGCCGAAGTTGCCCTGGCCGTCGATGAGCGGGTAGCGCATGGAGAAGTCCTGCGCCATGCGGACGATGGTATCGTAGACGGCCGAGTCGCCGTGCGGGTGATACTTACCGATCACGTCGCCGACGATGCGCGCGCTTTTCTTGTAAGCTTTGTTATGTTGGTTGCCGAGTTCGTTCATCGCCCAGAGCACGCGGCGGTGGACGGGTTTGAAGCCGTCGCGCACGTCGGGCAGCGCGCGCCCGATGATGACCGACATCGCGTAGTCGAGATAGGAACGCCGCATCTCTTCTTCGATATTGACGTAGTTATGATCCTGTATTTCCATTAACAAACCTTTCGAGTACAATCTGGCGTCCGTCCTGAAGGGGGACGACTCACCGGCTGTCGCGCCCGGCATACCACTCGCCAACACGCTCTTTCACGTTTACCGCGACGGCGGGAGAAATTGATGTCGCGCCGGGGTCGCACGTTCCGGCGGCGGGAGCTTCGAGCCAAGCTCTCGCGCGAGAACCTGAACGCCGTGTTTGAGAGACCTGAAAATTGATGTTCCGACGGCACTTTTCCGGGTCGTTGGAGTACCGGCTTGAAGTACGACATATTGTAGCCCGAAACGCCCCTTTTCGCAACCGCTGAAAGGGGGCGAAAGCCTTGTAAAAACAGGGGTTCGGGCGGTTTTTCGAGACGCCCGGCGCGACCCGGCGCGGACACAATATATTGAGGCGCGGGCAGCCTTCCAAACGCGCCGTAAAACGATGAAATATCCCGGCAAAGACCGACGCCTGCGCGAGCGTTTGCGACTCTCGCTGCCGACGCGCGTCCAGGTTCGTGAGGACGCCGAAACCGAGTGGACGGAGATGACGCGCCTCGCCGACTTGACGCCGTTCGGGGCGGGTTTTAGTCTCACGCGGCCGGTGGAGACGGGGCGGCTGGTGTACCTGACGCTGCCGATGCCGCGCCAACTGCGCACCTTCGATCACGTCGAGGATCAATACCGCGTCTACGCGCTGGTGCGTTTCATGCGTGGGGAGTTTCCCGTGGGGGCGAGCGCGCCGAGATTCAAGTTGGGCGTGGCCTTCGTCGGCAAGCGTCCGCCGCAGAGTTATCTGCTCGACCCGAAACAGCGGTATCAGGTGTTCGAGCCGGAGGCGGAAGGCGGTTTGTGGAAACTGCTGGAACAGACGCCGGTCGCCGCCGGGCAGGTCGAGAAGAAAGAGTCGCGGTTGAGCGTGCCCGTCGAAGTAACCGTCGAACTCTATGACGAGAACTGGAACATCACGGCGCGCGAGGAGACGGTGACGGAAAACATCAGCCGTCGCGGCGCGGCCGTCTACACCTCGCTCAAGGCGGAGCGCGGAAGCTACGTGCGGCTGTCGAGCGCGCGTTACCGGACTTCGGCCTTCGCCATCGTCCGCGCGCACCGCACGGGGAGCGACGGCATCCCGCGCTTCCATCTGGAGTTTATGGATCAGGAGTGGCCGCTTGAAGAATTCGGGTGAGATGCGAAAGAAGCGACGGAGTTTGGTGTTTCCGCGCGAGGTGCTGCTCGTGGAAATCGAGCGGCATTGTGCGGAGGCGAGTTGCAACGCGCGCACGCGCATCGGGCTGACGAAGGAAGAGGCGCGCCTCTTCGACGGCTTCGAGTGCGTCGTGTGCGAACGCTGGAACGCGGACGGTTTGACGGAGCGCGACATCCCGGAGTGGTGGGAAGAGTTGACCATCACGGGACTCAGCACGCTGCGCGGCGAATTGCCCGGCGGCGGCGACACGGACGCGCCGCGGGCGAACGAAGCGGGCGACGGCGGCGGGGTGGTCGCGCGTTTAAGCGAGGCTTGGCACAATAGCCGGGCGCGGCGCGAGGGGCGCGAGGGGCGCGAGGCGGCGAAGGGAGACGCGCCGGTGGACGGGGGAGAAGAGTCGCTTTGAGCGAGACGGAGACGAGCGTCGTGCGGCGCGGTAAAAAGCCTGTGGGCGAGCGACGAGACGAGCCTTACGTGCTGCCGGTGTGGGCGATTCGTCTGCTGCGCGCGGCCTTGCGCCTGCTCTTTCGTCTCCTCTGGCGGATGCGCTACGTGGGCGTGGAGAACGTCCCGGCGGCGGGCGGCGTCATCATCGCCGCGAACCACCAAACCTACCTCGACCCCTTCTGGCTCGGCGCGCCCGTTCCGCTCTATTCGCGCTTCCTCGCGTGGGACAAAGTTTTCGACTGGCCGGTGGCCGGAAAAATCATGCGACTGTTGGGCGCGTGGCCGCTGCAACAGAAGGGCGACCGCGACTCTTTCCGTCGTTCGCTGCTATGGCTGCGCGGCGGCGGCGCGCTCGTCATCTTCCCCGAAGGCGGGCGGTCTTTTTCCGACGGGCGAATGCAGGAGTTTAAGGTGGGCGCGGTGCGGCTCGCGCTCCAGGCGGGCGTGCCGATTCTGCCCGTCACGATTCGCGGCGGCCATCGCGTCTGGCCGCGCGATTGGCGTTACCCGCGCTTCGGCCGCGTCGAGATCGTCTACCACCCGCTCCAACACCTGACCCCGCTCCCCGGCGAAGACACGCGCCAGACCGCGCGCCGCGAAACCGACAAACTCTACGAGATCATCCACGCCGCGCTTTGATGGCCGGGCGGAAGGATGAAGGCTGCTGAAGATGAATCAGAAAATCACCCGTCGCTGGTTATGGCTCGCGCTCGTCGCCGTGGTGTGCGGCGCGTTCGTGTGGGTCTTCATTCCGTTCTGGACGATTCGGCCGTTCAAGCCGCAAACGCCAGAAGGCCTGAGCCTCTCTCACACGCTGCGCAGTTGGTCGCCTGTAGTCACGGCCGCCGCGTTTGCGCTGGCCGCGTTCCTCTTCGTCGTGCTCTGGCGGGGCACGCGTTGGTGGTTGAGAGTCGCGCTCGTGTTGCTGCTCGTGCCGGCGGGCGGGGTGGCGTGGGTTGCGCGACAGAACTATTTCGAGTGGATGTTCAAGCCGCTGGCGGAGAGCGCATACGTGACGGCCGACAAGGTTGATTTCGTCGGCGACGACGAGATGGTGCTGGCCGTCGAGGTGAACGGCGACGCCGTGGCTTACCCGGTCAGGCAGGTGGCTTATCATCACGTCGTCGAAGACACGGTGGGCGGCCTGCCGGTCGTGTCAACTTATTGAACGCTCTGTCACACCGGTCTGGTGTGGGAAGCGGCGACGGACGGGCGGCGTTTGAAATTTCACCTCGCCGGGATCAACAACCAGAACTTCATCATGGAGGACGAGGAGACGGGCAGTTGGTGGCAACAGGTGTCGGGCGAGGCCATCCACGGCGCGCTCAAAGGGCGTCGGTTAAAGGGCGTCTTCCACGACGAACTGACCTTCGCCACGTGGAAGCGCGAGCGACCGCACGGGCGCGTGCTCAAACCGGCGACGGACAACGACGCGTGGCGGAAGTTTTCCGAGCGTTGGGAGGAACAGACGGCGAAACTGCCCGTCGTCGCGCAACGGGACGCGGGCGACCAACTCGCGCCGCGCGCCGTCGTCATGGGCGTCTCCGTCAACGGCGCGGCGAAGGCTTACCCGCTGGAGGCGGTCGAGCGGCAGAGTCCCATCATGGATCGAGTCGGCGGCGTGCCGCTCCTCGTCGTGCTCGGCGAGGATAAAAAATCCGTGCGCGCCTTTGAGTCAATAGTTGACGGGCGTGAGTTGGAGTTTTACGTGCGGACGGAGGCGGGCGCGTGGCGCATGTTCGACGGCGAGACGCGCAGCGAATGGGATTTCACCGGCCGCGCCGTGTCGGGCGCGCTCGCCGGGCGACAACTGAAAAAGATTCCCCTGCTCAAAGACTACTGGTTCGATTGGAAACTCTATCACCCGCAGACCCTCGTCTATGCCTTCAACGCGCCGTGAAGGGAGAACGATCAGGTGTGAACGATGAGCGATGAAGTAAAAGCGGTGATCGGAATCGAGCATCCGTGAGTCGGGATCAAGCGCGCTCCGATCTTACTCTTCTGATTGCCGGATTCTGTTTCCTGTCTTCTCCTGACATCGTTCCGCGTTCCTGCCGCTGCGTTCGCTCTGATTCAGTCGGGGAGCGCGAGCACGCGCATCATCGCCTCGTGGACGAGGCCGTTCGAGGCCATGATGGGCGGCGCGTAAATGTTGACGGGCGAGTTGTCGTAGCGCGAGACGCGCCCGCCCGCCTCTTCGACGAGCAGCGTCCCGGCGGCCACGTCCCACGGGCGCAAGCCCTCCTCCCAGAAGCCCTCGAAGCGGCCGCAGGCCACGTAGGCCAGGTCGAGCGCGGCCGAGCCGTCGCGGCGCACGCCCTGCGCGTGCAGGATGAAGTTCTTGAAGTTGCGCACGAAGTTGTCGCGCCCGCGCACGTCGTAAGGGTAGCCGGTGCAGAGCAGAGCCTCGTTGAGGTCGCTCGTCTCGGAGACGCGGATGCGCCGCCCGTTGAGCGTCGCGCCCGCGCCGCGCTCGGCGGCAAACGTCTCGTCGCGCGTCGGGTCGTGGATGACGCCGATGATGAGTTCGCCTTCGCGTTCGAGGGCGATTGAGACGCAATAGCACGGGTAGCCGTGGGAGTAGTTCGTCGTGCCGTCGAGCGGATCGACGATCCACTTGTAGGCGCTCGCCGCCGCCCCTTCGGCTTCGGTCTTGCCCGACTCCTCGGCGAGGATGGCGTGGCGCGGGTAGTAGCTGCGGATGCGCTCGACGATCAGACGCTCCGCCGCCAAGTCCGACTCGGTGACGAGATCGATGTCGCCCTTGTGCGTGACCTCCAGTGACGCGCGCCCGAACCGCTCGGCCAGCACGCGCCCCGCCTCGCGGGCGGTTTCGATGGCGAAATCTAACAAAGCGAACTCCTGTCTTGAATGGTTGATAACAACTTCTTCGCCGCCGCCGCGAACTTAATCTTCGTAGACGTAAAACTCCGTCCGCTCGCCCTCTAAAAACTTCTCGACGAGCGGCCGCACCTCGCCCTCCCAATCCAGCCCCGCATCGATCTTCGGCAGCGCGACGCTCCCGACCTTGTGCTTGATGCAATAGCGCGCCAGCTTGCGCAAGCCCCGGTTCAGGAACGACGCGGAGACGTTTTCCGCATCCGCCAGCGCGGCGATGAAAATCACGCCGGGACGATTCTTCCCCGGCGCGACCACGAACAGGTCGCCCCCCTGAAACTTATTCCCACGCGTAAACTGCCGCAAGTGCTGCTGCACCTCCGGCCACTTGGAAGCGACCTTCGCCGCCGCGCTCCCACGTTCGCCCCCGCCCTCCGGCGCGCCCGTCACCACGCCCAGCGCGACGAACTCCGTCTTTGCATGCAGAATATCGCCTGAGATGAACTTAATCATAATGTTCTAACTTCCACAGGTAAAATAGGAATATGACATTAATCCATAAATTGTTGAATTTGGTATGAGAGTCAAGCTCAGCTTACGGCATGACGCAAACCTTGAATTGCCTCATCTACATTTCTTTGTCTAGCGATAGCAACTACTAGACGCAAAATAGGACGGTATTCGACATCCTCGGAAGAAATTCTTATCACGTCTTTCCAGTCGTCGTTGTATCCGCGCAATTCAAATTCATTGTCATGTTCTCTATAGATGAAATAAACGCAATGCTTAAAACGATGTGCTTCATCAAGCATATTTTCTTCATCGCCTAAGGTGAATCGGTTTAGGAAAACATGCAGAGTTCTATCACTCGCTTCAATAAAGAGCGTAGCTACATCAATAGCATCCTCTACCTCCTCTTTTTCTGGAGATTTATATTCATGTTCTAAGTAATTTCTTTTGTTTATAACCTTACGGAGTATTCTTGGTGCGACAATGCCGAGTTCTTTTAGAATTTCAATTTTCGCGGGGAAATTCTGTCTTTTTGCATTCAATTTAAAGCAGTGCAGAATTTTATCTACTTGGCAATCTATAGCTCTCTTAGAATTTGAAAGAGCGTTAACATATGCACGCTCGTTGTTACCCCCAATGTCCAACTCTGCAAATTTGAGAAACTGTTCAGGTTCAATATCAAATTCATAATCCAGAGATATATCACTATCCATCTCAACCCGAAGTCTATCCCAGTCGAAATTAACTGTCCTGAAAAATTGATTGCTCTTAGTCATGATCTTCACATACGGATAAAACAAAACATCCAATATTCATTGCAGCGCACGGAGTTTGCGGGCGGCGAGTTTGAGGACTTCCTGGACTTGCGCGTCCCAGTAAGGCCAGGTGTGCGCGCCGGGGAGTTGGCGATACTCGTGGGGGATTTTTCGTCGGAGCAGCAGTTCGGAGAGGGCGCGGTTGGAACCGATGAGAAAATCTTCAGTGCCGCAGTCGAAGTAGATGAAGGGCAGGGCGGGGAAGCGTTCGGGCGGCAGGTCGGCGAAGAGTTTGAAGAGGTCGTTGGCGGGGCGCGTGGGGGTGTCCATCGCGCCATAGGTGTGGGCGATGGAGGGCTTGACGAAGGGGAGCAGGCCGGGGTCGTTCGCGTCCCATGAAGGCGCGCCGAACGCGCCGCTCAAGGATGCCGCGAAGGCGAACGTTTGCGGGTGCTTGACGCCGAACTTCAACGCGCCGTAGCCGCCCATCGAAAGCCCTGCGACGGCGCGCGCGTCGCGCGTCGCAAGCGTGCGGTATCGACGCTCCACGTCGGGAATCAACTCTGCGAGGATGTAAGTTTCAAACTTGCCGGACGCCGCCGTCGCGCTGTCGGTATACCAACCGTCTTCGCCTTCCGGCGTGACGATGATGAAGCGATACGCGGCGGCGTGCGCGGCGAGGCGCGCGCGGTGGGAAACCCAGTCGCCCGCGCCGCCGCCGAGTCCGTGCAGCAAATAGATGACGGGATACCGGAGGGCGCGCGACTCCGGCGCATCGTAGAGCGGCGGCAACACGACATTGTAAGGCAGCGGCTTGCCGACGAGCTTGCTCTCGAACTTGACTGCCTCGACGCGCGCGGCGGGCTGCCGTTGAAGCACCTGAGCCTCGCCCGAAACAAACACCAGCAGCAGCGCGCAGCAGAGCGAGACGACGCGCCCCCGCGTCAACGCGAAACCTGTTCCCCTCAACGCGAAACCTGTTCCCCTCAACGCGAAATTCGTTCGCCCCGACCCGAAATCATTTCTCGTCCGCACTATTTCCACACCCCCACGCTTTTCAGAAACTCTTCGAGGTTCGCCTTCCTGAGCAGGTCGCCGACGGCGTCGCGTTTGAGTTGCGGCGCGATGCGTCCCGGCCGCTCGGCCAGCGCGTGCGCCGTGACCGCGACGATCGCCGCGCCCGCAACGAGGTTGTGCGCGGCGATCTTGTCAACGGTGTCGCTCGATTTGTGATGCACGTCGTCGTAATGCTCCATGTCGACCCAGAGGTCGAGCGCGGGTATGCCGGCCAGGAGAAAGTGGCCGTGATCCGTGTCGAAGGTGAGTTCGGGCGAAAGGCCGTCGCCGCCGAGTCCGGCGAGCAGCGACTTGCTGATCGGCGTCAACGCCGCTTGCACGTCGGCGCGCCCTTCGACCTTCCAGCCGCGCGGGTGTCCCGCGCCGTTGTCGGTGTTGAGCGCGGCGACGCAATCTTTGAGTTCGCGGGCGTGCGCGCGCACGTAGGCGGCCGAGCCTAACAAGCCCTGTTCCTCGCCGCCCCAGAGCGCGAAGCGAATCGAGCGGCGCGGCGGCGTGCCGAGCGCGGCGATGGCGCGCGCGGCCTCCAAGACCATCGCGCAACCCGACGCGTTGTCCTGCGCGCCCGTGCCGTAATCCCACGAGTCGAGGTGCGCGCCGATGATGATCCACTCTTCAGGTCGCTCGCGGCCGCGAATCTCCGCGATGACGTTGTTGGTGGAAGCCGCGCCGCCCGTCCGGTTCTCGTATTGAAACTCGACCGCGACCGGCGCGCCCTGCGCGAGCAGCCGTTGAATCAACTTCGCGTCTTCCATGCCGAGTTGGGCGAGCGGCAGCGGGCTGATGCTTGCGCCCCAGTTGAGGTTGAAAGCATTGAGCACGTTGTTCGGGTCGGCGCTCCCGATGATGGCAGCCGCCGCGCCCGCGTCTTTAAGCAACCCCTGCGCCGCCACCAACCTGGAAAACGCCGCGTAGCCGTCCTTGAGCAACGCCGCGAGGTCGAGCAGCACGATGCGGCCTGTGATCTTGCCCGACTCGCGCTTGATGAAGTCGCGCGAGAGGTCTGTGAGCACATATATCTCGCCGCGCACGCCGCCCGCCGGGGTGGAGGGCGACCAGCCGAGCGATTCGAGATGCAGCGGCCGCTCCAGCGGCGCGGTCATGCGGGCTTGCGCGCGTCCGCGCGTCCAGGTGCTTTCGAGTTGGAACGGTTCGAGCCGCACGTCCTTGATCCCGGCGGCGCGAAACTGTTCGGCCGCCCACGCGGCGGAGCGTTCGTAGGCCGCCGACCCGCTCAAGCGTCCGCCGAATTTATCCGAGAGGTTCTGCACATACTCCATCGCGCGGCCATTGACGAGCACCTCGCCCGCCAGCCGCGCCGAAGTTTGCTCCGACCCGGCGGCAGCGGCCGAGGGCTGCTGCGCGGAAACGACGGACGGGAGTTGGAGAAGGATGAGAGACAACAGCGAGACGCGAACAAGTTTCATAGATGTGCTCCGGTGAATAGATGATGGCGATGACGGCATGGCCGGGAAAGTTATCCGCGCGCGGGTGAGACTAAAGACTCGACCGCCCCGCACGAACGCGCGCCAACTCATTTCGCTCGTGATGGCGACGCGCATAGCTCTTACGGGGCGCGCCGAGCCGGATCAGGAATCACCGTGGCCTTCGAGGAGGTGCCGGTCGAGCATCGCCGCGATCCGGTCGAGCCGGGCATCCGTCTCAGCCCCGCGCGCGTTCGTCTCGGCTATTCTTTCGCCCGTGCGCGCGCCCATCTCCGCGATCTGTGCGTTCGTCTTAGCTATACTTTCTTCGGCGCGCGCCTGCGACGCGGCGATCATTTCGTCGGCGCGCGCTTGCGAGGCGGCGATCATTTCGTCAGTACGCGCCCGCGACGCGGCGATTCTTTCTTCGGTGTGCGCCTGTGACGCTGCAATCCTCTCGTCAGTGCGCGCCTGCGTCTCCGCCAGACGCTCAAAGCTGCTCGTCACGATCTGGATGAACTCACTCTGAGTCTCCGCTTGTAGCTGCACGATCCGATTCGTCTCCGCGATCTGAGCCTCAAGATTAGCCTGGCTCTGTAAAAGAAACTCTATCGCACGTTCCATCTCTTCGCCGGTCATAGTTTGTTACCTCTCTTTAACACACACATGCTGGCGTCTCCTGCGGTGAGCGATTATTGCGCGTCGAGCATCGGGATGTTGATGCCTTTGGTGCGGGCGGTCTCTTCGGCTTCGTCGTAGCCCGCATCGACGTGGCGGGCGACGCCGAGGCCGGGGTCGTTGGTGAGCACGCGGTTGAGGCGGCGGGCGGCTTCCGGCGTGCCGTCGGCGACCGAGACTTGACCGGCGTGGAGCGAATAGCCGATGCCGACGCCGCCGCCGTGATGGAACGAGACCCACGATGCGCCGCTCGCCGTGTTCAGGAGCGCGTTCAGGATCGGCCAGTCGGCCACGGCGTCGGAGCCGTCGCGCATGGCTTCGGTCTCGCGGTAGGGCGAGGCGACCGATCCCGTGTCGAGATGGTCGCGGCCGATGGCGACCGGGGCTTTGAGGTCGCCGCGACGCACGAGTTCGTTGATAGCCTCGCCCATCTCCGCGCGCTCGCCGTAGCCGAGCCAGCAGATGCGCGCCGGGAGTCCTTGAAATTGCACGCGCTCGCGTGCGAGGCGCAGCCAGCGGTTGAGGGTCGAGTCGGCGGGAAAGAGTTCGAGGGCGAGGTCGTCGGTGCGGCGAATATCTTCGCGGTCGCCGGAGAGAGCCACCCAGCGAAACGGCCCCTTGCCTTCGCAGAACAGCGGGCGAATGTATTCGGGCACGAAGCCGGGAATCTCGAAGGCGTCGCGGCACCCGGCGTCGAAAGCGAACTTGCGGATGTTGTTGCCGTAGTCGAAGGCGACCGCGCCGCCGCGTTTGAGCGCGAGCATGGCTTCGACGTGCCGCGCCATCGATTCGGTCGAGCGCGCCACGTAGGCGTCCGCGTCCGCCAGTCGCAATTCTTCGGCCGCCGCCAGGCTGAGTCCGGCGGGCACGTAGCCGCCGAGCGGGTCGTGCGCGCTCGTCTGATCCGTGACGGCATCGACGACGACGCCGCGCCTGACGATCTCCGGCAACACCTCCGCGCAGTTGCCGACGAGTCCGACGGAGACGGCGCGCCCCTGCTCGCGCGCGTCTTCGCAAATTCGCAGGGCGTCGTCGAGCGTGAGCGCGAGACGGTCGCAGTAGCCGGTCTGGACGCGGCGTTCGATGCGCGCCTGATCCACGTCTACGCCGAGGAACACGGCGCCGTTCATCGTCGCGGCCAGCGGCTGCGCGCCGCCCATGCCGCCCATGCCGCCGGAGACGACGAGACGCCCCGTGAGCGTGCCGCCGAAATGTTTGTCGGCCATCGCCGCGAAGGTCTCGAACGTGCCCTGCACGATCCCTTGCGTGCCGATGTAAATCCAACTGCCCGCCGTCATCTGCCCGTACATCATCAGGCCGCGCCGTTCGAGTTCGTTGAAGTGCCCCCAGTTAGCCCACGCGCCGACGAGGTTCGAGTTGGCGATCAAAACGCGCGGCGCATACTCGTGCGTGCGAAAGACGGCGACGGGTTTGCCGGACTGGACGAGCAGCGTCTCGTCGTTTTCCAGACCCTGCAACTCGCGCACGATGGCATCGAAGGCCGCCCAGTTGCGCGCCGCGCGCCCCGTGCCGCCGTAGACGACAAGGTCGTCCGGCCGCTCGGCGACTTCCGCGTCGAGGTTGTTCATCAGGCAGCGCAGAGCCGCCTCCTGATGCCAACCCTTGCAATTCAACTGCGCGCCGCGCGGCGCGCTCACCTGTCTCGAACCGTTCATCATCACCACTCACAACCCTTGCGCGCCCGGACGCCCGAGCTTTGCGCCTCCGGCGCGAACTCTATTGCTCGCCGGAGGCGCAAAGTGAAGCCGTAAGAGGCGCGAAGAAAATCCGGCAACGCGCTCCGGGCTGCCGCACGGCACGCGCGCGAGAGACAACCGGCGTGCGCCTTACTCGTTCTTGAAACTCCGCACGAAGTTGTCGAACCAGCCGCCGCTTTGCCGCGACATCTCTTCGAGTTCGCCCTGGTCGAGCCAGATGCCGCCGCACTGCTCGCAGCGGTCGATGACGACCGACCCGCGCGCCTCTTCGATGAGCACGCCGTGTCCGAGCGGGCACTGCCGCCCCGCCGCTTGCCCGCGCGCCGCCGCTTCGGCCGCCGCGTCCTGCCGCATCTTGTCCAACAACTCGCGCTCCTTGCGCCGGAAATAATCCTCTTCGAGCGCCTTGCGCCGTTCGTCGAAAATCTCTGACATGATTCGTCTCTCCTCTGTAGATGGATCGCGCCGCGCGCGTGAAACTTTGAACGCCATTGTAATAGCAGATCACGGCGGTTGCACGCCACTCTCTCGCCTGCTTCGCTCACGCACTGTCTCGCCTGCTTCGCTCGCACTCTCTCTCGCTTGCTTCGCTCAAGGCGAGCGCATATGCTGTGTCTCCCCGTTCGCTTTTTCAAATCGCGCCAGAATTTTCCGGGAGACTTCCGCACATGGCACTCAGCCCGCGCGCACGCGTCCTGCTTCTATCGGCGTCAATTCTGTTGGGATTGACCGCGCTCGTCTGGTATCTCAGCAGCAAGCCGCGCTCGACGCCCGTCACGCCCATCTCTCAACCGTCCGCCGCGACGGGCGAACCGACCCCCACATCGAACGACGCCGCTGCCACCGCCGCCGCAACGTCTCCCACGCCGACGACGACCGGGAACGCGCCGACGCCCGACGCTTCTCCGTCCGCGCCCGACGCTTCTCCGTCAATGACGCCGTCGCCCCCGGCGCACAGCACGCCGCCCGCGTCGCCCGCGCCGACCGTTCAGGCCGATGCGGGCGCGTCGAGTTCCGGCGCGAGCCTGACGATCCCGGTCGCGGGCGTCCGTCCCGAACAACTGCAAGACACCTACACCCAGTCGCGCAGCGAAGGGCGCACGCACAACGCCATAGACATCATGGCCGCGCGCAACACGCCCGTCGTCGCCGCCGCCGACGGGCAGGTCATCAAACTCTTCCAGAGCGAGCGCGGCGGCATCACCCTCTACCAACTCGGCACGGACAACCGCACCGTCTACTACTACGCGCACCTCGAACGCTACGCCGATGGCCTCGCCGAAAATCGCTTCATGCGTCGCGGCGAACTCCTCGGCTACGTCGGCGACAGCGGCAACGCCGGGCGAGATAATTGCCACCTCCATTTCTCCATCTGGCTCGTCACCGACCCCAAACGCTTCTGGGACGGCGAGAACCTCAACCCCTACCCGTTGCTGACGAAAAAGGGATGAGGGCGGAGGGATGAGGGATGAATAAGAAAAGCACTCAATCTCTTGAATGCTTCCTTTCATCCCTCATCCCTCCGCCCTCATCCCTCGTTCCTTTTTCATCCCTCCGGCGTCCGTTTATGGTGCGAGCGTGGGCGTGGGCGCGGCGCGGGAAACGCGAAAAGGCGGGGATTATGCGGCGGGCGGCGGTGGGAACAGGTGTTGCTAATGGATGTGGGGATGCGCCGGAGTCGTGCGAACGCGTGAGCGCGTGCGCGGTGGGCGCGCTGAAAGTTTTCTTAGAGGAGCTAAAGCCAGTATGAAAAGAGTGTGGCGTGTGGCGGGCGGCATGATGTGCCTGTTCGCCCTGTTCATTTTCGCCGGTTGTCAGGCCGCGCCGGTGTCGAACGGCAATACGAGCGCGGTCGCGACGCCGTCGCCCGTTGCCAGCGCGACGCCCACGACGGGTAACGCGGGCGCAAACAATCTGCCCGTGACGCTGCCCGTGCTCGACGCCATGTTCGCCGAAGAGAAGTTCGCGGCCGACCTGAAATCGGAACTGCAACTGACGGACGAGCAGATCGAGCGTCTGCGCAAGGTGGCACGCGAGGAGACGGGGAATTTGCGCGAGAGCGAGACGGGCGACCACGGCGGCACGACCACGGCCGCCACGGCGCGCGCCGCCGAACAGATCAAAAGCGTGCTCGGCGACGAGCGTGCGGCGCGCTTCTCCCAGTTTGTGAGCGCGCGCTGGGCGGGCGGTGAAAACGGGACGGCCGGTGCGGCGAGCGGCGGCAACCAGCCGAACGCCGTGCCCACCGACACGCGCATCGTCGTCAACGCGCCCGCCTATCGCATGGACGTGTTCGAGAACGGCCAACTCGTCAAGACTTACAAGATCGGCATCGGCTACCCGGAGTTCCCGCTGCCGACCGGCCTGCGCCGCGCCAACACGATCATCTTCAACCCGACGTGGACGCCGCCCGACGAACCCTGGGTCGAGTCGCCGACGAGCAAGGTTAAGGTCGGTGAGAAAGTGGATGCGGGCAGCCCTCTGAACCCGCTCGGCCTCGTCAAAATTCCCATCGGCTCGCCCTCGCTCATTCATGGCGGCAAGTCGCCCGCCAAGCTCGGCGGCTTCGCGTCGCACGGTTGCGTCGGCCTGACCAATCCGCAGGTGCAGGACGTGGCGCGCATGATGGCGAAGATCGGCGGCGCGCAGTTGACCGACGAAGACGTGACGACCTACGCGAAGAATCGCAAGGAGACGAAGGAACTCAAACTCGACCGGCCCGTGCCCGTCGAACTCCGCTATGAAACCATCGTCGTCGAGGACGGCAAGCTCTACATCTACCGCGACGTGTACGACCGCGACACGAACACGGAGGCGAACCTGCGCGCCGTGCTGCAAGCCAACGGCGTCTCGTTCGACAGTTTGAGCGAGACGGAGCGCGCCCAGGTGCTCGACGCGCTCCGGCAGATGGCGCGCGATGCCAAGGGCAATCCGGCCGACGGCGCGCCGGAGGCTTCCGCGAGCGCGTCGCCCGAAGCGAATAATAAGAACGCCAACAGCAATACAAACAAGAATGCGAACAAGAAGACCGACACCGAGAACGCGAAGGTGACGCGCACGGTCAAGGGGCAGAAGGAGATCGTCATCGAACTCGCCGCGCTGCGCGGCAAAGGCTACCCCGCGCCCGTCGCTCTGGACACGGGCGGCGCGACGAAAGACGCGGGCGCGAAAAAAGGGAAGCGCAGTTAAAGTCTCTAACGCGGCTTCGCTTCGCAGGATGAGTTAATAAACGCGCGCAACGCTTCGTAATAAGGCGCGCCGCCAATGTCACTCGTGAGATTGTGCGGCGCGCCTTCGACTTCGTAGAACTGTTTGGGCGCGCGCGCCGCGTCGAAGAGGCGACGGCCGAGGCGGTAGGGGACGATCTCGTCGGCCTGGCTGTGGATGAAAAGTTTCGGGCACGTCACCGAAGCGATCTTCGAGAGCGAGTCCATCTTCGTGCGGATCACGAAGCGCGGCACGAACGGCAAGACCTCCCCGGCCATGTCGGCCACCGAAGTGAAACTCGATTGCACGATGAGGCCGCACGCTTCCACCTGCGTCGCCAACTCGATCGCCACCGCGCCGCCGAGCGATTTGCCGAAGATGACTATTTGAGCGGGCGGGGTAGCACGCGTCGTCGTCAGGTGCTCCCAGGCGGCGCGCGCATCCAGATAGAGACCCCCTTCAGAGGGGCGGCCTTCGCTCTTGCCGTAGCCGCGATAATCTATGATCAGAATATTGACGGGCAGGCCGACGAGTTCGTTGAGGAAGTCGTAGCGGTGCGAGATGTTGCCGCCGTTGCCGTGCAGGTAGAGCAAAGTGGTGCGCGCCTCGACCGGCGCAAGCGCGCCCCCGGCGCGCCCGATGCGCGGCGTGCAATACCAGCCGTGCAGGCGCACGCCGTCGGCCGCCGTGAGTTGCACGTCTTCGACCTGCGCGACGATCTGGCCTTCGCGTGCGCGGGGCGGTTCACGCTTCCAAGCCCCTTCCGGATACTTCGACGGGAAGTAGATGAAACTGTCCTCGAACAACATGACATACCCCAACAGGCACGCGCCGAGCACCACGCAGATGCGCGCGATGCGCCACCCGAAATTTTTGTTAGCCCAGAAATTGACGACGAACTTCTTCAACATGCGTTTCCCGCCCCGCGGCCGCACGAGATGCTTAAACGCCGGCGACGCCGAGAGTTGAAATCTTTCTGTGCGCCTCCGGCGTGAGAATGTCTTCTCGCGCAAGGCGCGGAGGAAAGCGCGAGTCTCTAAACGGTAACTTTAAAAATCAAACTCGCCCCGGCGGACGGCGGCGGCGAGGCGTTCGATGTCGGGCGAGAGGGCGCGGTCGTGCGTGAGGCGCGGGGCGTGGGCGCGGACGACTTCATAGGCGCGGCGGACGCCGAGGCCGGGTTTGAGCGGCGCGCGATATTCCAGTCCTTCGGCGGCGGCGAGCAGTTCGATGGCGAGCACGTATTCGGCGTTCGCCACCATGGCGCGGAGTTTCAAGGCCGCCGTCATGCCCATCGAGACGTGATCCTCTTTGCCGGCGGAGGTCGGCAGGTTGTCGGTCGTCGCCGGGTGCGCGAGCACCTTCATCTCGTTCAAGAGCGCGACGGCCGCGACGTGCGCGATCATGAAACCGGAAGACGTGCCGGGGTGCGCCGTGAGAAACGGGGGCAAGCCCTCGTTCATGTCGGGGTTGATGAGCCGTTCGATGCGTCGCTCGCTGATGTTCATCAAGTGCGTGAGCGCGATCCCCGCGTAGTCGAACTGGAGGGCGAGCGGCGCGCCGTGAAAGTTTCCGCCGGAGATGAGTTCGTCTGTGTCCGCGAAGACGAGCGGGTTGTCGGTGGCCGCGCCCGTCTCGATCTCGACTGTGGCGCGCGCGTGGCGGAAACAGTCGCGCGCCGCGCCGTGGACTTGCGGCATGCAGCGCAGGGAATAAGCGTCCTGCACGCGCGGGTCGTTCTCCAGGTGCGACTCCCTGATCTCGCTCTCGCTGAGCAGCGCGCGCAGGTGCGCGGCTGCTTCCGTCTGGCCGGGATGGGGGCGCGCATCGTGGAGGCGCGCGTCGAAGGCGGCGGGCGTGCCGCGCAGGGCTTCGAGCGACATCGCGCCCGCCACGTCCGACGCGCGCGCCAGTTGCCCGGCGCGCAGGAGCGCGAGCGCGCCGACGGCCGTCATCGCCTGCGTGCCGTTCAGCAGCGCGAGACCTTCTTTCGCTTCCAACTCGATGGGACGGATGCCGGCGCGCGCGAGAGCTTCCGCGCTCGCCATGCGCTCGCCTTCGTAGACGGATTCGCCCTCGCCGATCACTGCGAGCGCGAGGTGCGCGAGCGGCGCGAGGTCGCCGCTCGCGCCCACCGAACCCTTCTCCGGCACGACGGGCACGACGTTGCGCTCCAACATCTCGATCAAAGTTTCGACCACCGACGGGCGCGCGCCGCTGTAGCCGAGCGCGAGGACGTTGGCGCGCAGGAGCATCATCGCGCGCGTCTCTTCGGCCGCGAGCGGCGCGCCCACGCCGCACGAATGGCTCCGCACGAGGTTCAACTGCAACTCGCGCAACTCCTCGCGCGGGATCGAATAATCCGACAACTTCCCGAAGCCCGTGTTGACGCCGTAAACCACGCGCCCCTCCGCCACGATGCGCTCGACCACAGCCCGCGACGCCGCGACGCGCACGCGCGCCTCCGCCCCGAGCCGCACCCGCTCCGTCCCGCGTCCGACCAATGCGATCTGTTCGAGCGACAACGATTGTCCGTTCAATTCAATCATAGGGAAAAGCCGTGACAGGCGACGGGTGACGGGTGACAAGTTAAAACAAAGAGCTTGTCTCCAACTTGTCACCTGTCACCCGTCACCCGTCACTCCTTCATGTGAGTGTTTCTTCCGCGACCGGCTCGTGGTCTGGGTGTTGGAGTTCGCCGGTGTCGGGTCGTTTCCATTCGCCGGAGAGCGCGCCGGAGAGCGCGCCGGTGTGGCCGGGGCGCGTGGTGCGCGTGCGCTGGCGCGCGCGCCTGGTGCGGCGTTCGGTCACGCGGCGTTGCTTGGTGGCGCGCGAGAGGGTCGTCGTCACGCTGCGGATCGGGTGGAAGGGGAATTCGTGATCCGGCAGCACCTCGCCCGTCGCCTGTTTCAGGCGCACCGTGGCGAAGGCGAAGATAAACACCACGAGGTTGAAGACGATGCCGAACAGCAGCATGATCTCGCCGGAGAGCGAACCGATCCCGGCGCGCCCGACGAACATCTCGAAGCCGCGCGCGGGAAACGGGTGCAGGTAAACTTTCAGATTCCAACTCACGGCCAGCAGGATGAAAATCCAGAGGTAGTTGCGGCGCAGGCGACGCCCGACCGCTTCCCATTCGCTGATGGTGAAGTGCGGCGTGCGCATGTCGGCCGCGAGGTGCTCCGCCCATTCCTGATCCGGGGTCGCGCTCGGCGAGAGCAGTTGCGCGAAGTAGCCGGTTTCAAGCACGCGCACGCGGCTCGCCCAGATTTCGTAGTAGCGATAACGGCGCGCCTCCATGAAGAGGAAGAAGGCGACGAGCAGCGAATTGATCGGGATCACGAAGTGCGGGTTCTCGGAAGAACTGAAGGCGAAAGAGAGCGTCGCGCCCGCCGTCAGGACAGCCCAGTTGGTGGTCGTATCGAGGCGGTTGCGCCAGGTGTTCGAGCGTTGCACTTCGCCGCGATAGAAATGCACCATCGCCGTGTTGAATTCGGCGGACGACAATTTGCGGCCGAGCAGCGTGATGGAGTCGGGAGATTTGTCGGCGGCGGCGGAAGCGGTGGGGGCGGTCTCTTTCGTTTGCGTGACGGGGGGACGAAAGCCGCCGGTGTGTTGGCGTTCGCCGCCGGAGAGTGAGCCGGTCGGTGTTCTGGGACGCATCTCAGGTTTCATCTCGTGGGTCGGTCGTCTTCCTTTGCGGGCGGTGCGTCGGCTGCGCATCGCTTTGTTTGGATGATAACACGCGCTCCGGTTTAAGCGTGATTGTTCCGGCGCGCATCCCCGCCAGGAAGTAGAGCGCGGCGTAAGATTCGTACCCGCCCCAACGCTTCGCGGCCAACGCGCGAATCTCGCGCTCGTTCATCGCCCCGCCCCGGTTGTAATGCTTGGCGACGACGCCGCGCAGGAAGAGGTCGGCGGCGGGGAACACGTCCATGCGGCCGAAGTGCAGCGCCAAGACCCACTCGGCCGTCCAACGCCCGATGCCGCGCAAACTCGTGAGGCGCGCGATGACGCTCTCGTTGTCCGCGCGCGCGAGCGTCGCGGAATCGAGCGCGCCCCCGTCGCACGCCCGCGCCACTTCGACGATGCACGCCGCCTTCGCGTTCGACAGGCCGAGCGCGCGCAACTCCTCGACCGTCGCACGCGCCAACGTTTCGGCGCGCGGAAAGGCACGGTAAGTTTCGCCGCCCGCCCGCAACGTATCGCCGTACCGCTCGACGACGCGACGCCTGAACGTGATCGCCACGCTCGTGGCGATCTGCTGCAAGAGAATGGACGTGACCGAGGCTTCACAGAGGGAAGGCCAGCGGGGCAGGCGCAGGCCGTGATGGTCGGTTTCGAGGCGACGCATGAAGGGGTCGCGCGCGAGGAGGGCGCGCCAGGGCGCGAGGTCGTGTTCGAGGCTGAACATGTCGCGCACCACGCGCGCCGCTTCGTCCAAAAGCCGTGGCGTGACGAATCGCTCCGGCGCGAGTTTGACCCGGACGGACGGGCGCGCGGCCGTGCCCTCAGACTCGACGGAGAGCAGGAAAAGTCTCTCCCCGAAATGAATCGCGCGGGCATAGCGGCCACCGGCGAAAGTGTCCACGGCCTCCGCCTCGGTGAAACGCAGGAAGCGCGCGGTGGACGCAAAATCGAAGGGCGCGCGGGCGTCTATGACGAGTTCGGGCATGCCGCGAAGTGTCGCAGAAAGGGGCGCGGAGCGTCAAAGTCTGCCGCTTGACAGCGGGCGCGGGCGTGCCTATAGTCAGTTTTTGTTCGCGGTTGATTGAAAGCGTCCGTGCGCGATATGTGTGAGCCTGAGACGGAGCAAGACGCCGACGCACGCTGGATGCGCGTGGCTTTGGACGCGGCGCGCGCCGCCGCGACGGAGCGCAACGAAGTGCCCATCGGCGCATGCGTCGTCGGTGCCGCGGGGCAGCTCCTGGCCGTCGCCGGAAATCGCACGCGCACCGATTGCGACCCGACCGCCCATGCCGAAATCATCGCTCTGCGCGCGGCGGCACGACAGGTTGAAAACTACAGGCTCACGGGCGCGGTCGTCTACTCGACCATCGAGCCGTGCGCGATGTGCGCGGGCGCGCTCGTGCAGGCGCGGGTGCGGCGGCTCGTCTACGGCGCGCGCGACGAACGCGCGGGCGCGGTTGAATCGGTTTTTCGTATCTGCGACGAGAGTTCTTTGAATCATCGAATGGAATTAAAGGCGGGCGTGCTCGAAACCGAGTGCCGGGAAGTGATGCAAGCATTCTTCCGCGCCCGCCGGAAAGCGGAGGTCGGAGGCGAGAGGCCGGAGATTGGTTAAAGACGCGCAGGCGGTTTTTTTAACTAACCTCTCCACACTCTACACCTCTCGCCTCTCGCCTTTGCGGAGAGGTCGCATAGTGGCTTAGTGCACCGGTCTCGAAAACCGGAGTGGGGGAAACTCCACCGTGGGTTCAAATCCCACCCTCTCCGCCACTTTCTGAGGGATGAAGGATGAGGGATGAGGGATGAACAAGAAAGCGCTCAACGGAGTTGACGCTTTCATTCATCCCTCATCTCTCATCCCTCATCCCTTTCTACGGAGAGGTGCAAGAGTGGTTGAATTGGCAGCACTGGAAATGCTGTGTGGGGGAAACTCCACCGTGGGTTCGAATCCCACCCTCTCCGCCTTCGTTCAAATAAAGGACTCAACTTATGCAGGATGACAAGCTCGCCGCCGACGAGGCGCGCCGCCTGGCGCAGCACGAATCGCTCAAGGCCGGGGTCGAGGGCGACGTGAACGCCGAGATCGCCAGCCGCGCCGACCGCACCACGCGCCCCGAAGCCGCGCGCATGGAACAGGTCGCCGGGGAATTTCGCGGCAAGGCGATCAACGAAGTGGTCGAGACGGAGCGGGAGGTGGAACGCGGGCGCGGCGCGGCGCGCATCTCGCAAGTTGTCGATTTCATCTTTTGGGTGATCTACGCGCTGCTCGCCATCAGGTTCCTGCTCGCGCTCCTGGCCGCGCGCCGCAGCGCGGGGTTCGTCCAGTTTATTTATGCGATTAGCGACCCGTTTTACGCGCCCTTCAGCGGCATCGTGGCCGAGCCGACGGCGGGCGGCGCGCGGCTCGCGCTCTCGATCCTGCTCGCCATCGTCGTCTACGCGGTGCTGCACCTGGGGATCAATAAGTTGCTGCGCCTGATCGCCCATCGCAAGACGGAGATTTGAAGCGGATTTGATCGAGAAGCCCGCGTCTGCTATAAACGTCGGCGCGATCATCTCGCGGGTGCGACCCGGCGGACACTGCAACGCCGCTTGATCTTTAGACAATTTATCAGACTTCGGGCTCCGCACAACGCTCGTCTCGCGAACTCCGCCAGGCCAGGAATGGAGCAACGGTAGCGTTGACTGCGTGTGTTGCGGGTCAGTCCGGAGTCTGGCCATATCGGGAAAAGAGTTGCCGCCGGGCGAGCGTGAGAGTTGCCGAAGCGGGCGAGTTTGGAGCACAATCCGACACCGCCGCTTCCGGTAAACCGACAACGTTTCAGCACGGGCGCGGCAACTCTTTTTCATTTTACGCCGCACATGAAAATCAACTTCCAACGGCTCGACCACGTGCAACTCTGCATCCCGCCCGATACGGAAGCGAGCGCGCGCGAGTTCTACGGCGGATTGCTCGGCCTCTCGGAGATCGAGAAGCCCGCGCCCCTCAAAGCGAACGGCGGCCTCTGGTTCGAGATCGCCGGGATTCAATTGCACATCGGCGTCGAAGGCGAGCAATTCAAGTCGAAACGTCATCCCGCGTTTGAAGTCGAAAATATCGAAGCCGTCAGAAGCTATCTCGAACAGCACGGCGTGCGGACGAAAGACGAAATCTCGCTCGCCGGGATCAAACGCTTCTCCCTCTTCGACCCCTTCGACAATCGCATCGAGCTTTTAGAAACAACAAACGGCGACGGCCTAACGAACCACGAACAACTGACCACGGACAACTGACCACCGACCACTGACAGCTTTATGGCTTACCAAGTCATCGCACGCAAATGGCGTCCGCAAACTTTCGAGGAAGTGACGGGACAGGAGCCGATCACGCGGACGCTGCGCGGCGCGCTCGAACACGAACGCCTCCATCACGCCTATCTCTTCTCCGGCGCGCGCGGCGTGGGCAAGACGACGACGGCGCGCCTGCTCGCCAAGGCTCTCAACTGTCATAAGTTCAAAAGCCCGACCGCCGCGCCCTGCCGGACGACCGACGCGGATCAGTGTGCTTCCTGCCGCGAAGTTGCCGAGGGGCGTTCCATCGACGTGCTCGAAATCGACGCGGCCTCGAACACGGGCGTGGACAACGTGCGCGATTCGATCATCAACACGGTCGGCATCAGCCCGGCGCGCGACCGCTACAAAGTTTTCATCATCGACGAGGTTCACATGCTGTCGGGCGCGGCCTTCAACGCGCTCCTGAAGACGCTGGAGGAGCCGCCGCCACGCGTCGTCTTCATCATGGCGACCACCGAGTCGCACAAAATTCCCGACACCATCCTCTCGCGCAGCCAGCAGTTCGAGTTTCGCACCATCGCCACGACGCGCATCGCCGAACGGCTCCGCCTCATCGCCGACGCCGAAGGGATCAACGTCGCGGACGAAGCATTGCGCGAGATCGCGCGCGCGGGCGAAGGGTCGATGCGCGATGCGCAGTCGGCCTTCGATCAGGTCATCAGTTTCAGCGACGCGGAGATCGCGGTGGCCGATGTGGAGGCCGCGCTCGGCATCGCCGGGGCGGAACTTCGCACGCGCGTCATGCGTTCGATTGCGGCGGGCGCGCCGCGCGATGCGCTCGCCGTCGTGGACGACCTCGTCATGCGCGGGCACGACCTGAGAAATTTTTGCCGCGATATGTTGTCGCACGTGCGCGACCTACTGGTCGTGAAAGTGGCGGGCGACGCGGCCGAAGGCGTGGACGCGAGCGACGCGGAACGGCGCGACCTGATCAGCGCGGCGAACGAATTTTCCGAATCCGACCTCGTGCGCTTCTTCCACAGCCTGACGGAGACGGAGCGCATTTTGCGCGAGGGCGCGCACCCGCGTTATCAACTCGAAATGGGGCTGGTCAAGTTGATCGAGATGCGGCGGCTCGCCCCGCTCGGCCTGATCATCGAACGCCTGAACGCGCTCGAAGAGGGTCTCCGCACGGGCGCAATGCCCGCCGCCGGGGCGGGCGCGTCCGCGCCTACGGGCGGGGCGGCGGGCGGCGGCGGCGGCGCGCCGCGAAGTGGAAGCGGGTATGCGGGCGGCGGAAGCGGCGGAAGCGGCGGCGGTAGAAGCACGCCTCCGGCCTCGCGCGCCTCCGCGCCGTCCGCCGTTGAAGCGGGGCGCGACACCGCTCCCGCCGCGGCCGCGCTCAATGCCCCGGCGACGCCTGCGAGCGATGGCGGGAAGCCCCGCGCGGGCGCGCCCCAGACGGGTAGCTCCTTCTCTGCAAACGCGACCGCGACGGACACGCCGCCGTGGGAAGCGCCGCCTTGGGAAGAACCTCCGGCGGCGTCGTCTCCCCCGCTCAAACTCGTGCCGCAGCCTGCCGCGCCGCCGACGCAGGGCGTCGCGCCCGCCACGGCACACGCGCCCGCGCCGCAATCGTTCGCCAACGCGCCCGCCATGTCGGCTGCCAACGCGGGCGGCTTCATCGAGCGCATCAAGACGGGTCTCGAAGAACGGCGCAAGCCCTTTCTCGCCATCGCGCTCGAAGGGGCGCGCAAGGTGGCGGTCGAGGGCGAAGAGTTGTACGTCGAGTTTGCGCCGGAGGCCAAGCACCTGCGCGACAATCTCGCCAAGCCGGAGAGCATCAAACTTTTGCGCGAGGTGTGCGAGAGCGTGTGCGGGCGCGAGATGGGCGTGCGAATCGTGGTCAAAGACAAGCATGAGAGCCGCGACGACGAGCCGCCGCCATCGTCACGCGACGCCGATACGGAAGAGAGACGACGCCTGCGCGAGTTGGCCGAGAACCACCCTTCGGTGCAGCAGGTTTTGCGCGCCTTCCAGGCCGAGATCGTGGACGTGCGGCGCGTGGACGGAACGGGCAAGCAGTGAACGGTCAGAAGTAAGCAGTTAAAAACAGCTTGCTTACTTCTTAACTGTTCACAGCCGACCGCTCACAGCCGACTGTTTTTTCCCGCGAACAAAGCCACGGGAGCGCACGTATAGTTTGCACGGAGGTTGAGAGCGATGCGTGATCCTTTTATTGCAGGTCTTCTAAGTTTGCTGATTCCGGGTTTGGGGCAACTCTACAACGGGCGGATTCTGGCGGGCATCCTGTGGCTGCTCTTGACGGGCGTCTCATGGATCGGTTCAGCGGGCACGCTCGGCTGGATCGTCCACCTCATCGCCGCTTACACGGCCTACAGCTACGCGAAAGAGCATCGCGTGCGCGTGTAAAAAGTGCTTTAAGTTATCGAACGAGTTACCAGGGGAGGCGTGGGTCGCGCGCGGGTTGCGCGGCCTGCGCTTTTTTTATTCCTCGCCGCCGAGCGTGTTGGCGTCGTCCGTTTTCCTGACGGGCAAGAGGCTGCGGACGAGTTCGTTGAGACGCTCGAAGTCGATCGGCTTGGTGAGATAGCCCTCCATCCCGGCGTCGTAGGCGGCGCGCTGGAAGCCTTCGGTGGTGAAGGCGGTGACGGCGATGACGGGCACGGGGCGCAGGGTCGGATGCTCGCGAATCTTCCGCGTCGCGCCGAGACCGTCGAGGCCGGGCATGCTGATGTCCATGAGAATCAGGTCGGGCTGCGTGAGCGCGGCCACCTTGATCGCCTCTTCGCCGTCGTTGGCCGTGACGACGCGATAGCCCGACTGTTGCAAGTGCAAACTGATGATGACGAGGTTGTCAACCGTGTCGTCCACGACGAGCACGAGGAAATCCTGCGGGGTAAATTCCTGCGTGTCGGCATTGGCGTGAAGTCGGCTCGTGGGCGGGGCTTCGTTCGGGTGGAGCGCGTCGTCGGCGGAGGCTTGCGCGGGAAACAGGGCGACGGTTTCGCTGCCGGTCGTCTGCACAAGCTGCCAGCCGCATTTGACACAGAACCGCACGCCGTCTGGATTTTCGTGGGCGCAAACTGGACAGGACATCATCTCTTTTTTCGATCACTCCCCGCGGTTTCTCGTCTCCCTAGAGTATCGCAGAAGCGGGCGTGTTTTCGCCAATGGCGAGACGCGCCGCGTTATCGCCTCTCTCTGCGAGCGCGCGGGCGCGTCAACTCGCGGGCGGCCGTTTTTTGTTCGGGGGGAGCGCGCGCGGAATATCGCGTTCGTTGAGCAGGGGAGCGTTGGCGTCGTCCGCCTCGGATGCCGGTTTCTTACCGCGCAGCGCGGGGGGCAGTTTCGGGCGGGGGATGCTGACGGTGGCGACGGAATCCGTGCGCCGCAAAATCGCGCCGCCACGCCCCGCCACCCACGCGGCCGACCCGCCCCGGTAGGCGACGGCGAAGAGCGACGCGCTCGTCGCGCTCGCCAGCGCGTCCCACGTCTCGCCGCCGTCGCGCGTCTGCATCACGCGCCCCTGTTCGCCGACGATGAGCGCGTCGAGCGGCGAGGCGACCGACACGGCGAAGAGGTTGAGCTTGACCTTGCTCTCCTGCTGCTTCCAACGCGCGCCCGCGTCATCCGTCCGCAGGATCAACCCGCGCTCGCCCACGATGAAGCCGCGCGACTTGTCGGCGAACGCCACGCCGTAGAGCCACTCCTTCGTATTCGTCTCGATGTAACGCCACGACTCGCCGCCGTCATCCGTCCGCATGATCATCCCCTGCGCGCCGACCGCGAGCGCGATCCGCCCGTCGCCGCCCGTGTAAGCGACATCTTCGAGCCAGGTGATCGTGTCCGAACGTCTCTGCCGCCACGTCTCGCCGCCGTCTTCGGTCGCCAAGATCGTGCCGCGCGCGCCGACGGCGAGGCCGCGCTTCTCGTTCGCGAAGTGGACGCCGGAGAGTTCCTGCGTCACGGGCGATTCGACCTTCTCCCACGTCAGGCCGCCGTTCACGGTGCGCAGGATCGTGCCCGCCTCGCCCACCGTCCAGCCGTGCGCCTCGTCCACGAAGAAGACGTGCGTGAGGCGCGCCCCGACGCCCGACTGTCTGACCGTCCAACGCTTGCCGCCCGAACTCGTGTAGAGAATCCGGCCGCGCGAGCCGACCGCCCAGCCGCGCGAGCCGTCGAGAAAAAAGATGTCGGCGAGGTCTTCGCGCCCGCCCTCGGAGAGCCTGCGCCATTCGAGGCCGCCGTCGTCGGTGCGGAGGATGAGGCCGTCGCCGCCGGCCGTCCAGCCGGTGGTGGCGTCGGCGAAGTGGATGGTCGTCAGGCGCGGCTGCGTTTTCACGCTCACGGGCAGCCACGTCGCGCCGCCGTCGGCCGTCGCCAGCACGACGCCGTCGTTGCCCGCCGCCCAACCGTTCTGCGCGTCGGCGAAGTAGACCGACAACAGGTCGGCCTGTTGATAAACTTCGACGCGCGCCCAGGTCTCGCCGCCGTCCTCCGTCCGCAGAACGAGGCCGCCGTAGCCGACCGCCACCGCGCGCCGCGACGCGCCCGCGAAGGCCACGCCCGTGAGCGGTAACTCCTTCGCCTGCGGCTGGCTGCGCCACGTCGCGCCGCCGTCCGAGGTGATGAGCATCGTGCCGCTCGCCCCGACCGCGACGCCAATTCGTTCGTCGCCGAAAGAGATGGAGAAGAGGTGCGCGGTCGCGCCCGAAGTTTGTTCGCGCCACGTGCGCCCGCCGTCGGCGGTGGCGATGATGCGCCCGTAAGTGCCGCATGCCCAGCCGTGTCGCAGGTCGCGCCCGGCGAAGGCAACGTTGTAGAGATGATCTTTAACGCCCGTCGGCCGGAGCGTCCAACGCCCGCCGCCGTTCTCCGTCGTGACGACGACGCCGCGCGCGCCGACGGCGACCGCCGTCTGCTTATCTTTGACGAACAGCCCGTAGAGCGTCGTCGCGACGGGCGCGCTCTGCGCCTCCCACTCGTAGCCGCCGTCGTCCGTCCGCAGTATCGCGCCGTCCGCGCCCGTCGCCCAGCCGCTCAGTTTATCCGCCGCGAACTTGAGCGAGTGGATCGCGTTGCCCTGCGGCAGCGGGTTCTGCCACAGCCACCCGCGCGTCTGCGCCGCCGCGCCGCCGGCGGTCGCCAGGAGCGCGCCGCACAGCGCGAGCATCAGCGAGACGCGCGCGCGCTTCGACGGCCGGGCAACGATGTGGCGGAATAGTGACATGAATCATCGGCGGGGGAAGGAAGCAATCTTACTATAGAGGCGCGTTATTCAGCGCACTCCCCGGCGCGGGCGAGAGAGAGCGCGCCACGGAGACGGCGGAAAGATAAACTGAACCTGAGATGTCGAATTCGACCTCGTCTCATGCTTTTCCCTATGTAATCGCTGCGTAATCGCTGCGTAATCGCTGCGCGGTGGCTCTGTCATGGCCGTGCAATCGCTCTGTGTCCGCCGCGACTGCGTCGGCGAACGTTTTTATCTCGCCGAACTTGTTCGCAACTTTATCTCGTCGTTATTTCGCGCGCGCCGGGTTGAGCGTTTCGGCCGCTTCGCGCAGCACGCTTTCGTCAACGCGGCCGAGGGCGGCGATGCGGCGGGCGGCTTTGTCCACCGCCTCCTGCGCGTTATGACCCGCGTGGCCTTTGATCCACTGCCATTCGATGCGGTGCGCGGCGAGGGCTTTGTCCAGACGCGCCCACCATTCGTGGTTCGACTTGCGCCGGAAGCGTCCCGCCATCGTCTCCACCACGTAGCGCGAATCGGTCAGCACGCGCACGCGGCACGGCTCGCGCAGTTGTTCGAGGCCGACGGCCGCCGCCGCGATCTCGGCCTGCTGGTTCGTCGCCGTGCCAAGATAGCAGCCGAAGGCGCGCCACTGGTCGCGGAAGTTCAGGAGCGCGACGGCCGCCGCGCGCGGCTCGGCCTGACCGTTGCCGAGGCTCGACCCGTCGCAATAAATGGTCACGGATTTTAAGGGATGAGGGCGATTGGAGGGATGAGGGATGAGGGATGAGGGATGAACTAAATCCTCCGCCTCACCCGGCGTCTCGGCCTTCGCCTCACTCTTCAACGAGTCCTCGCCCTTTGTCTTTTTTTCATCCCTCATCCCTCCGCCCTCATCCCTTTTTCATCGTCCGTCAGGACGAGGACGTGATCCACGGCCTCCTCGAAGGTGTCGTCGTGCGAGATGACGAAGAGTTGACTGAAGTGGCGCACCTGCCCGATCTGGCGCGCGAGATTTTCGCGCCGCTCGGCGTCCATGTTGACGGTCGGTTCGTCGAAGAAGGCGATGCGGATGTCCGAGAGTTGCTTCAAGAGCGCGAGCCGCACCGAGAGAGCCGCAACCATCTGCTCGCCGCCGGAGAGATTGACGAACGAGCGTTCGTGGCCGTCCTCTTCGAGCATGATCTCGTAATCGCTCGACCAGCGGAGCGTGCGCCCCGCGTCGCCCGTGATCTCGCGGAAGAATTGGTTCGCCTCGACCGAGATGTGCGCGACGTAACTGCGCGTCACCTCCGGCCCCGCTTTTTTGAGAATGTCGCGCATGAACTCGGTCGCCTCGTCCAGCCGCTTGAGCCTCTCCTGCGCGCGAAGCTCCTCCTGCCACTCGGCGCGCACCGCCTCCAGCCGCGCGATCTCGGCGGCCAGTTTCTCCGTCGTCTCGCGCGCGTGTTCGAGCCTGGCCGAGGTGTTGGCCTCGGACGCGAGAGCGAGGGCGAGCGCGTCGCGTTCGGCGGCGTGCGCGGCGCGGTCGTAGGCGGCGACGGCCTCGGCGTGTGCGCTCTGCGCCTCCGCGCTCGCGTGCGCCGCCCGCGCCGACTCCGCCGTCGCGCGTTCAACTTCCCCCGCCCGCGCGCCCACCGTGGCGGCGAGCGACGCGCTTTCGAGATAGACGCGATAGGCCGCGGCCGTGGCATCGCGCGCGGCGAGCGTGGCCGCCCACTGAGCATCGAAGCCGGTGAAGCGTTTCGATCGCTCGGCCAGTTCGGCGCGTTCGCCGGAGAGGGCGTTGATAGCGTCGCGCGCGCCCGCGACTTCCGCTTGGAGCGAGGCTTCCTGCTCGGCCTCGGCGCGTCTCATGCCGAGGCGCGCGCGCGGGTCGTTCAGGGCGCGCAGGCGCGTCTCGGTTTCGGCGATGTCGCGTTCGAGCGATTCGATTGCGCTGGCGGCGGCGGCGAGTCCGGCGCGGTCTTCCTTCCTGCGCTTGCCTTCCTCTTCGATCTCTTTGAGACGCTGGCGCAGCGGCTCCAACTCGGCGTGGCGCATGAGGGCTTCGCGCGCGCCGATGAGTTCCGCATCGACGCCGATCAGTTTACTTCTCAACTCGTCGAGTTCACGGTCGTCCGGGGGGAGCGCGCCGAGGTCGCGGTCGAGCCGGGCGAGCAGCGACTCGCGCGCGCCGAGCAGTTCGCGTTCGTGTCCGAGTTGGCCGCGCTCGCGTTCCAACTGGACGAGCGCGACGCCCGCCTCGCGCGCCGTACGTACCTGTCGTTCGACGCGCACGGCCTCCGCCTGCACCGTCTGCAACTCGGCGCGGTTCGCCGTCAGGTGATCCGTGAAGTAGCCTTCGAGCGTTTGCCCCTCGCCGATGTTCAAACAACGCTCGGAGAGAATCGGGCAGAGGCCGCCTTTGACCTCGACGCGCATCTTCTCATCGCGCGCGATCTCGGCGCGCAGGTGCGCGGCCTGTTCGGCGAGTTCGCGGCCGCTCGTTTCGAGTTCGGCGGCGCGCTCCGCTCCGGCCGAGCGCGTTTCGAGGTCGCGCATCTTGCGTTCGAGCGCAGCGGTGATCTCCTGGAGGCGTTTGATCTCGCGCGTCAAATCGCGGCGTTGACTGGCGAGGTGCTTGCGTTCGGTGGCGGCGCGCTCGGCGCGGCTGAGCGCGGTTTCGAGGCCGATGCGTTCGCTCTCCAAATGCGCGACGCGGGCGGGCGCGTCTTCCGCGCGTTCCGCTTGTTTGATCCCCTCGCGCGTCTGCGTGTGCTGCGCGCGCAGGTTGCCCAGTTCGGCGTCGAGGCGTGCGAGACTGTCGCGCGCCGCCATCGCGTGCGAACGCAACTCCCGCAGACGCTCGCGCTCGCGCTCCAACTCCTCCTGCGCGCCGACCTCGACCTCGATCTCTTTCAGCAACTCGCGCGCCCGCCCCGCCGCTTCGAGCGCGACGCTCAGGCGGCGCGCGTCCGACTCGGCGGCGGCCAGCAGATTCGCCACGCGATTGATCTCCACGAGCAGGCGGTCGCGCTCGGCGCGTTCCGTTTCGAGCCGCCCCAATTCGGCGAGCGCGGCGAGGTGCGCGTGGTAGTCCGCTTCGGACGCCTGTTGCGCGGCGCGGGCGCGCTCGGCCTCGTCGAGTTTGCTTCGCAACTCGGCGAGACTTCTTTCGACGGCCGTCAGTTCCACCTCGGTGCGGTCGGCGCGGGCGCGCGTTTCGGCCACGCGCCGCTCGGCCGTCTCGAACGCCCCGACCTGCTGCTTGCGCGTCGTTACCTCGCGCCGCAACTGCGCGAGCGCGCCGGTCAGCTCCTCCGCGCGCGCCGACGTTGACGCGTGCTCGGCCGTCATCTCTTCGTAACGCGCGAGCGTGCCTTCGGCGCGCCCGATCCGCTCGCGCGTCTCGGCGACGCGGTCGCGGATGAGGTTCACCGTGTCACGCAGGCGTTCCGCGCCCTCGCGGTACTCTTCCACTTTGAGCAGGCGGTCGAAGGCGGCTTTCCGCTGGCTCGACGTTTTGAGGAAGTCGGCCGTGAGCAACCCCTGCGGCACCCCTATGGCCGACTTGAAGAGGGCGGGCAAATCCGTCCCCGCCTCGATGCCGAGCAGACGCCCCAGCATCGGCGCAACGTTCGCTTTCTTCTCTTCGAGTTTAAGTTTGAGTTCGGGGTCGTAGATGTAATAGCCGTTGGCCGTGTCGCGGTAGACGGTGTAGCGGCGGCCGTCCACGTCGCTCTCGAAGGTGACGCGCACGGAACCCTTCTTCGCGCCGCGACGCAGGAAGTCGTCCTTGCTGTAGTCGAGCGTGTCGAAGAGCGTCCACGCGATGGCTTCGAGGATGGTGGTTTTGCCCGCGCCGTTCGGGCCGACGATGGCCGTCGTGCCCGGCTCGAAAGAGAAGTCGGCGCGCGTGTAGGATTTGATGTTGTCTAGTTCGACGCGTGTGACGTGCATGTTCTCGTGAAAGCAATTTCCGATTGACCGACTGCTATGCTCCTTAGAACTTAAAACTCGACCGGGAAGGCGAACCGGCGCGCGGGCGCGATCTTCATTCGACCCGGAAGTCGAGTTCGCGCGTGGCGGTCGTGCGCCCGGCGCGATCCGTCGCGGTGACTTGCAGCAGGTAGATGCCCGGCGTCATGCTCGCCAGCGGCACTTCCGCCGCGTAGAAGATGCGCGCCGGGTCGCTGCCCGGTGCGACCGCAACTTTGTGCGGCGGCGCGTGCGTCACAATCTTGTTGTCGCGCAGGACTTTGATCTCCAACTCGACATCGGGCGCAGCATTCGTCGCCGTGCGCGCGGCGTTGTAGAGATAGAGTTGGAGGAAGATGTGCGAGGCGCGCGCGAAGCGGCGTTCGACGCGGAGGATGTCCGGCGCGCCGGTCGTTCCCGCGCCCGTCGCCCCGGACGGCTGCGCGCCCGCGCGGCGACGCTCGGTGACGAGCAGGCCGCTCAAGGCGAGGCGGTTCGCTTTCAAGTGCGGGACTTCGACCCACTCGAACGCGCTGCCGACCAGACCGCTGCCCGCATCGCGCGCGGCGGCGCGAAGCTGGTAGAGGCCGGGCGCGAGGCGCGGGATCGAAAAGTTTGTGACGATTTTGCCGCGCGCTGCGCCCGCACCGGTCGCGGCGGCGGCGTTGCCGTCGAGCGTGAGCGTGCGCCCGTTGCTATAGACGACCTTCCCGCGATCGTCGAGCACGACGCAGGCCACCTCGACCTGCGCGCGCGGCTGACCCGCAGCGGCGGGCGTGAACTTGAGACGGTCGTTTGCGAATTGCACGGAGGCGTTGATGACCGAGCCGGCTTCCGCGTCGTTCGTGAAGACGGCGTAGGCGTCTACGGGCAGGTCGCGGCGCGCGTTCAGAGAGTTGAGCGTGCGGTTGAGCGCGGCGTTCGTCGAGGCGGACGCGGTGGAGGCCGTGGCGGCGGGCGTGGACGCGGCAGCGGCTTCGCGCGCGCCTCCGCCGGCGGGCGATGCGCCGAGGAAACTGCGCCGCACGCGCACGGAGAGATCGGGGCGGCCTTTCACGGTGATCTCGATTTTGCGCCAGCGCGGCGTGCCGTCTCTCACTTCGACGCCTTCGGGTCGCCAGGCGAGCAGGTAATAGTTGGCCGTCTCGCCGAGCGTTCTGGCGATGGCGGCGTCGAGCGCGTTGGTGTTGATGAGCGCGCGCCCGCCCGTGTCGGCGGCCAGGCCGCGCAGGACATCCTGCGTCGCGCTCAGTTCGGCCGTGGGGCTGTAGCCGCGAAAGGCCGTGCCGGAACTGAGGTCTGCGAGGTCGGCGCGCGCGCCGCTGCTCGCGTCGAGCATGCCGACGGCGAGGCCGCGCGCGTAGAGCGTATAAATCACCGTGCCCGTGCGCGCGGCCGCGTCTGTGACGCGTTGTATTTTGCGATTGATGTCGGCTTCCTGCGCGTCGAGCGTGAAGCCCTCGGAGATGAAAAAGAGCGTCTGCCGCCCGCCGGATGGGGCGGGCGCGCGCACCACGCTTTCTAGCGAGGCCACGGTCGCGCCGCTCAGTTGCGCCGCCTGGCGACGGATGCGGCGGGCGCGGTTTCGCACGATCGTTTCCGCCGACATGCGCGCGCCGGGGTCGGCGTAGTTCTGCCCGTTCTCCTCCATCGTCTGGCTGACGAGATAGCCCAACAAATCGCGGTCGCCGCGGTCGATCATCTCCGCCTGATAGCCGGACATGGACGGGCGTTCGCTATCGAGCGATGCCTGCGAGACGTACTTGATGCGCTCGACGGCCGCGCGCAACACGGCGCGGTCGTTCGTGAACTGTTGCAGAAAACCGATCTGCCCGCTCGCCGAAGCCACGAGCGCGTGCATGCCCGGCATCATCTCCCGCTCGACGAAATTGTGCAGCAACTCACGCGCGCGCGAGATGCCTTCGGGCGAGAGGTGCAAATCGTCAACGAAGAAGACGACCGCCCGGCCGCGTTCAAGCGGCGCGGCCGTCGTCGTGCGACCGCCGAGCGTCTCGCCGCGCGCCGCGGCGATGCGCGCCGCTTCGCCCGCGCTGCCCGCCGTGGCGCGCTCGAAGAACAGGATGGGCTGCGCCCGCCCGTCAACTTTCAACTCGAATTGCTCCCGCTGCAAATTCTCCGCGAATCGTCCCTTCTGATCGACGACCGACACGTCCGTCTGCACGAGGCTCGTGCTGACGCGCAGGACATCGTCCGCCGGGTCGTCCTGCGGCGGCGGCTGCGGCGGTCGCGCTTCCTGCGCGAACATGGCCGATTGCGCCGCCAGCAGGCAGGCGAGCGCGAGGCGCGAGGCTGTTTTCGTGAATCGCGTGGATGAGGTGAATATTTTCATGCGCACTTGGAAGCGTAGCATCGCGTCGCCGGTTGCACCCGTCCCGGCCGCTAATTAACCGTTCTTTGCCGCGCTCGCGCCGGAGCGGGCGGCCTCCGGCGGCGGCGAGCGTTGAAACGTTAGCCTAACATGTCTGAGAACTTTTTTCCCTTCGCGGGATAGCGACGAGAAACGCCAGCGGCGCGGCGAGCAAAAGCCACATCATCGAGGCGAGGCCGAAGCGTTCGGCCGCCAATCCGAGCGCGAGCGGAATCATGCCGCCGACGAGGCCGGACAGGTTGCCGAGCGCGAGCGACGCGCCGCTTCGTTCGGGCATCGCGGCGTAAAGTTGCGCCTTGAGGATCGAGTACCAACCGGCGTTCGTGATGCCGACGAGGCCGAGCAGCACGAGTTTGGCGGAGAGGTTCGGCGCGAGCAGAAAGGCCGGGAACAGGACGAGCATGACGCCCGCGCTCCAACGCAGGTAGCTCAAGCCGCGCACGCGCTCCAGGAGCGGAATGAGCAACAGGTCGCCGCCGAGTCCGACGCCCGTCCAGACGGCGATCGCCACGCCCGCCTCAGCGTCGCCCATGCCCGCCACGTCAACGAAGTAGAGCGCGAGAAAGCCGTGGAAGCCGTCGAGCATCAAATCGGAAAGCTCCAACAGCACGAGCCAGCGTCGCACCTCGCCGCGCCGCAAAGCGCGCAGGGCAACGCGCGCCCCCTCTCTGACGCCGCCGCCTTCCGTCGTCCGTCCGGCGCGGCCGGGCGGGTCGAACGCAAAACGCCGCGCGACCAAGACGAGCAAGACGGAGACGCCGCACAACCCGCCGAACCACGCGCGCCAACTCGCGCCCGCCCCAACCGCCGCGTTCAAGCCGAGCGACCCGGCGACGATGCCGAGCGAACCGGCGAAAGCCCAGCGCGCCATGTTTCCCTCGCGCCGCGCGGGCGCGGAGTCCATCAGCGCGGCCTGCGACAAACTGACAAACGCGCCGCCCGCCGGGTAGAACAACACGAAGGCCAGGAGCAGCGAGACGAAATTGGAACTGCGCGCCACGAGGAGCAGCGAGAGCGCGAAGCAGACGCCCCCGGTCAAAATTATCGCGCGGCGGCGGCGCGTGTCGCCGAGGAGCGCGAGCGGCGGTTCGATGATGTTGCCGACGAGGTTGGGGACGGCGAGCAGCAGCCCGATGTCCGCGTAGGAGAGCGAGAGGTCGCGTCGAATGAGCGGCCACGCAGCCTGACGCGAGCCGTCAACGAGTTCGTCCAAAAACTCGATGGCGAGCAGGGTATAGGTGAGACGACGGAGCGTGCGCGCGGCCGCGCCGGTCGGCGGCGAGACGCGATGCGACGATGCTTGATTCGACATGTGCTGATTCCTCTTTTCCGGAAGTGTGAACGCTTGAGCGGGGGTTGCGCTTTTCGGGTGCGTTCTCCGGGGCGGAGGAATCGACGAGCGGGCGCGGGCGTACCTGAGCCGTCGCGCGAGCGTCGGCGCGTCGGCAGGTACGCGGATGGGTTCAGGAAGTTACCAGGGAGGGAAGGTCAGAGAGATGTTCATGAGCGTGAACTCACTTTCGCGGCGGCCGTTTTAAAGCGTCGCCATTTTACCCGCTGCGGGCGCGATGGGAAAAGCTCCCGGCTTGAAGTCGGCGGCGGCCGAAGTCTTCACAGGTCGCCGACTTTGAGCGGCGCGTCCGCGTGCTTCCAGGCGCGCTCGTACTCCTGCCGCACGAGCGCGGCCGCGTAAGTGTTGCCCTGCGCCTGCAAACTCTCGGCCAGCCCGAACAGCGAACGCCCGTTGCGCCGGTTGCGCGCGAGGTCGGCGCGGAACACATGCTCGGCCTCCGCGTATTCGCCGCCCGCCAACAGCGCGCCGCCGAGCGATTCGCGCGAAGGCGGGTAGTACCAATCGGGCGGCTCGCTGTAGAGCAGCGAGTCTTCGACGGCGACGGCCTGCCGGAAAAGTTGGAGGGCGAGTTTGCGGTCGCCCCGTGCGCCCGCGATGCGTGCGCCGAGGATGTGCGCGGCGATCTGCAACACGTCGCGCCCGGCGTTCGCGCCGAACCGCGCGCCCTCCGGCAAGGCTGCGAGAGCGGCCGCGAAAACTTTTTGCTCCGCTTCCGCTTCGGCCGTCTTGCACGTCGCGGCATGCGCTAGGGCGCGCGCCCAGTGCCAGAGAGCGCGCGTGTAGGTGAGAGACGCGGCGGGCGGCGGCGATTTGAGCACGTCGTCCCAGCGGCGAAAGCGCACCAGCAAAAGCGTCTTCGTCGGCAGGAAGTCTTCGAGGAAACTCATCTCTCCGAGCCGCGGGCGAACGTTCGACTCAAGCTGCTCGGCGGCTTTGAGCGCGTCCGCGAAGCGACCCTGCATGCTGTAGGCGGCGGCGAGGAAATGCAGGTTGTGGCTGTAGTAAGCCGCCGTGTAGATGCCGTGTTGCGCGTGCGCGCCGAGGTTGGCTTCGATGTAGGCGCGGTCGGCGCGGGCGGCCGAGTCGTTCACGCGCGCGGAGGCTTCGTAATCGCCGACGCGCTGGTAGACGTGCGCGGGCATGTGGACGAGATGACCGGCGGCGGGCGCGAGCGCGCCGAGCCTGTCCGCGCTCGGCAGCGCGCGCTCCGGCTGCGCCGACGCTTCGACCGCATGGATGTAGAGATGATTCGCCCCGATGTGATTCGGATCGCGCCGCAACACCGATTCCAGCGTCGAGACGATCTCTTCCGTCCCGGTCGCGGGCAAACCCGTGGCCGACCAGAGCTTCCACGCGTTCAGGATCATGGCCGCGTCCGCGTAGAGCGTCGCCGCTTCGAGGTCGTCCGGGTAGCGACGCGCGAGCGCGCCCATCGCCTCTTTGTAAGCGAGCGAGAGTTTCGCCTGATCCACCCCGGCGTCGGGCGAGAGACGGCGGCGCATCGCTTCGATGTAGGCGCGTTCGTGCTCGGGAACTTTCGCCGCCAGTGAGACTGCCCGGCGGATGGCCTCGTCGGCGGTCTTGCGCCGCGCATCGTCCATCGTCGTCGAGTTGTAGTTGGGGGCGGCGGCGAGCGCGATGCCCCAGTAGGCCATCGCCGCTTGCGGGTCGAGTTCGGCGGCGCGCCGGAAGGAACGCGCGGCCTCCTCGTGGTTGAAGGCATAGACGAGCACGAGTCCCTGGTCGAAGAACCGCTGCGCCTCCGCGTTCGCCGTCGAGATCGGGTGATGGTGCGAGCCGAGGCCGCGCCAGAGCGTGACCGCGCCCGTGCCCGCCGGAGTGTTCGCGTGATGCTGCGCGTATGAGACGGGAGAGGCGAGGAAAAAGAGGGAGACCAACAGCAGACGCTTCATCTCAACTGCTCCTTTTTCGAGGTGGGTTCTTATTCGTTCACTTTAGAGCACGGCGACGAGCGTTATGCGGCGTGACCTAAACGCGTGAGCGTTTCTTTGGAAAACTCCAGCACTTTGATCGCCTGTTCGCGGGTGACGGTCGGGAAGTTATTAAGGAACTGGTCTAGTGTGAGACCCGCCGCCAGATTGTCGAGCAACGTTGCGACGGGCACGCGCGTCCCGCTAAAGACCGGCGCGCCGCTCAGGATTTCAGGATCGCTCGTCACCGGCAACTGTGCAATCTGCTCATTGCCAAACGTCAGCACGGCGGCTGTAGTCCGGCGGACGCGAACCGGCTTGTCCCATGCAGCTTCGTCCTCAGCCTGGTCTGCGGCCAACTCGTCGATCTCTTCCTCGCTTAAAACTTTTTTCTTGCGGCTCATACGTCCCATCCGGTGATAATTCTGACGACGTTGTTCGGCTTCAGTTGGAAAATGATTTTAAGAGTGCGCCCGCCCGGCGTGCGCCCGGTGAGTTGATAACGGTCGCGGAAAGATTTGTTGCGACGCACTTCAAAATCCGAGAAGAAACATTCCACCGCCTCTGCGAAAGTGATGCGATGTGCGGCAAGTTTGTCTCTCTCAAAATCATACTCGAAGTCGGACGGCGTGAAGCGATGCCAGTTGACCATCACTCGTTCACTTTGAGCACGGCGAGGAACGCTTCCTGGGGGATTTCGACGCGGCCGACGCGCTTCATGCGCTTCTTGCCTTCCTTCTGTTTCTCCAGCAGTTTGCGCTTGCGCGAGATGTCGCCGCCGTAGCACTTGGCGATGACGTTCTTGCCCATCGCCTTGACGGTTTCACGCGCGATCACTTTGTTGCCGATGGCGGCCTGGATCGGCACTTCAAAGAGTTGGCGCGGGATGAGTTGGCGCATCTTCTCGGCGAGCGAGCGGCCGCGCGGCTCGGAGTTGGCGCGATGGACGATGAGCGAGAGCGCGTCCACGGGTTCGCCCGCGACGAGGATGTCCAGCTTGACGAGGTCGCTCACCCAGTAATCGGCGAAATGATAGTCGAGCGAGGCGTAACCGCGCGAGACGGATTTCAGGCGGTCGTAGAAGTCGAGCACGATCTCGTTCAAGGGCAGTTCGTAGGTCAGCATCACGCGCTTCGCCGCGATGTACTCGAACTTCTTCTGCACGCCGCGCTTCTCTTCGAGCAGCGGCAGGATGCCGCCGAGGTATTCGTCCGAGGTGAGAATCGTGGCGAGGATCACCGGCTCCTCGATCTTCTGGATGCGCACGGGGTCGGGCATCTTCGCGGGCGAGTCGATCTCCAGCACCTCGTCGTCGGTCGTCGTGACGCGGTAGCGCACGCCCGGCGCGGTCGTGATCAGATCGAGGTTGAACTCGCGTTCCAGACGCTCCTGCACGATCTCCATGTGGAGGAGACCGAGGAAGCCGCAGCGGAACCCGAAGCCGAGCGCGGTCGAAGACTCCGGTTCGTAGAAGAACGACGCATCGTTCAGGCGCAACTTGTCGAGCGCGTCGCGCAGTTCTTCATATTGATTCGCTTCGACCGGATAGAGACCGGCGAAGACCATCGGCTTGACCTCTTGAAAGCCGGGGAAGGGCGCGGTCGTGGGGCGCGCCGCCTCCGTGATGGTGTCGCCGATCTGCACGTCCGCCACGGTTTTGATCGAAGCCGTGAGGAAGCCGACTTCGCCCACTCCGAGTTCGCCGATGGGCGTCGGGCGCGGGCGGTTGACGCCGACGGCCTCCACCAGATAATCGCGCCCCGTGTTGAAGAAACGTATCTTCATGCCCGGCTTGACGCGCCCGTCGATCACGCGGAACAGGACGATGACGCCCCGGTAGGCGTCGTACCACGAATCGAAGATGAGCGCCTTGAGCGGCGCGGCCGGGTCGCCCTTCGGGTAGGGCACGTCGCGCACGATGGCCTCCAGCACTTCGTGAACGCCGACGCCCGTCTTCGCGCTCGTCAGCACGGCGTTGCCGGTGTCCAGCCCGATGACCTGCTCGATCTGCTCGATGGCCTTGTCAGGCTCCGCCCCCGGCAAATCGATCTTGTTGATGACCGGGATGAACTCCAGATTATTCTCGATCGCCAGATAGGTGTTCGCCAGCGTTTGCGCCTCCACGCCCTGCGACGCATCGACGACGAGCAGCGCGCCCTCGCACGCGGAGAGCGAGCGCGACACCTCGTAACTGAAATCCACGTGCCCCGGCGTATCGATCAAATTCAACACGTAATCCGTGCCGTCGTCGGCGCGATAGTCGAGCCTCACGGCGTGCGCCTTGATCGTGATGCCGCGCTCGCGCTCCAAGTCCATATTGTCGAGCACCTGCGCTTCCATGTCGCGCCCCGCGACCGCACCCGTCAACTCCAACAGGCGGTCGGCCAGCGTGGACTTCCCGTGGTCGATATGCGCGATGATCGAAAAATTTCTGATGCGTTCTGGGTTCATTAAATTCTTGCTGACGGGCGTTAAGGCGCACCTGACTGTAAAGGTCGCGACCTGCGAAAAATATTATGAGTGAATCCTATCGGGTAGTAATTTGATAACAGCTTCGTCGTAGCAATTTGATAACAGCTTCGATGACCGACTCGAACGATTCATCTTTCAATATCCCGACTTCGGACACTATCAAACTGCGATTCGCCGTAAATAACTTGCCCGGTCGCGCATAACTTATGCGATGTAGCCCGCCCGTGAGAAAGTCGGGGTCGGAAATTTCCACTGCACGAGCGTCTGCATACGCGTTGCTGGTTACCTGGCACAAAATCCAGTCATCCGACCCGGCGCTTGCCAGCACAACCGCCGGTCGGAGTTTTGTTCGAGAGAGATCGGAGAACGGGAAAGAGACGAGGACTACGCTTGCGGCTGAAGGTGTGACCATGCCTCATCTTCCTCCGGTCGCGCCCAGTCTGCGGCCAACGTCTGCTCACTAAGCAAGGCTGTTTCGCTCGCCTCCGCGGCAGGGGCTTCTTCCAGAATAGTCACCAGCGCGCGTCGCACTCCCGTAAGTTTAACTTCTTCAAGCAAGCGCACCCGGCCATGCTCGTCAACCACGGCTTTTATCGTCTGGATCATAAAACACAGTCCTCGCAAAGCAACCGGCGAAATCACCCGTCTAACATAACAAAACGGGCGCGAAACCGCACGCGCGCCCGTCTGAAACGTGAGTGGTGAAATATCTATTTCGCGGTCGCCGAGTCGCGCGCGAGCATGGCCGCGCCGGTGGGGACGGCGTCCGCGCCGAGCGTGGCGGCGACGATCTGGGTGGCCTCGAAGCAGGGCTGGAAGGAGCGGCGTCCGGCTTCGCGGATGATGGGGTCGAGGATGAGTTTGCCCGCGTCCATGACGCCGCCGCCGAGCACGATGCGCTGGATGTTGAGGAGGTTGATGACGGCGGCGATGGCCGTGCCGATGTAGCGGCCGGTGCGCTCGATCATGAGCATGGCGAAATCGTCGCCCTCGTTGGCGGCGTGGGCGATGTCGGCGGCGGTGAAATTTTTGTTGAGGCCGAGGCGCGTGAGCGATGAGGTGCTGTCGCGGACGAGCCGTTCGTGCGTGCGGCGGACGATGTTCGGGGCGGAGGCGACCGTCTCCAGGCAGCCCGTGTTGCCGCAGGTGCATTCGATGCCTTCGCGGTCGATGGTGATGTGGCCGAACTCGCCCGCGAAGCCCGAATCGCCGTACCAGAGTTTGCCGTCCATGATGAGCGCGCCGCCGATCCCGGTGCCGATGGTGACGTAGAACATGTTGCGGCTGCCGCGCCCCGCGCCCGCGACATACTCGCCGTAGGCGGCGGCGTTGGCGTCGTTGATGAGCGCGATGGGGAGATTGGTGGCGCGCGCGAGTTCCGTTTGCAGGTCGGCGCGGACGACCGAGGGAAGGTCTGAAGAGACGATGACGCGACCCGTCTCCGGGCTGACGAGGCCGGGCACGCCGATGCCGAGCGCGGCCACGTTCGGCGCGGCGTCGCGGAGTTCGGCGGCGAGGCCGGCGATCTGCGCGGCCAGGGTCGCGCTCTCAAGCGCGGCTTCGCGGCGGGCGACGACCTGGCCGTCGTGCGAGACGAGCGCGGCGTGCAGCGATGCGCCGGAAATATCAATGCCGATATAGTTGCTGGCGGGCGTGACGGTTGACATGATCTTTGATCTCCAGACGGGAGCAATGGGCGAAAAAGTCTTTCAGGTAGGAAACGGCGAAAATGGTAGCAAAGGGGTAGGGGGCTGTCAAACCAACCCTTCTGCGTGTAGAATGACGAGCCGGAAAGGGATGAGGGATGAGGGATGAGAGATGAATGAAATCATCTTTCTCATTCGTCCCTCATCCCTCATCCCTCATCCTTTATGATCATTCGTTCCATTCTGTTGCCGACCGATTTCAGCCAGTGTGCCGACGCGGCTCTGCCTTACGCGGCCGACCTGGCGCGGCAGATGCAGGCGCGCCTGGTGTGCCTGCACGTGGTGGAGACGATGACGCCGCCGGTCGGCTACGCGGCCGTGGCCGAGCCGATGCCGGCCGTTGACCTCGAAGGGCGACTGGAAGAGTCCGCGACGCACGAGTTGCCGAAACTGGGCGCGCGCGAAGAATGTGTGGGGCTGGACGTGCAGGAGGTCGTCGCGCACGGCGACGCGGCGGGCGAGATCGTGCGCGTCGCGCGCGAACGCGACATCGATCTGATCGTCATCTCGTCGCACGGGCGCACGGGCTTCGGGCGCATGCTCTTCGGCTCGACGGCCGAGTCGGTCGTGCGCCACGCACATTGCCCGGTGCTGGTCGTCAAACCTAAAGAGAGTGACAAGTGACGGGCGACGGGTGACAGGGCGGACAGGCCAGCCGCTGTAGCTTGTCGCCCGTCGCCCGTCGCTTGTCGCTGTGTTTATCCATGGAGCAACATTTCTACGAACTGGTGGGGCAATACGGGCTGTACGCGATCTTCTTCCTCGCGATGATCGAGGGGGATATTACGCTGCTGTTGGCGGGCGTCCTGGCACACGGGGCGTTCTTCGGCGAGTACAGTTTCGCGAAGGTGCTGGCGGCGGGCACGGCGGGCGGCGTGGCGGGCGATCAAGTGGCTTACGCGATGGGGCGCGGGTTTCGTTCGAGCATCCGCGACCGGAAGTTCTACCGCGCCGCCCGCCCGCGCATCGAACGCCTGACGGAGACTTTCGGGCCGCTCTCGATCTTTTTATCGAAGTACGTCTACGGCCTGCGGACGGCCTCGTGCGTCTTCTACGGGGTGGCGAAGATGCGCTACACCACACGCTTCCTGCCGCTCGCCGTGGCGAGTTGTTTCCTGTGGGTGCTGCTCTTGAGCGGCGCGGGCTATTTCTTCCACGGCATCATCACGAACTTCATCGGCGACTTCGAGCAACTCGGAAAATTCCTGCTCGTCATCGTCATCGTCGGCATCGCCGCCTTCTATCTCGCCGAGCGTTACTGGCTCTCGCCGCGAGTGGAAGAGGCCGACCCCGAACGCGTCCACGAGTTTGAAGAGAACGTGCAGGAGAAACTGCAGGAACTGGGCGACGAGATCAAAGAACATCTCCCGCCGCCGCTCGTGCGCCGCAAAGACAAAGAGACCGCAAAGAAAGCGCGCGCCGCGAGCCGAAGCGGCGGCGACGCCGAAGGAGACTGAATTAAAGGATGAGGGATGAGGGATGAGGGATGAAAGTAAAGATTATTCGTTCGCCTGAAAAGTCTTTATTTCATCCCTCATCCCTCATCCCTCATCCCTCATCTTTATTATGATTATCGAAGCAAGCGCACCCACGCGGGTCGATCTGGCCGGCGGCACGATCGATATTTGGCCGCTTTATCTTTTTCACCCGCAAGCGGCGACCGTCAACTTCGCCATCTCGCTCTACGCGCGCTGCCGCATCGAGACGCGCGACGACGGGCGCATCATTCTCGAATCGCGCGACCGCGGCGTTACGTTCGAGACCGATCTCGACGGCGTCGCCGCGCTCGTCCACGAGGAGCGGCTGGAACTCATCTCGAAACTCGTTCACTTCTTCAAGCCGGAGACGGGCTTTCATCTCATCGCGGAATCGCAGGCTCCGGCGGGCGCGGGGCTGGGCGGGTCGAGCGCGCTGGCGATCGCCTGCATCGGCGCGCTCAATCGTCTCGTCGGCAATCGTTACGAAGAACGCAAGTTCATCACGATCGCGGCCAACGTCGAGACGACCGTGATCCGCGTGCCCGCCGGTTTTCAGGACTACTACGGCGCGTTCTACGGGGGCGCGAACTGCATCCACTTTCGTGCCGATGGGATCGAGCGCGAGGAGTTGCCCGTCGATGCCGCCGAACTCGAACGCCGCCTCGTCATCTGCTACACGGGCGAGCCGCGTTTGTCCGGCATCAACAACTGGGAGATGTTCAAGACGCACATCGACGGCGACAAAGTTATCTTCCAACTCTTCGAGGGCATCCGCGACGCGGCGCAGCGGATGCGCGCCGCGCTCAAGGCTTCCGACTGGCCGGAGGTGAGCGCGATCATGAGCGCGGCCTATCCGAACCGCAAGCGGCTCGCGCCCAACATCACGACGCCGCACATGGAGCGTCTGGTGGAGAAGGCCACGCGGAACGGCGCGGAAGCGGCGAAGGTGTGCGGCGCGGGCGGCGGCGGCTGCATCGCGTTTCTCTGCGCCGAGGGGATGAGAGAGTCGGTCGCGCGCGCGCTCGCGGAAGAACCCGATGTGCAGGTGCTCGACTGGCGCTTCGCCCCGCAGGGTTTGACGATTAAGGAAAGCTAAGAAGCTGTTTGACAAGTCCCGTGAGGGACGATTGCTAATAGCCCGGCGATTCATCGCCGGGGATCAGGTGGCAGGATAAAGTTTGAGTCTCGGAGGGACGATTGAATGGTGATGAACCTTCAACCGTCCCTCCGGGACTCTCTGTCAAGGGCACGTTCACTCTCCCCAGCCATGAATGGCTGGGCTATTATCAAATGTCCCTCCGGGACAAACACAGCTTTACTTTTCACAGCTTCTAAGAGCGGCTCGCACCATTAGTTTGGCCGCCCGCGCCGGGTGCGCGGCTCGCGCCGAATCTAACGCGGAAAATGTAACGCGCAAAACGAGAGCGCGCCGGGGTTGTTTGACCACCCCGGCGCGCTGTTTCTTTATCGCTCGCCAGCAGACCGTTACCCGCCCGCGTCTTCGTCATCGGCGGCGCGCTCGTCTCTGGGCGCGCCGGGCGTGAGTTCGGTGGAGGCGTCGGGCGCGAGGTCGGCGGGCGTTTCCGCTCCGGCGGCGGGCGAGGCGGTGGCCGCGGCGGGACTCAAGGGAGCGGCTGAGGCCTGACCCGTCGCGGCCTGCGCTTCGGCGGCGGGACGGTGCGCGTCGGCCGCTGTGGATGAGTCCGTGCCGGAGGTGGGCGACGGCGGTTGCGCCGTGGTGGGCGGCATGGCGATGGAAGTCTCCCCGCCCGTTTTCGCGCCGCCCGAACTGTTCTTAGCGGCCATGCGGGCGGCGGCCTTCGCTTTAATTTCGGCCATCTGCCGCGCGCGCTTCTCCTCGGCAGTTTCATCGCCGGACGGAACGGGCGGCGCGGTCGCTGCCGTCGGCGCGACGGGAGGCGCGGCGGCAGCGGCAGGGGTAGGCGAAGCGGCGACGGTCTCGCTGCCGGTCGTTGCGGTCTCGCTGTTAGTCGCTGCGGTCTCGCTGTTAGTCGCTGGCGGCTTCGGAGTTGGCGGCTCGCCTGCCTTGCCGGCCATGCGGGCCGCGGCTTTCGCTTTGACTTCAGCCATCATCCGCGCGCGCCGCTCGTCAGCCGTCTCGCCGTCGGGCGCGCTGGGTGCGGGGCTGGCGGTCGGGGTCGAGGGCGCGGCCGCCGCGTCGCTCTGTGCGTTTGCGCCACCGGCCATGCGCGTGGCGGCTTTCGCTTTGGCCTCGGCGATGATGCGTGCGCGCTTCTGTTCGGGCGTCTCTCCATCGGTCGCCGACGCGGTTGTCGCCACGGCAGGTGCGGCGGCGGGCGTGGCCGTGGCTGGCTTCGCGGGCGGCGGAGCGGCAGACGCGGCGGGCGCGGCGTGGGGCGCGGGTTGGCCGACGGGAACCCACGCGCCCGTCTCGCTCTTTTTGAAGGCGGGGAGCGTGCCGCCTGCCGCTTCGAGAATATCCACGAGTTCGCTCTGAACGTAGCGCGCCTGCTTGCGCGGGTCGCGGACGTGGCCGAGCGGCGGCCCCATGTAGAGCGTGCCGCAGGTCTGGCAGCGATAGAGCAGATCATCGCCGCGCATGTGCTGGCGCGCCTCTTCGCGGATGGGGCTGACCTGCTTGAGATGACCGTTGTGCAACTTGCCCTTCTCGTTCTTCTCGTTGCAGACGGTCTGACCCTTCTCAAAACGCTTCGGCGCGCCCGGCTGCGACGCCTGCTGCTCGGTCGGCGCGTCTTTGGCGACGGGCGCGCCCGCATTAACCCCCGGCCTTGCGATCTCGTTAGTTGACATGATTTTCGCTTTCCGACGTTTCGCGCGACGCGTGTGCCACAGCCCAGCCCGCGCGCTTCCGGTGTCTCGACGACGTGCAAAAACTTGCGCGCAATCTTACGGAGAAACGCCGGAGCGCGTCAACGAAAAGCCGTCAGTGGTCAGTTGTCCGTGGTCAGTTGTCCGTCGTTGGTTGTCCGTGGTCAGTGGTCAGTTGTTCAAGACAGTCTTTAGCAACTCGCGTGATAATCACATGCAACTGACAACTGACCACGGACAACTGACAGCTTTTCATTTATGATTGCGTCGCATGTGGAAAAAACTGTTGGGGACGTTGTGGCGGGGCGCGCCGAAACGCGTGCGGCGGTGGGGCGTGTGGCTGGCCGAGCCGCGTTTCATGGTGACGGTGGGCGCGGTCGTGGTGGACGCGGGCGGGCGCGTGTTGCTGTTGCAACATGAGTTTCGCACGGGGAGCGGGTGGGGCATTCCCGGCGGCTTTCTGGAGCGGGGCGAGCAACCGCTCGCGGGACTGCGGCGCGAACTGCGCGAAGAGATCGGCCTCGAACTCGACGCGGCCGAACTCGTGCGCGTGCGCACGCTCAGACGCCCGCAGCAAGTGGAGATACACTTTCGCTGCCGCGCGCGTGAGGGCGCGCGAGAGGCCGCGCCGCAGAGCATCGAGATTAACCGCGTCGGCTGGTTCGACCGCGACGCGCTGCCGTCCGAACTCTCGCGCGATCAACGCCGCATCATCGAAGACGCGCTCGCGGGTGGCGCGAACCCGGCGGAGTAGTGGTATGCTGTCGAAAACTTAAGGATGAGGGATGAATGAAGGGATGAGGGCAGAGGGATGAGGGATGAATGAAGAAGAGCACTCAAGAGATTGAATGCTTCCTTTCATCCCTCATCCCTCATCCTTCATCCCTTCGTTCTTCGCCCTCGTCCCTCATCCCTTTTCACTGGAGAAATGAGCAATGGTGCAACTCGTTCCATCACAAGATGAAGTCATGGAGATGCTGAAGAAGACGGGCGCGTTTCGCGAAGGCCACTTCGTCTATCCTTCGGGCAAACACACGCCGAACTATTTTCAGATGCCGCTCGCCTTTCGCTATTACGACACGGCGCGCGTGCTGGCCGTCGCGCTCTCGCGCCTGCTGCGCGTCGAGCCGGACGTGTCGAGCGTGCTGCCGAAGGTGGCGATCATTAGCCCAGGGCCGGGCGGCATTCCCGTGGCCTTCGGCGTGCGCGAAGCCTTGAGCGCGGAGCAGATTTATTGGGCTGAGCGCGAAGAAGGCAAGCGCATGTTTCGCCAGTACATCAACAAAGGTGAGGTCAACCCCTGCATCATCGTGGACGACATCATCCGCAGCGGCGACGCCATCCTCCAGACCGTGGAACTCGTGCGCGAACTCGGCGCGCGCGTCATCGGCTGCGGCACCATCGTCCGCTTCAACGACGCCCCGGACAAGATCAACGACGACATCCCCATCAAGTCGCTCGTCGAATTCGACTCCAAGTTCTACGACGCGGGCGAGGACTGCCTCGAATGCAAAAAAGACGCTCCCGCCGAGCACGTCAGATTTTAAAAACAGTGACGGGTGACAGGTGACAGGTGACAAGTAAGAAAAGCGAATTGCTTTAACTTGTCACCTGTCACCTGTCACCCGTCACTGTTTTTTACATCTCGTGCCGGTTCGTCATCGCCTTGTCCATCGTCACCTCGTCAACGTATTCGAGGTCGCTGCCGACGGGCATGCCCATCGCGATGCGCGTGACGCGGACGCCGAGCGGTTTCAAGAGGCGGCTGATGTAACTGGCGGTGGCTTCGCCTTCGGTGTTGGGGTTGGTGGCGAGGATGACTTCGCGCACCTCTACGCCGTCGTTGTTTTCGGGGCGCAGGCGCGGCAGCAGATTTTGCAGCCGCAGGTCGTCGGGACTCATGCCGCGAATCGGCGAGAGGCTGCCGTGCAGCACGTGATAGAGGCCGTGATAGCTGCGCGTCTTCTCCACGGCGACGAGGTTGTAGGGTTCTTCCACGACGCAGATGATGGAGCGGTCGCGCGAGGTGGACGAGCAGTAGCGGCACGGGTCAACGTCCGTCAGGTTGTTGCAGACCGTGCAGAAGACGATCTTCCGCTTCACCTCTTCCATCGCCGCGACGAAACGCGACACGTCCTGCTCCGACATCCGCAAAATGTGAAATGCCAGCCGCTGCGCGGACTTTTGCCCCACGCCCGGCAGGCGTTTGAACTCGTCAATCAACTTCGTGACCGGCTCGGCGTAATCAAGCATAAATTCAAGTGACAGGTGACGGGTGACAGGTGACAGGTTGAAGACAAGTTCTTTGTTTTAACTTGTCACCTGTCACCCGTCACCTGTCACTGTTTTAAAGGAGTCCGGGCGGGAGCATGCCGCCGAGTTTGCCCTGCATGGCCTCGTCAACTTTGCGCCCGGCTTCATTGACGGCGGCGACGATCAGGTCTTGGAGCATTTCCACGTCGCCTTCCTTGACGGCTTCGGGGTCGATCTTGATGGAGGTGACTTCCTTCGTGCCGCTCATCCGCACCGTCACCACGCCGCCGCCCGCCGTGGCGTCAACGACGAGCGCCTCCATCTCGCGCTGCATCTTTTCCTGCATCTGCTGCGCCTGTTTCATCATCTGCTGCATGTTCATCCCGCCGGGAAACTTCATCGCCTTAGACCTCTCTTCGCGTCGAAATAAAAGTTTGAGCTGATCGGCGTTATCCTAACATTACTGAATGCGGAATACCGAATTGCGCGACTGCAAACGGGGGAACATCGAGACATGGGCTGCCTTGATGTTCCCCCGTTCTCATTCTCGCCCGCCGCCATCGGTTACGGCGAGATTCTGGTCTTCCCCGTGATCGCGCGCTTGCGCTTGCCGTCGGCGGCGGGCGGCGTGGCGGCTTCGACGTTGACGTGGAAGCTGAACTCGCCGTCGGTCACGACGCGCAGCCAGAAGTTGACATCGACGCTCTCGCCGGGCTGGAGGGGTTGCGCCAAAGCGAAGGCGAGGCTCGTATTGAGTCCGCCCTCGCGCCGGGCGGCGTCCGTGTCGCGCAGGTCTTCGAGCGTCACGCCCGCGACGACTTTCGTGCCGCCCCCGCCCGCGGCGGAGATGTTCACCGTCTCGTCGCGCGAACTGATGACGCGCAAATCGGCCTTGGAATTATCGGGACGCGGGGTGGTGGTGATGTCCACGACGCGGAAGCGCAGACGCGTGACGGGCTTCTTCGTGAGGTTCGTGAAGGTGCGCCTGATCTTGAGCACGTCGGCATCGGTCGTGCCGTCGCCGTCGGTGTCGGTCGCCTGGCGGGTGCGGTTGGGCGGCGCGGAAGCGGCCACGCCCGCGTCGAGCGGACGCGGCTGGATGGTTTTATTTCGCTGCAACGGGCTTTTTAAGTTTTCGGGGCCGGGCGCGCCGAACACCCCGCCCGTCGTCTCCGGTTCGGTGGAGATGAGCACGAAGTCGTCGGCGTTATCGTTGGTGTCCTGCGGCACGCCGTTCGTCATCTTGCGCACGAAGGTGTACTGGCTGGTGCGGGTGTAGCCGGATGGATAGTCGATAATGCCGCGCCCCTCGCGCCAGAACATCGAGCCGCTGTTGAAGCCGACGCGGTCGAGGCGATGATCGGGTGAGATGCTGCCTCTGCCCGACGAGGTGAGGATGATGGCGCAGGCATAACACTGGTCGCGTCTATAGGTCGTGTCGGCGGCGGCGAGTCCCGTCCCGCCGTAGTTGGAGAGCGAGTAGCGGCCGCCGCCGCTGGCGGCGAGATAGTGGCCGCGCGCCGGGATGACCGTGCCGTTGGGGATGGAGAAGAGAAAGCGCGCGCCGCCGCCGATGCCTTCCTCGACCACGAGCCAACCCGCGCCCCCATCCGTTGACTGCACGACGAGTTCGTCGTCGGAGTTGTTGTAAATCTCGATGTACTCGTCGTTGAGCGCCATCGGGGTGGAGAGGCGAAACTCGGTGATGAGCGCGCGCCCCGCTTTGCACTTGCCCGCGCCGCCCGCGCCGGAGACGGCCTGAACGTCGGCGGCGGTGAGCGCGCGCCAGTAGAATTCTATTTCATCAATCTGCCCGTCGAACCCGTTGCCGGGCGCACGACCCGAGCCGATGAACGGTTTTTGCGAGCCGGTCGAGATCGCGCCGGGCGTCGTGGCGGGCGTCGTGGTGTCGAGCGCGCCGTTGACGTAGAGGCGAATGTTCGAGCCGTCGTAGACGACCGCGACGTGCGTGTAGGTGTCGGCGGGAATCGCCGCCGCGCCGTTCGCCGCGTTCACCCCGAAGGTGGCGCGCAGGTGTCCGCCGGAGAGTTCGAGGAGGAAGCCGTCCGTGCCGCCCGGCGTGGCATAGTCGAAGATGCGGCCGAACGCGACGTTCGCGGGCTTGATCCACGTTTCAATGCTGAACGCATTGACGCTGGAGGACACGGGGAAGAAGGGGACTTCCAGGTAATCGTCGTTCCCGTCGAGACTGAACGCCTGACCGACCAGGCCGGGCGCGTAGGTCACGCCGTTGCGCAGCGTCACGGTCGTGTTCTCCACGTGGTCGTTCGGGTTGCCGTCGCCCGGAAACCACAGCATCTGTCCCTTGGGCGGCTGGACGCAAGCGGCAGCCTGTGCCTGAGCGTTCCGCACGCCCGTGAAGGCGAAGACGAGCGCGCACGCGAACGACGTGACGAGTGTGCGAAGCATGATCTGTTTCATCGGAAAACTCCCAACGGTTAGAGACAAACTGAAATTAACTGAGAGCCTGAGAGCGGCGCGGTGGCGGCGGCGGCGGCGATGCGCCCTTTCGCGGTGGCGGCAGCAGTAGTAGTGCGCCCTTTCAGGGAGAGTCGGCGCAGGAGTTTAACACGCGCCAGCACGATTTTCACGCAAACTTCGGCGCGCGGCGCGGGCGATGTGCCCTGACGCTTTACTCACCGCCGCGCGCCGTGCAGGCGGCGCGGCGGCTGCGGCATATTTTCGCGCGGGCGAGCGGACATGCTATAAGCCTTGCGACTGCGAAATGAAGGAATAGAATACGGAAGTCGGAATTTAGGATTCAGGATTCAGAATGAGTGGCCGGTGTGTTCTTATTCTGACTTCTGTTTCCTGAATTCTGAGTCCTGACTCGCTATGAAGCGTTACGTCATCAAACGACCGGCGGGCGCGGCGGCCGTGCCCGAACGTCTCGCGCGTTACCGCGACGAACTGAACGAGGAGCAGTTCGCGGTGGCGACCGCCCCGGCGGGCGCGACGCTCGTGATCGCGGGCGCGGGGTCGGGCAAGACGCGCGCCATCACGTATCGCGTGGCCTACCTCGTCGAGCAGGGCGTCTCGCCCGCGCGCATCTTCCTCGCCACGTTTACGAACCGCGCGGCGCGCGAGATGCTTCGGCGCGTCGAAGAGTTGACGGGCGGCCACTCGAACGCGTGGCGGCGCGTCTGGGGCGGCACGTTCCACCGCATCGCCAACATGGTCTTGCGCCGCCACGCCGCCGCGCTTCGCTACACGGAGAACTACACCATCCTCGATTCCGAGGACGCGCGCGATTTCCTCAACGTCTGCGTGGACGAAGCGGGCATCGACACCAAAGCGCGCCGCTTCCCCAAGGCCGAAGTGCTGCAAGACATCATCAGCTTCGCCAACAACACCGACCGCCCCATCCCCGACGTGGTGGCGCGCAACTACCCGCACTTCGAGCCGCTGACGCAACAGATCATGCGCGTCGATTCCATCTTCATGGAGCGCAAGCAGGCGCGCAACTCGATGGACTACGACGACCTCCTGCTCAACTGGAAGCGACTCCTCCTGGAGAAGCCGGAGATCGCGCGCCTCTACGCCGAACAGTTCGAGCACATACTGGTTGACGAGTATCAGGACACGAACAAGTTGCAGGCCGAGATCATCGATCTGCTGGCCGTCCACCACCGGAACGTGATGGTCGTCGGCGACGACGCGCAGAGCATCTTCGCGTGGCGCGGCGCGGAGTGGACGAACCTCTACGAGTTTCCCGCGCGCTACCCGCACGCGCGCCAACTCCGGCTCGAAACCAACTATCGCTCGACGCCGGAAATCCTCGCCGTCGCCAACGTCTCCATCGCCTCGAATCGCAAACAGTTTCCCAAGACCCTGCGCGCCGTGCGTCCTTCGCTCGGCCTCTTGCCTGCGCTCGTGCCCTGTCAGGACGCGGATCAACAGGCCGCCTTCGTCGCCTCGCGCCTGCTCGAACTCCGCGACGAGGGGCTGGCCTTGAAAGAGATGGCCGTCCTCTATCGTTCTCACTACCACTCGCTCGAACTGCAACTCGAACTCACGCGGCGCGGCATCCCCTATCAAATCCGCAGCGGCGTGCGCTTCTTCGAGCAGGCGCACATCAAGGACGTGGTCTCTTACCTGCGCCTCGTCGCCAACCCGCGCGACGAACTCGCCTGGAAACGCTGCCTGCGCCTCATCCCCAACGTCGGCGCGGCCACGGCGCATCGCATCTGGGAGCAGATCGGCTCCGCGCCCGACCCGCTCGCTCTCGTCTTGCGCGGCGGCGCGGACTCGGCCGCCGCGCGGCGCGGCAATTCCTGGGCGGAGTTTCGCGCGCTGCTCGACGCGCTCGTCACGGAGGAACGGCGCGCCAGTCCCGCCAGGCAGATCGAGTTGATCCTCGCGCGCGGCTACGAAGCGCACCTCGCCGCTAACTACGAGAACGCCGAGACGCGCCTCGAAGACCTGCGCCAACTCGCGCACTACAGCACGCGCTACAACTCGACCGAAGAGTTCCTGTCCGAACTCGCTCTCCTCGCCACCGAACGCTACGGCGCGCCGCAGCCGGTCGCGGGCGAAGAGGTGGTGATGGGCGCGGACGAAGACGAGATGATCGCGCTCACCTCCGTCCATCAGGCGAAGGGTTTGGAGTGGCGCGCGGTCTTCATCATCTGGGCGGCGGACGGCAAGTTTCCCTCGCCGCGTTCTTTGCGCGACGCGGAAGGCGAAGAGGAAGAACGCCGCCTCTGGTACGTCGCCCTGACGCGCGCCCGCGACCAGCTTTACATCACCTATCCTTTGCTCGTCACCGACTACAACCGCCAGACCATCGTGCAACGCCCCTCGCGCTTCGTCACCGAAACGCCGCCCGAACTCTACGACGTGTGGAGCTTGGAAGAAGAAACGACCCCGCTCGACGCGCCGCCGGAAATCAAAGAGAGCGAGCCGGGCGGGTATTTGAATTGAAACTCCGAAATCGCAACATGGACGCGACCGCCGTCGTCGTCGCCGCATTGGCGCGAGCGTCGCCTCGCCTTAGTTGCCCCGTCAGGGGCAGTTGATAATAGCCCGGCGATTCATCGCCGGGTTAGAGCGGTATCAAGATGTTAAGTCCCGTAGGGACGATTGAACGCTGTTATCTGATCATTCAATCGTCCCTACGGGACTCGCAAAATAAAAACGCTTCTGCGTCCCACCGATAAATCGGTGGGCTATTATCAATTGTCCCTGCGGGACATGACACCGGCCGCCCTTGAAACATGTCTGACTTACCCATCGAACGCACGCTCGACGCCCGCGTCAAACTCTATTACGACCTCCACGTCCCGGCCGAAACTCCCGCGCCGCTGCTCATCGCCCTGCACGGCTACGGCAGCAACAAAAATCGGATGATGCGCGAGGCGCGCTCGCTCGCGCCCGCCGGGTTTGCCGTCGCCGCCTTGCAGGGCGTCCACCAACATCTGAGAGAGCCGAAGGAGCCGGGCGGCGCGCTGCGTTACGGGTTCGGCTGGCTCACCAATTTTCACCCCGAAGACTCCGTCGCCGTGCATCACGGCGCGCTGCTCGACCTGATCGATCAACTGGCGGGCGAGGGCGTCGCCGACCCGGCGCGCGTCTTTCTCCTCGGCTTCTCGCAGACGTGCGCGCTCAACTATCGTTTCGCCTTCACGCACGCCGACAGGTTGCGAGGCGTCGTCGGCATCTGCGGCGGGCTGCCCGGCGATTGGGAGACGGGCGAGCGTTACCACAACATGCAGGCCGCCGTGCTGCATCTGGCGGGCGCGCGCGACGAGTTCTACCCGCCCGATCGCGTCGCAGACTATGCGGCGCGCCTGTCCGCGCGGGCGCGCGATGTCGAGTTCAGAAGTTACGACGCGGGGCACGAACTGACGCCCGCGATGCGCGCCGACGTGTCGGCGTGGTTGGAGGCGCGCGTCGCAAGCTGATGAGCGAACGGGAGCGGCACAAGCAAACGGGGGTCAGGCTGGCGGGCGGCGAACGGAAGCGTGCCATCGAACGCATGCGACGCAGGCTCTTGAGCGACGGGTGGCCGCGCCTGCTCGTCTCCTTTCTGCTCGCCCTGACGGGAGCGGCCGGGTTTCTCATCTCGACCGCGCTGCTGCATCTCGGCGTCACGCAGATGTCCGTGCGCTACCCGCTCGCGGTGATCTCGGCCTACTGCTTCTTTCTGCTCCTGCTGCGCCTCTGGCTCGCGCTCCGCCGCGCCAACGGAAGCGACCTCGATCTGTTCCCCAACCTCGGCGGCGACGGAATCCCGCACCTGTTCAACGCGGGCGCGCAAGCGGGCGGCGACGGCGCGGCGGCCGTCTTCGGCGGCGGGGCTGACTTCGGCGGCGCGGGCGCGGGCGGCGGTTGGAGCGACGGCGGCGTGTCGGGCGTCGTGTCCGGTGACGTGTCCGCCGGCGGCGCGTCGGCGACGGACTGGATACCCGACGTGCCTGACGTGGGGCTTGACGTTGACCTCGACGACGGATGTTTTTGGATCATCATCCCGGTCGCGGCCATCGTCGGCGTGATCATCGCCATGTTCTACGTCGTCTACATCGCGCCCGTGTTCCTCGCGGAGATTTTGGTTGACGCGCTCCTGCTGGCGGGCTTGTATAAACGTCTCAAAGGCATCGAGCCGCGCCACTGGCTGCGCTCGGCCGTCAGGCGCACGCTCCTGCCCGCCCTCGTGGCGACCGCGCTCTTTATCGCGGCCGGGTATCTCATGGGACGCATCGCCCCCGAAGCGCGCTCCATCGGCGAATTCTGGCGACAGGTCAGCACGGGGCAAACGGAGCGTTGAAACGGATGCACGCGTGCGAGTATAGTTCTCGTCGCACGCGCTATTCCTTCCGCGAAAGTGAACATGCCTGACATGAAACTCAAACTGCGCCCCGCACGCTTAGTCCGGCTGGCGATCGCTTTGGCCGTCGTCTCGACGCCGTTCGGCTGCGCGCGTTCGGGCGAATCGGAGAAGGGCAACACGGAGAGCGCGGCGGCGATCCGCGCGGTGCTCGACGCGCAGGCGGCGGCCTGGAACCGCGGCGACATCGGAGGCTACATGGACGGCTACGAGCGCGCCGAGACGACCACCTTCATCTCCGGCGACACCGTGACGCGCGGCTGGCAGACCGTCTCCGAACGCTACCGGAAAGCCTACGACACGCCGGAGAAGATGGGCACACTCGCCTTTGGCGAAGTGGAGATCAAACCGCTCAGTGAGTTTTACGCGAACGTCACCGGGCGCTGGCACCTGACGCGCGCGAAAGACACGCCTCACGGTCGCTTCGCGCTCATCTTCCGTCGCACCAACGCCGGTTGGCGCATCGTACAAGACACGACCACTTCGGCCGATTGAACGTCTTCAGCTTCAAGACTAAAGAACCTCCAACCTTGAATCTTGAAATCTGAAATTTGAAATCTCGAAATCTGAAATCTGAAATCTGAAACTCGAAACTCCTTATGCTGGCCGTCGTCAACTGCTCACAACTCGTCACGCTCCGGGGCGCGGCGCGCCCGCGCGTGGGGGCGGAGATGCGCGAGTTGTCGATCATCGAGGACGGGGCGATGCTCGTCGGCGATGACGGGCGCATCGCGGCGGTGGGCGCGCGCGGCGAGATCGAGCCGCTGCTACAGGCGGGCGAGTGCGAGGTGTTGGACGCGGGGCGTCGCGTCTGCCTGCCGGGCTTCGTGGACGCGCACGCGCACCCGGTGTTCGCGGGAACGCGCGCCGGTGAGTTTGAACAGCGGGCGGAGGGCGCGACCTATCAGGAGATCGCGGCGGCGGGCGGCGGCATCCGCGCGAGCGTGCGCGCGACGCGCGCGGCGACGGAAGACGAGTTGGTTTGTGCGTCGAAGCGTTACGCGGCGTGGTTTCTGCGCGGGGGCACGACGACCGTGGAGGCCAAGTCGGGCTACGGGTTGTCGGTCGAGGACGAGTTGAAAATGCTGCGCGCCGTGCGCCGTCTCGACGCGGAGACGCCGCTGCAATACGTGCCGACCTTCCTCGGCGCGCACGAAGTGCCGGACGAGTATCGCGCCGACCGCGCCGGGTACGTCGAGTTGGTGATTAGAGAGATGCTGCCGCGCGTGGCCGGGGAGCGGCTGGCGGAGTTTTGCGACGTGTTCTGCGAGCAGCGCGTGTTCGACGCGGACGACTCTCGCCGCATCCTCCTCGCCGCGCGCGCGCACGGTCTCGGCTTGCGCCTGCACGCGGATCAACTCTCGCTCTCCGGCGGCGCACGCCTCGCCGCCGAACTCCGCACGGCCACCGCCGATCATCTCGAACACACGGACGCCGAGGGGATCGGCGCGTTGAAGTCGGCCGGGGTGCAGCCGGTGCTCTTGCCGGGGTCGGTCTACGCGCTCGGCTCGTCGCGGTATCCGGCGGCGCGGGCGATGATCGAGGCGGGGCTGGCCGTCGTCCTCGCCACCGACTTCAATCCGGGGTCGTCGCCCACGCCCTCGATGCCGCTCGTCCTCTCGCTCGCCTCCACGCACATGCGCATGACGCCCGCCGAAGTGATCACAGCGGCCACCGTCAATGCCGCCTACAGCCTCGGCCGCGGGCGCGAAATCGGGTCGCTCGAAGCGGGCAAACGCGCCGACTTCGCGCTCCACGATTGCGCGGATTATCGCGAACTGGCCTACTTCTTCGGCGTCGAACACGCGCACGCCGTATACGTCGGCGGGCGGCTGGCGTTTCGTCGCGGCGGTTGAAATAAAGCGACCGCAGAGCGGTTGAAATTAACGGTTGACGCGCAACTTATTGATTTTGTATATTGGCTTCAACACTGGAAAGGAGGTGATCAAAAAACGTATATGAGTTCTAATCACAGTGAGGTGGCTGCGGCCTGACCTCCGGACAGAAAACTTGAATTGGTAGGGTTTCCGTCCGTTTAGTCGCTGAAACAAAAGCGGCACACAGGCCAATCCCAACAGTTCACCGGAAAGCCGCCGACGCTAAGTGCGTCGGCGGCTTTCTCTTTCTCACCGTGGTTTGGCGCACGGGTGGCACACCCGATCTCTAAAATTTTAACGGGTGGGACGGCTCCCGATTAACGTCAAGCGTCCTTCCTTTTTATGCGGGTCAAAGAATGTGCTTCACAACCATCTGCGGCCTTGCCTCGGCCGTCCGCGTCATAAATTGACCTGCGGCGTAACCTCGCGGGCACTCTTGCGCCCGCCGCCCGTTAGTTCTTATCATGCGACATGGTCGCCGCCTTTAACATCTTTCTTGTCTTCTTCCTCGTCCTCGCTAACGGCTTTTTCGTCGCGTCCGAATTTGCGCTGGTCGGTGTGCGCCGCTCCCGCATTGCGACGCTGGCGAGCACGGGCGACAAGAGAGCCAAGCGGCTCCTGGGCTTGGTTGACAACCTGAACGCCTACATTTCCGCCACCCAACTCGGCATCACGCTCGCCTCGCTCGCGCTCGGCTGGCTGGGCGAACCCGCCATCGCGCACCTGCTGGAAATCCCCCTCAAGGGGCGCGTCTCCGAGGCGGTGCTGCACACCCTCGCGTTCACCGTCGCCTTCACCATCATCACCTTCCTCCACATCGTCCTCGGCGAGTTAGCCCCGAAGACCCTCGCCCTCGAACGCGCGGAGAAGACCGCGCTTGCCATCGCCCTCCCGATGCTGATTTTTTACAAGACCTTCTCCTATCCGATTCGCCTGCTCGATTGGGCTGGCACGCGCACGGTGCGGCTGTTCGGCTTGCACCCGTCCGGCGAGCACGGCTCCATCTACACGGAGGAAGAACTGCGGCAGTTGATAGATGCGTCGCGGCAGAGCGGTCACGTCAACGAGGAAGAGCAACAGTTAATCAACCGCGTCTTCGATTTCTCCGATGCCGAAGTGCGCGAGGCGATGATTCCGCGCACGGCGGTTGACGCGCTGCCGGTCACGGCTACGTTCGAGGAAGCGAAACAGGCGTTTCGCAACCTGGGCTACTCGCGCCTGCCCGTCTACCGAGAGCGGCTGGACAACGTCGTGGGCGTGGTTTTCTGGCGCGACATCGAACCCTACTACGAAAAGCAAACCGGCGACTTCGACCTGGGGAAACTCGCTCATCCGCCCATGTTCATCCCCGCCGCCGCGCGGCTCGGAGCCGTGCTCAAGCAGATGCAAAGCACCCGCAATCATCTCGCGTTCGTCATAGACGAACACGGCGGCGTCGAGGGTATCCTGACGCTGGAAGACCTGCTCGAAGAGATCGTGGGCGAAATCAACGACGAGTTCGACGAGGAAGTGCGCTCGCAGATTACACGCGATGCGGACGGGACTTACCTGCTCGACGGGATGCTCGCCGTCAGGGACGCCAATCGCCGGTTCGACCTCAAGCTTCCGGAAGACGGCAGCTACACGACGCTCGCCGGGTTCCTGATGGCGCAGACGGGGCGGCTGCTCCAACCAGGCGAAACAGTGGAGTTTGCAGGCGCGCTGTTTACGGTCGAACGCGTTGACCACCGTCGCATCCGCCGCGTTCGCTTCGCGCCGGAGACTTCTCACAAGCAGGCGGCGACGGCTTAGAGAGAGGTTGTTACTTGAACCCGCTGTGGCGGCACGCAAGCGGCGTCGAGGCCGCGCGCGACATTTAACCGGAAAGCCGCCCACGTCCACGGACGCGAGCGGCTTTCTTCCGTGTGGAGCATTAAAAAAGAGTCCGCCCGTGTAATAGGGCAGACTCTTTTTCGCATCCGGTTGAAACTCGCCGCAGGGCGGGCGGGGGCGGCTTTTTAACGGTGCTGGCTCGCCGCCACTTTGGCGAGGGCGATGGTGAGCGCGGCCGCACCCAAACCTTGCACGAGGGTCGGGTGCTCGGCGTAGAAGTTGCTCGCCATGTCGATGATCGTAGGGTCTTTCTGTTCGGCGCGCTCGGCGATCTCCTGCACGGCCTCGGCCGGCACCTGCTCGGCCATCTCCGGCGTCACCTCACGTTGACCGCTGCCGAGCATCCCGGCCAGGCCACTCGCGCCGCGGTTGGCGAGAATCTGCGAGATGACGGTGGGGCCTAGAGTGGAGATGAGCGTGTTGAGGATCGAGGCGCGCTGCGTGCCGTTCGACTGGCCGAACAGTTGCCCGAGCATGCTGCCGAAGGGTGGCGTCTGGTTCGAGCGAAACGCGGCGGCCAACCCTTCGGCAATCGCGGATTGGGGCGCGGACTGTGCAACTTGATCGAAATCGTTCTGCACGTTGTTCGGCGTCTGCTGCGGGTTCGTGCCCTGATACTGTTGCAGGAGTCCGCCGATTTGGTCTAACCAACTCATGTTTATTTTACCTTTCGTCGAGAAACTTATTATTCCGCCACGGCGACGTGTACATGTCCGCCGCGTCGTTTGAAAAAACGGGAGTTGGGGGAAACCGGAGTTTACTGCAACGGGCGCGCATTCGCTAAGGCTGCGGTTGCGCCGGCGGCTTCGTCGCGTCGTTGGCCGGGGCGGGCTGCTGTTCGGAAGGCATCAGGCGCGAAGGGTCGGGCGCGGAGGGCGAACTGTGCGTGTGGACGATCTTCCAGCCGTTGTTGATGAGACGGAAGACGACGGTGAGCCGACCCGTCGCGCTCTCCGGCGCGCCGCGAAACTCCTGCGTCTGCGTCCACAGGCAGGAGACTGTCGCGCCGCCCGCGCCGAGCATCTGCACGCGCACGTCGCGCACGTCGAGTTGCACGTTCTTCGCGTCCGGGTAAGAACTCGCGCGGTTCGAGCGCACCTGCTCCCAGGTGCGCGTGACCGTGCCGTTGTTGTTGAAGATGACGAGTTGCGGCGAGTTCCAATAGACGCTCATCACCATCTCGACATCGGATTTGCGGATGCCGTTGAGCAGCGTCTCGAACGTGGCGCGCACGGCGCGCTCCGCCGGACTCGCGGCGGCGGTGGCGGTGCCCGCGGTTTGCGCCGCGCCCGTGCGGCGCGTGCGCGTGGCGGGCTGCTGCTCCGTCTCTACGTCCGCCTCGACCGGCGTCGGCGTGGGCAGCGGCGCGGGGCGGCGCGCGGACGGGCGGCGGGCGGGCGTCTGCTGCGGCGCGGGCGTTGAACTGTTCGTGTTCTGCGCGGAGGCGGCGGAGACGTTGAACGACAAGGCGAGTGTCGCGGCGATGAGTAATTTTTTGAACATGATGACTCCTCTAGTCAAACTAATCGAAGGCGCAAAGAAGAAGACGTTAGGCGCGAAGAATCGAGCGCGTGTTGATGGTGTTCGCCGTCTGCGTCCCTGTGAATGCGCTTTAGGTGCCGGGGATAAATTTTTAGACCAAGCGCACGGCCTCGCGCAAGCGTCGCGCGGAAGCGTCGCGGCCGATGAGATCGAAGACCTCGAACATCGAAGGGCCGACCGATTGGCCGGTCAGGGCGGTGCGCGCGGCGTTGATGAAGAGACCGGCTTTGACGCCCGCTTCGTCCGCGTAGGCGCGCAAGGTCGCTTCGCACGTCTCCATCGTGAAGGGTTCGGTCTGCTCGATGCGCGCGGCGAGCGCGGGCAACAGTTCCGCGAGGCGCGGCTCTTTCTGCAAATTCTTCTTCACGGCCGCTTCGTCAAACTCGAACTCGTCGCCGAAGTAGGCGCGGCCTTGGCCGGAGAAGTCTTTGAGCGTGTGGAAGCGTTGGCGGATGACTTCGATGGCGCGCTCGAACCAGGCGCGCTCCGTGGTCTCGTATTCGGGCTTCCAGAGTCCGGCCGTTTCGAGTTCGGCGCGCACCAGCGGGGCGAGTTCGGCGACGGGCATCGTGCGGATGTACTCGGCGTTCATCCAGAGCGCCTTGTCGTCCGTCCAACGCCTCGGGTTGTTCGCATCGAAATTAAAAATTGCGCTGTTGCGGTGGATACGCTCAAGCGAGAAGTTTTCGACCATCTCCCTGAGAGACATTAATTCGCCCGGACGTTCATCCGCCGCCGTCGCTGCCACGTCGCTCGTCGTCACATCCGCAGTGCGTTGCTCGCCCGAAGGTGCCCAGCCGAGCAACGCAAGAAAATTGCAAAACGCGGCGGGAAGAAAACCCGCATCGCGGTAAGTCGTCAGCGAAACGATCTCGCCGTGCGTCCTTTTCGACAACTTCTTACCGCCGGGCGCGAGTATCAGCGGGAGGTGCGCGAAGCGCGGCACGGGCGCGCCGAGCGCGTCGTAAATGAGAATCTGCTTGTGTGTGTTCGTCAGGTGATCCTGGCCGCGAATCACATCGGTGATGCGCATCTCGATGTCGTCGCAGACGACGGAGAGATTGTAGAGCGGGTGGCCGTCGGAGCGCAGCAGCACGAGGTCTTCGATCTCGGAATAGTCGCGCTCCTGCTCGCCGTAAACCGCATCGGTAAACGCGGAGCGTCCCTCCGGCGCGATCTTGAGACGCACGGCGAAAGGCTCGCCCGCCACGGCGCGCGCCGCGGACTCCGGCGCGGCGAGATCGCGAAAAGGGTTGCTGCGATGATCCGCGCCCGTGTGCGAGGCGGCGCGGGCGCGCTCGGCGATCTCCTGTTTGACGTTCGCGTCGGCGCGTTCGGCCTTCGGCGTGAAGTCGCGGTAGGCCTTGCCCGCTTCGATGAGCCGGAGCGCGGCGGCGCGGTGCTGTTCGGCGTTGGCCGATTGGAAGACTATTTCCTCGTCGTAGTCGAGTCCGAGCCAGTGGAGACCTTCGATGATCGAGCGCGTCGATTCGTCGGTCGAACGCTGGAGGTCTGTGTCTTCGATGCGGAGCAAAAACGCGCCGCCGAGTTTGCGCGCGTAGAGCCAGTTGAAGAGGGCGGTGCGCGCCGCGCCGATGTGCAGGTAGCCGGTGGGTGATGGTGCGAAACGAACTCGAATCATAATGGACAAAGAGGTCAGAGGTCAGAGGTGAGAGATCAGTAGAAGAAAGGACATAGAGCCTTTCACTGACCTCTGACCTCTGTACCCCTGACCTCTCGAAAGTTATGGCGGAGATAGCAGGATTCGAACCTGCGATGGGCTTTTGACCCATAACGGTTTAGCAAACCGCCGCCTTCAGCCACTCGGCCATATCTCCGCGAAGGCTCGCAAACGAGTTGATATTCTAGCCCGCGGGGAGGGTTTGTCAAGGCGGGGCACCACAGACGGGCGGGGCGCACCGGCGCGGCGCGACAACTTTCGCTTCAGGCCGTGCGACGCTTGCGCTCGCGCCCGACAATGAGGCGGATGAGGCCGGCCGAGATCGACCAACACCTGCCGTCCATCTCGCGTTCGACCATGACCTGAGCCGGATTGAGGCGGCACACATCGGTCACGGCGACGCGCGAGAGGCCGTCGAAGAAACGTCGCCCGATCAAGTCGGCGTGGGGCGGCGGCGTCGGTGTCGGCTCTCGCGTTGACAACTCGCGCGCGGGTTCGTCGTCCGGAATCAATCTGAGTTGGAGCGCCCGCTCTTTCCGTCTCATGGGTCAAATACCTCGTGCAAAGAAGTTGGAGCGCAAGCAAAAACGGTGGCGGCGGGCGAGGCTTCAGGGGCGGGGAACGCGCGTCGGAGATTAAAAATCGCCCGCTCTTTTAATACGCGGGCATTGTTAAGTTCGTATGAATGGCGTGTGTCGCGGGCTTTAATTATTTCGGGCGGGGTTGGTTGGGCTGGCCGTCGTGAAGGATCGACCGGCGCGACGCGGCGGCGGCGAGCGCGGCGGCGCGCCGGATTGAACGGCGGAAAGTGGAAAGGGCGACATTCAAGCCGTTGAATGCCGCCCGCCGTTGACCGATGTCGGGGAGACGCGAACGGAGACCCGGCCGCTTACCTCGGCGTGTTGCTGTTGTTGGCGTTGCCGGTGTTGGTATTGGTGTTGGCGTTCTTATTGACAGTGCCACGGGGCGTGCCGGGGTTCGGGTTGCGACCGCGCCTGACGCCGGGGCGATTGTCGTTTCCGTTCATGTTCCCGTTCGTGTTGCCGTTCGTGTTCCCATTCATATTCCCGTTCGTGTTGCCGTTGGTGTTGGCGTTCATGTTGCCGTTGGTATTTCCATTGGTGTTCATGTTGCCATTGGTATTTCCGTTGGTATTCATGTTCCCGTTGGCGTTCCCATTGGTGTTCATGTTCCCGTTAGTGTTCATGTTCCCGTTGGCGTTGCCGTTGGTGTTCATGTTGCCATTGGTATTCATGTTGCCATTAGTGTTGCCGTTGGTGTTGCCATTGGTGTTGCCGTTGGTGTTGCCGTTGTCGCGGCAGCCCGCGCGGCAGGCGTCGAAGGCTCGGCGGCAAGCGTCGTTGTTGGCGTTGGCCGCGCCGCGGCATTCCTGATACTGACGGGTGCAGGTTTGCTGGCACTGCCCGCGGTCGCTCTGCACGCCCGAAGCGGTCGAATAGAAGAACGCGCCGGTCAGAGCCAGTGAGGCGAGAGCCGCCAGCGAAAGGTAAGTGAATCTCTTCTTCATCAAGTGTTTCCTCCTTGAAAACTTGCTTACACGCCCCGCCGGGGGCGCGCTTCGCACACTGGTGCGAAAGGTTGGGTCGGGGAATTCGGGGGGGCTTGGTTCGCCTATTACTTATCACACTATGCGCCTCCTGTTTGTACGGGTACGTACTAGCCGGAAAGGCGGGCGTCAGGTGTACACCCCGAACCGACGGCGGCCGGGGTCGCACGTCGGCGCGCGGGTGCTACAATCCCCGGCGCGATGGCGAAGGTTGATCTCACACGGAGACAGTTTTTGCGTGGACTGGCGGCGGCGGGACTCGTCGGCCTGTCGGGCACGGCCGCCTACGCGAGCCTCTTCGAGATACACGATTACGAGTTGACGGAGACGGAGATTTTCATACGCGAGTTGCCCGCCGCGTTCGAGCGTTTCCGCATCGTGCAGGTGTCGGACGTTCATCACAGTGCGCTCGTGTCGCTCGCGGAGGTGCGCCGCGTCGTGGAGTTGGCGCAGCGGGCGGGCGGCGACATGGTGGTCTTGACGGGCGACTACACGACGGCGCGGCGCAGGTACATCGAGCCGTGCGCGGAAGCTCTCTCGACGCTCTCAGCCCCGGCGGGCGTGTGGGCTGTGCTCGGCAATCACGACCACTACACGGACGGGGAATTGACGCGCCGCGCGCTCGTCAGACGCGGCATCGGCGTGCTCGACAACGTCCACACGGAGATCACGCGCGGCGCGGACTCGCTGCAACTGGCGGGCATAGACGATTGGTCGTGGGGCTACGCGGATTGGGCGCGCGCCGTGGGCAAGCTCGACCGCAGGCGTCCCGCGCTGTTGCTCTCACACGAGCCGCAGGTCTTCGATTTGCCGGAGACGGCGGGCATCTCGCTCATCCTGAGCGGGCACACGCACGGCGGGCAGGTGAGCCTGCCGTTCATCGGCGCGCCCGCGCGTTTCCTCGACGAGTTCAAGTACCTGCGCGGGCGGTACGAACGCGCGGGCACGCAACTTTACGTCTCGCGCGGCACGGGCGTCGTCGGCTTGCCCATACGCTTCGGCGCGCGCCCGGAAATCGCCGTGCTGCGCTTGCGCCGCGCGCCGGAGGCGACGCGCTAAGGGGGGCGACTCAAATTCAGTCGTGAACGTTCAAACGAGCTGGCTTCCGATTTCGGACTATGCGCTGCACGTCGCCGTGGGCGTCGTGGTGGCGGGCGCGTGGGTCGCATTCGAGTTGGTCTTCTTTTCCTTCTTGCGTCGCAGGCGGGCGCAGGCAGGGGCGGAGCGCGGGCGCGCCCGTGCGTCGAGAATTGGTCTCGCGCTGCAAAGTTTGAGTTACGCCGTCCTGCTGGCGTTCATGCGGGAGCGGTTCACACACCTCGGGTCGCCCGGCCGGGCGTTGGACATCGCCGTCGCACTCCTGACGATCGCGCTCGCCGTCGGCTCGGTATGGCTCGTGTGGTCTGCGCTCGACGCGCTCGGCGCGCAGTGGAGTTTGACGGCGCGCGTGTTGGCGGATCACAAGTTGATCGTGGCGGGAGCGTATAGCCGGGTGCGCCATCCGATCTACACGGGGATGCTCGGCATGCTGCTGGCGACGGGGTTGGCCGCGAGCCGTTGGGGCGCATTGCTCGCGGGCTTGATCGTTTTTTGCGTGGGGACGCTGATTCGCGTCCGCAGCGAGGAGCGACTGCTGCGCGCGGCCTTCGGCGCAGAGTACGACGACTATGCGCGGCGCGTGCCGGCCGTCCTGCCGGGAATTTATTAGGACGGGAAAGGGAAGGGGGCAAAGGGGTAAAGGGGAAGGGGTAAGGGGTAAGGGGTAAAGGGAAGCGACGAATCGCCACTCAACCCTTTGCGTCTTACGCTTTAACTTTGCCTTACGCTTTAAATTTGCGCGCCTGGCGAGAAAAAGCATTTCATGCCGGGCGCGCAAAGTAGTAAAGACCAAAGGCGCAAAGAAAACAGCCGGGGCTGCTCTTAACCTTTCCCCTTTACCCCTTCCCCTTTACCCTATCTTTATCCTACCGTTCGTCGTCCGGCGTGCCGGGGGCATCGAGTCGCCGCTGGCGGCGCGCCTCGCGTTCTTCGCGCATGCGCTTGAGTTGGTCGCGCTGTGCGGGCGTGAGCAGGGCGAGGAGTTCAGCGTGCATCTTCTCGGAACTGTCGCGCAGTTCGCCGCGCAGTTGTTGCATGCGCTGTCGCTGTTCGGGCGTGAACGTCGCACCCTGCTGCTGGCGCAACTCGATCAACTGACGAATCTCCTGTCGCTGCGCTTTGGAACCCTGGCCGTAGCGCGCTTCGATCTCGCGCAGTTGGGCGCGCTGCGCGTCCGACAAATTGAGCCGGTCGAAGACGCGTCGATCCGTCATCCCGCGCCCGCCGCGAAGGCCGCCGATCCGACCCTCCCGGCCGATCCGCCCGCGCCGCCCGTCGTGACCTTCAACGCGTCCGCCCTCCTCCTGCTGCTGCTGCGGCGCGGTCGTCTGCGCGAACGCCGCGATTGAAACCAACGCCGTCAGAACTGCGATCAAACTCACGCGCGTGAAAATATTCTTCATCCGTTTGACTCCTCGTTATTAAAATTGACGATTGCCGGGAGGCGGCGGGAAATTTGCGCTTCCGCGCCGGGCAATGCGCCCGGCTTCAAGTCGCCCCCGCTTCACTCACGCCCCTTTAGACGCGCGCTCCGCACCGTTGGTCTGAAAATATAGGGAGAAGGAGGGGCGAAAGGAGAAGGGCAAAATTAGAAATTAGAAATTAGAAATCCCAAAGAAGAAACTCGAAAGCAGAAACTTGAAAGCAGAAATTAGAAACTGTCGGCCGCAGCTTCGCCGCGACTGTTTTGGATTCACGTCGCAGGCGTGTCCTTACCTTTCCCTTTTCCCTTTCCCCTTTCCCTTTTCCCTTTCCCTTTTCTCCTTTTCCCTTTCCCTTTTCTCCTTTGCGCCGTTTCTCTACTTTCTCCTTAAATCGCGCGTCTCGCGTTTTCTCCTTTCGCGGGTCTCGCGTTACAATGCGCGGCGAAATGAGATTGCTTCAGCACATCAATACGCCCGCCGATTTGCGTCGGCTATCACTTGAGCAGTTGCCGGAAGTGGCAGCCGAGATACGCGAGCACATTATCGAGACGATGGCGCGCGTCGGCGGCCACACGGGCGCGAGCCTCGGCGCGGTGGAACTCGCCGTCGCCCTCCACTATGCGTTCGACACGCCGCAGGATCGACTCGTCTGGGATGTCGGCCATCAAGCCTACGCGCACAAGATTCTGACGGGGCGGCGCGACCAACTTTCGACCATCAAACAGTACGACGGCTTGAGCGGTTTCCTGCGCCGCGACGAATCGGAGTACGACACGTTCGGCGCGGGTCATGCCTCCACGTCGCTCTCGGCCGCGCTCGGAATGGCGATCGCGCGCGACCGCGAAGGCAAGTCTCACCACGTCGCCGCGCTCATCGGCGATTCGAGTTTGGCGGGCGGCATGGCGATGGAGGCGATCAACCAGGCGGGGCATCTGAAGACGCGCCTCGTCGTGCTCCTGAACGATAACGAGATGTCCATCGCTCCGGCCGTCGGCGCGCTCACGGGTTATTTGAATCGGCTGCGCGAGGCGCAAGGGTATCACCGTTTCAAGGATGAAGTCGGCGAGGCGTTGCGCGCCGTGCCGTCATTCGGCGAGCGGCTGCATCACGCGGCGAAAACCGTTAAGGACGCCATCGCGGCGGCCGTCCTGCCCGGCGCGCTCGTCAACGAACTCGGCTTCAAGTACATCGGCTACGTTGACGGCCACGACACCGAGGCGCTCGTCCACGCGCTGCGCGAGGCGCAACAGATCACGGACAGCCCCGTCATCGTTCACGCGCTGACGACGAAGGGCAAAGGCTTCCCGGCGCGCGAGAAGAATTATTACGCCTGGCACGCCACCGGCCCCTTCGACCCGAAGACGGGCGCGGCCGTCAAATCGAAGGCCGCCGCGCCGAGCTACACGGCCGTCCTCGGCAAGACGCTCTGCGAGTTGATGGCGCGCGACGAAAAGATCATCGCCCTCACCGCCGCCATGCCCGACGGCACAGGCATTGACATGGCGTTGGAGAAGTTTCCCGAACGCTCCTTCGATGTGGGCATCGCCGAACAGCACTGCGTGACGTTTGCCGCCGGGATGTCCACGGAAGGCTTGAAGCCCGTCTGCGCCATCTACTCGACGTTCTTACAGCGCGGCTTCGACCAGCTCGTCCACGACGTTTGCATCCAGGACTTGAACGTGAAGTTCTGCCTGGATCGCGCCGGCATCGTCGGCGGCGACGGCCCGACGCACCACGGCCTTCTGGACATCGCCTACCTGCGCGCCGTGCCGCACATCGTCGTCATGGCTCCGAAGGACGAGGGCGAGATGCGCGATATGCTCTACACGATGATCGAGCACCAGGGCGCGGCGGCCATGCGCTACCCGCGCGGCAACGGCGTGGGCGCGGACATCGCGCGCGAGCCTCTGCGCCTGGAGATCGGCAAGGGCGAAATCCTGCGCGACCACGGCGGCGACGTTGCCATCCTCGCCTACGGTTCGATGGTGCATCCTTCGGTGCAGGCGGCCGAACGGCTGGCGAAAGACGGAGTTGAAGCGACGGTCGTCAACGCGCGTTTCGTCAAACCGCTCGACGCCGGACTGTTGCTCGCACTCGCCCGCACGAAGCGTCTGATCGTGACGGTGGAAGAAGCCTATCTCGCGGGCGGCTTCGGCTCGGCCGTGATGGAACTGTTGGAAGAGAACGGCCTGCTCGACCGCGTGCGCGTGGTGCGCATGGGCGTGCCCGACCGCCTCGTGACGCACGGCGACGCGCAACTGCTGCTCGCCAAATACGGCCTCGACGCCGACGGCATTTACACGCGCGTCAAAGAGAGCGTGGAGGTCTTGGAGGAGCGGCGCGCGGGCAGCGGTAGTCGCCCGGCCGTGCGCGGTTGAACTGAACCGCGGATGGTTTGAGACCACAGACGCGTCGCTTCCGGTCAAACGGGGGCGGCGTGTTTTCGTGCCCGGAGACACGATTTCGGACACGGGCGCAGACGCTTCGCTCCGCACGCGGAGGCGCGGCGGGTCGCCGCCGTGTAACGAATTTGCAATTTATTTAGGACAGCAGTGACGTAAACAGAGGCATCAAAAGAGTTGACGCGCGCGAGCGAATTTTGCCGCCTGAAACGGCGCGCTCGAAGTCGCGGGTGGCCTGTAATTTGCAATTGATATAAAGCCGGGTTTGTTTGAGTAGTCTTGTAGGACGCCGAAGTTTGGGAGAGTAAATGCAAGAGACGCAGAAATTTTTCGAGCCGACGAGGCCGGTGGAACACGAAGAGACAATCGTGCATGAGCCTGACGCGACGCTCGCCACGCCGCGCTTCGACGAGGTTGAGGCACAGGTGGCGCGTCCGGTCGTGCCGCTCGCGGGTCGCCCCGCCGGAAGCGTGCTGCGGCGGCGGCAGTGGCCGATTGCGTTGGTGCTGATCTCCGCGCTCGCGGGCGGCGTGGTCAGCCTCCTCGCCTTCCGCCTCTACCAGCAACGCCAACAGTCGCCCGCTGTCGCGTCGGAAGTTGAGAACGGGACGCCCGAGGCGGCTGACGCCACGGCGTCGCCCGCGCCGATCCCCGCGGATACGGCGGTGGCGGCGACGGAGGGACAGGCTCCGGTAGTGTTTGAAGAATTCGACCCGGCGAAGGAGGGAGGCGCGGTCAGCGACGCCGCGCCGTCGCGCCCGCAGGCGGCGGCGGCAACGGCCGTCATCCCCGCCGCGCGCAAGGATGAGCCGAAAGAGGAAGTCAGGACAGAGGCGAAGCCCGCCCCGCGCGCGGCCGAACCGAAGCCGCGACTCGTCGAAACTCTTCCCGCGCCGCGTCAGGTCGAGGCGCGACACCAGGACACGCGACGCGCCGACGACGGGGCGGACGAAGAGGAGTTTTACGACCGGAGGCGCGAGCGTCGTCGCCAGCAGCGCGAGCAGCGACGTGAGCAGCGGCGCGGTCAGCAGCGCAACATCGACCGCATCAAAGACATCTTCGAGGGCGCGCCCCCGAGTTAAGTTTCGCTTCGGTGATAATGGCGAGGGATGGCCGGACGTGTGAGAGCGTCCGGCCATTTTTACGTTCGGGCGGGCGTGGGCGGCGGAGGGGGTTTCGCGTTAAAGTAGCGGGCGGGATGAAACGCGAGCGGATAGACAAGTTGCTGGTCGAGCGCGGCCTCGCGCCGTCGCGCACGCGGGCGCAGGCTCTCGTGATGGCCGGCCTCGTCCTCGTGGACGAGCAGCGCGTGGAAAAGGCGAGCGAGGCATACGCGCCGGACGCTTCGATTCGCGTGCGCGGTTCGGACGACCCGGCGGCGCGCTACGTCGGGCGCGGCGGGTTGAAAATGGAGGCCGCGCTCGGAGCCTTCGGCATTGACGCGCGCGATGCGGTCTGCCTCGACGTGGGAGCTTCGACCGGCGGTTTCACCGATTGCCTGTTACAGCACGGCGCGCACAGCGTCGTCGCCGTGGACGTGGGGCACAATCAACTCGACTGGCGCATCCGCAACGACCCGCGCGTGGAAGTGCGCGAGGGCGTCAACGCGCGTTACCTGCGGCCGGAAGATTTCGCGGCGCAATTCGATCTCGTCGTGATGGACGTGTCGTTCATCTCCGCGACGAAGGTGCTGCCCGCGCTCGTGCCGCTCGTGTCTGGGCGCGGGCGGATCATTCTGCTCATCAAGCCGCAGTTCGAGGTGGGGCGCGGCGAGGTCGGCAAGGGCGGGATCGTGACGGACGCGGGCGCGCACGCGCGCGTCGTTGAAGAAGTCAACCGGGCGGCGTTAGACTTGGGACTCGAATTGCGCGGCGTGATCGATTCGCCCATCAAAGGCGCGGACGGCAACCGCGAGTTCCTCGCCTGCTACGAACGCGCGCCGACAACGGCAGCAGCGGCGGATAATTAAACGGGGCTGTTTCGGAAGAGGTCTACGGCTGGAAATGAAGAAACTCTCGGAGGCGTCCGCGCTCGCGCGTTTGCAGCGTGAGAAGGCGGCCGTCCAAAGTCACATTAAGGTCAACTATGAACCGGGGGCGCGCGATTGCCGCGTCTGCCCGACGCCCGGCGTCTGCTGCACCGACGCGCATTTCGTCAATGTCCACATCACGCGCCTCGAAGCCGTCGCCGTCCGCGAAACGCTCCTTCGCACGCCGCGCCTCGACGACGCCGGACGCCTCGCCGTCTACGCGCGCGCGCGCCTCGCGGTCGAACGCTACGGCCTGCGTGCCGCGGCGACCGGCGCCACCTACGCGCAGACTTATTCGTGCCCGCTGTTCGCTCCCGGCATCGGCTGCCTCGTCCACGCGCGCGCCAAGCCCGCGCCCTGTATCCAACATGCGTGCTACGACAACTGGGAAGAGATGCCGCCCGTGGCCTTGCAGTGGAGGGCGGAGCGGCGGGTGGAGCGGTTGAACGAGAAGACTTACGGCGCGGCGTGGGCGTGGCTGCCGACGCCGCTCTGGCTGACGCTCATCGACCCCGACGGAGACGGCGCGGAACTCGCCCGCCTCGCACGCGTGTGGGGCGCGCGCCGCACGCGGCCGACTCCGCACCACCTCGCGCCCCGCGCCTCCGCCGCCGTTCACACCCGGCGTCGCCTGCCCGTCATCAACGCGCGCTGAACTCAACTCTGCGTCCGTCGTTAAAATTTTCTCCCGGCCGTCGCTGTTAACGCTTTCCGCCCTTCTCACGTCTTACAGACCGAACGCGCAAACGCTCAGGTTTCGAGTGAGTGAAAAGCGTCGAATGAGGTTGTTCCTGAATGTATGAAGTAGAGGCGACCGGCGGCATGCTCCAAATGATCGGAACGGATATGTCCGTTGAAGCCTTTTCACCCGAAATCGAGATTTCCGCGGACGCCGCGCTCGTCGCGTCGGTGCGGGCGGGCGACCGCGATGCCTTCGGGCGGCTCTACGATTCCTATTCGCGCATGGTTCACGGCATCCTGCTGGCGCGCGTGCCTTACGGCGAAGTGGATGATCTCGTGCAGGACGTGTTTCTGGTCGCGCTCAGGAAGATCGATGCGCTGCGCGACGCGAACGCCTTCGGCCCCTGGCTCGCCATGATCACGCGCAATCGCGCGATGGACTTTCATCGACGCTCGCGCGACACCACGGAACTGACGGACGACCTCGCGACGAACGACGCCGCCGCACCCGAAGCCGAGGCGACCGAAGTGTTGAACTTGATCCGGCAACTGCCGGAAGCCTACCGCGAACCTCTGATCCTGCGTTTCGTCGAGGGCATGACGGGGCCGGAGATCGCGGAGCGCACGGGACTCGCGCCCGCCAGCGTGAGAGTCAACATCCATCGCGGGATGAAATTGCTGCGCGAGCGGTTGGGCGGAACGAAGGTCGGGAGGGAGCACTGAAATTATGAGCGATTACTTGTGGGACAAAACCGGCGAACCCGAAGAGGACGTGGCGCAACTCGAAACTTTGCTCGGCGCGCTCAAATTTCAACCGCGCCCGCTGGAACTTCCGGCGACCGCCATGCCGACCGCAACGGCCGCGCGCCGGGCGACGATCTTCTCCCGCCCGCGCCTGGCCCTTGCCGCCTCGCTCCTCCTGACCCTGCTCGCGGGAACGTGGTTAATCACCCGGCAGGGCGAGACGCCGAAGAACCAACTCGCGGAAGCTAAACAGGGAACTCCGGCGGGCGCGAACCGGCAAGCGGAGACCGCCGCCGACCCGCGCGCCGCAACGCACGAGAACGCTTCCATCCCCAACACCGAATCGCCGAAGCCGCGAGCAGACGAAGCGGTCGAGGCGAGCGCGGCCACGGTCGCCGCCTCCAAACCGCGGCGCACGCTCCAGCGGCGTCAACAACCCGCGACGAAGCGGCAGGCGGTAACGCCGCGCGGGGAAGAGAACCTGATTGCGCCGCGCGAGGAAGTCGCCGTTCAGGGCGCGAGGCGTTGGCAGGTGGAGCAACCTTTGACGGCGCAACAGCGAGAGGCGACCGAGCAGTTGATGCTGGCTCTCACGCTGGCGAGCGCGAAACTCAACTACGCGCAACGAGAGATGCACGAGATCGGCCGCGCCGGGAAATAGCGCGCGCCGCGACAAACTTACGGAGCAGATGGAAACGGAGTAATTTATGAGAACGAAACTCAATTCATGGCTGAAACTTTTGTGCCTCGCCGTCGCGCTCGTCGCGGCGGGAGCAATGACCGCCGCACAGGCGCAGCCGCCGCAGGCCGCCGCCAGGCTGCAACTCGATAACGAAGAGTCGCTGGCGCAGAAAGCCAACGAACACATCGACGTGAACCTCGACGAGAATCTGCTGCGCATCATCCCGAAGAAGATCAAGACCAAGACGGACGACGGCCAGGAGGTGGACATCGGCGCGATCATCGGCGGCCTCAAAGGCGTCTACGTGCGCAGCTACGGCTTCACGAACGCGGGCGAATACGGCGAGACCAATCTCTCCGGCGTGCGCGCGCAGTTGCGCTCGCCCGGTTGGGCGCGGCTCGTCAACATCGTCAAGAAGAAGGCCGACGATAACATCCACCTTGAGGTCTATATGATGACCGCCGCCGGCCGCATCGATGGCATCGCCATCCTCGCGCTCGAACCGAAGCGTCTGACGCTCGTCAACATCGTGGGCACCATCGACCTTCAACAACTGAGCCAACTCGAAGGCCAGTTCGGCATCCCCGAACTCGGCATCGGCGGCGGCCACAAAGACGACAAGCCCGCGAAGAAACAGTAGGGGGAGAAAACGCAATGCGCCGGACACTCATTCCGCTCCTGGTCGTCATCGTCGCGCTGCACGTCGCGGCCGCCACTCCGGCGGCCGCGGCCGCGAAGGAAGCGGAGTATAGCGCGGTGGTCAAACTCATCGAGTCGCACTATGGCGTCAGGCATCGCGGCATTCCCTTCGTCGCCAACCTCGGCGTGAAGACCGCGAAGATCGTCTCGAAAGACGCGCGGCGCGTGCTCCGCTTCGGCGCGTTCAAACTGGCGATCTTCGAGGATCAGGATTTTTCGGGGCGCGAGGCGGGCGGCGACATCCGCGCCCGCCTGCGCCGGACGCTCCTGCCCGAATGGCACCCGCTCGTCGCCGCGCGGCTCGAAGAGGAAGGGCAGACTTACACCTACACCAAGTCGGACGGCGACAAGTTCAAAGTCCTCATCATCGTCATCGGGCAGCGCGACGCGACCGTGTTGCAAGTCAACCTCAACGCGGAAGAGTTTGCGAAACTGCTGTTGAACCCCGAACGGGAGAGCCGCGAATTGACGAACGAAGCGTCGAGCGCGGAGCAGTAACGGACGCGGGGCGAAGTCGGCGGCATGAAGGACGCAACCGACCAGCCCGCCAGACATCGAAGCCTTTCCTTCACCCGTCATTACATTCTTACGTCTCTTAACTTAAGCCGGAGTATGCACACGATGAGCAGCCAAAACTTTTTCTCTCGCCGCATCAGGCACGGAATTTCATGCGCGCTCGCGCTGTTGCTGGTGTGCGGCGGCGGGTCGCTCGCGGCGGCGCAGGAGGCGGCGGCAGCGGCGGCGCAGGACGAAGTGGTGAAGGTCAGCACGCGCGTCGTCTTTCTCGACGCGCTCGTGACGGACAAGAAGACGAAAGCGTTCGCCAACGGCCTCGCGGCCGAGAACTTCGAGGTGCTCGCCGACGGACGCCCGCGCCCCGTCTCCTACTTCACGCGCGAAGGCGACAAGCATCGCCGCCCGCTCGCCCTCGCCCTCGTCTTCGACCTCGAACGACTCGGCGCGGGGCGTTACATGCGCCGCACCGAAATTCTCGAAGCGATGGCCGCCGAACTCTCGAAACTCCCCGCGGAAGACGAAGTGGCCGTCATCGTGCTCGACCCGAACGGCGTCGAAGACCGGCGCGAATGGCTGACGCCGTTCACGCGCAACCGCGCGCAGGTGGCTTCGGCGATGTCAATCGTCCCGACGCTCGTCGGCGAAGGCGCGGGCGGCGAAGGCGGCGATGAAGGCGCGGCCAAAGACACCGACACGAGCGCGAAAGAGAAAGAGCAGCCTGCGAAGGTGGAGGAGAAAGAGAAGCGCGAGCAGGGCACTTCGATCACGGTCGGCACGGGCGGCGTGAAAGTCGAGTCGGGCGGCGGCGACCGGACTGTTGACGAAGAGGACGCAGAAGTTGAGGTTGACTACATCAAGGACAAGAAAGGCAACACGGTGAAGCGCATCGCCAAACCGGACGGCGCGCTTATCATCGAACGCCGGAACAAGGACGGCTCGACCACGAGCGATTACCAGTCGCCGTTTGATCTGGCGGCGGCCGCACTGGAGATCACGAAGCGCGTCGCGGCGGAACGCCCCAACTCGCAGCCCGCGCTCGTCTACATCACGGACGGCATCGCGCCCGTCTTCTACACGCAGCGGGATTACATCGAGTCGAAGCTCTTGAAGTCGAACGTCATCTTCAGCGCGCTCGTGACGGACATGAAGACGGGGTTCAAGTTTGCGATGCCGCTCCTGAAACCGCTCGGCAATCTCGCGGGCATCAGCATTTCGGGGAGCGCGCAGCATCTCGCCAAAGGGACGGGCGGCGAATCGGTGCGCGTGCGCCGCCCCGCCGATTACGCCCGCGGCCTGAGCCAGATCATCGGCAATCTCAACTCCCGCTACAGCCTCGGCTTCACGCTCGCCGAAACCGAGCGCGACGACGGCCAGATGCACCCGCTCGAAGTGCGCGTGCGCGCGCGCGACGCCAAGGGCAAAGAACGCAAACTCGAAGTGAAGGCGCGGCGCGGCTACTATATGCCGACCGACGCGAAGCCGAAGTCGGCCGAGGCCGCGAAGAAAGCCAACGCCAACGCCGCGACGCAGAGCGAGCCGTTGAAGAACTGAGAAACCGTCCGGTGAGTCCCGCCGGGACGATTGATCATAGCCCGGCGCTTTAGTGCCGGGTCGTAAGTTGAAAAATAATGAGTGAGTCCCGTAGGGACGATTGAATCTCTCCAATGCGATTTTCAATCGTCCCTACGGGACTCGCCTAAACTTTATGCTCGACACCCCCGGCGATAAATCGCCGGGCTATGGTCGATCGTCCCTGACGGGACTTCCGAGAGATTTCGCCCGGAGGCGCAGCTTGAGAGACGTAAACAGGATCATCACCGCCGTCGCTTGTGGCCTGTGGCTGCTCATGCCCGCCGCACGCGCGCAGCAGACGGGCGAAGCAGCGTCGGCGGCGACAGCAGCGTCGGCAACGGCGCAAACTTCCGGCGGCGCGGCGAGCGGTAGCAGCAGCAGCGGCGACGCGGCGACCCCGTTTGTCTCGCAGTGGAAATTCAAGACGGGCGGAAGCGTCTATTCGACGCCCGCGATTGCCAGCGGCGTCGCTTATTTCGGGAGTTACGATTATTACTTCTACGCGGTAGACAGCGCGACGGGGCGCGAAGTGTGGAAGCACAAGACGGGCGGGCGCATCCTCGGCTCGCCCGCGCTCTCCGGCGACGCGGTCTACTTCGGCAGCCAGGACACGCGCCTTTACGCGCTCGACGCCGCGACGGGCAAAGAGCGTTGGAAGTTCAAAGCCGGGTACGCCGTCAACTCGACGCCCGTGGTGAGCGGCGCGGTCGTCTATTGCGCCGGGACGGATGGCCTGCTCTACGCGATCGACGCGCGGACGGGACGCGAGGTGTGGCGGTTCAGCGCGGAGGCGGGCGCGCCCACCTCGCCGCTCGTCGCGGGCGGCACGCTCTACGTGGGCAGCGGGCGCGGCCTGCACGCCGTTGACGCCGCCACGGGCGAGAAGAAATGGACGGCGAAAACTTCGCGCCCCGTCGTCGCCGCGCCCGTCTCCGGCGGCGCGACCGTCTACTTCACGAGTCTCGATCACGAACTCCACGCGGTTGACGCCGCAACCGGTCAGGCGAAATGGAGTTTCACTACGCAAGGCGGTTTGCCGTTCTCGCCCGCGCTCGCCGGGGGCGTGGTCTACTTCGGCGGCATCGACGGCAACCTCTACGCGGTTGACGCCGCCACGGGACAGGCGCGCTGGAAGTTTGCCGCCGAGCAGGGCATCACCTCCGCCCCGGCCGTCGCGGGCGCGCTCCTACATTTCGGCAGCCTCAAAGGTCTCTACACGCTCGACGCCGCGACCGGCCAACTCAAACAATCGTACCCGACCGAACGCATCATCACCTCGACGCCCGTCGTCTCCGGCGGCCTCATCTACTTCGGCAGCTGGGACGGCAACCTCTACGCGTTGAAATGATGAGCGAGACTCGAAAGTTAGGAGTCGAAAGTCGGAAGACAGGAGCCGGAAGTTTGAACCGACGGCGTCGTAAGTTTTTATTCCGACTCCCGCCTTTCCCTCTTTCTCAAAACATAAGTATGCCGCCGTTTTTCATGCTGCGGAGCAACAGCCAGACGAGCGCGGCGAGCGTCGTCGGCAGGAGCACGTCGAGCGAGGCGAAGGCCGTCGCCGCGAGAATGTCGCCGCGCTTGAGCGAATACGCCCCGCGCCACCAGCCCGCGAGGACGGCGCACAGCACGCACAAGCCGGTCAGGAGCGCGCCCGCGAGGATCGCCACGCAGGGCGCAAGCTCGGTCGTCACATCCCACCACGGCCGCATCCAGTAGCCGTAAAACATCAACGCCATCAACGCCAGCGGCACGGCCGCCACCATCCACATCCGGTTCATCTCGTTTTCACCTCAACGCGAATTTCCGCGCCGCACGTCGCCCGTCTCACGCGCCGCCAGCTTAGACGGGGCGCGCTCCGGCGCGCCGCGCGGCGTATGACACTTCCTCGTTTGTCACACGCGCCGCGCGCAAAAAACTCCGCGTTGACACCCGGAAAGACGCGCCTGTATCATCCGGTGCAGTTTTCTTTCACGCGTTTTCGACCCTGACTTTGCCGGAAGAATATTGCCGGAGGGGTGTTACGGCGCGCGTCCGTTCCGGCGCGCTCGCTCCCTTCCGGCGTGTGTGTGCTTGATGGAGAAACTTACCGTTCGACGCGTCGGCGTGCTCGCCAAACCGCATCACCCCGAGGCGGTCAAGACCATCTGTCGCCTGCTCGAATGGCTCGCATCGCGCGGCATCACGGTCGTCGTCGGGCCGCGCGTCGAGCGCGCGGAGATCGAGCGCGAAACCGGCTGCGTCGTCGAGACGCTGGAGCACGAAGAACTCGCCGCCAGCGTGGACATGATCGTCGTGCTCGGCGGCGACGGCACGATGATCGCCACCGCGCGCCTGCTCGACAATCGCGACGTGCCCGTCGTCGGCGTCAACTACGGCACGCTCGGCTACCTGACCGAAGTGCGCGTCGAAGAATTGACGGACGCGCTCGAAGCGATCCTCGCGGGCAACTATCGTCTCGACCGCCGCGTGATGCTCGCCGCCGAACTCCACCGCGGGACGGAGAAACTTTTACGCAACCGTGTTTTGAACGACGTGGTGATCACCAAGTCGGCACTGGCGCGCATCATCGAGATCGAGACGTGGTTCAACGGGCAACTCGTCAACTGCTTTCGCGCCGACGGCCTCATCATCTCCACGCCGACCGGCTCGACGGCCTACAACCTCTCGGCCGGCGGCCCCATCGTCTACCCCTCGATGAACGCCATCGTGATCACCCCCATCTGCCCGCACACGCTCTCGAACCGCCCGCTCGTCGTGCCCGACGATGCCGAGATCGAACTCGTTCTCAAGACCCCGAACGAAGAAGTCGGCCTCACGCTCGACGGGCAGGTCGGCTTTCGCATGGAAATAAACGACCGCGTCCTCATCACCAAGAGCCGCACGACCTTTAACCTGATGCAGCCCCTCAACCGCAACTATTTCGAGGTGCTGCGCGGAAAATTGAGATGGGGAAGATGATAAAGCGGTGACAGGTGACAGGTGACGGGTGACAGGTTGAACCCTCTTGTCTTTAACCTGTCACCCGTCACCTGTCACCTGTCACTCAAGGAGAAGAAATGGCTGACGATAGACGAGTTGAAGATGCGACGACGAGGCCGGAAGTTCGCTCGGACGCATACGAGCGCGAGGCGACGACCGACCTGAAAGACACGACGCCGGATCGGCCGAAGGGGATGCCGCTGCACACGCGCATCCTGATCGGGCTGGTGGTGGGCGTGGTGGCGGGCGTGGTGGTGAACCGCGTGTTCGGCGGCGATCATCCCGGCGTCGCGTGGGCTGTGCGCCACGTCACCGAGCCGATCGGGACGCTCTTTCTCCGGCTGCTGCTGATGGTGGTCGTGCCGCTCGTCTTCTCGTCGCTCGTCGTCGGCGTCGCCGGCATCGGCGATATCCGCAAGCTCGGCCGCGTCGGGTTGAAGTCTTTCGCCTACGTGCTCGTCATCTCCGCCATTTCGGTGGTCATCGGCTTGACGCTCGCCAACACCATACGTCCCGGCGAGCGCATCGACGAGGCGACGAAGGCCGGACTCGAAGCGCGCTACGGCACGGATGCACAGTCGCGCGTCGCCGCCGCCACCAAAGCGGGTTCGACCGAATCGCCCTTGATGCAGGTGGTGAAAACGGTCGTGCCGGAGAACCCGGTGGCCGCCGTCGCCGGGATCATCGCCGGGCGCGAGACGCAAACCGACACGCCGAACATGCTCCACCTGATGTTCTTCGCCGTCATCCTCGGCATCGCCGCCACGCTCCTCCCGGAGAACGTCACCGCGCCGCTCCTGCAAGGCTTGCAGGCTCTCTTTGAAATCTCCGCCAAGATCATCGACATCATCATGAAGATCGCGCCGTTCGCGGTCGCCTGCCTGCTGTTCAACAACACGGCGCGCTTCGGTCTCGATCTCTTGCAGGCTTTAGGCTGGTTCGTCCTCACCGTGCTCGGCGGCCTCGCCATCCACATGTTCGGCGTCTATTCGCTCTCCGTCTATTTCCTCTCGCGCATCAGCCCGCTGGAGTTCTTCCGTCGCATCAAGACCGTCATGCTGACGGCCTTCTCCACCTCGTCGTCGAACGCGACGCTGCCGACGGCCTTGCGCGTCTCGGAGGAAAACCTCGGCGTGCCGCGCGAGATCAACAGCTTCGTCCTGACCGTTGGCGCGACAGCCAACCAGAACGGGACGGCTCTCTACGAAGGCGTGACCGTGATCTTCCTCGCCCAACTCGCGGGCATCGACCTGACCATCGCACAGCAACTCGGCATCGCCTATTTCGCCATCCTCGGCGGCATCGGCACGGCGGGCGTGCCCTCCGGTTCGATCCCCTTCATCATCGTCATGCTCGTCACCTACGGCATCAACCCCGCGCTCATCGCCATCATCCTCGGCGTGGATCGCCTCCTCGACATGTGCCGCACCACTCTGAACGTCGCGGGCGACATCACGGCGGCCACCTTCGTCGCGCGCTCGGAAGGTTACGAACTTTTGCAGCCGCACATTCCCGAACTCGAACGGCGCGGCGTCGTCGCGGGCGGGCCGTCGAGCCGCGACGTGATTGATTGAAGTTGCCGGGCGGTTAGACGGACGGAAGCGGCGGAGTGAAAGCGTGCGCCGCGCATGTATGAGAACGATGCTGGACGCGCGAAGCCCGCCCGCTTGAATGCGGGCGGGCTTCTCTGTCCAGCGCGGGGCTTGCGCCGTGTTTGGCGTGGAAACGAGAGTAAGGGCGGCGGGCGGCCAGGGCGCGCGTCGCGTCAGGAACGTGAGATGCAAGGGAATATTCCTTAACTTCTCGAATAGGCTTTGCAACATTATCGCGCGAAACTGTGCGCTCGTTAAAAATCAAGAGGCCGGGAGAGAGCGCGGGCGGGCGGCGTCGGCCGGGGCGGGAGCGGAAATTCCTCGTCGTCGCTTTGCAACTCAGTTCGAGGTTTAAACGATTATGTTTCCCATTGGCGATGACAACTCCGACCGGCACTCCACGCCCGTCGTCAACTATCTCCTGATCGCGGCGAACATCCTCGTCTTCGTCCTCTTTCAAGGATTCGGGTCGAACGAACCTTTCACTTACGCGTGGTCAACCGTGCCCGCCGAAATCACGTCGGGACAGGACATCGACCGGCCGGTCGTGGTGACGACCCCGACGGGCGAGCGCGTCGGGCAGATCAATCTTGAGCCGACGCCGGGCAGCGTCTATCTCACGCTCCTGACCTCGATGTTCATGCACGGCGGCCTCGCGCACCTCTTCGGCAACATGCTCTTTCTCTGGATTTTCGGCGACAACCTCGAACACCGGATGGGGAAGGTGAAGTACCTGAGCTTCTACCTGCTGTGCGGCCTCATCGCGTCGCTGGCACACGTCTTTTCGACGACGGCCTTCGGGCAGAACCCGTACATTCCGAGCCTCGGCGCGTCGGGCGCGATCTCCGGCGTGCTCGGCGGCTACCTGTTGCTGCACCCGACGCGCGGCGTCCACGTCATCATCTTCAGCTTCCTGGTACGCACCGTTCCGGCCTACGTCGCCATCGGGCTGTGGTTCGTCTTCCAGTTGATCAACGGCCTCGGCATGTTGGGACAGGGTTCGCAGGAGGGCGGCGGCGTGGCCTACGCCGCGCACATTGGCGGCTTCATCGCCGGACTCCTCCTGGTCAAATTTTTCGACTCCGGCGCGAAACGCGATCCCACGCAAATGTGGGCGAACGACCGCTCCGGTTATTAGCGTTAACGACGGCCGACGACGGGGCGCGCGTTCGTCTCGCGCCCGCCGCCGCTCTGGCGACGCTAAAATTCAAACAGGGAGAAATGAACGATGGCTGACAACGACCACGCGGTCTCCGTACTCAATAACTTGATCGAGACCTGCAAGGACGGGCAGGACGGTTTCCAGACCGCCGCCGAAGGCGTCAAGAGAAGCGAGTTCAAGTCGCTCTTTTATCAATACTCGCAGCAGCGCGCGCAGTTTGCCGGGGAGTTGCAGGCGGAAGTGAGGCGGCTCGGCGGCGACCCGGAGCAGGCGGGCAGCGTGGCGGCCACGCTGCATCGCGGCTGGATCAATCTCAAGTCGGCCGTGACGGGCGAAGACGAAACGGCCGTGCTCGCCGAATGCGAACGCGGCGAAGACTCCGCCGTCTCGAACTACCGGGACGCGCTCGCCGATGCGAATCTGCCGGCGGACGTGCGCGCCGTCCTCGAACGCCACTACGCGCAGGTGCAGGAGGCGCACGACCGCATCCGCAATCTCGAACGCGCGACCGCGACGACCGGCGGCGCGCACAACGCGAGCGCGTAAACATCTATCAATCACGCGCGGGGCATGGCCGAAACATGCCCCGCGCTTTCAGTCAACCGACTCAACCAACTCACAGAGAACGAATAATCAGAGGGAGAACGAACATGGGAAAAAGTAACAGACTCGGCTTCGCGCTGAGTGCGGCGATCATGTGTACGACGCTTTTGGCCGCGATGGCGGCGGCGCAGAACACGAACTCCGGTTCAACGAGCATGAATGCCGGCGCCGGCAGGATGGCGACGGTCAGTTCGTCGGACAGGAAATTTGCGATGACGGCGGCGATGGGCGGCATGGCCGAAGTGGAGACGGCGCGGATGGCTTTGACGAAGGCGTCGAGCGATGCCGTCAAGCAGTACGCGCAGAAGATGATCGACGATCACACGGCGGCCAACGCCGAGTTGATGCAGATCGCCTCGACGAAGGGCATCACGCTGCCGACCGCGCCCGACGCGAAGCACCGGGCGATGATGGCGAAGATGGAACGGCTCTCCGGCGCGGAGTTCGACCGCCAGTACATCATGATGGCGGGACACAAAGACCACGAGAAGATGGAGAAACTTTTCCGCGACGAGAGCATGAAAGGCCGCGACGCGGACTTGAAAGCCTTCGCGGCGAAGACGCTCCCCGTCGTGCGGATGCACTTGCAGATGGCGCGCGACCTGCACGGTGGGATGTCCGGCATGAAGGGCATGAATCACAGCAATTAGGCGCGGGGCGAAAGTCCTCAAGGCGTGTCGGACGCGAGGCGGAGGCGGGGGCGGCAATGCGCTCCGGCTTCCGCCTTTTGCTTTCACGCGCCGCTCAGGTAACATCTTGCGTCGTTAATTTCAAGGAGTGTGAAAGTCATGTCAGCCATCGAAACCGCCGAGCCGCCCGTCAACCAACAGGGCTTGGAAATTCGCCCGACGCCGCGCGCGGAGATGAACCTCTACCCGCTCGACACGTTCCCTTACGAGTTCGCCGGGCGCGAGATCACCGTCAGCTTCGAGATGCCGGAGTTCACGGCCATCTGCCCGTTCTCCGACTTCCCGGACTTCGCCAACATCCGGCTCGCCTACGTGCCCGCCGAGCGTTGCGTCGAACTGAAAAGCCTCAAGCTCTACATCAACTCGTTTCGCGACGTGAAGATTTTTCACGAGCACGTCATCAACGTCATTCTCGAAGACTTCGTGCGCGCCTGCGCTCCCCTCAGCGTCGAACTCGAAGGCGACTTCAACATCCGCGGCAACATCAAGACGGTGGTGCGCGCAAGCTATAAGAAGCAGTAGAACTGTCAGTTGTCCGTGGTCAGTTGTCAGTTGTTTGTGTTTCGCCGGCCGACAACTACAGATAAAATTTTCAGCTTAAGCAGAGACAAAACAACTGACCACTGACGACTGACCACGGACGTTTTTATGACCATCGGAATCATCGGCATCGCCATTCTCGTCGCGCTCGTCGTGCTGTTTCTGGTGTGGCGGACGGTCAAGGTGTTCGTCAAACTCGCGCTCGTCGGCCTCGTCGCGCTGCTCGTCGTCGCCGCGCTCGTGTGGTGGAACTTCGCGGGTGGCACGAGTTCGACGCCGAACGCGAACCGCCCGCCCGCGAACACGCGCCGCAACACAAATCGCTGATTCGTCCGCCCGGCGCGTTCGTCGCCGCTACTGCCGTCTCACTCATGGCCGAGACCGACACCGACCCCGACGACGAGTTCGACGCCTCGCTCAGCCGGGGCGCGCTCGACGAGCGTGCGCCCGGCCTTTTCCGCCGCTACCGGCGACTCCCGCGCAACGTCCTCGTCATCAGTCTCGTCAGCTTTCTGAACGACGCTTCGAGCGAAATCATTTACCCGCTCCTGCCCGTCTTCCTCTCGGTCACGCTCGGCGCGTCGCCCGCCGTCATCGGCCTGATCGAAGGCGGCGCGGAATCCGTCTCAAGTTTCCTCAAACTCTTCGCCGGTTACTTCAGCGACCGCAGCGGGCGGCGCAAAGCCCCGGTCGTCTTCGGCTATGCGCTGGCGAGTTTGGCGCGCCCGCTGTTGGGGTTTGCGACGAGTTGGCCGCAGGTCTTCGCCGTGCGTTTCACCGACCGCGTGGGCAAAGGCATCCGCAGCGCGCCGCGCGACGCCATGATCGCCGACTCGGCCGCCGCCAACGAACGCGGCCTCGCCTTCGGCTTCCACCGCGCGATGGATCACTTCGGGGCGGTCATCGGCCCGCTGCTCGGCTTCGCGCTCGTCGCCTTCATCGCGGCCGACAGCGATGCCATCATGCCCGGCGAGTACCAATTGATTTTTCTCGCCGCGTCCGTGCCCGCGCTCGCCGCCGTGCTCGTCGCCGCGTTTGCGATTCGCGAGTCGCGCCAAGACCGCGACGACGGGCGCGCCGCCAGAAAGGCCGAAAGCGAGAAGGCCGAAAGCGAGCGCGCCGATGCGCTCCGCGCCGGGAGCCACGACGACGCCGCTGCTGCTGCTCCGGCGGTGACGCCCGCCGCCCGCCCGCCGCGTTTTTCGCTGCGCGGTTTCGACGGAAACTTCAAACGCTTCCTTCTCATCCTCGCCCTCTTCACCTTGTCGAACTCCTCCGACACGTTTCTGCTGCTGCGCGCGCGCGAGGTGGGCATCGCCTCGTCGAACCTGCCGCTGCTCTGGGCTGCGCTGCACGGGATCAAAGTGCTCAGTTCTCTCGTCGGCGGCGACCTCTCGGATCGGTTGGGGCGCAAGACCCTGATCGTGACGGGCTGGCTCTTTTACGCCGCCGTCTATCTCGGCTTCGCGTTCGTCTCGACGGTCGCGGGCGCGTGGACGCTCGTTCTCATCTACGGCATCTATTTCGGTCTGGCCGAAGGCGCGGAGAAGGCTCTCGTCGCCGACCTCGTGCCCGCCGATAAACGCGGCACGGCTTACGGTCTCTACAATCTCGCCTTCAGCGTCACGGTCTGGCCGGCGTCGCTCTTGATGGGCGCGTTGTGGAGTTGGCGCGGCGCGGGCGTGGCCTTCATCACGAGCGCGTGCATCGGCACGCTGGCCGCCGTGCTGCTCGCCGCGACCGTCCGCTCGGGCGCACAGGCCGCCGCAAGTTATCCGGCGCGCTGAACAAAAGAGATGAGAGGGGCGGTGAAATGATGATATAGTGCGCGCGTTTTCAGCGGGCGCGCAAACCCGCGCGCCACGCCCGCCCCGGCAATCTTTCACCCATCTAAGAGGAGCTTAAACAAACCCCCATGACGAGCCAAATCACAGATCAAATGCTGCGCGACATCATGCCGAATCTGCCCGCCGCCAAACGCCAGCTCTACCTCCCCTATTTAAACAAGGCCATGCAGGAATTCGAGATCGCCAACTACCTGCGCGCCTCGGCCTTCCTCTCCCAACTCGCGCACGAGTCGGCCGAGCTTCGTTACTTTCAGGAGATCGCCAGCGGGAAGGCATACGAAGGCCGCAAAGACCTCGGCAACACGCAGCCCGGCGACGGCGTGAAGTTCAAAGGCCACGGGCCGATCCAGATCACCGGGCGCGCCAACCACGCCGCCTGCGGCAAAGCTCTCGGCCTCGACCTGATCAACAACCCCACGCTCATCACGCTGCCGCCCAACGCCTTCCGCTCCGCCGGTTGGTTCTGGGACTCGCGCGGCCTGAACGCGCTCGCCGACCAGCGACTCTTCAAGGCTATCACCAAGAAGATCAACGGCGGCTTCAACGGGCTGGCCGACCGTCAGAAATATTACGACCGCGCGCTGCGCATCATCCCCGAAAATTTCAAGCTGGGAGCGGCGCCCTTGAACGCCCCGCCCGACGAGAAGCACGGCGACGTGACGCCGACCGCCCTCGCCGCCGCGCCCGTCGCGCCGACGCCCGTCGCCTTGCCCGTCACGACGACGACCACCATCACCACCACGATGACGCCCGAAGTGGCGGGCGCGGCGAGCGCGGAGTTTGAAGCGGGCGACGGCGGCGACACGGCCGATGCCTCGGCATTATCCGGCAACTAAGCCGCCGACCGCCGTCAGGCGCGCTCGCGCCATCCCCGGCTTGACTTCCGACCGTCGTTCTCTGTATCACGGTTTCGTCATTCGTCCGGATGGAATCGAACGCGGGGGCAGAGGCTCTCAGTCCTTGCCCCCGCTTTTTTTTATGGCGCACAATCAGCGCGCGCGCCGCGTGTGTGCGGAGAAATTTCGCGCCCGCGCCGCCCGTCGCAAATTAGCCGGAGCATTTATTCCGGCAGCATAAATTTCTCATGGACTCATCGAACTATCGTCTCATCACCGACGCGGCGCAACTCGCTTCGGCCGCCGCCGAACTGTCCGAGCATCCGGCCGTCGGCTTCGACACGGAAACCACCGCGCTCGATCCTTATCGCGGCCGCATGCGGCTCATGCAATTCTCCGCGCCCGGCGGCGCGGCCTACATCATCGACCTCGACCGCTTCCGCACGGGCGACGGCAAGACGCCCGACCTCGCCGCGCTCGCGCCCGTGCTCCAACTGCTCGCCGCCCCGCGCCCCGTGAAGGTGGCGCACAACGCGAAGTTCGACGCCAAGTGGACGAAGCACGGGTTCGACACGGAACTCGGCGGCATCTTCGACACGATGCTGGCGAGCCAACTCGTCTCGGCGGGCGAGTCCGAGGATCGTCACTCGCTCGCCGCCGTCGCCGCCCGCTATCTCGACGAGACCGTGGACAAGTCCGAACAACTCAGCGATTGGAGCGGCGCGCTCTCCGATTCGCAACTCGAATACGCCGCGCGCGACGCCGCCCTCATGCTCCCCTTGCGCGAACGGCTCGTCGAACTGCTCAAGCGCGACGAACTCGTCAATGTCGCGCAACTCGAATTCGAGTGCATCATGCCCGTCGCCTGTCTCGAACTCGCCGGGATTTTTCTGGACAAGGAACGCTGGCGCGAGCAGTTGAGCATCGTCGAAAAACGGCGCGCCATCCTCGCCGAGGAGTTGCAGGTGATGCTCGCCGAAGAGTCTTCGCAACAGTCTTTCTTCGGCCCCACGCGCAACGACATCAACCTCGACTCGCACGTCCAACTGACCAAAGCCCTCAAACGCGTCCTCCCCGGAGTGGAACTCCCCAACTCGACGCGCAACTGGAAACTGCAACCGCTCGCCGCCGAACATGAAGTGATCCGCGTGCTGCTCGAATACCGCACCGTGCAGAAGGCGCTCACCAGCTACGGCGAAAACATCCTGAACGAAATCAACCCGAAGACCGGCCGCATCCACGCCAACTTCCACCAGATCGGCGCGCCGACCGGCCGCTTCGCGTGTACCAACCCGAACGTGCAACAGGTGCCGCACGCCGTCGAATACCGGCGTTGCTTCCGCGCGCCCGCCGGGCGCAAGCTCGTCATCGCGGACTATTCGCAGATCGAGTTGCGCATCCTCGCGCACGTCACCGAAGACAAGGGCTTTATCGACGCGTTCAATTCGGGCGCGGACTTGCACCGCGTCACCGCCGCGCAGGTCTTCAACACGCCGCTCGAAGCCGTGACCAGAGAGCAGCGCGATTTCGCCAAGCGGCTCAACTTCGGCGTGGTCTACGGCATCGGCGCGCAGCGTTTCTCCATGATGACGGGCATCCCGCTCTCCGAGGCCGAGAGCATCCTCGCGCGCTACTTCCAAACCTATCGCGGGCTTGACACGTGGCTCCGAGACGCCGCGCGCAGAGCTTTGCGCGAGCGCACGGCGCGCACCTTGTCCGGGCGGCTCGCGCGCTTCAACTTCGACGCCGAAGACCGCCAGGCCGCCTCGCTCGCGCAGCGCAACGGTAAGAACATGCCCATTCAGGGCGCGTCCGCCGACATCCTGAAACGCGCCCTGCGCCTCCTGCACGACAAGTTGAAAGAGACCACGGCGCGCCTCGTCAACATCGTCCACGACGAGATCGTCGTCGAGGCGGACGCCGCCGACGCCGCAGAGATCGCGCGGACGGTGGAAGAGGCCATGTGCGCGGCGGGCGAAGAATACGTCACGCGCGTCCCCGTCAAAGTCGAGACGGAAGTGGCCGACGAGTGGGTGAAGTGAAGGGATGGAGGCAGAGGGATGGAGGCGGAGGGATGAGGGATGAGGGATGAGGGATGAATAAGAAAAGCATTCAACTGAAGTGAGTGCTTTTCTTATTCATCCCTCATCCCTCATCCCTCATCCCTCATTTGTTGTATCATCCACGGGCATTGCAACTCGATTCGCTAGTCCTCGCTTCCGTTCCTTTCACTCTCACCCGGTCGGGTTCACCACCGCGCCGGTCGCCCACAGGAGTCTGCCCCGTATGAAAAAATCAACGCGCCGCGCCGCCGCCAGTGCGCTTGTTTTCGTCGCCCTTTTTCTCGCCCCCTTCATCGTGCGCGCCGCGGATTTCCGGCGCGAGGTCGTCTACCAGATAATCACGGATCGTTTCTTCGACGGTAACTCGGCCAACAACAACCCGGCGCAGAGCGCGGGACTCTACGACTCGACCAAGGCCAACTGGCGCGCCTATTGGGGCGGCGACCTGCAAGGCATTCAGCAGAAGATGTCATACCTGGCCGGGATGGGCGTGACCGCCATCTGGATTTCGCCGCCCGTCGATAATCTGAACGCCAACATCCCCGACGGCAACGGCAACCCGACCGCCTCCTACCACGGCTACCAGGGACGCGACTTCAAGCGCATCGAGGAACATTCCGGCAGCGCGTCTAACGCCTGGACGGACTTCGACAACCTCGTCACCGCCGCGCACGCCAACGGCATCAAGGTCATCGTCGATTTCGCGCCCAACCACTCCACACAGGACAACGCGGGCGAGTTCGGCGCGCTCTACGACAACGGCACGTTCCTCGGCAACTACACCAACGACACCAACGGCTACTTTCACCACAACGGCAACATCTCCAACTGGGACGACCGCTATCAGGTGCAGTACTACACGCTCTTCAACCTCGCCGATCTCAATCAGGAGCACGTCACCATCGACGCTTACATGAAGGCCACGGCGCAGTTGTTCCAGCAGCACGGCGTTGACGGCTTCCGCATCGATGCCATCAAGCACATCACCTGGGGCTGGCAGTACAGTCTCGCCAACGCCATCTATGCCAACGGCGACAGCTTCCTCTTCGGCGAGTGGTATCAGACGAGCACCGGCGACCCGCTCTACCGCGACTCCTACAAGTATGCCAACAAGAGCGGCATCTCCATGCTCGACTTCCCGCTCAATACCGCCATCCGCAACGTCTTCGGCTCGAACGCCAACTTCTCCGAGATCGACACGGTGCTCACGGCCGAGGCGGCAAACTTCACCTGGGACGAAGACCTCGTCACGTTCATCGACAACCACGACATGACGCGTTTTCTCTCGCTCCTCAACAACAACAATCGTCTCCACCAATCGCTCGCCTTCATCCTCACGCAGCGCGGCATCCCCTGCATCTACTACGGCACGGAGCAATACCTGCACAACGACACCACCGGAGGCGGCGACCCCTACAACCGGCCGATGATGAACGCCTTCAACACCTCGACCACCGCCTACACGCTCATCAACCGCCTCTCCACCTTGCGCCGCAACAACCCGGCCGTCGCCTACGGCACGACCCAACAGCGTTGGATGAACAACGACGTGTACATCTACGAGCGCAAGTTCTACGGCAACACCGTCCTCGTCGCCATCAACAAGAACGAGACGACTTCGTATCCCATCACCGGCCTCAACACCGCGCTCCCCGCCGGCTCTTATTCCGACAGCCTGACGGGGCTGCTCGGCGGCTCCAGTATCAGCGTGGCGGCGGGCACGGGCGGCAACAACCCCGTCTCTAATTTCACGCTTCCCGCGCACACCGTCGCGGTCTGGAGTTTCACCGAGGGGGCGGCCGCGCCGCAGGTCGGGGTCATCGGGCCGACCATCGCGCACCCCGGCGTGCGCGTCACCATCGGCGGCAAAAACTTCGGCGCGACTACGGGCACGGTCAAGTTCGGCACGACCACGGCGACCGTCAACTCCTGGACAGCGACGAAGATCGTCGCCACCGTGCCCGTCGTCACGAACGGCAACTACAACGTGACCGTCACCAACTCGTCGGCGCAAGTCTCGAACGGCATCGCGTTCACCGCGCTCGCGGCGAAACTGATCCCGGTCACGTTCACCATCAACAACGCCTCGCCGACGCAGACGGGCGACTACATCTTCCTCACCGGCAACACCGTGGAGTTGAGCAACTGGGCGACGACCTGGGACGCGGCCGTCGGGCCGATGCTCACGCCGAACTACCCGAACTGGTTCCTCAACGTGAGCGTGCCCGCCGGGAAGACGCTCCAATTCAAGTTCATCAAGATCGCCGCCAACGGCACAGTCACGTGGGAGGCGGGCGCAAACCACACCTACACCGTGCCCGCGAGCGGCGTCGGGTTCGTCAACGTCAACTGGCAGTATTAAGGGAGAAAGGGCAAAGGGGAAGGGGAGGGGGAACAGGGTAAGGGGTAAAGGGGAAATGGCAAAGGCGAAAAGCATCCGGCGCGGGCTGTTGTTTTTCCCTTTCCCCCTTACCCCTTACCCCTTACCCTTCTTATTGAGGTCGGAGTGATGCAGAGGTTTTTCATACTCGCGGGTTTGACGCTCGCCCTCATGTCTCACGCGCCCACGGAAGCGATGCGGCGTACTCAAACTCCCGGCGCGGCGACGCGGGCGGAGGGCAAGCCGCAGAGAGACGCGGCGGCGAAGCGGGATGCGGCGGCGGAGAGGGATGCGGCCGTCTGGAAAACTTATACCGGCCGGTATGAGTTGGACGCGAAGCTCATTCCCATCACCACGCTCGACGTGACGCTCGAAAATAACGAACTCTGGATTAAGCCCACGCTCGTCAAAAAACGCAGGCTCGTCGCCACCCGCTCCCGCCGTAGTTTTCTCGACGAGGTCGAGGGCACGCGTTACACCTTCAACCGCGACGAGGAGGGGCGCATCGTCAGTCTCACCTTTCGCTACGAGGGCGGCCTCTACACGGCGCGGAAGGTCTTGCTGCCGCCGCCGAGCCTGAAAGGCAACACGACTTTCAAGTTGAAGGGCTACGCGGACGCGCGCGTGGTCGTGCTCGCAGGCTCGTTCAACCATTGGAACGAATCGCAGTTGCTGTTCGCGCGGGAAGGCGACGAGTGGGTCTGCCGCGTCGATCTCACGCCGAATCGCTACGCCTACAAATTCATCGTTGACGGCAACTGGCTGCTCGACCCCGCGAACCCCGACACAGAGGAAGACGAATACGGAAATCTCAATTCCGTGCTGATCGTCAAAGAGAACTAAGAAGCTGTCTGAACGAGTCCCGCGAGGGATGATTGCTAATAGCCCGGCGATTTATCGCCGGGAACCAGGTGGCAGGATAAAGTATGGAGTCCCGGAGGGACGATTGAATGGTGATGAACATTCAATCGTCCCTCCGGGACTCTTTGTAAAGGGTACTCTCCCAGCCATCAATGGCCGGGCTATGATCAAACGTCCCTGCGGGACAAACACAGCTTTACTTTGCAAACGGCTTCCAAGCCTTGCCGCCACGGCGCGCAAAAGTTTAGTCGCCCGCCGGGAGGCTTCCGCCCGGACGCTTGCGCCAGAGGAGATAGACGGGGATGCCGGTGAGCACGAGCAGGTAGCCGATGCCGGAGGTTTCCGGCGTGAGGTAGGCGAGGTCGAGCACGAGCAACAGCGCGAGCAGGATGTAGACGAGCGGCACGAGCGGGTAGCCGAACGTGCGATAGGGTCTGGGGGCGTCGGGCAGCTTGCGGCGCAGGCGGATGACCGCCCCGACCATCAGCGCGTAGAAGACGAGATCGGCCGAGATGATGTATTCGAGCAGTTGCGTGTAGACGTTGCCGTAGGCGACGGAGACGGCGAGCGTCTGCGGGTTGACGGTCTCCGTGACGGTGCGCGGCAGTGTCAGGAGCGCAGCCCACACGCCTTGAATAATGAGCGCGACGGCGGGCACGCGGCGTGCGTTGATGGTGCCGACGCGCGCGAAGAACAGCCCGTCGCGCGCCATCGCGTAATAGACGCGCCCGCCCGCGAGGATCAGCCCGTTGTTGCAACCGAAGGTCGAGATGATGATCGCGCACGCCATCAACGCCGCGCCGCGCCCGCCGAAGATCGCGCCCATCGCGGCGGTCGCCACGCGATTCTGCGGCGCGGTCTGAATCCCCGCGAGCGGCAGCGTCAGGACGTAGGCGAGGTTCGCCAGCAGGTAGAGCGCGACGACGAGCGCGCACCCCACGAGCAGCGCACGCGGCAAATTGCGCCCCGGCTCTCTGACCTCGCCCGCCGTGAACGTCACGTTGTTCCAGGCCGATTGCGCAAAGAGCGGCCCCACCATCGCCCGCCCCAACAGAGCGACGAGGGCGAGCGTGCCCGTCAGCGCGAGATCGCTTTGCGCGGCCTGCGGCGTCCAACCGTTCGCCGCCGAGTCCCACCAGGCCGAGGTGAAGGCCGCGCTCCCGTGGTTCGCGCCGAAGAGGAGGCCGAGCAGGATGAGCGCGCCGAGCGCGGCCGTCTTGGTGAAAGTGAAACTGTTCTGGATGAGTTTGCCGAGTTGCAGCCCGCGCGTGTTCGTCGCGGTGAGGAGCAGAATCATGAGGACGGCGACGAGTTGCTGCGTTGACAGGCTGACGGCGTATTGGCCGAAGACGCGCTGCGGGGCGATGAGGTAATTACTCGCCGACACGCCCGGCGCGAGCACGCCGACGAAGTTGGCGAAGGCGATGGCGACCGCCGCGATCGTGCCCGTCTGGATCACCAACAGCAGCGACCAGCCGAACAGAAACCCGACGGCCGGGCTGTACGCCTCGCGCAAAAACACATACTGGCCGCCCGCCTGCGGCATCATGGCCGCGAGTTCGGCGCAACACAGCGCGCCCGTGATGGTGAGCACGCCCGCGAGTGTCCAGGCCAGCAGCAGCCACCCCGGCGCGCCCACCAGCCGCGACGATTCCGCCGAGACCAGAAAGATGCCCGACCCGATCATCGAGCCGACCACGATCATCGTCGCATCGAGCAGGCCGAGGCCGCGTTCGAGTTTGGGCGCGTGAATTTTCTCGTTTGAGTCCACGGGGTTATCGCTTGCGATTGGTGCGAGGCGTGCGCGTGCGGCTGATGATTTCGCGCGGCGTTCCTTTCAACAATTTGTCGGGTAGGTTCAACTCGTCGTCAATCAGCACATCCGTCGAGATGCCGACGCAGCGTGCATACTTCAACAGCACAGGTAGGGGCGGCTCGCCTGTGCCTAACTCGTAGCTTGAGATAGCTGTGCGTGAAACCTTTGCATCAAGTCCCAAGCGGACGAGCATGCCGTCTTGTGAAAGATCAAGGTAAAGCCGGATTTGCAGAAGTTTTTCGGCCAATCGTTTTGGCTTCGGACGGGGTGACCTTCCCATCAAGGTTTACCCCCTGACGGGATATTGAAGTCAAGAATTAATTTGACTTTAGCTATAATTACAGCGAAACTGTAATTGTGCGTTACAGCCGTTGGGAGTTTGTTCTTGCTTGACTCCCATGCGGCACTCATCACGAGTGATTCGGGGCGGCGTGGCGCATCGGTTATTGTGGGCGTTTGTCAAAAGTTCAGAATCACGCGAGGGGCATAACATAACAAACCGGCGCGGCTATTGTCAGCCTGAGTTTTGCGGGGCGGGTGTGATAACTATGACGAAAAGCGAAAGGCAGCGGAGCGAGAAGGCGCGAGCGTGGATGATCTCATTCCTGAACGACTTCGACCCGGATCAATTTGTCCTCCCGCTTGACGAGATTCGCCTCCTCGCCCTGATCATCACCACGCGCGATGGCGCGGAGCCGTTCATCAGAAAAATGGTGACGCTCTCGGAGAGCGTTAAAGCCGGACGCACGGACGCCATCGCACGTGTCGCACGCCACAGCACAGACCACGCGTTGACCGAACTGCTCGCGCCGATGTCGCAAGCTGCGAGAGAGGGGCGCGTCGTCGCGGTTGGGAATACGGCATTCTTCGCCGCGAGTTTCGCCTATCAGAACAGCCTCGATTATCTGCGCGAGTTGATGAAGTATCTCGACAGGTTCAAGCGTCAGCCTCAGATGCGGCACTAAGGCGGCGGTTTGCGCCTCGCTTGACACTGGCCGCGCGGCTCACCTAGTCTTTTGATGGTTAGTAAGTCATAAACTTCATTGTCTGCCTGCCAATTGATTCAACACCGGGACGCTAAAAATTTTCTATGATTAAAGAAGCACTGACAGAGTTAATTCGTGAGCGGCGCGCGCACGTCGGCGTGATCGGTCTGGGCTACGTGGGCTTGCCGCTCTCGGCCGAGTTCGCGCACAAGGGCTTTCAGGCCACGGGGTTTGAAGTTGACGAGGCGAAGGCCGCGCAGATCAACCGCGGCGAGTCTTACATCGGCGACGTGCGCTCGTCGCTCGTCAAAGAGTTGGTGGAGGCCGGACGCTTGCGCGCGACGACCGATTTCGGCGAGTTGGCGAAGTGCGACGCGATCATCATCTGCGTGCCGACGCCGCTGCGCAAAACCAAGGAGCCGGACATCTCCTACATCCTCGCGGCGGCCGGCGAGATTCAGAAACACCTGCGGCGCGGCCAACTCATCATCCTCGAATCAACCACCTATCCGGGCACGACCGACGAAGTGCTGCTCCCGATGCTCGAAGAAAGAGGCATGAAACTCGACGCGGATTTCCTGCTCGCCTTCTCGCCCGAACGCGTCGATCCCGGCAACCCGCAGTTTCAGACGCACAACATCCCGAAGGTCGTCGGCGGCTGCACGGACGATTCCACGGAAGTGGCCGCCGCGCTCTACGGCCAGATCGTCAATAACGTGCATCCGGTCACTTCGGCGCGCGTGGCCGAGGCCGCGAAACTTCTGGAGAACACTTTCCGCGCCGTCAATATCGGCATGGCGAACGAGATGGCGCGCCTCTGTTACGCCCTCGGCATAGACACCTGGGAGGTGATCCGCGCGGCGGCGACGAAGCCTTTCGGCTTCATGCCCTTCTATCCCGGCCCCGGCATCGGCGGCCACTGCATCCCGCTCGACCCGCACTACCTCTCCTGGAAAGCGCGCCAGCACGGCTTCGATTCGCGCTTCATCGGCCTCGCCGAAGAGGTCAACTCGCGGATGCCCGACCACGTCGTCACGCTCGTCGCCGACGCCTTGAACGACGAACGCAAGGCGCTCAAAGGTTCGCGCGTGCTCCTGCTCGGCGTGGCCTACAAAAAGGACGTTGACGACGTGCGCGAAAGCCCCGCGCTCTCTATCATCGACCGCCTGCGCGCCAAGGGCGCGGATGTCTCCTATCACGACGAATACGTCTCCGGCATCCGCTTCGACGACGCCCACACTGAAAGCGCGGGCGAGCCGCTGCAATCCGTCGCGCTCTCGGACGACGAACTCAAAGCGGCCGACTGCGTCGTCATCGTCACCGACCACAGCACGGTTGACTACGCGCGCGTCTGCACGTTCTCCACCCTCATCGTTGACACGCGCAACGCCCTCAGCGGCGACCTGCGCAAGCATAGCAGCGCGCGCATCATCCGTTTATAGGCAGAGAGAGGTGATTCACGAAAATGGCAGTCAGAGGCGTTCAATTCGTGACCGATAGCGACGGGCAAAAGGTGGCTGTCCTCTTAGACCTTAAGGAGTGGGGCGAACTCTGGGAAGACATCTACGACAACTTGGTCGCCGACAAACGCGCGGGCGAGGGCAGCCTGCCGCTTGCGGAGTTCGAGGCCGAACTGCGCGCCGAAGGTCTGCTGAATGAATAACCGTGCATACACGGTGGACGATGCCGGTCGCGTGGTAGAGATCGTTGCGGTGCGGCATCGCAGCAAGGCTTACGAATAGTGCTCAAAGTCATCAACGTCGTGGGCGCGCGCCCGAATTTTATGAAGGTCGCGCCGATCGTGGAGGCGATGAGGCGGCGGCCGAGAGAGTTCGCGCCGCTGGTCGTGCATACGGGGCAGCACCACGACGCGCGGATGTCGGAGGCGTTCTTCCGCGATCTCGAATTGCCGGAGCCGGACGTGCATCTCGGCATCGGGTCGGGCACGCACGCGCAGCAGACGGCCGCCGCGCTCGAACGCTTCGAGCCGGTCGTGTTGCGCGAACAGCCCGATTGGGTCGTGGTCGTCGGCGACGTGAATTCGACGCTCGCCTGCGCGCTCTGCTGCGCGAAGCTGGGGGTTAAGGTCGCGCACGTCGAGGCCGGCTTACGCAGCCGCGACCGCACGATGCCCGAAGAGATCAACCGTCTCGTCACCGATCAAATCTCCGACCTCCTGCTCACGCCCTCGCCCGACGCCGACGAAAATCTGCTCGCCGAAAACATCCCGCCGGAGCGCATCCGCTTCGTCGGCAACGTGATGATCGATTCGCTCTACGCGCAGATGGAGCGCGCGGGGCATTCGCGGATTCGCGAGGAGTTGGGCTTCGGGCGCGGAGCGGATTACGCGGTCGTGACGCTGCACCGCCCGTCGAACGTAGACGCGCGTGAACCGCTCGAACGCATCCTCGTCGCGCTCGAACGCATCGGCGAACGCCTCCCCGTCATTTTCCCTGTGCATCCGCGCACGCGCAGCCGTCTGGAAGAGTTCGGCCTCGCGGCGCGCGTCGCCGCCCTCGCCCCGCGCCTGCGTTTGATCGAACCGCTCGGCTATCTCGATTTCCTGCGCCTGTTCAGCGGCGCTTCGTTCGTGCTCACGGATTCGGGCGGCATTCAGGAAGAGACGACCGCGCTCAACATTCCCTGTCTGACTTTGCGCGACAACACGGAACGCCCGATCACCATCACGCACGGCACGAACCGTCTCGTCGGCACGGACGCCGCCCGTGTCGTCGCCGCCGCCTTCGACGCTCTCGATCATCCGCGCGAAAGCCTCCCGCCGCTCTGGGACGGTCAGGCCGCCGACCGCATCCTCAACGCGCTGCTCGAACCGCATTGGCCGCGCTGAAGGTCTCAAGCCGCAACGACGCGCGCGCGGCGGACGCCCGGTGCGTCGAAGCCACGACATCCCGTCATCAACCCGCCGGCCGTTTCGGCGCGGCGAGACTTTCGCCCGCTCCGGTCACGGCCTTCGTGACTCCCAGTTCCCGCAGCGAGGCGTGGACGACCCCGGCGATCACTTCGGGCGTGAAATATTTTTCGATGTGCCGGTGGCCGTGTTCCGCCAGCCGCTCCCACAAATCTTCCCGCTCGTAGGCGCGCACGACCGCCGCGGCGAACTCTCGCGGGTCGTCCGCGATCAACGCTTCGACGCCGCCGGTCAAGCCGAAGCCTTCCGCGCCGGTCGAAGTCGTGACGACCGGCAAACCGTAGGAGAGCGATTCGCCGAGTTTGCCCTTGATGCCCGCGCCGTAACGCAGGGGCACCACCATCAAGCGACAGCGGCGAAACAGCGGTTCCACGTCGGGCACGTAACCGAGCACTTCCACGTCCGCCGCCGCTTCGGCGTAGGCCGCGATCTCCGGCGTCACGTTGTCGCCGACGACGTAGAGCTTGACGCCCGGAAGCGCGCCTCTGACGAGGGGAAAAATGTCGCGCATGAAGTGATGCACGGCGTCGGCGTTCGGGCGGTGGGCGAGATTGCCGAGGAACAGAAGATGCTCGCGTGCGGCAAAACTCTCGCCGCGCCCGTGGAGCGGGTGAATCGTCGGGATCACTTCGATCCGCGCTTCCGGCAGTTCGCGCGCGACCGTGTGCTTATCTTCGGACGAAGCGCACCAGACGAGATTACTGGCGCGCGCGAGTCGCAGTTCGATCTCTCGATAACGCCGCGCCTCGGCCGCCGCGCTCTCGTCCCCGGTGATGAGGCTCTCGCGTTCGAGGCGGATGAAATATGTGTCCACCATGTCGAAAACGATCCTGAGCGACGGGTCGATGCCGCGCAGTGAATTGATGAGGCCGTCCGCGACGAGCGGGCGGCTCAGAACGGCGGCGTGAAACTTCCGCTCGCGCAGCAATCGGTTGTACTCCACGATGTTGGCCGTCTCGATCCCCTCTTTCCACAAGAGCCGTTCATACTCGATGCCGTGCGGCCGGTTGAGCGGCACGAAGACGGGGCGGCACGAGCGCGCGAGCGACTTGAGGATGAACAACATGCGCGCGCTGCCCGCATCGCGGTCGGGCGTCGGGATGCGTTCGTCGAAGACGATGACGAGCGGCGCGCGCTTGCGGTTCGAGGCTTCAAGGGCGCGCGCGGGGTCTTCCGGCAGATTCTCGCGCTCCAAAACCGCTCGCCACTTCTCGACGAACTTCGCGCGGTTGATCGCCTGATAGCGTTCGCGCCCGGCGACGGCGTCATCGCGCCCGGCCGTCGCGTCCTCCCGGCGCATGACGCGCGACATCGGTTGATAGACGACTTTGCAGCCGAGCGCGCGCAGGCCGAAGCAGAGGTCAACGTCTTCGTAAGAGGCGGGAGCGTAGCGGCGGTCGAAGCCGCCAAGCCGCTCGAAGAGTTCGCGGCGGACGAGTAGCGATGCGCCGGAGCAGTAGTCAACTTCGCGCGCGAAGTTATAGCGGCGGTCGTCGGGCGAGCCGCCCCGGCCGTAATGGAAGGCCGCCCCGTTTCGCCACACGCCCGCGCCCGCCTCCCGCACGCGACCATCGGCGGAGAGAAACATCGAACCGACCGCGCCTACCGAAACATCGCCTTCGGCCGTCTCGCGCAGGTGCGTCAGCCAGCCGGGCAGCACCACCGCGTCAGGTTTGAGAAAGACCAGATGCTCGCCGCGCGCGGTCGCCGCGCCCTGATTGCAGGCGCCGACGAAGCCGCCGCCCGCTTCGTTGTCGATGACGTTGACGAGACCTTGAAAATGCGCGAGCAGCGCGGCCGTCTCGTCGGTCGAACCGTAGTTGACGACGATCACTTCCGTCTCGTCGAAATCAATTTCGCCGAGGAGCGAGCGCAGGCATTGGAAGGTGAACTCGACTTGGTTGAAGACGGGGATGACGATGGAGGTTCGCGGCGCGGGTCGGTCGCGCGCGTCTCGTGCGCTTTGCGCGCCGGAGAGCGCGTTTGTCAGAAATAGAAAATCCCGCGCGCCGAAGTGCGTCGTGTGAGAGGGCGCGGCGAGAGTGTGCGGTGGGCGCGTGACGTTCCAGGCGGCGTGCAGGTCGAGGCCGTGTTTGGCGGCGAAGCCGAGGAGCCGCGCGCCGAAGTTGTAGACGCCCGCGACGAGTTTGACGCCCGCGCCCACCGTCACGACGAGCAACTGCTTCAACAACAATTTCGCCGGGAGCGGCAATTTTTCCTGGAGCCGTTTCTTCATGCGCGGAAGTGTTTACGAACCGGGCGGCGGGGCGTGGTGTCCCCGCGTCGCGTGTGCGTCGAGGCGCGCGGTCGCCCAGTCGAGCAGCGGGCGCACGACGCCGGAGATGGGGCCGATGTAATCGCCGCGCGCCGAGTCGCCCTGCTGGCTGTCGATGATCTGGAACGCGACGACGTTCTGCGCCTGCGCGTGGAGCGTTGTCCGGGGCACGTGCGACATCACCGCGACGTGCGCGCGCAGCGTTCCCTCCGAGAGCAGGTTGCCGGGGATCGTGATGACGCTGGAGTAGCGGCCGGTCTCGCGCGGCACGCGCCGCCACGGTTCGGCCGTGTCGTGCGAACTGAAGACCTCGATGCCCACGTCGTTGTGAAACTCGACGTGCGGCGTGAGCACGTGCCCGCCCAAGAGCACGTCGTAAGTCACCTCGATGCGGACGGGGCGGCGGATGTCGAACGCCGTCGCGCTCTCGCCCGTCTCGTCGAGCACGCGCACGCGCGCGAGGCGCACCACCTCGTTGCCGGGCGCGTCCGCCGCGTTCGACCACGCGCGCTCGGCCGTGATGTTCCAACTCGCGCTGAGATATTCGTTGACGACGGCCTGCGGTTCGCCCTCGCACACGATTCGCCCCTCGTGGAGCAGGATGACGCGGCGGCACAGGCGCGTCACGGCGGGCATGCTGTGGGAGACGAAAAAGATGGTGCGCCCGTGCTGGCGGATGGCGTGCATCTTGTCGAGACACTTCTGCTGAAACGCCGCATCGCCGACGGCGAGCACTTCGTCCATGATCAGAATTTCGGGTTCGAGATGCGCGGCGACGGAGAAGGCGAGGCGCACGTACATGCCGGAGGAATATCGCTTGACGGGCGTGTCGATGAATTGTTCGAGTTCGGAGAAGGCGACGATCTCGTCGAACTTGCGTTTGATCTCGGCGCGGCGCATGCCGAGGATCGCGCCGCTCAAAAAGACGTTCTCGCGCCCCGACAAGTCCGCGTGAAAGCCCGTGCCGACTTCGAGCAGCGACCCGACGCGCCCGTACATCGCCACGCGCCCCGTGGTCGGTTTCGTCACGCGCGAGAGAATCTTCAGGAGCGTTGATTTGCCCGCGCCGTTGCGGCCGATGATGCCGATGAGTTCGCCCGGCCGCACGGTGAGGTTGATGTCGCGGAGCGCCCAGAAGTCGCGCCGCGATTCGCCGGCCGTCCCTTCGTCGCCGCCCCCGCCGCGTTTGAAGGCGACGCGCCCGAGCGCGCTGCCGAGCATGTCGCGAAACGTCAGGTAGCCGGGATGCAGGCCGCCGAGCCGGTAGCGTTTGCTGACATTTTCGATGGTGACAATCGGTTTCATCGTCGGTTTCATCGGCGGCCGTCTAGATGATGTCGGCGAAAGTCTCTTCGATGCGGCGGAAGAGGTAGAAGGAACCGGCGAGCATGACGAGGGTGACGACGAAGGCCAGGAGCGTCGCCGTGCGGTCGAACTCGCCGCCGAAGAGGGCGGCGCGAAAGCCCTCGATGATGCCGGTCAGAGGGTTCAGCGCGATCAGGTGTCGCCAGCGTCCGGGCACGTGGCTCGCGGGATAAATGACGGGCGAGGCGAACATCCAGAATTGAATCAGGAAGGGCAGGGCGTGGCGCAGGTCGCGATACTTCACGGTCAGCGCGGAGATCAACATCCCGACGGCCAGCGCGAGCAGCACCGCGAGCAACAGGAAGACGGGCACGAACGCCAGCCCCCACGTCGGCGTGATGCCGTAATAGACGACCAGCCCGATCAGGATCAACCCCGCGATGGCGAGGTCAACCAGCCCCGCGGCGACGGCCGCCGCCGGAATGAAGGCGCGCGGGAAATAGACCTTCGTGATCAGGTTCGTGTTGGTGATGAGGCTGTTGGTGCTGTTCGTGACGGCGTTGGCGAAGAACGTCCAGATCAAAAGTCCGGTGTAGGCAAAGAGCGGGTAGGGGATGCGCCCGGTGTCGAGTCCGGCGAGCCGGTTGAAGACGAGCGTGAACACGAGCATCGTGGCGAGCGGTTGGATGATCGCCCACGCCGCGCCGAGCGCGGTCTGCTTGTAGCGCACCTTGATGTCGCGCCACGTCAGGAAATAGAGCAACTCGCGGTATGACCATAAATCCGCGAAGGCGAACTGCACGCCCGTCTCTTCCGACTCGATCAGGATGAGCGGCCGGTCGGGCAACGCGAGGGCGTCGGCGGCTGTCTCGGATGGGGGCGGTGCGGGTGGGACGGGCGCGACGGCGGCGGCATGGCGCGGAGACGCGATTGGGTCGCTGGTGTGTGAATCCATCAAATTCGATTCGCGTCCGAAGGCGTTCGAGCCTCGCCAGGGTCGGCCGGTGCGCGCGCGCGTGACGGCGGCGGCCGGAGAAGTTTTGCGTCAAGAGTACGGGGCAAGTCTAGACACACGACGGTGAAGCGTCAAGAATGTAGGGCGCGAGGCCGGGGCGACGTTCGCGTCCAAAAGGGTGCGCGAAGCCGCGCGGCAAAATGTTCTTGACACTTACGCGGGGACGAGAGTAGATTGCCCGCACCCCATCGAACCCCCTGCACAGGCGATTGTTTCGGCCAGTCTCACGCGAACCAAACGCCGCTCTAGCACTACTCACCTAGGAGGAGCTATGAAACTTTTTTTCAGAATGAAGAAGCCTTTTGTTTTCGCCTCATTGATCCTGACGTTGGTGTTGTCGAGCGCGTTCATTCCCTTGAATGCGGGCGGAGTGAGTTCCAGCTATTGCCGCATCAGGTACGCGAAAGAAATTCTCTATTACAGCGACGCGTCTTACTCGAATCACGTCGGCACCGGCATGATCTACTGTAACGGGACATCGACGCTCAGCGGCACGAGCACCGCCTACCGGCAAGAGACGATCCTCGACGTTTGTTGCGCAGACCCCGGCGGCAACGGTTGCGTGCCCTGTTAAATCTGAAACGCCACGCCGCCGCCGCGCGCGGGAGCGTCGCCTCCCACACGCGCCCCCGGCGCGCGTAAACGCCCGGCCGGTCAGATGCCCGATTGAACCGCCCGCCAGGCGGAAGGAAGAAAAGAACCCGCTCAACCGGGCGTTTGATTCTTTTCCTCCTTCCGCCTTTATTCTCTCCGCGCACATCTTTTCGTCCTCACCGTGATCGTATGCGCGCTCTCTCTCGTTTGCGTCTTCGCGGTGGGGTGGTGCATGCTGTCCAACGCTTCGGGCTAGCCTGTCCCGGCCGGAGTCGAAAGCGATGAGCGACACGTTAAAACAAATTCTTCCGCGTTCGTTGAGGACGCGTCTAGGGGCTGTGCGCCGAGGCGTGCGCGCCCTCCCGTTCAGGACGGCGGGGCAGAAGCGGCGGCTGCTCGAAACCGGCGCGCTGAACGCGACCGAGCGCGAACTCCTGCGGCCGGTGGAGAGCCGCATCTCGCCGCGCGACACGATGTACACGGGCGACGGCGCGCATTATTTCAAGGTCGGACTCTCGGCGATGCGCGCGCTCGAAGAAGCGTTGCGGCGTGCGCAGCTATCATCCGTGCGGCGCGTGCTCGATCTGCCCTGTGGTCATGGACGCGTCCTGCGTTTCCTCGTCCGGCGATTTCCCGAAGCCGCCTTCACGGCCTGCGACCTCGACCACGACGGAGTTGATTTTTGCGCGCGCACGTTCGGCGCGACGCCCGTCTATTCCGCGACCGACCTCGACGCGCTCTCCTTCGACACGTCGTTCGATCTCATCTGGTGCGGCTCGCTCATCACGCACCTCGACGCCGAACCGACGCGCGCCCTCTTTCGTCTCTTCGCGCGCTGCCTCGCGCCCGGCGGACTCCTGCTGTTCAGCGCGCACGGTGATTTCGTCGCCCGCCGCATGCCCGCGGGCGAGTTTGATTACATGCTGACGGGCGAACAAGTGGAGACGATCACGGCGCGTTACGCCGCGACGGGCTTCGGTTATGAAGACTACCAATGGCAGGAGGGCGGATACGGCGTCGCGCTCACTTCTCCCGCGTGGATACGCGCGCGGCTCCAAGAGGCGGGCGGCCTCACAGAAGTCTATTTCGGCGAGCGCGTCTGGGACGAGCACCACGACGTGTACGGATACGTCAGGGAAGCATCGTAAATCCCCAAGCGATGAACGCGCCTTCAACCACGAGCGCGCCTTCCACCACGAACGCGCTTTCAACCACGAGCGCGGTTTCAACCACGAGCGTGCTTTCAACCACGAGCGCGGTTTCCACGCGCTAACCTCTTCCTTCGCGCCTCAGCTTCTCCGGGGTGAAAATCAAACTCGCGCGGGGACGCAAAGAGAGCGGGCAGCCTGCGTTCAAATTTCCAGCGCGCCGTAACGCGCGGCGGCGCGCTCTCGCCTTCGCGCCTGTCGCCGCGCCACGAGGCGGTGCGGCAGGAGCAGACCGGCGAGCAGTTTTAACGACTCGTCGGCGCGCCGCGCGCCGCGCCAGTTTCCCGCCGCCAGTTGCAACGCCTTCAACTTCTCGCCCCGCCGCATGAACTCCTGCGCGCTGCGAAACCGGACGATGGTCTGAAACTCCGCCAACTCGCGCGCGCTCAAGTTGAGCGCGGCGGCCGTGCGCTGCTGCGCGGCCAGTTTCTCGCGCAGCATCATGGAGAGGTTGCGGCTCGTGTTATACCCGTGCTGCCGCCACGCGGCGAGAATCGCGGGGTCGAAAGCGAAGTCGCCTTCCGCGCACAGGCGCAGGTAGAGTTCATAATCTTCCAGCCCCGCTTGTTCGTTCCAACGGTGCGCGCCGAGCGCGGCGCGGCGATACACGACCGTCGGGCTGAGCGGCGCGAGCGTTTCCAAAAGCATCCGCCGCACGTCGCCGTCGCGGTAATGCGCCCAGTCGCCGGTGGAGTCGATGATGCGATCCCCGGCGTCGATGCTGTAAGCGTGCCCGTAGGCGAGCACGGCGCGCGGGCGTGCTTCCAACGCCCCGACGCGGGCGCGCAGGAATCCCGGAAACCACAAATCGTCCGAACCGAGATAGGCGAAGTAGCGACCGCGCGACCGCGCGAAACCTTCGTTGAGCGTCGCCGAGAGGCCGCGATTTTCGCGCGCGAGAAAGTGGCAGGCGACGGGACAGTCGCGCAACACGCGTTCGATGAGGTGCGGCGAATCGTCGCGCGAGCCGTCGTCTATGACGATCAGTTCGAGCGGCGCGAGCGTCTGCCGGAAGACGGAGCGCAGCGTTCGTTCGACGAAGGGCGCGTGGTTGAACGAGGGCACGACGACGGAGACGGTGGCCGCGTCGTTCCACCCCGGCGCGGGAGGCGCGCTTGCTGGCGTTTTTAACATCCGGTCACTATATTAAAACAAGTCCGGTCTTCCATGAGAGTCCTGCACCTACTCGATTCGCTCAACCGCGGCGGCGCGGAAACGCTCGCGCTCGACGTGTGCCGCAACGCGCGCGCGCACGGACTCGAACTCACCTTCGCGGCAACCGGCGGCGGCGAACTCGAAGACGACTTCCGACGCTCCGGCACGCACTTCGTCAAACTCCCGCGCCGCCTCCCGCTCGATCTGAAACTGGCCGGGCAACTGCGGCGTTTGATCGCGGAACGCGCCGTCGAAGTCGTGCATTGCCACCAAGCGGTCGAAGCCCTGCACGCGTATCTGGCGACGCGCGGCGACTCCGGCGTCAAACGCGTGCTCAGTTTTCACCTCTGCGCGGCGGATGCGAAGAACCGTCTGGCCTTGAAGTTTCTCGCGCCGCGCATGGACGCCAACGTGGCCGTCAGCCGCGAACTGCTCGCCTGCCTCGACTCGGAAGGCGGCTTTGCGACCACGAAAAATTTTCACGTCGTCTATAACGGCGTGGACGCGTCGCGGCTGCAAGCGACGACGGGCGCGAGCGACCTGCGCGCGGAGTTGAAACTGCCGGAGGGCGACCTGCTGCTCGGCATGGTCGGCAACTTCTACGCCGATGCGCGCAAGGATCAACTGACGGTGTGCCGCGCGCTCGCAGACGTTTTTCGCCGCGTGCCGAACGCGCACTTCGCCTTTGCCGGGGGGCACGCCGGAGAAGGCGCGGCGCGGATTTATCAGGAGTGCGTGGACTATTGCCGCGAGCAGGGCATCGCGGAGCGCGTGCATTTCCTGGGGAAGCGGGCGGATGTCGCGGGTATCCTGCGCGCGCTCGACCTCTTCGTCTTCTCGTCGCGCCAGGATTCGTTCGGCGTGGCCGTCGTCGAAGCCATGCTCGCGGGCGTGCCGGCAATTGTCTCCGACATCGGCGCGCTGCTGGAAGTAACGAACGGGGGCGAACACGCTTCGGTCTTTCGCACAGGCGATGCAGACGATCTCGCGCGCCGTCTCGTCGAACTCATCACCGACCGCGCGCGGCGCGTGCGGCTCGCGGCGGCGGCGCGCGTGTGGGCAGCCCGCGAATTCGGCATCGAAACGCACATCGCGAATTTACTCAAACTGTACAAGTCTCTGCCCAGCGTGCCATGATCTCGCCGGTTCAAGTTCTACACATCCATTCGCTTATTCGATGAACAGGAAACGCCACGCGTGCGCGTATTGATGGGGATGCCCGACCGGGAATCGCTGGGCGGCCCGGCGGCTTGCGAACCGCCCTTCGTCGCGGAGTTGCGCGCGCTCGGCGCGGAGGTCGCGGCGGAGACTTACGTCTACGGCGAAAAGCTCGGCAGGACGACTCTCCGGCAGCGCGTCGCGCGCGTGCTCTCGACGGCGCGACAGTTGCGCCGCCGTCTGCGCCGCGAGCCGTTCGACATCGTTCACTTGAACACCTCGTTTGACCGGATGGCGCTCCTGCGCGACGCCGCGACCCTGCGGCTCTTGCAGCCCACGCGCGCCAAAATCTTTTTGAAGTTCCACGGCTCGGACGCCGCGCTGTTTGAAACGGGCAACCCCGCCGTCGGCGCGCTCGTGCGCTTCGTGTTAGAGCGCGCCGACGGCATCGGGCTGCTCTCATCGGAGGAGCGCGAGAATTTCACGCGCGCGGGCGTTGACCGGCGCAAACTCTTCGTCGTCAAAAACGTGGTGGCGGGCGCGGCGGGCGATACTGAGGCAGGAGCAAACTTGCGCGCGAAGTTGGGCGCGGACGCGGAGACGCCGCTCCTGCTGTTCATCGCGCGGTTCATTCCGGCCAAAGGTTTGACGGACGTGATTCGCGCCTGCGCCATCCTGCGCGACGAGGGGCGCGCCTTCGAGTTGCTCTGCCTCGGCGACGGCACGGCGCGCGCGGCGGCCGAAGCGGAGGTGGCGCGTCTAGGTTTGCAGGAACGCGTGCGCTTCTTCGGCTACGTGCCCGAAGCGGAGACGCCGGAGTTTTACGCGGGCAGCACGATGCTTTTGTTCCCCACCTATCATTACGAAGGTTTCCCGATGGTGATTTTCAAATCGCTCGCCGCCGGGCTGCCCGTCATCACGACGCGCATTCGCGCCGCCGCCTATTACCTGAGCGAGCCGGACAACTGCCTCTGGGTCGAGCCGAAGAATCCGCGCATGCTCGCGGAAAAGATCGCACGGCTGCTCGACCAACCGGAGGCGTGCGCGGCCATGCGTCGCAACAATCTCGAACTCGCGCGGCGGTTCACAGCCCCGTTCGTAGCGCCGGAGTATCTGGCAATATATAATCAACTCATCGCGGACAAGTCGAGTTGAAGCAATGCGGACAAGTTGAGTTGAAGCAATGTCCCGCCGGCTGCGGCCACGGCAGGCATTACTTTGAGCTTGCAGGCGCGCAGAGAGCACCGAGCGGCAATTCCGGGTCACTTGAGAGAACAGGGAAGCGGGCGCGAGATAACGACGGCGCATGAAACAGATTTTGCAAAACTATAAGACGGGCGAAGTGTCCGTGGCCGACGTGCCGCCGCCCATCGCGCAACGTGGGCGCGTGCTGGTGCGCACCGCCGCCTCGCTCATCAGCGCGGGCACGGAGCGCATGGCCGTCGAACTCGGCCGCAAGAGCCTCATCGGCAAGGCGCGCGAACGCCCAGACCTCGTCCGTCAGGTGATCCGCAAGGCGCAGCGCGAAGGCTTGATGAACACCCTCACGGCCGTGCAGGCGAAACTGAACGCCGCCAACGCGCTCGGCTACAGCGCGGCGGGCATCGTCGTCGGCGTGGGCGACGACGTGACGGCATTCAGCGCGGGCGACCGCGTGGCCTGCGCGGGCGCGGGCTTCGCTTCGCACGCCGAAGTTTTATCTGTGCCCAAAAACCTGTGCGTGCGCCTGCCCGCCGCCGTTGATTTCGAGGCGGCCGCCTTCGGCACGCTCGGCGCAATCGCGCTGCAAGGCGTGCGGCTCGCCGAACCCACGCTCGGCGAATCAGTCGTCGTCATCGGACTCGGCTTGCTCGGTCAACTCACCGTCCAACTTCTGAAAGCGAACGGGTGCCGCGTCTTCGGCCTTGATCTCGACGCCGCGAAAGTTGCCCTCGCGCGCACGCTCGGCGCGGACGACGCGGCCGTCTCCGGCGGCGAGACTTTGAACGCCGTCATGGAGTGGACGCGCGGGCGCGGCGCGGATGCGGTGTTGATTACGGCCGCCACCTCCTCCGATCAGCCGGTTGAATTGGCGGGCGAGATGTCGCGTCTGAAGGGGCGCGTCGTGGCCGTCGGCCTCGTCGGGATGAACGTGCCGCGCAAAATTTATTACGAGCGCGAACTGACGCTCAAAGTCTCGATGTCGTATGGGCCGGGTCGTTACGATCCAGAATACGAGGAGCGCGGCCACGATTACCCATTCGCCTACGTGCGCTGGACTGAGGGGCGCAACCTCGAAGCCTTCCTCGACCTCGTGGCGGCGGGCAGCGTGCGCCTCGCGCCGCTCATCACGCACAGGTTTTCCATCGCGGACGGCGAGCGCGCCTACAACCTCATCGCGGGCGAGACGAAGGAGCCTTATCTCGGCATCGTGCTCAACTACGACACGGAGCGCGAAATCGGGCGCAGCATCGAACGTCGCGCCGCGCACGACGCGTCCGCCGCGCGCGCTCCTGCCGGAGCGGACGTGCGCCTCGGCCTGATCGGCGCGGGCAGCTACGCGCAAAAGTTTCTGCTCCCGAACTTCAAAGCGAACGGCGCGGTCGGCCAGGCCATCGCCACGGCTTCCGGCATCTCGGCGCACGGCATCGGCGAGAAATACGACTTCGCGCGCGTCGTCGCGAGCGCGGAAGAGGTCATCGCGGACGCGGGCGCAAATTTGATCGTCATCGCCACGCGCCACGATTCGCACGCGCCCCTGGCGCGTCGCGCGCTCGAAGCCGGGCGACACGTCTTCGTCGAAAAACCGCTCGCGCTCAACGACGAAGAGTTGGACGGCGTGCTGGCGGCGGCGCACGCGTCGCGCGGTCAACTGATGGTCGGCTACAACCGTCGCTTCTCGCCGCACGCACGCGCCTGCGCCGAAGCCTTCGCCGCGCGCCGCGAACCGCTCTCGATCCTCTATCGCATCAACGCCGGTCGCATCCCGCGCACCCACTGGATTCAAGACCCGCGCGAGGGCGGCGGGCGCATCATCGGCGAGGTCTGCCACTTCATAGACCTGATGCACTTCCTGACCGGGGCCATCGTCACGCGCGTCTATGCCGAGGCGGTCGCCGGCCGCAACGAGGAGACACTCGACGAAGATTCAATCGTCGTCACGCTGCGTTTCAGCGACGGCTCGAACGGCCAGATCGCCTATCTCGCCGAAGGCGACCGCGCGCTCGCCAAAGAACGCATCGAGATTTTCGGCGGAGGCCGTACTTTCGTCATCGAAGACTTCCGCTCCGCCACGCTCTACGAACGCGGGCGCGAGCGACCCCAGGCGAAACTGCGCGCGCAGGACAAAGGACAGGCCGCGGAGGTGCGCGCCGTCTGCGAAATGGTCAGGGCGAACACCCCCGCGCCCATCGCCCTCCGAGACCTCGCGGCCACCACGCGCGCCACCTTCCGCATCCGCGACTCCCTGCGCACGGGACAGGCGATGGAAGTGACAGGTGACAGGTAACAAGTGACAGGTAACAAGTGACGGGTGATAGGTAACAGGTGACAGGTGACGGGTGACAAGTTAAAACCGGGAACTTGTATTGTTCTGACCTGTCACCCGTCACCTGTCACCCGTCACTCTTAAAATTATGTGCGGCATCGCCGGAATCATCGGTCGAAATCCTGAGCGGCGCATGGGCGCGATGCTCGCGTCTATCGAGCATCGCGGGCGCGACGACGAAGGTGTGTGGACGGCCGCGCCGGTTGACGCGGAAGGCCGACAGGCGTGCCTCGGCCACCGTCGGCTCTCGATCATCGACACGAGCGAGGCCGGGCACCAGCCGATGCACTATGCCGACGGCCGCTACTCCGTCACCTTCAACGGCGAGATTTACAACTACCGGGAACTGCGCGCTCAACTCGAAACTACAGGACATCGCTTTCGCACCGACTGCGATACCGAAGTGCTGCTCGCGGCCTACGCCGAATGGGGCGTGCCTGCGCTCGCGCGTCTGAACGGCATGTTCGCCTTCGCCCTGTGGGACGCGCACGCACAGGAGTTGATACTCGCGCGCGACCGCCTCGGCATCAAGCCGCTCTATTACGCGTTCGGCTCCGGGGAAGAGAACGGCGCGGGCGCGGGGTCTGCGGGTCGGTCGTTCATCTTCGCCTCCGAGATCAAAGCGATCCTCTCGACCGGGCTGGTCGAACGCGCGCTCGACGCGGAAGCCCTCAATCAATACCTCACCTTCCTCTGGACGCCCGACCCGCACACGGTCTTTCGCGGCATCCACAAATTGCCGCCCGCGCACGTTTTGACGTGGCGCGCCGGCGAGGTGAGCGTGCGCGAGTGGTGGGACGTGTCATTCGCCGAGATCGAAGAGGGGCGCGGCGAGGAGTTCTGGCGCGAGCGGGTGCTGGAAACTCTGGAGCGCGTCGTGCGGCTGGAGATGGTGGCGGACGTGCCGCTCGGCGCGTTCCTCTCCGGCGGCGTGGATTCATCGTCGATCGTCGCCCTGATGAATCGACACAGCGACGGGCGGCGCGTCTCCACCTACACCGTCGGCATCAAGCAGGAAGACCTGCGCTACGACATCATCCCCGACGACGCGCGCTGGGCGCGCCAGGTGGGCAAACTGCTCGACACTGATTATCACGAGTTGATGCTCCAACCGGACGTGTGCGACCTGTTGCCGAAACTCGTCCGGCACATGGACGAACCCGTCGCCGACCCGGCCGTCATCACGAGCTATCTCGTCTCGCGTGCGGCGCGCGAAACTCTGACGGTGCTGCTCTCCGGCGTCGGCGGCGACGAAGTTTTCGCCGGCTACCCGCGCCAACTCGCCATGCGGCTCGCGGGCGCGTTCGACCCCGTGCCCGGCATCCTGCGCCGTCCGCTCATGTCCGCCCTCTCAAACGCCCTGCCCGGCGGCCTGCCCGGACGCTTCACCGCGCCCCTGCGTAACGCCAAGAAGTTCACACGCTCCGCCGCGCTCGATTTCGAGGAACGCTACCTCGGCTTCGGCACCTACTTCACCGACGCGGCCAAACGCCGCCTCTACACCGACGACCTGAACGAGGCCACGCGCGACTTCGACGCCTACCGCCAACACCGACGCCACTTCGCCCGCGTCGCCGACGCCGCCCCGCTCAACCGCCTGCTCTATGTTGACCTGAAAACTTTTCTCCCCTGCCTCAACCTCGCCTACACCGACAAGACCTCGATGGCCGCCACCCTCGAAGTGCGCGTACCCTTCCTCAACGTCGAACTCGTCGAACTCGCCGCGCGCATGCCCGTCAACCTCAAACTCCGCGGCCTCAAACGAAAGTACATTCTCAAACGCGCCGCCGAAAGCCTGCTGCCGCATGATGTCGTCTGGCGCAAAAAAGCGGGCTTCGGCGCGCCCATCCGCTCCTGGCTGCGCGGCGCGCTGAAGCCCATGGTCGAAGATTTACTCTCCGAGGAAACCGTTCGCCGTCGCGGCCTCTTCCGCCCCACCGAAGTTCGCCGCATCATCGACGCCAACCTGTCAGGGCGCGAAGACTACAACCTCCAGGTCTTCCAACTCCTCACCCTCGAACTCTGGCAACGCGAGTTTATGGACTGACCCCACCTACGCCCACTTAAAAGACTATCTTTCTACGCACGACGCTCACGACCTCGCGCCTTAATCCTCTCTCGTTCCGCACCCGCCCTGCTCCTTGCGATTGCCGCGCCCAGCACGTTCAGCGGCTCATCTTCAATCCTCACGTGTCCCTCCTGCGCCAGCACGTACAACTTGAGCGCGGCCGTGTGCGCACTTGATTGCAAATAGATTATTTCGATTGTCGCCAGCAAAGCCTCGTCCAACTGATTCATGCCGCGCAAGCCGCTCTTGATGGCAGACCTGAAACTGATGAACACGCGAGCCAGCGTTTCCGGCGCGTCGGGGTCGCCTTTCAAGATTGACTCGACCGACATCGCTAGCCATTCCTGATCAACAATCAGCTTCTCGGCATCCTCCGGCAACTCCTCTGCAAGACTCACGGCAACCTCCATTCCGGCAGCATCAATGTGGATAAATTTGTAGGTGAAAAACTTATCCCAACTCCTAACAATTACCGACATGTCCTTATACGCGACAAGTCGCATATACGTCAATAGTCGAGAATATTACTGCCGTGATGGCTGTGCTATAAGCAATTTATGATTCAGGTTAGGCTGAAGGAACTTCTCGAAGCGCGTGGTAAATCCCGTTACTGGCTGGCACAGGAAACGGGCATCCAATTCAACACATTGACGAGAATTGAGCGTGCGGAATCCTCAAACCGCATCGAACTCCGAGTCCTCGACGAAATTTGCCGCGCGTTGGAATGTCAACCGGGAGACTTGTTAATCCGAATAGATGACGGTAAAGCCAAAAGCACGCGCAAGGCCAAAGGGAAGGTCTAGCGCGGTCGGTGAACCTTCAATCCCTTTTTTCAGCTTGATCGCCTGACGTTAGTTCACGTCCCAGCTTAAGCAGTCTATTCTCCACCTCAAGCAAGAGGCGGTCGTGTGAGTCTTCCGCACGCTCCTTCGTGTGTCGTAACTCCTGGGCTATTCCATGAACTGCTAATGTGAGGTCGCGGAGTTCTTGCCGTATCTCTTTAATCTCACCTTGATACCTTTGAAGGTCGTCTGCGAGGCCGACGACGCGTTTGGCGAGATTAAAGAGATCGGAGAATATGCTCATGCGGCAAAGAGGTGGGCGATAAGCTGGCGGGTCTCAGTCCTCAGTTGATCGATCTCTGTCTGCGCGGCTTGTGCGCGTTCGCGGCTTAGATCGATCTGCGCGAGAAGTTCGTTGACAGACCGCTCCGCTTCTTCTTCTTCGCTTATCTGCTGTTTCGAATCTAAAACAGCTCCCAGTGTGATATGCACCTTACCTTGTTTGTCAATATAGATGTGGCTTGATCTCTCGCCAAGTGTTCCCTGAGGTTCGACCGCAAAAACGATGCTGCGGTCTTCAGCGCTCCCAGTCCTAAAGTCTCTAACAAGCCTTTCACTTACCGACTCCGTTTCCTGAGGCTGGCTTTTGGGTTCTTCATGTGGCTGCTCGCTTGACATACTGAAAGTCTATATCAATTTTTGATACAGTTGCAAGAAACTGTTGTGGTGATGCCGCGATTTCAGTAAACAGGAAGAGCGATAAGAGGCGGTTAAGGGTGAGTGACGGCTAATTGTCCTTGCGTGATTTACCTTTGAACATTTCGTTCGCTTGTCGCACGCGAATGGAGCATGTTAATTTCACGGTTTCGCGTGGGGCGAAAATTCCCGTCTGTGCGTGTTTAAGGCGCGTTCGCGGGTGAAAAGTAAGTGGCCGCCGGACTGGCTCTCCAATGAGTGATAACGGGAACAGGTTGAAGGAAGAGGTGCGCGCCTTTTGGCAGGCGAACCCGTGCGGGACGAAGTTTACGGACGCCGAGATGGGGTCGCGTGAATTTTACGAGCGCGTGGCGGAGCATCGCTACGGGACGGAGTGGCACATCCCTGCGGCGGCGGGGTTCGGGCGGGCGCGCGGGTTGCGCGTGCTGGAGATCGGGTGCGGGCTGGGGACGGACGGCGCGCAGTTTGCGCGCGCGGGCGCGGATTATACGGGCGTGGATTTGACGGAGGCGGCCGTGGGGCTGGCGCGCACGTGCTTCGAGGTCTACGGCCTCAAAGGGGAGTTTCGCACGGCGGACGCGGAGCACCTGGATTTCGCGGACGAGTCTTTCGACCTCGTCTATTCGCACGGCGTGCTGCATCACACGCCGGACACGGCGCGGGCTGTCGGCGAGGTGCATCGCGTGCTCCGGCCGCGCGGGCGCGCGGTCGTCATGCTTTATCATCGCAACTCTTATAACTATCGCGTGAACATAGGCGTGCTCCGGCGCGCGGGCGCGCACCTGTTGAAACGGGAAGCGGGCTTGAAGTTAGCGCATCGTTTGACGGGCGAGCCGGTCGCATCGTTGCGCGAGCACGCGGCGCGCGTGAAAGAGGACGCGGAGAGTTATCTCGCGCCGGGCGAGTTTCTGAACCGCAACACGGACGGCGCGGGAAACCCCCTGGCGCGCGTCTATTCGCGGCGCGAGGCGCGCGAGTTGTTCCGCGACTTCGCGGAGGTCGAAACGGCGACCCACTTTTTGAATAAACGCTGGTTGCCAGTCGTCGGCAATTTACTGTCGCGCGGCTTCGAGGCGCGACTCGCCGCGCGCTGGGGCTGGCACTTGTGGATTTACGCGCGCAAGGGAGAGGCGCACACAGCTTGATGAATAAGCGGAACATTTTGGTGACGGGCGGCGCGGGCTTCATCGGCTCGCACCTCGTCGAACGCCTGCTCGCGGAAGACGCCTGGCGCGTCACGGTCGTGGACGACTTCAACGATTTCTACGCGCCCGCGCTCAAGCGCGCCAACGTCGCGCCGCACCTCTCGCGCGACGATTATCAACTCGTCGAGGCGGACATCCGCGACCGCGCCGCGCTGGAGCGAATTTTCGCCGCCGCGCGTTTTGATTGCGTCGTGCATCTCGCGGCGCGCGCGGGCGTGCGCCCATCGCTGACCGAGCCGTTCCTCTACGCCGAGACGAACATCACGGGGACGCTCAACCTGCTCGAAGCGGCGCGACAAACCGGCGTGCCGCAGTTCGTCTTCGGCTCGTCGTCGTCCGTCTACGGCATCAACGCGAAAGTGCCTTTCTCGGAAGACGACCCCATCCGGCAGACGATCAGCCCTTACGCGGCGACGAAGGCGGCGGGCGAAATGCTCTGCCACACCTACGCGCACCTGCACGACCTGCGCTGCGTCGCCCTGCGCTTCTTCACCGTCTACGGCGCGCGGCAGCGTCCCGACCTGGCGATCCACAAGTTTGCCAAGTTGATCTCGCAGGGCAAGCCGATCCCCGTCTTCGGTGACGGCACGACGCGGCGCGACTACACCTACGTCGAAGACATCATCGCGGGCGTGCGCGCGGCCATCGACTACACGGCGACCGATTACGAAGCGATCAACCTCGGCGAATCCCGCACGGTCGAGTTGCGCGAACTGATCGCGCTGCTCGAACAGGAACTCGGCCGCAAGGCCGTTATCGAACGCCACCCCATGCAACCCGGCGACGTGCCGCAGACCTTCGCCGACATCTCCAAAGCGCGCCGCCTGCTCGGCTACGACCCGCAGACGCAGATCGAAGCGGGCATTCGCCGCTTCGTCGCGTGGTTCAACGATCAAGGGATGAGGGATGAGGGATGAGGGATGAATAAGAAAAACATTCAATCAACCGGATCATCCGTTTCATCCCTCATCCCTCATCCCTCATCCCTTTTATGAAAGAACGTCTGTTGCAATATCTCGCGTGCCCTTCGTGCGAGGGCGAGTTGGCGTTAGCATCCGTCGGCGAGGCGGACGAGACGCGCGGGTGGAGGGAGATTTTGGAGGGCGAGTTGGCGTGCGCGAGTTGCGCGCGTCGGTTCGCGGTGCGGCGCGGCGTGCCGCGCTTCGCGGACGTGAGTGAAATCGAGAGCGAGAAGGCGGCGACGGCCGAGAACTTCGGCTGGCAATGGCAGCATTTCACACAGACCGACGAACGCTACGACGAGCAGTTTCGCGGCTGGCTCGCGCCCGTCCGGCCGGAGTTCTTCACAGACAAACTCGTGCTCGAAGGCGGGTGTGGGAAGGGGCGGCACACGCAACTGGCGGCCGCGTGGGGCGCGCGCGATGTCGTCGGCGTGGATTTGAGCGACGCGGTCGAGACGGCCTTCGCCGCCACGCGCGACCTGCCGAACGCGCACGTCGTACAGGCCGACATCTATCATCTGCCGGTGCGGCGGCGCGCGTTCGATTACGCGTTCTCGGTGGGCGTGCTGCACCACCTGCCAGACCCGCGCGCCGGGTTCGTCGCGCTCTCGACGCGCGTGCGCGCGGGCGGTCACCTGTCGGCGTGGGTCTACGGCGCGGAGAACAACGAGTGGATCACGCGCTACGTGTCGCCGCTGCGCGAGCACGTCACGTCGCGCATCAGTCGGCGCGCGCTGCTGCACCTGTCGAAACTCCCGACCGCGCTCGTCTACGCCGCCACGAAACTCGTCTACGCGCCCGCGAACCGGAGCGCGCGCGGCGCGACGCTCGCGCGCCATTTGTTTTACAATGACTACCTGAAATCAATCGCCGCTTTCGGCTGGCGCGAGCAGCACACCATCGTCTTCGACCACCTCGTCGCGCCGACGGCCTTCTACATTTCACGCGCGGAGTTTGCGGAGTGGTGGCGCGGGATCGAGGCGGCCGGGGTCGAAATCGGCTGGCACAATCAGAACAGTTGGCGCGGATTCGGGCGCATTGAAGGCGGGAAAGAAGATGGCGAGTGAAGTTAAACCGGGCGGGCTGCCGCTGTTGCCGCGCGAGATGGAGCGGCACACTTACGCCATCATGTACGAGGTCGAAGGCTCGCACTGGTGGTTCGCCGGGCGTCGCCGCATCCTCGAAAGTTTCATCCGGTCAATCGTCGCCACGTTGAATTTAGAGGGACACGCGCGGCCGCGCATCCTCGACGTGGGCTGCGGCACGGGCGCGAACCTGGAGATGCTCGCGCGGTTCGGCGAGGTTGAAGGCGTGGACGTGTCGGAAGACGCGCTCGCCTTCTGCCGCGAGCGCGGCCTCGGCCAGGTGAAACTCGGCGCGGCCGAACAGTTGCCCTACCCGGACGCTTCCTTCGACCTCGTGACCGCGCTCGACGTGGTGGAGCATCTGGACGACGATGCCGCAGGCTTGCGGGAGATGCGGCGGGTCTTGCGTCCCGGTGGGCGCGCGCTCCTGTTCGTCCCGGCCTTCATGTGGCTGTGGGGCGTGCAGGACGACGTGAGCCATCACCGCCGCCGCTACACGCTGCCGCAACTGACGGAGCGCGCCGCCGCCGCGGGCTTCGCGGTCGAACGCGCGACCTACGCGAACCTGACTTTCTTCGCGCCCATCCTCGCGGGACGCCTCTTGATGCGCGCGACGGGCGCGCGCCCCGCGTCGGAAAACAACATCAACGTGTCGGCCTTGAACGGCGTGCTCGGCCGCCTCTTCGGCGCGGAGCGTTTCTGGTTACAGCGCGGCCTGAATTTTCCCTTCGGCGTCTCCGCCGTGTGCGTGGCGCGGAGGGTGGAGTAGCGATGAGAGTTTACGAAGAAGAAGAGACTTTGAAGCGGCGGCGCGTTGACGTGCGCGGCGCGGACGCGGGCGGCGGCGACGGCGCGGGCGAGACGCCGGACATCTCCGTCTTTCTGCCGGTCTATAACGAGGAGCCGAATTTGCGCCCGCTCCACGCGAAGATGACGGACGCCCTCTCGACGCTCGGACGCACGGCGGAAATCATTTACGTGGACGACGGTTCGTCGGACGCGAGCCTCGAAGTGTTGCGCGAGATCGCGTCGCTCGACGCGCGCGTGCGGGTCATCGCCCTGCGCCGCAACTACGGGCAGACCGCCGCGATGAGCGCGGGGATCGATGCGGCGCGCGGGCGCGTGCTGATCCCGATGGATGCCGATTTGCAAAACGACCCGGCCGACATCCGGCGGCTGCTGGAGAAATTGGACGAGGGCTACGACGTGGTTTCCGGTTGGCGCAAGAACCGGCAGGACAAGGCCGTCACGCGGAAGTTTCCCTCGATGCTGGCGAACCGCCTCATCTCGTGGATCGGCGGCGTACCGCTGCATGATTACGGCTGCTCGCTGAAAGCCTACCGCCGCGACTCGCTCTCGGACGTGCGGCTCTACGGCGAGATGCACCGCTTCATCCCGATCTACGCCTCCTGGGCGGGCGCGCGCGTGACGGAGATACCCGTGGATCATCACGCGCGCACGATGGGCGTCTCGAAGTACGGGCTGTCGCGCACGCTCAAGGTCGTCTTCGATCTCGTCACGATCAAGTTCATGGCGTCGTACCAGACGAAGCCGATCTACGTCTTCGGCTCATTCGGCGTGCTGGCGTTCGCCGTGTCGTTCATCGCCGGACTGTGGGCGTTGTTCCTCAAGCTCGTTCACAAGGCCGACTTCGTGCAGACGCCCTTGCCCGTTCTCGCCATCGTCATGTTCGCCGTCGCCGTGCAATTCTTCCTGATGGGGCTGCTGGCCGAGATGCAGGTGCGCACCTATCACGAATCGCAGGCCAAGACCATCTACGCCGTGCGCGAGCGAATAGGATTTGAAAACAAGTGATAAGTGATGGGTGATAGGTGATGAGATAAAACACCGGCCTCGTGCTTAACTCACCACCTATCACTCATCACTCATCACTCATCACTTCTTTATGTGTGGAATCACCGGATGGGCATACATGGATGCGCGGACGCCGCAAGCGGAGGGCGCGCGCGAGTTGCTGCGCTCGATGTGTACGCGGATGACGCACCGGGGGCCGGATTCGGAAGGGTTGATGACCGAGACCGGCATCGCGCTCGGCATGCGGCGGCTCGCGATCATCGATCTGGCGACGGGCGAACAGCCCGCCGTGAGCGAGGACGGTCAAATCTCCGTCGTCCTGAACGGCGAGATTTATAACTACCGCGAGTTGCGCGCACGGATGGAAGACCGCGGCCACTCGTTCCGCAGCACGTCGGACACGGAGGTGCTGCCGCACCTCTACGAAGAGTACGGCACGGGGATGCTGGCGCACCTGAACGGCATGTTCGCCTTCGCCCTGTGGGACGCCCGGCGGCGCAGGTTGTTCGTCGCGCGCGACCCGTTCGGCGAGAAGCCGCTCTACTGGGGCGTGTTCGAGGGTCGGCTGCTGTTCGCCTCGGAGCCGAAAGTGTTGCTGGCGCACCCGTCGGTCAGAACGCGTCTGAACGTGGACGCGCTGCGCCAATACCTCTCGTTCGATTACGTCCCCGCGCCGCTCTCGATCTACGAGGGCATCCAGAAACTTCCCGCCGCGCACGCCCTCACGCTCGAAGCCGGGCGCATCGAGGTGCGGCCTTACTGGCAACTGAGCTATCACAAGCCGGAGCGCACGCCGACGGAAGCGGAAGCGGCGGCGCGCGTCGAAGAGTTGCTGGCCGATTCGGTGCGGCTGCGCCTCGTGGCCGACGTGCCGCTCGGCGTGCTCCTTTCGGGCGGCGTGGATTCTTCGGCCGTCGCCGCGCTCGCCGTGCGCGCCTCGCACGAGACGGTCAAAACTTTCTCGATCTCGTTTGCCGAAAAATCTTTCGACGAATCGGCCTACGCGCGCGGCGTCGCAGACTTTCTCCACACCGACCACCACGAGGAACGTCTCAACTCGAACCTCGCCGCCGACCTCATCGGCGAGATCGGTTCGTGGATGGACGAGCCTTTGAGCGACCCGTCAGTCGTGCCGACCTACCTGCTCTCGCGCTTCACGCGCCAGCACGTGACGGTTGCGCTCGGCGGCGACGGCGGCGATGAAATTTTCGCGGGCTACCAGATGTACCCGGCGCACAAGTTTGCGCGGCTCTACGCGCGTGTACCTCCGGCGGCGCGTCGTCTGTTCGTCGAATCAATCGTCAAGCGCCTGCCGGTGAAGACGAAGAATCTCTCGCTCGATTTCAAGGCGCGCAAGTTCATCGAAGGCATGCGCTACGACGATCTGGTGGCGCGGCATCACGTCTGGTTCGGATCGTTTACGCCCGAGCAGCAGGAACTGTTGCTCACGCCCGCCGCGCGACGTGCGACGAGCATGGACATCTACGCGGGCGCGCGTGCGCTGCTTGAAGAATGCGACGCTGTAGATACGGTCGAACGAATGCAGTATCTCGACACGAAGCTCTATCTCGCGGAAGATATTTTGACGAAAGTTGACCGCACGAGCATGGCCGTTTCGCTCGAAGTGCGTGCGCCTTTCCTCGACCGCCGCGTGGTGGAATACGTCGCTTCGCTCCCGGCAAGTTATAAGCTGCACGGCAAAACGTCGAAGTATATTTTGAAGCGCGCGATGCGCGCGCACCTGCCGCCGTTCGTCACGCGGCGCGGCAAGAAGGGCTTCGGCGTGCCCGTCGCCGAGTGGCTCAAGGGCCGGCTGCGCCCGCTCGCGCGCGACCTGCTCTCGCCCGCGCGCCTCGCCCGCCACGGCCTCTTCGACGCCGCTTACGTCGCGCGCCTCCAGGACGAGCACGAGCGCGGGGCCGCCAACCACCGCAAGCTGCTCTGGACGCTCCTCGTCTTCGAGTTGTGGCACGAGAGCTTCGTCGAGACGCCGCGCCGCATCGACGAACAGAGGTCGGAGGTCAGAGGTCAGAGGTCAGTAAAAGACTGATCGAGACTGACCGCTGACCTTTGACCTCTGACCTCTATGATTGGCTCCGAGCAAGCATTCGACGATCTCGCCGCGTGGTGTCGCGCGCGCGACTACGCCGGGCACGACCCGTTCGACGCGCTCAACAGCCCGCTGTTTCGGGCGACGCCGCTCGCCCGTTCCCGCCTCGCGCGGCTCGCGTGGACGCAAATCTTCAAACGCTCGCCCGTCAACCTGCGCTCGCTCGCGCGCGTGCCCGCCGAAAGGAACGCGAAGGGGACTGCGCTCTTCG